>NZ_PZJR01000013.1:0-120761 GCF_003206035.1 Salinicola sp. CPA57
GATACCGGCCGCTCGCTGGCCGAACACCTGCGCGACTGCGGTGGCGACCAGCTCGGCGCCAGCGGCGACCAGCTCGACCTCACCCCGGCCAGGCAGCAGCTCGACAGCGCCTATCACCTCAGCGACAGCCTCAGCCAGAGCGCCCAGGACCACAACGCCGACGCCCTCGACGCCCGCCAGCATCTCAAGCAGGCCGGGGATGACGCCGACGACCGCTACGGCAACAGCGAGCAGCGCGTCGATTCACAAGGTCAAGCCAAGCAGGACAACGCCCGTGGCGCCTCCGACAGCGGCGGCCGTGGCGAAGCGGCACGCATGAAAGCCCCCTGGCTGTACATGGCCTCCCCGGCCGGCATCACCCTGAGCACGCCGGAATCGACCCACCTGGCCCAGGGCAGATCGCTCAGTATCTCCAGCGGCGAAGACGTCAATATCGCCACCGGCAAGAGCCTGGTGGCGTCGATCTCCGAGAAGCTGTCGCTGTTCGTGCAGAAAGCCGGCATCAAGCTGTTCGCGGCCCGGGGCAAGGTGGACATCCAGGCGCAGTCGGACAATCTGGAAGCCACCGCGCGGCGGGATCTCGGGGTCACCTCCACGGAAGACAAGATCGACTTCGCCGCCGCCGAGGAGATTCTGCTGGTCAGCGGCGGCGCCTACGTGCGTATCAAGGGCGGCAATATCGAGCTGCATGCGCCGGGCAAGGTTACCGTCAAGGGCGCGACGAAGAGTTTTGGGGGGCCGACCAGTCTGTCGCACACCTTCAACGATTTCCCGACCACCGCCTATCAGGAAACGTACAAAGCCACGCGCCCCGATGGAACGCCTCTCCCTAATGTGGCCTTCGAGTTGCTCCGCGATGGCAAGGTCATCCATACCGGTACGACGGATGCCCAGGGCGACACCCAGGTTCAGAAAAGCGAATTCGTCGAAGGGATGACCATTCACTTCCGGGGGCAGTCGGCATGAGCCAGTACGATATCTACGACATCTTCGATATGGCCACCAGCTTCATGCGGCCCAGTGCGGAAAACCATGTCACCCCGGTAATCGTGCATGAAGGCGTCATCCCCATCGTTTTCGTACCGGGTGTGATGGGGAGTAATCTGGTAAATACTCAGTCAGACGATACATGGCGTCTTGATAGCCAGTTGAGCGCTTCCCCGTGGCTGATCAAAGGCGCTCAAGCCAGAAAACGTATACTTAATCCCACGCAAACCGTTGTCGACTCTGAGGGGGACGTCTCACAAGACATCGCACGTCGCTATATCGATCATCGGAGCGGAGACACGATTCCGACGGATGAGCTACTTCGAGAGCGCGGCTGGGGCGAAGTGGCGAACATGTCCTACGGCGACTTTCTGGTGTGGCTCGAGAACCAGCTCAATATCGAAGCCAACAGCGCGTTCAGCACGCTCGAGAGCAACCTGACTCGCCACTATATCGGGACCCGAGGCCTGAGCGAGGAACAAGCCCAGGCACGAGCCAAACGCAACGCCCAGACCTTGGGGCGCTTCAACTTTCCGGTCCATGCCTGCGGCTATAACTGGTTGCAGTCCAATTCGGATTCGGCGGCCGAACTGGCTCAACGAGTCGATGAGATCATCGCGGGCTATCGCCAGGCACGCATGACGTGTAGGCAAGCCATTCTCATCACCCACTCCATGGGTGGCTTGGTCGCGCGGTACTATTCGGAGGTTTCCGGGGGTAACGCCAACCTGCTGGGCATCGTCCATGGCGTCATGCCCACCACGGGCGCGGCGGTGTTCTACCGGCGGATGAAATCCGGCACCGAAAGCCAGGCGTTCAGTCCATCATCGTGGGCCACCAGCCAAGTGTTGGGAGCCTCGTCACGGGAGATGACCGCCGTGCTGGCGCAGGCCCCAGGTCCGCTGCAGCTGGTGCCGACACCGGAGTATGGCAACGGCTGGCTGCGTATCGAAAAGCCTGGAGAGTCGGCATTGACGCTGCCGACGGCCAACGACCCTTACACGGACATCTATCTCGAGCGCGACCACTGGTGGGGCATGATGGACGAGACCCTGGCCATGCCGGAGCTGGGGTTGGGCGCGGCTAATCGGCAGCGGGAGCTGGATGAATCCTGGAATAGTTACCTAAATATCGTGCTGGATACCGTTCGGCCGTTTCATATGTCAATGGCAGGACAGTTTCACCCCTATACCTATCTGTTTTATTCGGACAGCGATGCCCACCCCAGCTATGGCACCGTCACCTGGCACGGACGAGAGGCCAGCTATGGCTCCGACACCCTGATGAGCGCAAGAATGATGGATCAATATGGCGAACGCCGGATGATCACCGAGCGCGATTCGCGTGGCCGCCCGCGCTTTTACCAGTACACCATCAGTGACGCGGATGAGCCTGGCGATGGGACCGTTCCCGTGCGCTCCGGCAGTAGGGGGTGTCCCAGGCACGGCAGAGCCTGGCCGTCGCCACCGAGCACGAGCCAGCCTATAACCAGGAGGTCGCACGCTGGTTCACGCTGGCCTCGCTTCTCGAGATTGCCGAGCAATGGGAATGAAAACAGTCAGGACGTCACGGATGATCACGCGATTGCGAGCGCCGCTCATGGGCGGGCTATTACTGCTGGCCACGGCCTGTGGCGCACCGGAACAGGGAGTCCCCGAGATGAGCGACCAGGAACGCCAGACCGTCGAGGCCTATACCGACACGCAAGCGCCGGTTTGCATTGGCCGCTTTCAGGTCGATATGCCGTCGCAACTAAAGCTGAGCTTCAGCAGCCTGACCGTCAATGAGGCCAAAATCAGTGCCACACCCAATAGTCGGAAGATGTTCCGGCGCTTTATTGACAAGCGCAAAGCTGAATTGGAAGCCATGCATACCGTGGATGCCGGGGATCAGCCCTTCCTCAAGCGGCTCATCCAGGTCAGCGACGACATGGTCATCATCGATCGTAACGAAAGCCCCCATAAGCCAGACGCGGCAAGGCTCTTGGAGGGTTACAAGTTCGAGGGGCTGACCATGTTCAGCGTGAAACTGACTGCCATAGATGTGGATGATGAAAAATACAGAGAGCAGAGGAAGCTCCGCCAAAGCAACAAATCCGAGCGCCTAAAACAGGTCGAATACTTGTTGAACCACCTGTCACCCCGGAAGTCGGGGGAGATTCCCGAACGCCCCGGCCTGTGTTTCGCACACGGCTTTCTGGCCGGGGGCTCCGATCAGGCGATTCCCGGCGCTGCGGTACCGACACGCAAGGAACAGATTGGAATGAGATTTTCAGATAACAAAAACCGGGATATCTACATTCATTTCTACACGGATAGCACCATTGCTGAAGAAGACACTTTGTTGGATCGTACCGATCAGGCTGAACGGGCATTAGCCAATGATCAAGATTTCTCAGTTTTGAGAAAAGGTGAAGTGGATCTCGATGGTATAGATCAGGCGGAAGAATGGCTCAGTGCAGGCACGACTGACGAAAACGTCAAAGGCAATTATTTCAATCTCGAGGCCAATAGCCGGATAGGCTCACCCGGCGCCCCCTATGTTGATATTTCGCTGCGCAACGGTCAGTTTGCTCACGGTGAAGATCACCCTGCGATTGACAAAGCCTCGCTGACCGATGCCGAGGCCGTGGGACTCTGGGATGCGATCACGCGGACGTTCAAGCCCCGCCCCGGCGCTTTTTGATCTCACTCGTCGGCATGACATCGACGGCCCCTTCATGCACTTGAAGGAGCCGTTTTTCGATCTTGGCGCCC
The DNA here is from genome assembly GCF_003206035.1 of Salinicola sp. CPA57. NCBI lineage: Bacteria > Pseudomonadati > Pseudomonadota > Gammaproteobacteria > Oceanospirillales > Halomonadaceae > Salinicola > Salinicola sp. CPA57. The sequence continues at coordinate 3,744 of NZ_PZJR01000013.1, forward strand.
TCTCTCGCTATTCCGCCATCAGTGACGTGGATACACCATAAAAAACCCCAGCCAAGTGGCCGGGGAAGCTCCGGTGGAGACCAGACCATAGCGAAGCGGCAACCGCGAGTCGGCCGCGATATGCTCAGGCGGCATTGCTCCACTCGGGGAACGGGTCCGGCAACGTCACCCAGTAGTCCTTGCCGCGAGCCAGTTCGTCGTCGCTTAGCAGGCACGCCTCGAGCCGTTGCCGAATCCCGACGGCATCCAGGCCCTGGCCGATGAAGACCAGTTCCTGGCGCATGTCGCCGAACGGCTCCTGCCACTTTTCCAGGATCGACGCGCGATACTCGGGATCCTGCGGCCAGCGCGATTCCGGCACCGCCCGCCAGAACAGGCCGGCGAAGCCATGGTGGGCGATGCCACCGGCCTGGCTCCACTGGCCGGCGAACTGCGGCCGGCTGGCGAGCCAGAAGAACCCTTTCGAGCGCAGCAGCTTGCCGTGGCCCCAGTCGCCGTGCAGCACGGCGTGAAAACGCTGCGGATGAAACGGCCGACGCGCCTCGAAGCTGAAGCTGGAGATTCCGTACTCCTCGGTTTCCGGCACGTGCTCACCGCGCATTTCCTTGAGCCAGCCTGGCGCCTGTTGCGCCTTGTCGAAGCTGAACCGGCCGGTATTCAGCACCCTCTCCAGCGGCACCTGTCCGTTCTGAATGGCGATGATCTCGGCGTCGGGGTTGAGGCTTTTCAGCACCGCCTCGAGTTCGCCTAGGGCGCGCGCTTCGATCAGGTCGGACTTGGAGATCAGCAGCACGTCGCAGAATTCGATCTGATCCACCAGCAGGTCGGCGACATTGCGCTCGTCCTCGTCGCCCAGACTCTCACCGGCTTCCGCCAGCGACTTGGCCTCATGGTATTGCGAGAGGAAGTTGGCCCCGTCGACCACGGTAACCAGAGTGTCCAGTCGGGCGACCTGGGACAGACTTCGCCCCTGCTCGTCTTCGAAGGTGAACGTCTCGGCCACCGGCAGCGGTTCGGAGATGCCGGTGGACTCGATCACCAGATAATCGAAGCGCCCCTCGTCGGCGAGCCGACTCACCTCGATCAACAGATCCTCGCGCAACGTGCAGCAGATGCAGCCGTTGCTCATCTCGACCAGCTTCTCTTCGGCACGGTTGAGATCGACCTCGCGCTCGACCAGCGCGGCGTCGATATTGATTTCGCTCATGTCATTGACGATCACCGCGATGCGCCGGCCGTCGCGATTGTTGAGCAGATGATTCAACACCGTCGTCTTGCCGGCACCAAGAAAACCGGACAGGACGGTAACGGGTAATGGATTCATGATTTTTCTCGAGGCCAAAGGTTACGGTAGATCAGCCACCAGGACTGCTGACGCTGACGTGTTTGCGTCGACTCGGACTCTGATGGCGGCAATGGCTTCAGCCGAGCCCTGTAAATTATGTTATATCATAACAATAAGGTCAATTTTAGATTTGCTGCTCGGAAACGAACATGAAATGCAGTCATTAGCGAAGGTCGAATGCGCTTCTTGGCGGATTTTGCGCACACTGTGACAAAACCATGACAGCGAACGCGGCTTGACCAGACAGACGACACGCACGTTCGATGTCGCTTATAACAACCTCCGCCTCAGGAGACACGCCATGCTACGACGCCTCAAACGATCCAAGTCCCGTTCGCTCCGCCTCCCTCTCTCGCTTTTGACCACGCTGACGCTCGGCTGCGGCATTGCCTTCGCGGCACAGGCCGCGGATGAGTGCCCGCAGCGCGGGGATCTGGCACCCATGTACTGCGATGCCGACGGCGACCTGGTCGCCGATGCACCGAGCGACGAATCCCAACTGATCGATCCCGATCCGCTGGTCTTCGCCTACACCCCAGTCGAGGATCCGGCGATCTACGCCGATATCTGGGAACCGTTCATCGAGCACCTGCGCGACGTGACCGGCAAGGACGTTCGCTTCTACGCCGTGCAGTCCAACGCGGCGGAAATCGAGGCGATGCGTAGCGGCCGCATCCAGGTTGCGGGCTTCTCCACCGGGCCGACGCCGTTCGCGGTCAACCTGGCCGGGGCGGTGCCGTTCGCGATCATGGGCAGCGACGATGGCGAGTTCGGCTACACCCTGCAGGTCTACACCCGCAAGGACAGCGGCATCGACGAGCTGAGCGATCTCAAGGGCAAGCGCGTCGCGCACACCTCGCCCACGTCCAACTCCGGCAATCTGGCGCCTCGCGCACTGTTCCCCAAGCAGGGCATCACTCCGGACGAGGATTACGAGGTGGTCTACTCGGGCTCTCACGACCAGTCGATGCTCGGCGTGGTGGCCGGCGATTATGATGCAGCGCCGGTCGCTTCCGAAGTGGTCGATCGCATGGCCGAGCGCGGTCTTTACGATCCGGAGGAGGTCAAGATCGTGTTCGAATCCAAGCGCTTCCCCACCACCTCTTACACCTACGCCAACAACCTCAAGCCGGAGTTGATCGACAAGATCAAGGAAGCCTTCTTCAGCTTTGACATGAAGGGGACTGAACTGGGTGAGGAGTTCGACGGCGTGACCAAGTTCGTGCCGGTCACCTACCAGAAGGACTGGGAAGTGATTCGCGACATTCAGGATGCCAACGGCATCGTCTACTCCCAGGAAAACGTCGAATAACCCTGCCGAACCGCCCGATGGCGCCGTCTGACATCATGGTCGATGGCGCCGTCAAAAGAGGATCTCCCATGCTGCGCATTCAGAATCTGGTCAAGCGTTACGGCCATGGCGAGCCGGTGCTGCGCGGTCTCAACCTCGACGTGGCCGGCGAATCGGTAGTCTCGATCATCGGTGCCTCGGGGGCTGGCAAGAGCACCCTGCTGCGCTGCATCAACCGTCTGGTCGAACCCAGCGAAGGCAGCATCGAGCTCAACGGCCTTGAACTGACCACGCTGAAACGCGAAGAGCTTCGCAAGGCCCGCCGGCGGATCGGGATGATCTTCCAGGGCTTCAATCTGGTCGATCGTCTGACGGTCATGGAAAACGTCCAATGCGGGCGGTTGGGCTACATCCCTTACTGGCGCGCGGCGCTGCGCAAGTATCCAGCTGAAGATATCGAACGTGCCTATCACTTGATGGAGCGGGTCGGTATCGCCCACTACGCCAACAAACGCGCCGATGCGCTCTCCGGCGGCGAACGTCAGCGCGTCGGCGTGGTGCGGGCACTGATGCAGCAGCCCGAGATCCTGCTGGCCGACGAACCCACCGCATCGCTGGACCCGGTCAGTTCGCGCCAGATCATGGAGCTGCTGCAGAACCTGTCTCAGGAGCTGTCGCTACCGGTGCTGATCAATATTCATAACGTGGCCGAGGCGCGTGAATACACCCAGCGCATCGTCGGCATGCGCTTCGGAAAACTGATCTTCGATGGCGCCCCGGCCGATCTGGACCAGGAAGCGATGGATGCCGTCTACAGCGGTACGCCGGGCGAAGAGCGCCAACAAGCCGATGTTGGCCCGGCGCAGGCGCAGGCGGTCGTGTCATGAGCGGGAGCGCCGAACGGGGCGTCCCGTCATCGCGCCGCCACTGGCGCAAGCCGCCTTTCATCGCCAACCCGCTGCTGCGCTGGGGGCTGGTCGTCGGCGTGGCAATCTATGCCATCTGGGCGATCTCGATCCTGCCGTTCGATCTCGATCGGATCAGCCAGGGCATGACTCGCGCCGCTCGCATCTTCTCCGGCGCCTTTCCACCCAACTTCGATCGTTACGAGCTGTTGATCGACGGCTTTCTCGAGAGCCTGCAGATCGCCATCCTGGCAACGCTGCTGGGCCTTGCGCTGAGCGTGCCCATCGCGTTCATGGCGGCCCGCAACATTGCCGCCAAACCGATCTACCTGATCGGACGAGCGATCATCATCCTCGCCCGCAGCTTCCATCCGGTGATCGTGGCGATCCTGTTCGTCAAGGCCGTCGGGTTCGGCCCGGTCGCCGGCATTCTGACGCTGACGCTCTACTCGATCGGCTTCGTCGCCAAGATGCTGGCCGAGCGGATCGAGGAGATCGACTGGGGTCAGGTGGAAGCGCTTCGTGCCAGCGGCACACGCTATATCGGTGTGCTGCAGTTCGCCGTGCTGCCGCAGATCATGCCGCGCCAGATCGGCCTCGGCATCTATCAGCTCGACAGCAACCTGCGCGCCTCGGCAGTCGTCGGCATCGTCGGTGCCGGCGGCATCGGCTCCACGCTGATGAACGCTTTCGGCCGTTACGATTACGATTTCGCCCTGGCGATCACGCTGGTCATCATCGGGGTGATTCTGGTCAGCGAAGCGGTCAGTGGTCGAATCAGGAGGAACATCGGATGACCCTACAGACGACCACGACCGTTGCCGAGCGCACCTGGGCCCGCTACACCCCGCAGCAACGCTGGAAGCGCTTTGCCACGATGCTGGTGGTTGCCGCTGCCGTGGTATGGGCAGTGGAGAGCATCGATATCATCTGGCCGTGGGTGTGGGATGCCCCGGCCCAGGTCGGCGATCTGTTCGGACGCATGGTGCCGCCGGATGTGAGCAATCTACAGGCCATCCTGTGGGCCCTGGTCGAGACGCTCAATATCGCCACGATCGCCACGTTCGTCGCCGTTTTCGTGTCGCTGCCGATCGCCTATATCGCGGCCCAGAACACCACGCCCAACCGTTTCACCCTGTGGCTGGGGCGTTTCATCCTGGTCTCGAGCCGCTCGGTCAATACGCTGATCTGGGCGCTGCTGTTCGTGGCGATCTTCGGCCCCGGCGTGCTGGCGGGGATCATCGCGATCATGTTTCGCTCGATCGGCTTTCTGGGCAAGCTGCTGGGCGAAGCGATCGAGGAGATCGACCGCCGCCCGGTGGAAGCGCTGGAAGCGACCGGCGCCTCGCGCGCCAAGGTGGTGCTCTACGCGATCGTGCCGCAGGTCATTCCGACCTTCTTCGCGGTCAGCGTGCTGCGCTGGGACATCAACCTGCGCGAGTCGACCGTGCTGGGTCTGGTCGGCGCCGGCGGAATCGGCGTGATCCTGCAGGGCGCCATCGATACGCTCGCCTGGCAGACCGTGGCGACCATTCTGCTGGCGATCATCGCGTTGGTCATCCTGGGCGAAGCGCTGGCCGCCTGGCTGCGCAAGAAGGTCATCTGATTGCCCCGCGACCGGGAGCTTGCCCTGCCATGAAAGAAAGAAGGTGTCCTGCCATGACAGAACTTGCCCCGCCATGAGGACGCTGCCGCCGGCATCAGCCCGGCGGCGGCTGGACGGATTCGCCGCGTTTGATACGCTTCAGCCAACGCTGCTTGGCGTACTTTCTCAGGTTGTGCACGTTGTCGGTCTCGTCGACGATGTCCTGCCCCAGGATCGTTTCGATCACGTCTTCCATGGTGATCAAGCCCACCCAGTTGCCATGATCGTCGTAGACCACTCGCAGGTGATTGTGATCCTTGAGCATGGCGGCAAAGACATGCTCGACGCTATCGGCTTCATCGACGATCGCGACCGGATGCATCAGCGCCTTGAGCGTCTGCTCGTCTTCGGCGTGGTAGGTATCCGACTTGTGGATATAACCTAGCGCATCCTCGGCGCCGTCCATGATCGGAAAGCGAGTGAACTGGGTCTTGCCATAGCGCTGATCGAACTCGGCCACGGTCATGTCGGGCGTCACCGTTTCGCACACGGTGCGCGGCGTCATCACGCTCTTCACCGGGATCTCATGCAGGTTGAGAATATTGGTGATGGTGCGCGTTTCGTCGGCATCCAGCGCTTTCTCTTCCAGACCGATTCGCGCCAGCGCCTTGATTTCGCCACGCATGTCGACGTCCTGTTCGTTCTTGGCGATGCGGTTGGTGATCATCTCCGAGAGCCAGATGAACGGCAGCAGCACCCAGACCATGAAGCGCAGAATTCGCGGCAACAGTGGTGCCAACGTACGCCAGTGGCTGGCGCCGATGGTCTTGGGGATGATTTCAGAGAACACCAGAATACCGAACGTCATCAGTGCCGAGGCGATCGCCACGTGGGCATCGCCGAACACCACCGCGACCTGCGCCCCGACACCGGTGGCGCCCACGGTGTGCGCGATGGTATTGAGCGTCAGGATCGCCGCCAGCGGACGATCGATATTGGACTTGAGCTTGTTGAGCCTGTCGTGAAGCTGGGGACGGGTGTCCTTGAGCTGCGCGATATAGCTCGGTGTCAGCGAGAGCAGCGCGGCTTCCAGCACCGAACAGATGAAGGAAAAACCGATCGAGAGAACGACGAATGCCGTCAACAGAAACATGGGGGGTCGCTATGTGACTTGTGAGGACTCTTTATCCAGACTTGGTACATCACTGTCAATGATCAGACGTGCAAATGCTGCCAACGTCGCTTCGACGTTGGCAGCACCGGGTAGACATAGACGCCGATACTAGACAAGCCGACGGCGGGTGGAACGAGAAGACACAGGTCAGTGCCCGAACTTCTCGTTTTCACCGATATCCGGCTTGTGATCCTTCTTGATGTTGGCCTTGGCGAATTCGTAGAGCTGGAAGGTCTTGCTCTCCCGCGACTGCCAGTGCTCACCGAAATCGATATCGATCTCCATCATGGTGATGTCTGGATCTTCCTTGCCACCGGTAAACCAGGCGGCCACGAACGGATTCCAGTATTTCTCGATCAGCCCGGGGTCGTCGTTGAGTCGCGCCGTGCCCGACATGGATACGTAGATGCCATCGTCGTGATCCGAAAACGTGAGACAGACATCCTGATCCTGCTTCGCTTCGAACGACTTCTCGGCGCTACGACGCGTATAGAACCAGAGCGTGCCGTCGTAGGCATCCTGCACCAGGTGCATGGGGCGGGAGCGGGGAACGCCATCGTCGAGCGTGACCAACATGCCGACCTTGATCTTCTCGATCAGCTTCCAGATTTTCTGCTTGTGTTCGGGACTGGACATCGTTGCCTCCTGCTAATGTTGCCCTTTCCAGGGATTCTCCCTCGTCGGGGCTGTCATCACGCCATCCGGGCGTGAGCGTCCTGCAGCTTCCATCACGTCCTGCAGCCAGGGCGCTTGGTAGAAGCCTAGTCGCGGCTTGCCGGTGGAGCAAACCGACGCTATTCCTCGCGATGACACTCGGTATACTGGTGGCGAATCCCGGTTCTCGATCCACTTCCCATCGCCTCCGATCAAGACGCCTACTCATGCCCCTGACTCGCCCCTTCTCGCTCGACCACGCAGCCCTGCTGGACGAACTGGCGGCTACCGACAACCTGCTCATCATTCAGGACCTCGATGGCGTCTGCATGGGCCTGGTCGGTGATCCGCTGACCCGGCGCCTGGAGCGCCGCTATCTCGATGCCGCGCGTCAGTTCGATGGTCACTTCTATGTGCTGACCAACGGTGAGCACATCGGCTCGCGTGGCGTGAACGGCATCGTCGAGACGCTGTTCGAGACGCCCGATCGTGCCGCCGAGCAGGGTCGTTATCTGCCCGGTCTGGCGGCCGGCGGCGTGCAGTGGCAGGACCGCTTCGGCAGCGTCAGCCATCCGGGTGTCAGCGATGCGGAACTGGCGTTCCTCAAAGCGTTTCCCGATCAGGCCGAAGCGTTTCTCGAGTCGCTGCTGTCCCGCCCCCCTTACGACTTGCCGGTCGACGTGCGACGGGACCTGATCGCCGCCGCCGTGCTCGACAACCTGGCGTCGCCGACGCTCAACCTCAATGGCTTCTACCGTCACTGGCAAAATGATCCCGCGGCCTATCGCACGCTACAGAACGCCGTTGCCGGCTTCATGCGCGAGCGCCTGGACGCCGCCCGTCAGGCCGATCTCGATGACGCCTTTTTCGTGCATTACGCCCCCAATGCCGGTCAGGACGAGCACGGCAACGAACGCCTGCGAGAAAGCGATGGCAGCAGCGGTGAAGGGACGGCCGGCACCACCGACTTTCAGCTGATGCTGCGAGGTGCGGTCAAGGAAGTCGGCGTGCTGGTCATTCTCAATCGCTACTACCACCGCCATACCGGCCGCTATCCGCTGGGCGAAGGCTTCAACGCCCGGCAGGCGCCTCGCGATCACGCTGCGCTGCTGGCACTGGCTCGCGATCGTTTCGATCCCGCGATGATGCCCCGCATCGTCGGCGTCGGCGACACCGTGACGTCCTACACGGACAAGACAGAGAGCGGATCACAGCGCCTGCGCGGTGGCAGCGACCGCGGCTTCCTGACCCTGGTTCAACAGTTGGGAGACGCTTTCGACAGCGGCAATCGGGTGCTCTATGTCGACAGCAGCGGTGGCGAGGTTCGCCGCGCCGGCGTCGATGCCGAACGGCTGGCGCGACACGGCGAGGATTCGAGCCTCGAAGTCTGGCCGGCGCTCGAGGGGATCAGCGACGCCGAGGATCCGTTGACGCTGGATGTGATCTTTCCAGAAGGCCACACCCAGTATGTCGACTTCTTCTGCGAGCTGGCCGCGCGGCGCTGATCAGACGGCCGGCACCGCGCGCCGCGACGGCTGCAGCCGCGGCTGCGTCGATGCCGCCTCCCCGCTCAAGGCGTGCGCCGGCACGTCGGCGAGCCGGAAAGCCCCCACCGTCACGGCCAAACGCTGCGATTGATGGCGCAGCTCGGCTGCTGCCGTCGCGGTCTGCTGAACCATCGCTGCATTCTGCTGGGTGACCTGGTCGATCTCCACCACTGCCTGATTGACCTGGCCGATACCCTGACTCTGCTCGCTGGTCGCCGCGCTGATCTCGCTCAGCACGTCGGTCACACGGGCGATGCTGGCAACGATCTCCGCCATCGCCTCGCCAGCGTGACGGACGCGCGCCGTGCCAAGCTGCGCCTTGCCGCTGGCGACATCCACCAGCGACTTGATCTGGCTCGCGGCGTCGGCGCTGCGGCTGGCAAGATTGCGCACTTCCTGGGCGACGACCGCGAATCCCTTGCCCTGCTCACCGGCGCGAGCAGCCTCCACCGAGGCGTTGAGTGCCAGCAGGTTGGTCTGGAACGCGATGCCATCCATGGTTGTGACGATCTCGGCGATCTGGCGCGAGGAGGCTTCGATCTCACCCATGGTATTGACGACGTCACCGACGACCTCGCCACCGCGACGCGCGGCATCGGTGGCGGATACCGCCATCTGATCGACCTGGCGCGCCGACTGCGCGGTGTGGTCGACCGTACTGGTGAGTTCCTCCATCGAGGCCGATGTCTGCTGCAGGCTGGCCGCCATGGCATCGGTGCGGCGCGACAGATCTTCGCTGCCGCTGGCAATCTCCTGTGATGCGGCGCGTACCGACTCGCTGCTCTCGCGCACCTCGAGCATGACCTCGTGCATCTTGTCGGCGAAGGCGTTGAACTGGATCGCCAACTCGGCGCTTTCGTTACGTCCGCGCACCGGCAGGCGCTGGGTGAGGTCACCATCGCCGGAGGCAATTTCGCGCATGCGTAACGCCAGCCGTCTAAGCGGCCGCGACAGGCTACCGCCGAGCAGCCAACCGGCAAACAGGCCTAACAGCGCCACGCCGACACCCACCGCGAACATCGCGAGCGTGTCGTGGTGGCGCTGGCTGGCGAGTTGCTGCCGCAGGTCAGTCAGCCCGGCCATAACCACGCTCTGGGGCAGCCGGATCATCAGTACCCATGGCTTACCGCCGACCGGGCCGACAGTAAACGGCCATAGCATCTCGATCTGGCCATCGTGGCTGCCGAGAACCGGCTGCCCCTGTCGCGCCTCGGCAAGCCGGGTATTGATAGCGGCATCGAAGAACGTCTCCGCGCTCTTGCCCACGCCGGAGGGATCGCCAGTGCGGGCGGTAATTCCGCCTTGCGGGGCGACCAGGGTCCAGTCGCCGGCGCCGTCGTAGAGCGAGCGGCTGGCATCGGCCAGCAGCCCCTGGATGAAGTCGACGGAGAGGTCGACGCCGGCACTGCCGCGAAACTGCCCATCGACCATGATCGGCACGTTGAAGGAGGTCACCATCAGGGTACGGCCATTGTAGTCGTAGGGTGCCGGATCGATGATGCAGGGCTTGCCGGTCTCCTTGGGGCAGAGGTAGTACTCCCCTTCTCGCACACCACTGTCCATTGTTTTGGTGCTGTCCATCGTCTCGCCCAGCGGCAGCACCGCGACCTTGCCATCCTCGGTCCGATACCACCACGGCATGAAGCGACCATCCCCGCCGTAACCGTTATCCTCTCGCCCGGTGTAGTAGCGGTCACTGCCGAAGGCATTGGGCGCCCAGCCGATAAAGGCATCAAGCAGATCGGGATTGTCGACGACCGTCTGGCGCACGAGGTTGGAGAGTTCATCGCGACCAAGAAGGAGCCGACGCCGGCCCTGATCGTCGACCTCGCCCATCAGGGCATTGGTACTCGCCAGGTTTCGCGCCAGGGTCAATGCGTGCTCGAGCCGGGCCCGGATGCCCTCGGCCTGGCGACCGGCCACGGCGGAGAGGCGCCGGTCGATGCTCGACTCGAGCAGTGCATGGGTGCGAGCGTCCACCAGGGCCTGTGAGCGCGCGTCGGCATAAAAGGAGTAGCCCACCAGGACAGCGGCGACCAGCACGATACAAGCGCCCACCAGAAGCGTGACCAGTGTGCGTATAGATTTGAAATGCATGGGATATCCCTGCCAGAGGAAGGCGCCGCCCGAGGCACGGCATAGAAATTGACAGAGGAGATATCGCCCACGTCAAAGGCAACTTTAGGCTTTTGGCAAAAACGGCTCGCGCTCGGCAATACGACGTTGAGTCGCGACTTAGCGCCTGGCGCCTGGATGGTTCGAATGACGCCCGAGCAACCCACGTACGGAACCGGGANNTCCCGGTTCCGTACGGGACCTCAGCCCGCCAGCACTTCGTCGACCAGCGCCTTGGCCTCTTGCTGAATACGCTTGAGATGCGCTTCGCCTTCGAAGCTCTCGGCGTAGATCTTGTAGACGTCTTCGGTGCCGGAGGGGCGCGCGGCGAACCAGCCGGCGTCGGTGACCACCTTCAGCCCCCCGATGGCGGCGCCGTTGCCGGGCGCTTCGGTCAGTTTGCGGGTGATCGGATGGCCCGCCAGCGTATCGGCAGTGACCTGCTCCGGCGAGAGCTTGCCGAGCCTGGCCTTCTGCTCGCGGTTGGCCGGCGCATCCACGCGCTCGTAGACCGGCGCGCCGAAGCGCTCGGTGAGTGCCTGGTAGCGCTCCCCCGGATCCTTGCCGGTGACAGCGGTGATCTCGGCGGCCAGCAGGCCGAGAATGATGCCGTCCTTGTCGGTGGACCACGGTTTGCCTTCGAGAGTCAGAAACGACGCCCCGGCGGACTCCTCGCCACCGAAGCCGAGGCTACCCTCGATCAGGCCATCGACGAACCACTTGAAGCCCACCGGCACCTCGACCACGTCTCGCCCCAGGCCTTCGGCGACATAATCGATCATCGACGACGAGACCAGTGTCTTGCCGATGGCGGCCTTGTCGCCCCAATGGGGACGATGGGTGAAGAGATATTCGATGGCGACGGCGAGATAATGGTTGGGATTCAGCAATCCGGTGGAACGGGCGACGATGCCGTGGCGATCGTGATCGGTGTCGCAGGCGAACGAGACGTCGAAGCGATCCTTGTTCTCGATCAGCCCGGCCATGGCGTAGGGCGACGAGCAGTCCATGCGGATCTTGCCGTCCCAATCGACGCGCATGAAACGGAAGGTCGGATCGACCGTGGTGGAGATCACCTCCAGCGGCAGATCGTACTTTTCGGCGATCCGAGGCCAGTAGTGAACGCCGGCCCCGCCCAGCGGATCGACGCCGAACTTGAGCCCGGAATCGCGGATTGCGGCCATGTCGATGACCTTGTCCAACCCGCCGACATAGCTGTCGATGTAGTCGAAACGCTGGGTCGTCGGGGCTTTCAATGCCTCGGCGTAACTGACCCGCCGAACGCCCTGGAGCCCGGCAGCGAGCAGTTCATTGGCGCGCTCCTGAATCCACTTGGTGACGCTGGTATCGGCCGGGCCGCCGTTGGTCGGGTTGTACTTGAAGCCGCCGTCCGTGGGGGGATTGTGAGACGGGGTGATCACGATGCCGTCGGCCAGACCTTGGGTCCTGCCCTGGTTGTAGACCAGAATCGCGTTGGAGATCGCCGGCGTCGGCGTGTAGCCAACATCACCGCCGGTCTCCTCGCAGCCGACGTCGATACGGGTCTCGACCCCGTTTGCCGCCAGCACTTCCAGCGCGGAGACGAACGCCGGCTCGGACAGCGCGTGGGTATCCATGCCGATGAACAGCGGTCCTTCGATCCCCTGGGCCTGGCGGTATTCACAGATCGACTGGGTCGTCGCCAGAATGTGCCACTCGTTGAAGCTCGTCTTCAACGACGAGCCGCGATGGCCCGAGGTGCCGAAGGCGACCTGCTGGCCGGGGTCGCTGGCATCCGGGCGTTCGCTGTAATAGCGCGACACCAGGCGCGGAATGTTGGCGAGGCTTTTTTCGTCGGGCAAGCGTCCTGCCTGGGGATCGATACTCATCGTCGGTTCCTTTCGATGGTCTTGGGATGATGTTCCTTATAGCAGACCATCATCCCCGACCGACAAGCAACCTTCACTACCTGCTCCCCTGCCGCCCTGCTCGGCCGGTTGGCGGACCGTTCCTTCTGACCTGAAGCGATCGCTTTTCCACGGAAGTGATCGCCTCACCGGCACGAAGTCGCTTGACTGATACCCGTTACCGCGGTGTCGTCATCGGCCATTGCGGCCGGTCGCGTTCTCACGCCGACCAGTACCAGCGCGGCAGCGGCCAGCAGCAGCGTGCCGGCTGTCGCGCAGACACCCAGAACGCCGCTGATGTCGAACATCACCCCGCCGACGGCAGCGCCCAGTGCGATCGCCAGCTGGATCGAAGCAACGATGAGGCCGCCGCCGCTTTCGGCTTCATCTGGCACGACGCGGGTGATCCAGGTCGACCAGGCGACCGGCACTGCCCCGAAAGCGAAGCCCCACAGCGCGACCATGACGGCATCGGTGCCCATCGAGAAGCCGCCCAGCGTGGCCAGCAACCAGCCCAGCACCCCCATGACCAGCGGCATCAGCAGCAGCGTCAGGCGCAGGCTGCGCTCGAGCAGATAACCCGCAGCCAGGGTGCCGACGAAGTTGGCCACGCCGAATGCCAGCAGCGTCGATGAGAGCTCGTTGATGCCCATCCGCGACACGCCTTCGAGAAACGGTCGAACGTAAGTGAAAAAGGCGAAGTGGCCGCAGAACACCAGCAGGATGGCGACGATGCCGACCGCCATGCCCGGTCGCTTCATTACGCTCACCAGCGTCCCCAGCGGTGTCGGCCGTCCGGGTTCCATTCGCGGCAGGGTGACATACTGCATGACCAGAGTGACTACCGAGAGCGCAGTCGCCAGCAGGAAGACGTTGCGCCAGCCGATCATGTCGCCAAGGTAGCTGCCCAGCGCGGCGGCGCTGATGGTAGCGATGGGAACGCCGGTGAACAGCAGCGACAGCGCCCGCGGCACGTCGTGCTCCGACACCAGCCGCATGACGGTGGCCGCGGAGAGCGCCCAGAACCCGCCCAGCGCCACGCCGAGCAGCACCCGTCCGACCAGCAGCCAACCCATGTGCGGTGCGAAGGCAACCACCAGATTGGCGGCGATCATCAGCACGGAGAACGCCAGCAGCACGTGGCGGCGATCGAGTCGCTGCGTGACGGCGGTCACCAGCAAGCCGGAGAGCAGCGCCACCACGGCTGTCACCGTGACGGCCTGTCCGGCCTGACCTTCACTGATCATGAGCGAATCCGCCATCGGCGTCAGCAAACTCGCCGGCAGGAATTCGGCCATCACCAGGCTGAACACGCCCATCGTCAGCGAGAACACGGCCACCCAGCGTGACGGCGTTGGCGAATCGTGCGTCGGGGGTGAAGTTTCTTGTGTCGTCATTTCGAGATTTCCGATCAAGACTTGGGATAGCGCGTAGACTAAAGTAGTATCCCAGGATCTTCTATCACTAAAACTCCGACATGTTTGATCAAAAGTCCGAAATTGAAGCCACCCAAGGCGCTGAAACCAGCTCCAGCGAGTGGATCAACGAACTGCTTCTCGGCATGCGTCTTTCCGGGCTCAGCTATCGCCGCGTCCAGATGGCACCGCCCTTCGGCATTCGCTTCGATACCGATGCCAGCTGCGCGCAGTTTCACTTCGTCGCCCAGGGGCCCGTTCTGCTGCGGCTCGGCGACGACGAACAGATCCTGGCGTCCGGTGATGCCGTTCTGCTGCCCCGGGGCGGGCAGCACTGCCTGCTCTCCTCGCCGGAGGTACAGAGTCGCGACATCGAGCAGATCGATTCATTGCCGTTGTGCAATGATTTCAGCTGCGTCGACGAATGTGTCGACATCCCCGACGGGGTGCCGCCGGTGCGCCTGTTCAGCGGCTGCATGCAGTTCGATCTGGGCGGGATGCAGCCGCTGATGACGCTGATGCCGGCGGTGATGCACGTGGGCACGCTGCTCTCCCGCTACCCGGAGATGCTGCCGATGCTGGAGGCGATGGTGCGCGAAGCGAGTCTCGAACGGGCCGGCGCCGCCGGCATTCTGTCCCGGCTGGCCGACGTGGTGGCTGCCAGCATCGTGCGCGGCTGGGTCGAGTGCGACTGCGCCGATATCGACGGCTGGATCGAGGCACTGCGCGACCCGCGCCTGGGCAAGGTCATCGCCGCCGTCCACCGCGAGCCCGGACGCGACTGGACGGTCGCTGCGATGGCGGCGGAGATGGGCTGCTCCCGCTCGGTGTTCGCCGAACGCTTCCGCGGCTCGCTGGGCGTCTCGCCGCTCGGCTACGTCACCCAGCTACGCATGCGCCTGGCCACGCAGTGGATCACCGAGCGGCAGCTCTCCATCGACCAGATCGCCTGGCGTCTGGGCTACGGCTCCCAGGCTGCCTTCAGCCGCGCCTTCAAGCGCGCCACCGGCAAGACCCCAGGCGGGGCGCGGGGCGGCTGACAACCATGCCTTCCGGGTCACGCCATCGCCATCGGCGGCACCAGCCTGGGCAGTTGCGTCTCCAGCAACCGGGCCACGGCCATGACGATATCGTCACGATAGCGCGGCCCCACCAGATGCAGGCCAACCGGCAAGCCAGCGTCGTCCAGACCGCAGGGCAACGAGGCGGCGGGTTGCTGGGTGAGGTTGAAGGGGTAGCTGAACGGGGTCCAGTCCACCCAGTCGACATAGTCGCTGCCGGGAGGCACTTCATGACCGGCGGCAAAGGCCGACAATGGCAGCGTCGGGGTCACCAGCAGGTCGTAGTGCCGATGGAAGTCGGCCATCTGCGCCACCAGTGCCGAACGCTGCTCGCGAGCGGTCAGATAATCGGTCAGCGACAGCGTCTTGCCGTGCTCGGCGATGGCGCGAAGGCCCGGGTCGAGCGCGTCGATCTGCGCGTCGCGCAAACCATCGAGCAGTCGCGAGGCACCGGCGTGCCAGAGCGTGTCGAAGGTCGCCTTGGGAGACGCGAAGCCGGGATCGATCTCGACCACGTCCGCCCCCAGCACCTTCAGCCGTTCGACGGCCGCATCCACGGCGCGCAGGATATCCGGCGCCACCGAGACGTAGCCCAGGTCACGACTGTAGGCGATGCGCATGCCGGCGAGATCGATAGGCGGCTCGGCCAGCCAGTCGAGCGGACAGCTCGGGCCGGCGTAGCCATCCCGCACGTCCGGCTGGGCACTCACCGAGAGCATCAGCGCGCTGTCGGCGGCGGTGCGGGTCATCGGCCCGAGATGCGACAGGGTCGTCATGGCGCTGGCCGGCCACTGGGGAATCCAGCCGAAGGTCGGCTTGATGCCGAAGGTGCCGGTGAAGGCGCAGGGAATCCGAATCGAGCCGCCGGCATCGCTGCCCTGATGCAGCATGCCCAGATTGAGCGCCGCGGCGGCGCCGGCGCCGCCGGACGAGCCGCCGGCGGTCAGCTCGAGATTCCACGGATTGCGGGTGATGCCGTAGAGCGGGTTGTCGGTGACGCCTTTCCAGCCGAACTCCGGCGTGGTGGTCTTGCCCAGCAGCACGGCACCGGCCTCGCGCATCCGCGCCGTGAAAGGCGCATCGATTGCCCAGGGGCCATCCGGCGACGTCGTCGTCGAGCCCTTTCGAGTCGGCATGCCGACAGTGAGCGTCAGGTCCTTGATCGTACTGGGCACGCCATCCAGCGGACCGACAGGTTCGCCGCGCTGCCAGCGGGTTTCCGAGGCTCGCGCCGCCGCCAGTGCGCCGTCGTGGTCGACGTGACAGAGCGCATTGACGCTGGGATTGTGGCGCTCGATTCGTGCCAGGCAGTCCTGGGTCAATTCCACCGGCGAGAGCTCGCCCCGCTCGAACAGCGCCAGCGCTTCGAGGGCGGTGAGATCGGCCATGGCGGTGGTCGCTATATCGCTCACGTCGTTATCC
Organism: Salinicola sp. CPA57; assembly: GCF_003206035.1. Classification (NCBI taxonomy): domain Bacteria; kingdom Pseudomonadati; phylum Pseudomonadota; class Gammaproteobacteria; order Oceanospirillales; family Halomonadaceae; genus Salinicola; species Salinicola sp. CPA57. The sequence continues at coordinate 20,144 of NZ_PZJR01000013.1, forward strand.
CGTCTGCTCATCGGGCCGCTCCAGCCAGGTTCAGCGTCGCATGCAGCAATACATTGGCACCGGCGGTGACATCTTCCGGGGTGGCGTATTCGCTCTCGTTGTGACTGATCCCCTTTTCACAGGGAATGAAGATCATCGCTGTCGGCGCGATATCGCCGATGAACACGGCGTCGTGGCCGGCACCGCTGACGATATCCCGATGCGCGTAACCGTTGGCCTGGGCTCCCTGGCGCACCGCGGCGATGCAATCGGCGTCGAAATGCTGCGGCGGATAATCGGCGGTGGGCGCGATCTCGATGGAAAGTCCCGTCTCGCTGGCGATGGCATCGAGCGTCCGGCGGAAGTCCGCGACGATCGTGTCCAGCACCTCGGCCTGGCTGTGCCGGAAGTCGACGCTCAGCATCACCTGGCCGGGAATCACGTTGCGCGAGTTGGGCAGGAGCTGAAACGCGCCCACCGTGCCGCGACCGTCCGGCTGGTGCGCCAGCGCGATCCGGTTGACCGCCTCGACTACCTGGGTCGCGCCCAGCAGCGCATCTCGGCGCAGGTGCATCGGCGTCGAGCCGGCGTGGGCCGCCATGCCAGTCACCGTGACATCGAACCACTTCAGTCCCAGCGCCCCGGTGACCACGCCAATGGTGTCGCCGGTGTCTTCGAGGATCGGCCCCTGCTCGATATGCGCTTCGAGATAGGCGGCGAACCGGCCTGGGCGATCAGCGTCGTCCCCCACATAGCCGATCGCCTCGAGCGCTTCGCCCGCGGTGATGCCGTCGATATCCGTGCGCGACAGCGCATCTTCCAAAGTGAGCTGACCGGCAAACACGCCGGAACCCATCATGCAGGGGGCAAAGCGGCAGCCCTCCTCGTTGGTCCAGGACACCAGCTCGATCGGCCGTTCGGTCTCGATGCCGTTGGCGTTGAGCGTTCGGATGACCTCCAGCGCCGCCAGCACGCCGAAGCAACCGTCGTACTTGCCGCCGGTGGGCTGCGTGTCGATATGGCTGCCGATGACCACCGGATCGGCGGCGTTGTCTTGTCCGGCGCGGCGCGCAAAAAGGTTGCCGATGGCATCGAAGCGCACGGTCAAACCTTCCGCTTCGCACCAGCGGATCAGGAGCTCACGCCCTTCTCGGTCGAGATCGGTCAGCGCCTGGCGATTACAGCCACCCTTGGGCGTTGCGCCGATCACGGCCAGATCCATCAATGTCTGCCAGAGGCGTTCGCCATCGATGGCGGCCTGTATCGGGGACATACCGGTCGATGCAATGGTCATGCGATTATCCTTGTTATGGGTCTCTATCGATTCGAGCCGACTGCTTGCAAGTTGTCGACAGTCGACGTCATTTTCCACATTAGCATGTCCTCGCGGTTCCATTAATGGCCGACGCCGGTCGACGAACGCCAATTTCACACGGCCAGGCCTGATCGACGCTTTCCGGGGGATCGTTGTGCTGTCCCCGCCGTGCTAACTAGACTGTGGCCATTGCCTGCCACGACGGATCACCATCATGCCTCTGTTTAACCGTGACCGACTTTTTCGCGGGCGAACGCCCGAATCCCCGGGCGATATCGTGCACGACGACACCATTCGGCTGCCGACACATGCCGTCGAGACACAGACTCTCGATACACAGACCGGGGGTAAACAGACCGTCGGCCCCCAGGACGTGAGTTCGCATCACGACATCTACAGCGACGGGCGTTTCTGGCGAAAGATGATCCGCTTCGGCAAACGCGCCGGCCGTGAGGTGACGTTGAAGGCGCTGCAGCTCTACTTCGTGCTGAAGCGCCCCGATGTCCCGTTGTGGGCCAAGTCGACCATCATCGGGGCGCTCGGCTATTTCATCTCGCCGCTGGATGCGATTCCCGATTTCATCGCTGGTGTCGGTTATACCGACGATGCCAGCGTACTGGCCGCCGCGCTGGTGGCGGTATCGATCTACATCGATGAAGACGTCAAGCGTCAGGCGGAGTCTGCCCTGGCGCGCTGGTGGCCGGGCGACCACGCCCCCTGAAACCGTTGCTGTCGCCGAGTTGAGGGGCAGCGGTTTTTTTGTACACAAAAAAGCTCTAGAGTCGTTCTCCAAGAAGAGCCAACAACAATAGACCGCGGAGTATTCGATGAACCAGGACAAGACCTCGGCGCCTCGCCGGTTGGGCAAATGTCGACACGCCGGTGCCGGCAGTGATCGCCTAAGAGACGTCGACTATCTCCCGCCGCTGCGAAAGGCCATTCCTCTGGGTATACAACACGTGCTGGCAATGTTCGTCAGCAATGCCGCGGTGCCGCTGATCATTGCCGGTGCAGCGGGCCTTTCCGGCACGGATACGGTGTTTCTGGTGCAGATGGCGATGTTCGTGGCGGGGATCGCCACGCTGGTCCAGACGCTGGGCATCGGGCCGCTGGGCGCGCGCCTGCCGATCGTCATGGGTACCAGTTTCGGATTCGTTCCGGTGATGATTCCGATCGCCGCCGCCCAGGGCCTGCCGGCGGTCTTCGGCGGCGCACTGATCGGCGGCCTGGCCATGGCCGTGGTAGGGCTCTGCTACAAACGCTTGAGCGTCTTCTTCCCGCCGGTGGTCTCCGGCACCTTCGTCCTGCTGATCGGTATCCTGCTGCTGCCGGTGGGTTTCGCCTACGTCGGCGGCGGCATCGGAGCCGAGGACTTCGGGGCACCGCATCATCTGTTGCTGGCAACGCTGGTGTTCGCCGTTACCGTCGCGTTTCACCAGTTCTGCCGCGGCTTTCTCTCCGAGGCGGCCGTACTGATCGGCATCCTGGTCGGCTGCGTGGCGGCGGCCCCGATGGGGCTGCTCGACTTCGCCCCCGTCGCCGAAGCCGACTGGTTCCAGCTTCCGATACCGTTCGAGATCGGCCTTTCCTTCGATCCGGCGGCGATTGTGGCGATCACACTGATGTCGGTGGTTACCTGCGCCGAATCGATCGGCGACATCTCGGGAACGGCGATCGGCGGTGCCGAGCGCGAGGCCACCAGGCGCGAACTCTCCGGTGGCGTGATGGCGGACGGTCTTTCCAGCAGCTTCGCGGCACTCTTCGGCGCCTTCCCGCAGATCAGCTTCAGTCAGAACGTGGGTCTGGTCGCCCTCACCGGTGTCGCCAGCCGCTTCGTCGTCGCCATCGGCGGCGGGGTTCTCGTCCTGGCGGGCCTGTTTCCCAAACTGGGCGCGCTGGTATCGGCGATCCCGGCCGCCGTACTGGGCGGAGCGGTAATCATCATGTTCGGCATGATCGCCAGCGCCGGAGTGAAAATGCTCTCCCACGCTGCCTTCAACAAGCGCAACATGCTGATCGTCGGCATATCCCTGGCCCTGGCGATCGGCCTGCCGGCCCAGAGCGGGCTCTACCAGGGTGCACCGCAACAGATCGGCGTACTGCTGGAGTCGGGCCTGATCCCCGGCGCACTGGCTTCGATCATTCTCAACCTGATTCTGCCCAGGGCGGACGGCGAGGCCGCAGCGGCGGATCCTACCGAGTCCTGAGCCGCATCGCCCTGCGGCCTTCAGCGGGGAGTTGGCGATTTCATCCGCGACAAGGACAATCGATCCCCGGACGGGCTACCCTGAACGGGATCTGGCTAATTCGGCAGCAAGGAGCATGCCATGGGTATCTACTGCCTGACCTTCGACAAGCCATTGGGAAGAATGGACTGTCACCGGCTGGAGTCGATGCTGAGACGGTTCGAATCCATTCCGCTGTTTCGCACGACCTGGCTGATCGAGTCGACCGACCCGATCGAGTTTCTGCGCTCGCGGTTGAGTCGGGCATTCGGCAACCAGACCCGGTTCTTCATTACCCGGTTGAGCGAGCCCTGGTGCACCGATGGCATCGGACCGGCGAGCCAATGGCTGAACGACTCGCAGCGCCGGTGGTAGAGAATCACTCCGAGGCCGCTTTCAGTACCTCTCGGGAGTCCTTGGCCAATTTGCAACGCACCAGCGCGGCCATCAGCCGGGGGTAATCCTCGCGGGAGACCTTGTTGGCGAGCTTGGCGGCATCGGCCTTGAGCCCCAGTTTCTCGGCGGCCGAAAGTGCCGCCTTGTCGGCATAGGGGTAGCATTCGTCCCACACCAGCTGGATCTCGCGCAGAAAGATATCGGCGCCGGTGCCACCGATGCCCTTGAACGCCTTGAGCCGCTTTCGCAACGCCTTGGGGCTGCCCTCCGCCGCTTCACGCAGCTTGCGTAGATCGCCGCCGTAGGTCTCCAGCAACGCGCCATTCATGTCCGCCAACTGGGTCGCCGTCTTTTCGTCGACGCGCGCGTAGCCGGACTCGTTGAGCACTCGCGCTCGCGCCGCCCAGTCGCTCGCTGCCAGTTTCCGCGGCGTCGTCCAGCCGGCCTTGGCCATCGCCCTGACACCGCGCATCGCCAGGTCGGCACTGATCGGCGCACTGGTCAGCAGCGAGTAGCAGAGCAGCCGGAACAGCGGTGACGGCGTGTTCCTGCCCAGATCGACGCCCAGCTCACTGGCGAAGGTTCGGCCATGACGCTGCATCAGCGCCTCGATGATCCGTTTCTGACTGGCCATGATGGCTCCCGGAAGCGATGACTCGGTTTCAACGATGACAGCACTGCAACGATGATGCTGACAGAGTTTCAACATGGCATCGCCGCGCCGACTGTCAAATCGGCAGATGACGTCCTGGACCCGTCACGGAAGAAAACAGTCACTCGCATCCTCTTGAGATAGCCCGCTCGACGCCGCATATTGCCCGTTCATCAGCGTTCCACACCGGAGTCCCATGTCTTTCGATACCACTGCCCACAACCGCCGGATGACCTACTTCGACGAGCATGAATCGGTATGGCTGTTCGGTTACGGTTCGCTGATCTGGAAAGCGGACTTCGACTATCTGGAGCGTCGGCCGGCCTCGATTCGCGGCTGGGTGCGACGCTTCTGGCAGGGTTCGCACGATCACCGCGGCACGCCGGAGGCGCCGGGGCGAGTAGTGACGCTGGTGGCGGACGCCGGGGCCACCTGTCACGGCATGGCCTATCGCATTCCTCCTCGCGTGTTCGAGCCGCTGGATATCCGCGAGAAGAACGGCTATTTGCGCGTCGTGACGGATATGACCTTCGAAGATGGTGCCGCAGACGGTGTCGAACAGGCCGAGGGTGTAGTGTATCTGGCAGGCGAGGATAACGCGGCCTACCTCGGGCCCGCCGAGGAAGCGGCCATCGCCCGACAGATTGCCGAATCGCATGGCCCCAGCGGCCCCAACCGCGACTATCTGCTCAACCTGGCCGCGGCGTTGCGAGAGCTGGGGTTCGAGGACGCCCATGTGTTTGCCCTCGAACGCGCCCTGCTCGCGGAGTGAGGGGTGGCTCCGATCACTCCCACGGTGGGTGACCAGGCCATTCGTCAGTGCCCGCGGCCGGATCTGAGTTTCTTGATCAGTTGCACCACGCCGAGAACGACCGCACCAGCGATCAGACCGCAGCCGAAGTTCAACAGCATCGGCGTCAGCGGTTGAATGATCGCGCCGACGCCCGGGATATCACCGGGCAACTCGGCAAGATCCTCGATGGCATGGTGAATGAAGGGGACGCCATGCGTCAGGATGCTTCCGCCGACCAGGAACATCGCGATGGTGCCGACGATCGACAGCAGCTTCATCAGATAGGGCGCCGCCCACAGAATCCCCCGACCGATCGACTGCGCGAATTGGGTGGTCCGCTCGGTGAGATAGACACCGAGATCGTCGAGCTTGACGATCCCCGCTACCAGACCGTAGACGACCGCAGTAATGGCAATCGCAATGATCGCCAGGACCACGACCTGCTGGGTGAAACTGGCACTGGCCACCGAACCTAGCGTGATGGCGATGATTTCCGCCGAGAGAATGAAATCGGTCCGTACGGCACCCTTGATCTTGTCCTTCTCGAACGCCAGCCGCTCCTCTTTCGATTTCAGCTGCGCGGCCGCTCGGACGTCCTCCTTGCTCGCTTCTGCGCCACCCTGCAGGAACTTGTGTGCCAGCTTTTCCGCGCCTTCGTAGCAGAGAAACGCGCCGCCCACCATCAGCAGCGGCGTGATCAGCCAGGGGGCTATCACGCTGATCAACAGCGCCGCCGGCACCAGAATCAGCTTGTTGCGTAGCGACCCTTTCGCGACTGCCCATACGATCGGCAGCTCACGGTTGGCGCGGACGCCGGTGACCTGCTGGGCGTTGAGCGCCAGATCGTCGCCCAGCACGCCTGCCGTCTTCTTGGCGGCCACCTTGGTCATGAGGGAGACGTCGTCGAGCAACGTGGCGATATCGTCGAGTAGTGTCAGTAGACTGCCTGCGGCCACGAAGAATCCTTTGTCGGTCGGTCAAGAAACGGGCGAGAGCGCCAAGCGTAGCGGAAATTCTCAAGGAGACGTGACGATTTTCGCCAACGCCTGCTTCAAGGGTTCTGCCGACTCCGGCCGCACACAGCGCGCAATCTCCTCGCCGTCATGAAGGAAGATCAGCGTCGGCCAGAGTTTGACGCCAAATGCCCGCCCGAGCGGTCGGCCCTTGCCGTCCTCGATCTTGACGTGCGGCAGATCATCGAGCCCTTCGAACGCATTCGCGATCAGCGGCTGGGCGGCCTGACACCAGGGGCACCAGGGCGCGCCGAACTCGACGACTGCCGGGCCGCGAATGTCGTAAAGCGAACTGCGGCTGGGCTCGTCGGTCGTGTAGTCGCTTGTCATGCTCGCTCCTTGAACGTGATTGTCTCGTCCTTACGACACTGTAGCGGTGAAAGACCAATGTAGCGGTAAACGACACTGTAGCGGTGAAAGAGCAATGTAGCGGTAAACGACAATGTAGCGGTAAACGACAAGACCCTCGTCGGTAGCGAAAGGCTTGTCGGGATAATGCCGAAGCGTCGACCGGAAGATGGCACCAGCCGGCGATATCGGTAGACGGCGGGGTCTCAGTGGCGTCTCGTCTGGCGGCGTCTCAATCGATGTCGAGGCGTTTCAGCCCGCGGGCGAATGCCTGCCAGCGTTCGACGTAGTGCGCTGCCGACGCTTTCAATCCCTCGACCGCTTTATCGTCCAGCGTACGCACCGCTTTCGCCGGTGCGCCGACGATCAGCGAATTGTCGGGAAAGGATTTGCCTTCGGTCACCAGGGCGTTGGCGCCGACCAGGCAGTTGTTGCCGATTTCGGCACCGTTGAGCACGGTGGCTCCCATGCCGATCAGCGTGTTGTCGCCCAGGGTGCAGCCGTGGAGGATCGCATGATGTCCGATGGTACAACCTCGACCGACACGCAGGACGAAGCCAGGATCGGTGTGCAGCATGCTGCCCTCCTGAATATTGCTGCCCTCGCCGATCACGATGCGGTCATTGTCGCCGCGAATCACCACGTTGAACCAGATACCCACGTCTTCGCCGAGTTCGACCTGGCCTATGACGTGGGCCCCCGGCGCGATCCAGTAGCGCGCCTTGTCGGGCAGCGTCGGCACCGCATCGAAATAGGCATAGACAGACATGGGCACGACTCCGGCAGAACAGTGAATGTCATCCTCGCTCGCGTCGGCACGCGCTGCCAGCCGACTTTAGCCACAGACATCCGAGACTCGGCATCGGCGTTGCAGTATCGAATCCCTGATTGACGACGAGGCCCCGATGCCGGATCGACGCCGGGGCCTCGTCACTCGCCTGGAGCAGCTGGTTCAGAGCCGCTAATTCACCACAGCCGGTTCAGAATAGTTCGCTCGGAATCACGCACTCGCGGCTCAGGCCGACTCGTCGTCCTGCTTGTCCTCGCTGGTCACGGAAGAGGTAACGCTGGTGCCGCTGTAGGAACTCTGATGCTGGCTGGCTTCGCTCTCCGCTGCCATGGAAAACGGCAATACCGCGGAGACAACGATGGCGGCCAACATCGAAAACAGTTTGTTGAACGCTTTCATGACCACTCCTTGAAAATAGAGCGCCCTGCGACGTTTTGTCGCGACGCCTTATTAGCATGCTAAACGAATTGCCATTCGTCAAGCTCGGAAAGGCCTCATTTCGTCGGGTTCCTGGCGTTGCCCATCGCAGATCAATGCCCGACCCAGCTATCGATACCCAATGCCTGCGGCAGAGAACGCAGGCTATCCGTCAGTTGGCGGGCGTCTTCCGCGCGGCATCCACTGTCATGGTTCAGCACGGCCTGCTGCCCCTCCCGGTTCGTCCACGTCACCGTGTAATGGGATAGATCCGTGGCTCTAGGGCCACAGTCCGGCGTATCGATCGTGGTTCCCATGGCTGGCTGCCACGAGGAAAGCTGGCGTCTGACAAGGGCGAAGCGCTCGGGGTCGTTGGCACGCACCCGCTCGCCGTCCACCGCCGTGAACTGCTCGCCCGAAAATCGAGTCGTACCGTCTGCGCCGATATCGACGCTGTACACCGGGCACGTGCCATGACACGGTCCGACCTGATAGCGAATGTCGGTCACGGGGGAAGCGCTGCCTGTCGATTCGACGCTCGAGCGCGTTGGCTGCTGGGTGCATCCAGCCACCAGCAGGATCGTGATCGCCGTCGTCAGGGAGCATGCCGTTTGTCGTTTCATGAAGTTCCTCGACGTTTCGTGGGGGGGAGCCCGATTGAGTGCCCGATTGGCCGGACCGGCAGGCGAAAATGACCGGCGGCTCGATCCAATCGCGCAGGATAGATGTGTCAAATGCTGAGGTTTTGAATGCCACATGCGTCAGCGCCAGCCTACCCCCTTTCGATGGCAGGCGCGCCGCGTTCCCTTCAATGTGGTAAAAACTTCGTCATTGACCTACAACTGTTTGATAAACCATCGCAAAAAGGTGTCGAGCCCCCCGTTTCCTTGCGCCTGCCCCCGTCATAGTCATGGCACTTACGCCACGACCTCATTAAACTGTCGTCCTAGTCGCGTTCGCGCCTGTCCGTATCCATCAGACAGAGAACCTTCATGAAATTGCGCCACGGCATGACATTCTGTTCCAGCCTGCAGACCCAGTCTGGAGCCGAATCCAGCGACACCCAAAACGTCGACGTCGTTCTCATCGGCGGCGGTACCATGAGTGCCACCTTGGGAACCCTGCTCCAGTCACTGCAGCCCGATTGGACCATTCATCTCTACGAGCGCCTGGACAAGGCGGCCGAAGAGAGTTCCAACGTCTGGAACAACGCCGGCACGGGCCATTCGGCCTTTGCCGAGATGAATTACACCTCGCCTCAGCCTGACGGCAGCGTGGACATTCAGCGCGCCATCACCATTACCGAGCAGTTCGAGGTTTCCCGGCAATTCTGGGCAAGCCAGGTTCGTGAAGGCGTGCTGGCCAACCCGCGTTCCTTCATCAACACCGTCCCGCACCTGAGCTTCGTCTGGAGCGGCGAACGCGTGTCGTTCCTGAAGACGCGCTTCGAGGCGATGCGCCAGAACCCACTCTACGCCGGCATGGACTACTCCGACGATCCGAACAAGATCTCGGAATGGATACCGCTGGTCATGACGGGCCGCGATACCGACGAACCCGTGGCCGCGACGCGCATGCCGATCGGCACCGAGGTCAATTTCGGCGAGATTACCCGCCAGATGATGAACTCGTTGGCTCGCCGCGATAATTTCCACCTTTCCGTCAACACGCAGGTGCGCGATCTCAAGCGCAATGCGGACGGCAGCTGGAAAGTGACTGTCGCCAATACCAGCGACGGCGAGAACGAGCGTAGCGTCAATGCCCGTTTCGTATTCATTGGCGCAGGAGGCGCGGCGCTGCCGCTGCTGCAGAAATCCGGTATTCCCGAAGCGCGGCAGTACGGCGGTTTCCCGGTGGGCGGCCAGTTCCTGTTCACCACCAATCCAGAAATCGTCGCCAAGCACGACGCCAAGGTCTATGGCCTGGCACCCGCCGGCTCGCCGCCGATGTCAGTACCGCACATCGACAAGCGCATTCTCGACGGCACGCCGGCGATCATGTTCGGCCCGTTCGCGACGTTCTCGAGCAAGTTCCTGAAGAACGGTTCCTGGACCGATCTGATGCGCTCGATCACGCCCAACAATCTGTGGCCGATGACCAAGGTCGGCATCAACAACCTGGATCTGGTGCGGTATCTGATCAGCCAGCTGCGCATGTCCGAGAGCGGCCAGTTCAAGGAGCTTCAGAACTACTATCCGCAAGCCAACCGCGACGACTGGAAGCTGTGGACCGCCGGACAGCGGGTTCAGACGATCAAGGATATCGAAGGCAAGGGCGGTACCCTGCAGTTCGGCACCGAACTGGTGACCGGTGCCGAAGGCTCCATCGCCGCGCTGCTGGGCGCGTCTCCCGGCGCTTCGACGGCTCCCTCGATCATGCTGACGCTGCTCGCGAAAGTCTTCCCCGAGCAGGTCGCCAGCGAAGAGTGGCAGGCCAAGTTGAAGGCGATGATTCCCTCCTACGGCAAGGCCCTGACCGACAACCCGCAACTGCTCTACGAGGTTCGCGCCATGTCACGCGAACTGCTGGAGCTGAGCGAGCCGGATCTGACCACGACGCCCGCGACGGAGTCCGAAACGGAAATCAGCAGCAGCTGAGCCGGATCGGACCTCGGCAAGCGACAGAACGCCCGTCTTCACCAAGGCGGGCGTTCCGTGTTTTCAGCAGCAAGAGAATGCGTCACCTTTCCGCGTACTACCTGCCTTGGAGCTGCAACACCAGCATGACGAATGCCATGCCGGGAGCTTCCGACCAATTCGACCCACTCGCCACTGCCATCTCATCGGTCGCTGGACACATTCCCGTAGATCCTGTCATGCCGATCAGCGGCTGATACCCGATCGTGTCAACGCCTCAGAAGCGGTCTCAGCAATCTGCAAGAGCCGCCAAAACTTTGTACGACTTTTGCGCTATTCCCAGAAAATGCGTAAACCTTTAACCTCTCTGAAATCAAACCAATCACAATCAAAACTTCCTCAGAGAGATTACCGCCATGAAAGAATCGGAAACGCTTACACCATCGAATCTTCTTTCACGGCGCCAGATTTTAACCGCCGGTGCCGCGCTATCCGCAACGGCGGCCTTCGGTATCGATCAGGTTCGTGCAGACTGGTCACCGTCGCTGCGCTATCCAGATCCCGCGATCGAAATTCTCGACCCATCATTTCTCGACTACCGCCTGTTCAACGCTAGTGTCGAACGCCTTGCCACCGGCTTCCGATGGCTGGAAGGCCCGGTTTGGTTCGGTGATGGGAGATACCTACTTGCCAGCGACATCGCTAACAACCGATTAATTCGATGGGACGAAACGTCAGGAGTGCTGTCCACCTTTCGCGAGCCATCCAATTACTCCAATGGGAATACACGAGACAATGTCGGGCGCTTGATCACCTGCGAGGGTTCCATCGGTCGCCGAATCACTCGCACGGAGTATAACGGGAGCATCACCGTCCTCGCGGATCAATACGATGGCAAGCCGTTCAACTCTCCCAATGATGTAGTGTGCACTCGCAATGGCGACATCTGGTTTACCGATCCGCCCTTCCAGTTGGGTAACAACTATGAAGGTCGCATCGTGAAGCAGGAGTTGCCGGCTGCGGTCTATCGTATCGATGGAAAAACGGGCGAGCTAAACAAGATATTGGACGATATTGCCGGCCCTAATGGCCTCGCTTTTTCTCAGGACGAGAGTCGATTCTTTCTCGTCGAAGGTAGGGCCAAGCCTAACCGGATCCTATGGGAATTTCAGCACGACAACGGAAAATTGGGCAACAAGAAAAAACTGATAGAAGCGAAAAACCATGGCGCCATTGACGGAATCTCCTGTGACATTCATGGCAATATCTGGGCAGGATGGGGGAGCAGTGGCTCCCCGGAAGGCAATCCGGAAGCACTCGACGGCGTCAGGATTTTCAACTCTGATGGCAAAGCTATCGGGCACATCCACCTACCCGAGCGCTGCGCTAACGTCTGCTTTGGCGGCGCTCAGGGCAACCGCCTTTTCATGGCCAGCAGTCACTCCCTTTACGCGATTTTCGTCAACACACAGGGAACTGGCTTCGCGCCAGACGTGTGACATGAGCTGACAGCAGGACGGGGGTTGGCCGAGCCGGCGATTTGCAGCCGGCTCTCAGGGTCTGCGACCCACGCGATGCGTCTAGTGCGTCGCCGCGACCCGCTGGATCACGCCAAGCTTCGACAGCATCTCGTAGGCCGCCTCAACGCGCGCATCGTTGGGATAGTTGCGGTTGGCCAGCATCACCAGTCCGACCTGCTTGCCGGGCACCAGGACCACGTAGCCGCCGAAGCCGTTGGTGGAGCCGGTCTTGTTGACCCAGACGTCGTTTCGCGGCGCCTGAACTTGCGAGGAGTGAGATGGCCCGATCGCCTCGGCGGCGTTGGGTTTCAGGATCATGTCGTAGCCGTTGCCCGCCAGCAGCGTATCCAGCGAGACCGGCAGCGGGTACTGCTCCCAGATCAGATCCTGGGTCATGTTGCCAATCTGAAAATTGCCCTGGCGCGTGACGTCGATCGCCTGCTGCAGGTCGTCGTCGATCTCGAGCAGACCGAGGTTGGCCTGGACCAGCCGGGCCAGGTCGCCGGCGGTGGTCTTGACGCCGTAGGCCTCGTCATCGAGCACGCCGGGCGCCACGCGAATCGGCTTGCCCTGCTTGTCTTCGCCCATGGCGTAATGCGCCATCTGCGCCTCGGGGACGTCGTACCAGGTGTGCTGCAACCCCAGCGGCTCCAGCACGTGGGCCCGCATCGCCGGCACGAACGCCTGATCGAGACTGGCGGCGGTCTCGACGCCCAGCAGGCCGATGCCCAGGTTGGAGTAGGTGCGCACCTTGCCGATCGCCTCGGTGGGCTGCCACTGCCGATACCAGGTCATCAGCGAGTCGCGGTCCGTCACCTCGTCAGGCACGAACAGCGGCAACCCGCCGGTGGTGTGGGTGCCCAGGTTGCGCCCTGATATCTCGTCGAACGCGCTGCCCTCGAGCGCCGGCAGATAGCGGCTGACCGGCGCCTCGAGATCGAGCTTGCCCTCGACGGCGGCAAGTGACGCCAGCGTGGCGGTGAATGTCTTGCTGAGCGAGCCGATCTCGAACAGCGTCTCGTCGTCGACCGGTGTGCCGTCGTCACGATCGGCGACGCCGTAATTCAAAATCTGTGTCCCCTGCGGTCGAACCACCGCCACCGCCATGCCGGGAATGCTCTGCTGGCGCATCAGCGATTCGACGATCGGATCGATGACGCCCTCCATGTCCGTCCCGGCGCTCTGCGCCGATACGGCGGTCGAAGAACCCAGCAGCAGCAACGACACCCCTAGCGCGATTCCTTTCATGACGATAACGATCCTCGGCAGTGCGCGCCGACGGGCATCGTCGGGCGCGAAAACGGTGCCGCCAATCATGCGCAAAAACCGGGCAAATCGAAACCGTCGTCGATCGGCTACAGCAGCTTGTCCAGCGTGATCGGCAGATTGCGGACGCGCTTGCCGCAGGCGTTGTAGACCGCGTTGGCCACCGCCGCGCCGACGCCGGTTGATCGATGATCTGCTCGAGGCCAGCGATGCCTTCCGCGAACGCTGGGCCGAGCAGGGCGTGCTCGACCTGACCATTGGCCGCAAGGCGATGCGAATGCCGGACGGCACCAACCGCGAGTTCGACTATCTGCCGCTGCGCATTCCCCACCTGCCCGGCGCCTGCCTGATGACCTGTCTGGGGGTGAAGTGAGCGTAAACATGTCACGATGCGAGCGCGCCTAGCCCAGCCTTCTCTCCTGAACGGAGGGATTTCCTTCAAATATCGAGACACCTCAGGCAAAAAGCCCCGAGCATTCTCGACGCTCGGGGCTTTTCGTCACTTTGAACTATCGTGCAGATGGTTGTAATCAGTTCTCGGGCAATTTCAGAACCTGCCGGAAAAATGCAGGTACCACTTGCTCGACCTGCGTTGCCGCAGCCGCGTTGTATCCGTAGGTCGTACCTCTTTGCACGCAGTCATCAGCGTAGGTAAAAGGCGCATTCGTATCGAGATTGGTCAGTACACCCGGACTCGTTTCTTCGATTCTGCAGGCGCGTGCCGACTGCGCTTCGGGTTCGAATGCGGGCTCAGGCTGACCAGGCCAGTCGAAGACGTGATAGGCATCCGGATAACCCGTGATCTCGGCGTCGACGCCGGCTTTTTGCAGCCGCTCGACGTAAGACTGGCACACACCGAACGGATTGTAGTCATCAGCCTCGCCGTGAAAAATTCGAATGGGAATGTCAGCCATCTGCTCGTCCTGCAAGTAGCGATAGAGACAGTTGGGGTAAAATGCGACGATCGCGGCAAAATGCCCATCACCGTGCAGATGGAGCTTCTGAAAACGCGTCATCCCGGCATAGAGCGCAGCTTGTCCACCCCGTGAAAAGCCCATCAGCGCGATACGATCGGGATCGATACGTGCATCCTGGGCAAGAATTTCGAGTGAACGATAGGCGTCTTCCACGGTTGCCAACCGCCCAAGCGCGGCTTGGCGACTGCCGACACCGCCTACCAAGCCGCGCCCGGTCACACTGTCAGGGACGAAAGTCGCAATACCCATAGCATTGAGCCGCTGAACCCAATCGTCGACGTAGCCACCGTAACCGCTGGACCCATGCATGAGAATGACAGCGGGGAGCTTCGCGTCAGACGCTGGCTTTTGAGGAAGTCTCAACACGCCGGCGATCGTTTGCTCATCTCCGACGTCTGTCGTCAAAAACTGTGCATCGCTGAACGTGTGGGTCGAAAACGGCACGACCTCGACTCTCGCCACGCCGGCAAAGGCATTCAGGCTAAAAAGACCAAAAAACAGGAGCGCCAACAGGCCAAGAACTGACTGTTTTGCTGTGACTGGGGTTGTCATTATTTTGATGTCTCTATCCAGGAGTTGTGGCACCAGGCCCCAAAGGAAAACACGTTCAATCCGCGTAGGAAGGATCCTCGCGATCCAGGATGGCTTTCATCTCTTCGAAATGCGCCATCGAGAAATCGCGGATCGATTCCCAGTCGCGCGCCGTGGCTTCGGCGACGTCGTCAGGCAACACGTTCAGCGGCTGGCCGGTCGCATACGCCTGCACCAGCGTGCGGCATCCGCGCTCGAGGGTGTACATGTCGTCGAACGCTTCGCCCACGGTCTGCGCCGCGACCATCACGCCGTGATTACCCATCATCAGACGCGTCTTGTCGCCGAGCAGCGCTGCCAGCCGCTCTCCCTCCGCCTCGCTGTTGGCCATGCCGCTGAAGCCACTGTCGATGGCGATACGGTTGAAATAGCGCGCCGTGTTCTGGTCGATCGGCAATACCGTCGGGTTCTTCAGTGTCGCGACCGTGGTGGCATAAGGGGGATGCAGATGCAGGACGACCCGCGCCTGCGGCATCAGGCGATGCATCTGGCCGTGAATGGCCCAGGCCGTCGGATCGACGACCTTGTCGAGGTCCGGGGCCTCGCCATCGAGATCGAACAGCACCAGATCGCTGGCGCGGATGCGGGAGAAGTGCCTCCACTTGGGGTTCATCAGAAAGCGGCGACCGTCTGCGGACACCGCTGCACTGAAATGGTTGGCGACGGCCTCGTGGAGACCCTGCCTGGCGACGATACGGAACAGCGCCGCCATGTCGATACGGAGCTGCGTTTCATCGGGGAGCGACACGTTGGACATGATGGAGATCCTTGTCATTGTTCTGGTGACGCAGTCGAACACCTATCGACTTTCGTCTCACTGCTGTCACGCTACTGAGCCGCGTTGATTTTTTAAAATATCTTTATTCGCTCTTCGGCATCAGTTTTTCCTATCCACGCCTCAGGCTCATGTCTCGGCCTGGCTCAACTCGCTGTGCTTGAGAAACTCGCCCATGGCCTGAGCGGCCGGACTCGAGCGAACGCCCTTCAACGTGGCCATGCCGACGGTCAGCGCGCGGACTTCTCCGTCCAGCGGGATCGTGCGGAACGACTTGCCATCCAGCGCCAGATGTCGACCCGGTGGCACGTTGAGCAGCGAGAAGCCGAAACCATTGGCCACGAGGCCACGCACCATGCCGAGCGATGTGGCGCGATGTGCGATCTTTGGCTGGCGCGGCGCATCGATGAACAGCGACAGGAAGTAGTCCCGACTCATGGGCCAGTCGAGCAGCACCATCGGATACTCGCTGAGCATGTCGATGGTCAGCCGCTCATGCGCGGCCAGCGGGTGATCGGGGGCGACCGCCGCGTAGGGTGGAAAGCGGCACAGCGGTTGAAACTCGATATCCTCCGGCACCTGCATGTCGTAGATCAGCCCGAGTTCATATCGACCTTCCCGCAACCCCTCCACGATATCGACCTGATGCCCCTCGTCGCATTGGGGCACGACCCGGGGGAACTGGGTAAGGAATGACTGCATCAAGCGCGGCATGAAAATGGGCGCGAAGGTGTGAAACGCCGCCATGTTCAGCGGACCGGCAATCTCTTCACCCAGCGATATCGCGAACTGCATCAGGCTGTCGGCATCGTAGAGCAGGCTGCGCGCCCGCCCCAGCAACTGCGTACCCGCCGTGGTCAGCGACAGCCCCTGTGCATGGTGCCTGACAAAGAGTTGAACGCCGGAGGCCTCCTCGAGGTGAGCGATCGCGGCCGAGATCGAGGGCTGAGACACGTGTAGCTGTTCCGCCGCGCGGGTGACGCTTTTCAGTTCACCGGCAACGACGAAGTATCGCAATTGCTTCAGGGTGGCATGCAGCATCTGGGCTCCCTGGCACAGCCTGGAGTGATGGAAACGGGCATCATCTCGCGTGGAGATGACGATGCGTTTCAGCATCTTGCGCCCCCGCTGGTGGGACGTCCATGCCAATCCCGTCCCTGCTCAGTCATCGACACGGTTCAACGCTGGCGCCGCCTCGAACAGGGAGTTTCGCTCCAGATAGTTGCCGAGGAACTGCGCAAGCCTGGGTGACTGGGGATTTTTAAACAGTGTCATGGGTGGGCCTTGTTCCACGATATGCCCTTGATCGAGAAACAGCACGCGATCGGCGACCCTGGCGGCGAAGCCCATTTCATGCGTCACGACCACCATCGTCATGCCCTCTTCGGCGAGCTGTCTCATGACCTGCAACACCTCACCGACCAGTTCGGGGTCGAGCGCCGAGGTCGGCTCGTCGAACAGCATGATGGCCGGCGACATCGCCAGGGAACGCGCGATGGCGACGCGCTGCTGCTGCCCGCCGGAGAGACGATTCGGCCAGGCATCGGCCTTTTCGGCCAGCCCCACCTTCTCCAGCGTCGCCAGTGCCAGTCGGCGGGCCGCGTCTTTTTTCATTCCACGCACTCGCAGCAGCGCTTCCATGACGTTCTCGAGAACGCTCAGGTGCGGCCACAGATTGAACTGCTGGAAAACCATACCCATGTTGCGACGCACGTCGCTCAAGCGGGAGGGACGCGAGCGCACGCGACGGCCGTCGCTTGCGCGGTCGTAGCCCAGCAGCTCCCCTTCGACGAACACTTCGCCGTCATCGTAATTTTCGAGAAAGGCGAGGCTGCGAAGTAGCGTGCTTTTACCCGATCCGGAAGGCCCGATCAGACAGACGACCTCGGAACGCTGGATCGACAGGTTGATGTCCTGCAGCACCGTATGCTCGCCGAACCGCTTGCTCATGCCCCTGGCTTCGAGCATGACGTCGCCGCCTCCCCGCTTCGCTGCTGAATGATTCATGCGGCTGACTCCCGCGGCTTGAGGGCGCGTCGTTGCTGCACACCCTGGGTGAGATAACGACTGGCTCTGCGCTCGAGCCACTGGCCCAGACGAGAGCAGAGCTCGGCCAGAAGGAAGTAACCGACACAGAGCGCCAGCAGGGTTTCGACATAGGCGAAGGTCTCGGCACCGACGCCCGTGAGGACAAAGGTCAGTTCAGGCACCGTGATGATCGACAGCACCGGCGTCTCCTTGCCCAGGATCGTGGTGAAGTTGACCAGCGCCGGCAGGATGAGGACCAGCATTTGCGGTATCTGTACGCGCCAGATGATCTGCCAGGCGGTCATCCCCAGCATGGCGGCCGCTTCCTGCTGTCCACGCGGAATCGACGTGAAGCCGGTGCGAAAGATCTCGGCGAAGTAGACGCTGCCATAGATCCCCAGGCCGACCAGGCCCGCGGTCATGGGTGACAGCGAGAGACCAAGACTCGGCCCCCCGTAGTAGAGCAGGAACAGCTGCACCAGGAAGGGCGTCGCTCGAATCACCTCGATATAGCAACGCAGCACGCCACGAACCCAAGGACCGGCGCTGAGTTGGATCACGGCAATGACCAGCCCCGCGATCACACCGGCAAGCACCCCGCCACCCCAGGTCCAGAGCGTGACGAGAAAGCCGCTGCCGATCTCGCTGGCATGATCGGTCAGAACGGTGAAGTCCATTACGCTCTCCCCTTCGCGAAGCGACGTTCCAGCCGCCCGGCAAGTAACGCCAGGCTGATGTTGACGACGCAGTAGAGCGCCGCCGCGGCGAGATAGAACTGCAACTGAAGGAAGCTGCTGGCCGCGAGATTCTGTGCAGTGCGGGTCAACTCCGCCAGCCCGACCGCCGAGATCAGCGAGGAGGCCTTGATCAGCAGTATCACCTCGTTGAGCAGCGCGGGCAGCGTGGCGCGCAACGCCTGCGGCAGCTTGATTCGGGTCAGGGTGGTGCGACCACTGAGCCCCAGCAACCGAGCGGCCTCGACCTGCCCCGCCGGCAGTGTCAGCAGACCACCCCGCAGGATTTCGGCCAGGTAGGCGCCGCTACACAAGGCCAGTCCGGCGATCGCCGCCACCCAGGCGGGGACATCGAGCCCCAGACGAGGTAGCAGGTAATAGATGAAGAGCAACTGGATCAGTAGCGGAATGCCTCGGAACACGCTGATATAAGCGCCTCCGAGCCGCCGCAGAGCGCCTCGCTCGGAGAGCTTCAGCGAGCAGACCCCGATCCCGATCAGGAAGCCCAGCGCCAGCCCGCAGGCCGACAGCCAGACCGTGTTCCAGAGGCCTGCCAGCAGCAGCGGCAGACCCTGGACCAACAGCGCAAGATCGAACATCGAATGTCCCCGTTACTGGGCAGCCACCGGATGATCGGGTACGTCCATCTTCTGCCCGATCCATTGTTCCTGCAGCTCGGCCAATCGACCGTCGTCGCGCATCTTGGCCAGCACATCGTTGAACGTGTCGATCAGCCGTCGGGAGTCGTCATCGCCACGACCGATGTAGGCAAAATAGCTCTTGGGTCCGAAGGACGGGGTCACGACCTTGAACAACGAGGGTCGCTGCTTGGCGAGATAGGCAATATTGGGCAGGGAGTTCGCCACGGCATCAAGACGCCTTGCAGCCAGGTCGGCGTAGGCCTGGTTGTTGTCGACGTACTCCCGGATGTCGACCGGCGGATCGAGCGACTCGGCATAGGCTTGCAATGTCGTCAACTGAGCCGATGCCTTGCCGGCACCGACGGTCTTGCCGGCGATATCCTCCGGTGCCGAGATGTCGTCGTCGTTGGCACGGACCATCAACGCAACGGAGCTTTCGGCAACGGGGTCGGTAAAGCGATAACGCTGCATGCGCTCTTTGGTGATGATCAGCGGGCCGGCGACCATATCGTACTTGTCCGCCTCCAGGCCGGGCAAAACGCTCGGCCACGGCAGGTCGACGAATCCGACCTCGACGCCCAGCGCCTTGCCGACCTCCTCGAAGACCGCCTTGTTGAATCCTGTCTGCTTGCCGTTTTCCAGATAGTCGAACGGCGCAAACTGCATCTCGGTGCCGACGCGGAGCACGCCGCGCGCCTTGACGTCATCGAGCGTATCCGCCTGAGCCGACGCCATTGCCGAGGCACCAAGTGCGATCAAGAGCGTTGCTGCTGCCAATTTTTTCATGGTTCGTTCCACCGGGTTTTATCGTTGTTGGGGTGCTACCTAACCAGTTGTTCGATAACGCCAGATCACATCGTGGCGTCCATACCTGCCTGCTGCACGAAGAACGAGGCTCCTTTCGGCTTCTGCGGCAGCTTCATCACGTTGGCCGTGGTGCGGACCTCGCCACTCTCATTGCCGCGTAGCAACATGCCCTGGTGCTGACTCGGCAAGGGATTCTCGCCGTAAGGGAGCGCATCTTCCGCCGCGTAGACCGTGATGAACAGCGTTCGCGGCAGCGTCGAGGCGTTCGGTGCGGAAGCATGCAGCAGGCGGGTATGCATGAAGCAGACCGAACCTGCCGGACCCACGCATTCGACCGGTGACTGACATTCGCGGCTGACCACATCGTCGTCGACGCTGCCGGTGAAGCGGCCGCCCTGCCAATGGGAATAAAGCGGCTGCCTGTGACTGCCCGGAATGACCTGGAGCGGGCCATTCTCGGCCGTCACCTCGCCCACCATCAGCAGTGCAGTGACCAGATCGTCGTTGCTGTGAGGCGTGAAGAGGAAATCCTGGTGCCACTTCACCTGGGTCTCGGTGCCCGGCAGCTTGGAGTTGATCTTGCTGTGGTGGAGACGCACGCCACCCGCCCCGATCAGCGCGTGCACCATGTCGGTCATGCGCGAATCCGTCGCCACCTGCAGATAGGCCGGCGAGATCTCGGTCGGCGATGCCACCCGGCGCAGCGAGGGGTGCTCGGCACTGTGATCGCCACCGACGTCGAAACGCGGCCGATGATCCAGCGTTTCACCATAGGCCGCGGTCTGCTCGCGACTCTCATCGACCCAGCCGTTGAACTCGACATTGAGCGCTTCGAGCTCGTTGGCACTGAGGACATTCTCGACGACCAGATAGCCATCTCGTTGGAATTGTTCGATCTGAGATTCGGTCAACATGTTGTCACCCATTTTCTTGTCAATTCGGAAGTTTGTCGGGGTCTGCCTCACTGATCCCCCGGGACGCCGTAACTCGGCGCCGCATCCGGCTGGCGCGCGCGCGTGACATAGGCCTCGAGCTGTGGCGCGTAGCGCGTCCACAGCCCACGCAGTTCAGCGATCGGGGCGTCATGCCAATCGACGCGCAAGTCGACGACGGGCCAGGACGCCTCGGGGCGCGCCACCACCAGGCCGGCAGAAAACACCGCGCCAGCTTCGCCGCCAGCGGCCAGGCCTGCCTCCATGGCGACCAGAAGCCGCTCCGCCAGCGGCCCTTCGCTCTGCTCGAACGCCGAGACCATGGCCCGTGGCACCTCGGCATCGGCCAATAGATTGCCGGCTGCCACGCAGTCGAGGCCATCGGCACGGCCGACCACGCCGAGGGCATTGTCACCGTCATGGACGGCAGTGCGGCCCTCACCGTCGATCAGCAGCAACTGCCGATACTGCGGGGCAGGCTCCCCCTCGATCAGCCGCGCCAGCGCCGCCTGCGGCGACAGGCCCTGTGCCATGAGCGCCAATCCCTCGGGCCCCAGTGCCGGATTGGTGACGTTCTGCGTCAGTACCGCGCCGCCGGGGCCGGCGAAGGCGCAGCGCGCCGCCACGCAGATGCTCGATGAGCTGACCGCACAGCCGGTTTCGCCCGTCTCGGCACAGCGCGCCGCGATCGAAAAGGTCATGCTTCCTCCTCGGGAATCACCGCGATCACGTCGATCTCCATCAGCCACTCCGGCTGCGCCAGACCGGCGACGACCAGTCCGGTCGAGATCGGGAAGACCCCACGC
Source organism: Salinicola sp. CPA57 (assembly GCF_003206035.1). Lineage (NCBI taxonomy): Bacteria > Pseudomonadati > Pseudomonadota > Gammaproteobacteria > Oceanospirillales > Halomonadaceae > Salinicola > Salinicola sp. CPA57. The sequence goes on from NZ_PZJR01000013.1 coordinate 41,725, forward strand.
AGCCACTGGCCGACTTCACGGTAGACCGGCTCGCGAAAGCGCGGATCGGTGATATAAGTGGTCGTCTTGACGATGTGCGAAAGATCGCTGCCGGCTTCTTCGAGCAGTTGCTTGACGTTCTTCATCGCCTGCTCGGCCTGGGCGCCAGGATCGCCCAGCCCGACCAGATTGCCGTGAAAGTCCGTTCCCACCTGACCGCGTACGTAAACGGTGTTTCCTGCTCGGACGGCCTGGCACAGATCGTTGTCCAGGGTCTGATTGGGGTAGGTTTCCTGGGTGTTGAACATGCGGATGCGCGTATGCGTCGGCATTAGCTGACCCTCCGAGGACGAGAATCGGTCGAGGACGCGGCATCGCTGGCTGACGGCGTCGCCGAGACGGAACCGGGTGAGTCGTAGCGGGCGAGATAGTCACGCATCTTGGCGATGTGATCGGCGATGAGCTTGGCGTCGTGCCAGACGCCCCAGATGAAACTGGAGCCGCGACGGGAGAGCCACGGCAGGCCCAGGAAGTAGACGCCGGGCTCGCTCGAGACCCCGCGCTGGTGGCTTGGCTTGCCATCCGCATCGAAGGCATCGACTTCCAGCCAACGATAATCCTGCGAGAACCCGGTCGCCCAGATGATGGTGGTGATGCCGGCTTTCGCCAGGTCGAGTTCGGCAAGCGGGTTGGAGACGCAATCCGGATCGGGCGGGATCACTCGGGCTTCCGGCTCCGACGGCAAGTCGAGCCCGTTGCGCTCGGCATAGGCATCGGCGTCGTCCAGCAAGGCCAGATAATTGGCATCGCCGGCATCGAGGTTGGCGCGGAGGTCGGAGGCGAATCGCGCCACGCCGTCGACGAAGGACTCGGTGCGTCCTACCAGCGTCACGCCCGCATGCGCCAGCTCACGGAAATCGATGGTGTAGCCGCCACGCGCACCGGTGACGGCGATGGTGACGTGTTCCGATCCGGGCCTGCGAACCTCGTTGTCCCACTCACCCAGCACGCCGAGCCACCAGCAGAAATCCCGACCGCGGTAGGCCCGCGGCGGGCGGTTATGCGGCCCCACTGACAAGTAAACCTGACGTCCTGCACGATTGAGCTCTGCCGCCACCTGGGTGCCTGACGAGCCGGCCCCGACGACCAGAACGGCGCCCTCGGGAAGCTGCTCGGGGTTTCGATAATCGGCCGTGTGCAGCTGCGTGAAGCGCTCGTCCTGAGGCGCGATGGCGGGGATGACCGGCGTCTGGAAGGCGCCAGTCGCTGCGACCACCCGCTGTGCGTCGATCGTGCCCTGAGAGGTTTCCACCGTGAATCCCGGCCGTCCCTGATTCGGTGTCACGCGAGTGACCTCGACACCAGTGCGAACGGGAACGTCGAATTTCCGCGCATAGGCTTCGAAATAGTCCGCCACCTCTTCCTTCGGCACGAAGCCGTCCGGCGAGATGGCGGGAAAGGTCAGCCCAGGAAAGCGGTCATGCCAGGCTGGGCCATTGGCCACCAGCGAGTCCCAGCGCGCCGTTCGCCAGCGTTCGGCGATGCGATCGCGCTCGAGTACCAGATGGGGAACGCCGTGTCGGCTCAGGTGTTCGCTCATGGCAATGCCAGCTTGCCCGGCGCCGACCACAAGCGTGTCGGTGGAAGTGCTCATTGTGGCTCCAGCGTGCGTGAAGTTGTTATTGATGCCCTTCACCTAACACTAAAGACGTATGATGCATCGTTAAAATATTGTTATCCGTTCTTTGGGATCAGAAAAACCAATGCAAGACAGACGAGCCTGCGCGGTGGCGACAGCAGTACGGATTCCCAAGGTAGCGGCTTTCCCACACCGCTGGTAAGGCTATGCCAGCAGCCGGAAAGCAACGGCGTGCCCGTCAGCGTTGCTCAATACACCACGTTGCGAATGAAGCGCAGTCGACCAGCCCCATCGTTGCGATAGCGATAGGGCTGGTCGCTGGGATAGACGTGGAAGTCGCCGGCCTCGATCGTCACCTCACGCTCGCCGAGGTTCAGGGTCAGCGTCCCCTCGATCACCACCAGCATCTCGTGCCAGCCGGCGTCGTCCGCAGCCGATTCGTAGACGTCTCCCGGCTCCAGCGACCACGACCACAGTTCGACCTCCTGCCGTGCCGGCTTGCTCGCCAGCAGTCGAGCACGACTGTCGGGGTGCGCTCCCACCCAGGCGACCTCGTCGATACGCGCGGAGTCCTCGCTATCGGGCGGCTGGACCAGCGCATAGAACAGCACTCCCAAGACTTCGGCCAGGCGATCGAGCGTGTTCAGGCTGACGTTGACATCGCCCTTTTCGATATTGACCAGCATGCGTCGGCTCACCCCGGCCTGATCGGCCAGCGCCTGCTGGCTCAGCCCCGCGGCCTGGCGCCGACGCCTGACATTGGCAGCCACGTGGACCAGTACGTCGGGACGCTCGTTAGACTTGTGCAATATATTGCCCATCCGTACAATCGCGGCTCTCGTCGAATGCCACTCGCCACCAGCGGCGAATGGCAACGTCTGGCGAGCCATCATGCCGCAGACGTCAGGGGGTGTCATGTCAGTCGCCATGCGCGAAATGCTTGCCAGGATCTGGCCGGTGGCCATGCTGATCGTGGCGATGTGCTCGATCCAGAGCGGCGCTTCTGTCGCCAAGTCGCTGTTCCCGGTCATCGGTGCCACCGGCACGACCTCGATTCGCCTGATCATCGCCGCCCTGCTGCTGCTGATCGTCATGCGACCCTGGCGCCAGCCGCTGAGCCGTCGCGCCTGGAAATCGACGCTGATCTACGGCGTCTCCCTCGGCGTCATGAATCTCCTCTTCTACCAGGCCTTGCGGACCGTACCGCTGGGTATCGCCGTGGCGCTGGAATTCACCGGGCCGCTGGCGGTGGCGATGCTCTCGTCGCGGCGCTGGCTGGACCTGCTATGGGTGGCACTCGCGGTACTCGGCCTGATCTGCCTGCTGCTGCTGGGCGATGGCGGCAGCGACCCGATCGACCCTTATGGCGCGGCCTGCGCCCTCGGCGCCGGCGTCTGCTGGGCGCTCTACATTCTGTTTGGACAGAAGGCCGGAGCCATCAACGGCGCTCAGAGCGCCACGCTTGGCATCACCATCGCCGCCGTCGTCATCGCTCCGGTGGGGTTGCTGGATGTGGGCACGGCGATGTTCGCGCCCGAGGTGCTGCCCTACGCGCTGGCGGTGGCGGTGCTCTCCACCGCGCTGCCTTACACGCTCGAGATGATCGCGATGCCGCGGCTGCCGACGCAGACCTTTGGCACGCTGATGAGCCTGGAGCCAGCAGTTGGCGCCCTCTCAGGGCTGCTGTTCCTGGGTCAGTTGCTGAGCACCCTGCAATGGATGGCGATCGGGCTGGTGATTGCCGCGTCGATCGGCACGACGCTGTCGATCCGGCGGCGCGACACCTTCGAGACGCCGGTGCCGGACTGAGCCGCCGGCGCCTGGGAAATGGATCAGCCGGCGAGACCAAGTCGCTGGCATTGGGCTTGGGCGCTATCGCGGAGCTCGCCACAACGAATCTCGAGCTCGCGACGCTTGCCTTGATCGGGCAGCGCCTCGAGATTGGCCTCGATACCGATCAGTAGCGCGTCCAGCGCGGCCCTGAGCATCGTCGCACCTGCCAGAGTGTCGCTACGCATCGCCCGAGAGGTCAGGGACAGCGCCTCGACCGCCAGTTCCAATGCTTTCTGACACCGCTCGGCAGCCGCCAGCGGAATCCGGATCGAAGCGTCGCGGGCTTGGTTCAAGGCGCCCTCGCGCTGGTTCGATTCGGCGTCGGTATCGCTCGGCAGGCGCTGCGCTTCGAGATACTCGGCGAATGCCGCAGCGTCATCGTCGACGGCTTCAGCCAGTGCTCTCTGGAGCGCATCCCCCTCGGCGACGAGACGCTGCCGATCCGCTTGCGGTTCGCCGCGATGCAGCCGCACCCCCTTGAGGACCAATGACAATCCCAGGCAGCCATTGACTGCCGCAGCGGCACCACAACCCGGCGTGGAACGGGTCTCAACGGCGTGCTGGAAATCGGCGAGCGATTGTCGCCAGAGCGAGGACGGCATGGCGCCACTCCATGATGGAATCACGGTTAAGCATAGCCGGGGCGCGGCGGCAGCGCGCGAGTCGTCGACCCAGAACGAGCGGTGCCCGGATTCAACAGCCGTGGCAGATGCTGGTGGGCCGGATGACGGGCGTCAGCCCATATGGGCGAACAGGTGCTCGTAGAGGACAGCGATGCCGATCGCGATCAGCACGAATCCGCCCGCGATCTCGGCGCGCTTGCCGATGATCGCGCCGATCACCCGTCCGAGCATGATGCCGGCAGTCACCATGACCGTGGTCGCGATGCCGATAGCCGCTGCCGCGACCAGGATGTTGACGTCGGCGAATGCCAGCGTCACCCCGACCGCCATGGCATCGATACTGGTCGCGAGCGCGGTCACCGCGAGCAGCCAGACCGATTTACGCGCCGGCGCCTCCTGTTCATCCGTCTCGCTGTCGGCCGTCTTGAATCCTTCCCGGATCATGTGCGCCCCGAGCGCGCCCAGCAGCACGAAAGCGATCCAGTGATCCCACTCGGAGACGAATCGCGTCGCCGCCAGGCCGATGGCCCAGCCGATAACCGGTGTAATCGTTTCGACGGTGCCGAAGATGACGCCGATTCGCAGCGCTTCAGGAAAGCGCGAACGCTTGAGGGCCGCTCCCTTGCCGATCGATGCGGCGAAGGCATCGGTCGACATGGCGAAAGCGAGCAACAGGAGGGATGCAGGGTTCATGGTCTTGTCCAGCCGGTAATGTCGCCACGACACCCGCAAAGACCGACTTTGCGCTGCGGGTGTCCATGGTCTCGCCAACCGGACTCGGCGTTCGTGCCACGGCATTGCCGGGTCTGTTGACACGAGCATCACCGCCAGCATTTGACGCAGCGGTGATCGGCTACTCCCCAAGGAGGAGTTCGACTATAGACACGCCTCACACGAACATCAATAAATGATTGAATTTAAAGACAAAATTCACCACGGTTAATTCGTGTCGTTGACGTTAATCAAGTTAACGTCGGTTGGACATTGATGACGAGGTTGCAGACGATCGGCAGGAAGCCTCCGGCAAGAACGATAGGTCGACGCGGCAACGGGAGAGCATTGGTACGGCCTCAGACGGATGTCTCGTTACGCCTGCCCTCGACTCGTGCAGATCATAAATCCTCGAGTGACGCCATTGAACGACACGCCCCATCGCCAATTGTCTGCCATTAAAGACAGCTATCCGAGAAATGAATTCTGCTAATTAAGAAAATTATGATTATTTAAATGAGCCGTCACTTCCCGCACCAGGAATTCATCCATTTGCGCATTTTACTGCACAAACTCGGTAGCGATTCCACAAATCGGAATCGGCATAGATGGCTCGACAGGCAATTTAAACGCTCATTTAAATGTCATATCCTGTAATTATTGCATACCCAGCGGGAGTTGAACGAGCATTCAAAAAAGATAAAAATATTAATTTTCAGACACTTGAAGAATATCCTAGGATTTCTTTTGGTTACTCAAAAACACACAACACATCAAAGTTTTACTTCCTGGCCGCTGCGATGTCATGGCTACCCAGTAGTCTTGATCCTGTTAGATTGGATTCCTGATTATTCGCCGAGAGCTGGGAATCATTCTGGCGTTCTTTGTCGAGCCGCGGATACTGCGGACTTTGAATCTCACGCTATTAGGAGAAATACCATGGCTGATACTCCTGCAATCGATCCGTCAACTTCGAATGACAGCGCTGACTCTTCCATCAGTCAGTTGAAGGCAGTCTTCGATCAGGCAATCGAGAAATCCGCGGAAATCACCAAGGTCACGACCGAGAAGAAAACCATGCTCGACGCGACCAAGCAGCGCCCGCAGAACTGATGCGGAAAGTCGCGGGGAGCGCCACGCTGCCCGCGACGCCCTATCGACCACACCTTGCGTCGTGGCCCTCGCGATCGAGGCGACCAGGTCGAGTGGCGAAAAGGATACCGTTCTTCGGAGTTTTCTTGGCTATCCGCCCGGTGATTGCGGCACGAATAGCCAAGGGATCTCTCACTGCTTCGTACGACATTAGCGAGTTAACCGCATGGAATCCGTCACCTCCTCTCTGGCGTCGGCACGCGAAATCGTTACGACGCTCACCGTTACCGCCGGCTTGCATCGTGGCGCCGCGGTAGATCTGACCGACACCGTCTGTCGGATCGGCAGCCAAGACACTGCCGACGTCCTGCTCAGCGACGCCGGAATAGCGCCAGAGCACCTGGTGCTGCGTTTTCACGGCCGGCAAATGGCCGTCGAGGCCGTCGGCGGCGATATCGTCATCAACGGTCGAACCGTCACTCAAGGCACTGGGCTGCGTAGCGAGCTCCCCGCAGAACTGTGCTGTGGTGGCGTGACGCTGACGTTATCGCGACCCGAGGCACCCGCGATAATGCCGACGCTGCCCAGGCTACCGCCGTTGTCGCCACGCTGGCGAACCTCCCTTAACCGTGGCGCGACGATGCTCGCTCTCGTGGCGACGCTGGGGGTGCTGGCGGTCTATGAATTCATCGACGTCAATCAGGCGGGTGCCAACATCGGCGGCTACCCCCTCAGGGCCAAGCTGGATCCACAGGTGCTCGAGGGGGTCAGCCAGATGGTAGCCGACGCGCGCCCGGGCCAGGCAGAAGCGCTGCGCCAGCACCTGGCCGATGCCGGTCTCGCCTCGCTCTCCGTGACCGACCACGGCGCCTATCTCAGCGTGTCCGGTGACTACGCCGCGAATCAGGTCGACGCCTGGCATCAGACGCAGCGCTGGTTCGATCAGCACTTCGGAAGCCACCAGGTGCTGCTCAACACCGCGCGGCCACGAGTGGCTCCTGCCCGGCCCGACCTGAAACTGCAAGCCGTCTGGCTTGGAACCAACCCCTACGTCATCGACAACCGGGGAAAACGGCTCTATCCCGGCGCGGCGCTGGCATCGGGCTGGGTGATTTCCGCCATTCAACCCGAGCAGGTGTTGTTGCGTCGCGGTGACGACCAGTTCGCGCTAACGCTCTGAACGACAACCACGATTGATGCATTGACCTGGCTACCGCCTCATGAAGATCACCGATCGACCGATTCCCGATGATCGCCATCGCGCCACGAGCGTCGAGGTCACATCGACTCGGCACGCCGACAGGATCGCGGCCCGCGATGAGGCTTTCACCCGCGCGGCCAGCAAGGCCCGAGGACGCGACGCCGACCGCCCCGCCCTGGCCGAGCGCCTCGATGCCCTGGCGAGCCCCGAGGCCAACGATGCTCGCAGCTACGACAATCAGCGCAGCATCGAACTCCTTCAGCATGTGATCGATAGTGTCCTGCCCTCGATGGATGCAGACGATGACACCGTCTCCACGGCCAGGATCATCATGGGTGAAGAACTCGACTGGCGTCAGGCCTGGGAGAGCCGCCTGACCGACGCCACACTCGCCCCGGCAGGCGACGATCTCGACGAGGAGCGTTTCACTTGAACCAGTCCCCTGGCTCGGTCAACGATCGCGACGCCGTCGATCTGCTGCACCTGATGGGCCATCTCTATCTTAAAAGCGGCCAGACTCGACGCGGCATGGTCATGTTGCTGATCGCCAATCGCATGGCGCCGGATCACGCCGGCGTTCTGCGCGCGCTATGCCGGGGGTTTCTGGCCAGCGGCAATGGCGCGCGCGCGCTCAACGTGATAGCGCGGCTCGAGGCGAACCACGAACACGACGCCACGCTGATCCTGCTGCGCAGCCGTGCCGAATGGCTGACCGGCGAGCGCGCTTTGGCCCGACGTCATTTCCAGCGTTACCTCGAACAGCGCCGTCACGATGACACCGCCTGCGGAGAATCCGCGCCATGAACAAGTTTCTCGGTCGCCTCAACACCTTGGCCCGCCGCGCCTCCCAGCGCAGCGACGTGGTGATCGCCGCGTTCATGGTGCTGGCAGTGGTGATGATGATCATTCCGCTCCCCACTGCCATGGTGGATGCGCTGATCGGCATCAACATCGGTTTCAGTCTGCTGATTCTGATCGTGGCGTTCTACATCTCGCACCCGGTGGAGTTCTCCTCGCTGCCGCCGATCATCCTGCTGGCGACGCTGTTTCGTCTGGCCCTGTCGATCACCACGACCCGGCTGATCCTGCTCGAAGGCGATGCCGGCCAGATCGTCAACGCCTTCGGCAACTTCGTCATTGCCGGAGAAGTCGTCATCGGCATGGTGGTGTTCTTGATCATCACGGTGGCCCAGTTCCTGGTCATCACCAAAGGCTCGGAGCGCGTCGCCGAGGTCGCCGCCCGATTTACCCTCGATGCCATGCCCGGCAAGCAGATGAGCATCGACAACGAACTGCGCAACGGCGACATCGACAACGTCGAGGCTCGCCGGCGACGCTCGCTGCTGGAGAGCGAAAGCCAGCTCTACGGGGCCATGGACGGGGCGATGAAGTTCGTCAAGGGCGACGCCATTGCCGGGCTGGTGATTCTCTTCGTCAACCTGATCGGCGGCTTGCTGATCGGGATGCTGGAGCACGACATGCCATTCGGCGATGCGGTGGAAACCTACTCGCTGCTGACCGTCGGCGATGGCTTGATCGCCCAGATCCCGGCGCTACTGATCTCGATCGGCGCCGGCACCGTGGTGACCCGCGTCAGTTCCGACAATGCCAGCGACCTGGGTAGCGAGATCGTCGGCCAGTTGGGTAGCAACGCCAGAGCGCTGGGCCTGACCGCCGCGGTACTGTTCTGCGCCGCTTTCGTGCCGGGCTTCGCCACCGGCGTGTTCCTGGCCCTGGCGGGGTTGCTGGGCAGCGCCGCTTACTTCCTGCGCCGACGCCATCTGCGCGAGCAGGCGGCCGAGCAAGCCGATCAGAGCGACACCGATGCCGACCACGGCGCATCGTCGACCTCCGGTGATGCCGCCGCCGAGTCGCAGGGCGACGCCTCTTCCCGGCAGGCCGATGACGATCCCCGCCAACATCGCGTCATGCTGTGCCTGGGTGCCGGGCTGGCCGACACGCTATCGCTGGATGTCCTGCGGGAAGGCGTGCAGGCCGCCCGCGAGCGCGTCGAGCGCGACCTGGGAATTGCCATTCCCTCGGTCGGACTGAGAATCGAGCCGGGCCTTGCCGCCCGCCGCTTCGCCGTCGAACTGGACGAAGTGCCGGTGCTCAACGGCGAGCTGGCGGCATCTCGGCTGCTGCTGGATGACGACGCCAGCACACTGGAGCTCCTCGAGCTGACGCCGGAAACCGAGCCGGCGCTGGTCGGCCGCGGCACCTGGCAGTGGCTACCGGCCTCCGCTGGCACCGCACTCTTTGATGCTGGCATACGCTATCGCACGCCGGATCAGGTACTGGAGCACTGCCTGGAGCGCACGCTGACGCGCTACGCCGGTGACTTTGTCGGTATTCAGGAAGCGCGTGCGCTGCTCGCCCGAATGGAAACGGATTACGCCGAACTGGTCACCGAAGCGGTTCGCGTCGTCTCGCTGCAGAAGATGGCGGAGATCCTGCGGCGCCTGGTCAACGAAGGGGTCCCTGTCCGCTCGATGCGCACCATTCTCGAGGCGATGGTGACCTGGGGACCGCAGGAATCCAGCAGCGCAAGGCTCGCCGATCGCATCCGCGTTGCCATGGCGCGCCAAATCTGTCACCGCCATGCACGGAGCGACAGAGTGCTACCGGCCTGGGTCGCCACCCGACCGCTGGAAGAAGCGCTGCGCGCCGCCCAACGGCATGCCGAGGATCAGCCGCTGCGCAGCGGGTTACCGGCACCGCTGTCTCGAGCGCTAGGCGCCTGGTTCCAACAGCAGCTGGCGGCTCTCGATAACGACCTGCAGCCGGTCGTCGTGGTCGCCGGCGACGTCCGCGCGTCGCTGCAACAATGGCTCAAGCAACAGGAGATCGACCTCGCGGCCATGGCCTGGACCGAAATCGCCCCCGAATTCAGTCTTCAGGCCATCGCCCAGGTACGGCTGCCGAAGCCGACGCCGAGAAGAGAGACCGAGGCTCAGACAAAGGGATAAAAAGCGCTGACAAAGTGACAGAAAGCGCTGACAAAGCCGTAACATGATGACAGGACTCTGGATTCCGGTGTCGAAGCTCGACTACGCGCGCGTTGCCGAGCCGCGATAACGCAACTAGCGATGGACAACGACAGCGATGGACAACGACAGGGATGGAATACGCTCGTGACACAGTGGCAGAAAGCTTCATGAAAGCAGGCGCAATCTCCGGCGCGAGTTTCATCGAGACGAGCGTGCGCCTCCTCACGCAATTGTTGATCCTGCTGATCACCGTTGTCGCCTTGCCCGCCAGCGGCGACGTCGCCATCGATGATGCGGGCGGAGCCATGACGCTGGAGACCGGCCAGGGGCGTGTCTTGCGATTCGATCGGCAGGTCGCTTCGGTGTTCGTCGCCAACCCGGCAATCGCCGATGTGCAGGTGGTCTCCCCCGGTGTGATCTACCTGTTCGGCAAGCAGAGTGGCGATACCAATCTGATCGCCCTCGGCGCCGACGACGAGAGCCAGGCGTCTTTGCGCCTGCTGGTCCGCGACGGCGATGGGCAAGCCCGACAGGCCTTGCGGGGGCTCGATGGCGACAGTCAGGTCCGGCTACACATGGCCGGCAATCAGCTGGTGGCCGATGGCAGTAGCGCCTCGGTCGATGGCGCCATGGCGACACAGTCGACGCTCGACGCCCAGTCGCCAGCCGGCGGCGCCCTCAACCGCTCGACCTTTGAGGGCGCCAACCAGATCAATATCCGGGTGCGTTTTGCCGAGGTCGCCCGTGAGGAGCTGCTGAGCTACGGCATCAGCTGGAATGCGCTGATCAACAACGGTTCGTTCTCGTTCGGCGTGCTGACCAGCAATATCGCCAGCTCGCCGACCAGTGAGGGCGTCGATGGCCTGCTGCAGGCTCTGCAGCAGAACAATCTGCTGCAGATTCTCGCCGAACCCAATATCACCACGGTCTCGGGGCAGACGGCGAGTTTCCTGGCCGGCGGCGAGGTGCCGATCCCGGTACCGGTCAACAGTGATCTGGTAGGCATCCAGTACAAGCAATTCGGTGTCTCTCTGTTGAGCACGCCGACGCTGCTGCCTAACGGCCGCATCTCGATGGAAGTCCGGCCAGAGGTCAGCAGCCTGACCAGCGACAATGTCCAGATCGCCGGCTACGACGTGCCATCGTTGCAGGTGCGGCGGGCCGACACCGTGGTCGAAGTCGGCAGCGGCCAGACCTTCGCCATCGCCGGGCTGTTCCAGCGCCAGGCTTCCAACGAGATCGAGCGCGTCCCGGTGCTGGGCGATATCCCGATTCTGGGCCAGCTGTTCCGGTCACGCCGCTTCCAGCGCAACGAGACCGAACTGGTGATCCTGATCACGCCGTACCTGGTCCGCCCCTCCTCCTCGCCGGCCCCGAGAACGCCGCTGGATCAGGCCCGGGTCAGTCGTGATCCGCGATTGGGAGATGACCCGGCGCAGCACGCGAGGTCGGCGGGCGCCGACGATCCCTTCGGCTTCTACCTGCGATGAGACGAGTGGCGATACAGCGAGTGGCGATGAGAGACACCGCAATGACCGAGGAGAACCCCTCATGTCTCGAGTATTGATCCTGTCGGCCGAGGTGAGCCGACGCCTGGCACCGCTGCTGGTGCTGACGCTACTGGCCGGCTGCCAGTCTTCGATGGGGCCGATGAGCTGGACCAGCGGCTATCGCCAGGTGGCCGTGGCCAATCCACAATCGGCTGACGTCACGGTCGGGCAGATGGCGACGCTGCCCAATCTCTGCCAGTCGCAGCCGGAGGACGAGGGGTTGATCACGCTCCCTCCGGGCTGCGCCAACGATCTCAATCTTCAGTTGATGGTCGCCGATCCCCGGGACTTGACCCACGGTCGAGACATGGGACCGGCGATGGCGGGACCGGTCGCCAAGGCCGCCAGCGAGCGCCTCGATGATCGCGCCCGTGCCAACGAGCGGCGCGCCATGCTGGAAAACGAAGCCCGCAGTGCCATGGGCAATACCGCGACGACCGGTGGCCTGTGAAGGCTCGGGACATGAGCTGCACGACGGATGGCCGCCCCGATCCCCGCTCAAGGCTCGTTGAAGGAGGCCATGGCCATGCCCAGCGCCTGGGCACGCTCGGCAGCGCCGGGCAGTGCGGCGAGGCGTTCGGCGCTGGCAATCAGCGATTCACGCTTCGCGATCGCCAGGTCGGGAATTTCGATCCGACGTGCCTGATCGGTCTGGCCGGCGAGCACCAGGACCAGAATGAGGTTGCGGTAATGACGCGCTTCGGCCAACGGGGAGTCGGTGATCTGGCGCATCGCGGCAATCGCCTCGGCGTGATCACCGGCCAGCGACTCGGCCAGCGCCAGATTGGCCAGCACATCCAGGTCTCGCGGTGCGAGCGCCCGGGCTCTGGAGAACGCCTCGACGGCCTGCGAGGGGCGCCCCACCAGGGCCTGCGCAGCGCCGAGCCGGCTCCATCCGGCCACACTGTCGACGTCGGGAGCGGCGCGAGACAGGCTTCGCAGCGCACTTTCGGGCTCGCCAAGCCGCAATTGCGCCGTCCCCAGACCGAGCAGTGCCGGCGCCAGATCGATATCGTCGCTCAACGCTGCGCGAAAGGCCTCTGCGGCCGCAGCGGGCTCACCGGCAGCAAGGCGCGCGTTGCCCAGACGAATCTGAATGTCGGGAGAGGCACCGTTCTGCGCCAGGGCGCGTTGGTACATCGCCGCCGCCGTGGCGTGATCGCCACGTTGATCGATATCGTCGGCCAGCTTGAGCAGACGGGCTTCGCTGCTGTCGGTAGGCGTCGACGCACAGGCAGAGAGCACAAGGCTCAGGCAGAGTGCCGTCAGCGTGCACTTCACGCGAGAATCATCAATCCGAGAATGCGTCAAAAATGCCTTCATCCGTGAGTCAGTCCAGCAGCAAGAGAGAGGGGAAGACAGCGTACCCGAGAACCCGTCGCTTGGGGCGAGACGGCATGTCAATGAACCGTGACGCACCGTTACAAAACATAAGCGAAAGCCACGAAAAGAGATACAAGCCGCCGCAAAACGGTCACCGCGATCTTGCTAGGGTAGAAAATCGGCGTCGTCGATCGATGTCAGCCGCCATCCTGCTGCTACTGACGATGCTGACGGCCCCCTGGGGCAGCGCGCTGGCAGCGCAGGCACCTTGGGCGGAACGCAGCTACCGCTATGTGGTGATCGACCAGAGCGTGCGCGATGTGCTTCAGGAATTCGGCCGCAACCTGTCGCTCCCGGTCGAAGTCAGCGCTGCCGTGGACGGCGAGGTGCGTGGCGATATCCATGCCACCACTGCCGGGGAGTTTCTGGAGAAGGTCTGCCAGTCCAACGGCCTGGCGTGGTTTTTCGATGGGTACGTGCTGCACGTTGCCGCGCGTGAAGAGCTGGCCCGGCGCAGCTTCGATCTCGATGACGTGGAAATACCGCTTCTCAGAGACGACCTCGAGGCGGCAGCGATCGGCGCACCGTTGAGTATCGACTTTCTCGACGGCCGCGATCGGCTGGAGGCGATGGGCCCGCCATCCTGGCTCGAGGAGGTGGCGCAGCGCGTCGAATCACTTCGTCGAACACCCTCGCCCTCGACGCCGGGAGAGGTCAGGGTCTTTCGCGGCAGCGTGGCAGCGCCGACGGCGAGCGAATGAGCGAATGAGCGAATGAGCGAATGAGCGAATGAGCGAATGAGCGAATGAGCGAATGAGCATTGCGGACAGATGAAAACGCGGTAGACGGCCGTTATCGATCATGGCTGGCCGTTTCTGAAGCGCCGTTCCTGGGAGCTGCGCGATGACTCGCCGATGGCACACTTGCCGATCGGTCAATGCGAAACCCGAAGGAGACAACACATGGCTATCGATGCAGTAGGCAACGGCAACGTTACTGGCGAGTCGACGACCGATTCCCAGGCTTTCGACGACGCCATCGACAATGCCCAGTTTCAGGAGGCGATGAGCGAGGGAATGGTCCAGGTCGGCGGGCAGTTGATCCTCATGCCGATGATGAAGGATCTTCTAAGCGAGGCCATGTCGGGCGGTGAGGACTGACACAAAATTGCCATCGCTGGCGGCAACCGTCATTCGAGATCGACACGACTGTCGGTTGCCGCCGTTCGCCACGAGCCAGATGATGAGGTGAATGATGACTCCCGTGACACCACCGAGTGCTGGGGCCCTGACGCCGACACCCGCGCTACCGACATCCGATACGAGCGCCAAGGCGCTGGCATCGCAGAATCTGTTCGAGCACATGGCCAGTCAGGCCGGTGCCGCTCCCGCCGGCGCGAGCCCCGGCGAACTGGGTTCCAACCTGATCGACAACCTCGACGGCTTCGTCGACCGGGTCAACACGTTTGCGCAGCAGGCCAGGGTATCGGACACCCAGGCGCCAGACCGCTTCGCCAAGGTGACGACACAAGAGGCGTCGCCGGCCCCCGATGCCGGTGATATCCCCTCCGCGCTCGGCGACGACAAGATGACCCGGGTCGTCGACTCGCTGAGCCAGGTCTTCGACCACTCCATCGAAACCACCATGGTGGTGCGCGGTGCCACTCAGGTTTCCGGTTCGGCCAACACTCTGCTCAAAGGTCAATGACACTTGTCTCTCGATCGACGCGCTAGCGGAAAGCGTAGGCCTCCGGGCCGCTCAAGGCTCATGCTGCAGGCCATCACGCTGGTTCTCATGGCGCTGCTGCTGCAGGCCTGTGATACCGATCTCTACACCCGTCTCGACGAGCGCGAGGCCAACGTCATCGTGGCAACGCTGGCACGCAACGGCATCCCCGCCAGTCGACAGGCCGAAGACGAAGGCCGGATGAAGGTGACGGTCGACGAGGACCGCTTCGCCGAGGCGGTCGATGTGCTCGATCGCGCTGGCCTGCCCGAGCGCAAGTTCGCCAACCTCGGAGAGGTGTTCCAGGGCAACGGTCTGGTCTCGTCGCCGGTTCAGGAGCGCGCTCAGATGATCTACGCCCTGAGCCAGGAGCTCTCCCACACCGTATCCCAGATCGATGGCGTTCTGTCGGCGCGGGTCCATGTGGTGCTTCCGGACAATGACCTGCTGCAACAGAACAGCACGCCTTCTTCGGCATCGGTCTTCGTGCGCTACATTCCGTCGCTGGACATCGATCCGCTGATTCCTCAGATCAAGACGCTGGTCGCCAATGGCATCTCCGGGCTCTCCTACGACAAGGTCTCGGTGGTGCCGGTCGTCTCCAACTTACCGGAAGAGACGCGGTCGGCGCCGCAGCCAGTGATGAGCTCCTTCCTCGGCATCGCGATGCCGGCCGCCAGCGTCGCCAGCGCCGGCTGGCTTTTCGGTCTGCTGATCATGGCGGTCGTCATTCTGTCCGGCGCGGTGGGCTGGCTGATCTGGCGCCAGCGTCGTCAACGTCCGTACGCCCTGGTGACACCCTCATGACGGCGGCTGCCGAACATCGCGACCTTGGCAAAGCGAACGCGCCCGAGTCGATCGCCGGTTCGTCGCCCGCTGCGCCACTGCCGGTGAACATCGACCCGGCGGTCTGGATCGAGAGCCTCGACGGCATGGCTACGGAAGCGACACTGTACCGATGGGTGTCCCAGCCGCGCTTCCAGCACCGTCTGCGAGAACGTCTGCGCTACCGGCATGACCTGGCGCCCATCGATCTCCTGCCTGGGCAGGATGCTGCCGATCGGACGCTGTGCCAGCTCGATGCCGATACCTTGCCGGCCTGTATCCGCACCGCAGGCGTCATCGCCCATGCCAACGCCGTGGCACAGGAGATCCATGCCCCGCGTGTGGCAGCGCTCAAGCGGCTTCTCGGTGATGATCTTTACGCGCTGACGCTGGCGCATCGCACTCACAGCCATGTCGGCGAAAAGGTGGGAGACGACCTCGAGGCGTTCGAGGCCAGACTCGAACGCGACGGCAGACGTTGCCTGCGGGCGTGGGGCGATTCGCAGCCTGCCGAACTGCGCGCCTGGTTGCGCTTGAGTTGGCTTGGTCAACTGGCGGACGACGGCGCCGATGCCGACGCGGCCGACGACGCCGTTGAGATCGCGCGTCTGGCGGCAGCTTGCGTGCAGTCGCGCGCCGAGGATCAGGAAGTGGATACCTCGCGCGATCGACCCGGTCGAGATCGACAAGAGGGTGATCGACACAGAATTGCGCAGCAAGGGATTGAGCGACAAGGGGGCGATCCGGCATGAACTCGCTTCCACCCCGCCCCGGCAAGATCATTCTCCGCGCCGAAGAAGCGCAGGCCTGGATCGATGGCTACGCCTTTCTCGAACAGGCTCGCCAGCAGGCGGCCAGGCAGACAGAGACCGTTCAGAAAGCGCAGGAAGATGCCTACGCCGCAGGCTTCGAGGCGGGTCGCCGCGATGGGGAAATCGAGGCCGCGGCGCTGCTGGCGACGACCCAGGGCGACGTCGCACGTTATCTGGGGAGTCTCGAGCCGGCCCTGACCGAACTATCGCTGAATCTGGTTCGCCGGCTCCTCGGCGAATTCGATGAAGCCGAGCTGCTGGCCCGCTGCGTGCGCCACGCCTTGAGCGAATGGCGCCACGAGCACCGTCTCCGTATTCGGGTCGCGCCGGCACTGGAAACCCGCGTAGCCGCACTGCTTGCCGACCGGCCACCGGCGGCGATCGACTATCAGGTCGAGGCGGATGCCCAGCTCGGACCCAGTCAGTGCCTGTTGGTCAGCCCGATCGCGGTGATGGATATCGGCGTGGACTCGCAGTTGGAAGCCCTCCATCAGGCGCTGTCGCGCGATCAGGAGCCGGCATGAGCATGGCCCCCCCTGACGACGTGCTGTCGACACTCGAGGGGCTGCTGCCGAAACTCGGTGCGCGTCTCACCCACGCCGAAACCCGTCAGGTCAACGGCCGGGTCCGCCGGATTCGGGGCCTGCTGATCCATGCCAGCATCGAAGGCGTGAGCATCGGCGAGCTCTGCTATCTCCGCGATCCTGTCAGCGGCCGCCGTATCGCTGCCGAAGTGATCGGATTCGAGGAAGAGGATGCCGTGCTGTCGCCGATCGGCGAGCTGCAGGGCCTGTCGACCCGCAGCGAAGTGATCGCCACCGGCCGCGCTCAAGGCGTGGGCGTTGGCGAAGCCCTGCTCGGACGTGTCATCAGCCCGCTGGGCGAGTGGCTGGACGACGCAGCGACACCCGCTGGCCCTACACAACCCGCCGGCGCTTGCGCTGCGTCCCTGCGCGAATATCCGGTGCATGCCGAGCCGCCGGCTCCGTTGAGCCGCCAGTTGATCGAACATCCACTGGCGCTGGGCGTGCGCGCCATCGATGCATTCAATACCGTCGCCAAAGGCCAGCGCGTGGGTCTGTTCGGCGAGCCCGGAGTGGGCAAATCCTCGCTGCTCTCGGCGATCGTCAAAGGCAGCAGCGCGGAAGTGGTGGTGCTCGGCCTCGTCGGCGAGCGCGGGCGCGAAGTCCGGGAACTGCTCGACGTGCAGCTGGATGCCGAAGCCCGAAGCCGCACGGTGTGCGTCGTCTCGACCTCGGACCGGCCGGCGATCGAACGCGCCCGCGCCGCGCTGGTCGCCACCAGCGTGGCGGAGTACTTCCGCGATCAGGGTCGCGACGTGCTGCTGCTGGTCGACAGCCTCACCCGTTTTGCCCGCGCCCAGCGCGAGATCGGTCTGGCTGCCGGCGAACCGCCGACCCGGCGCGGCTACCCACCGTCGCTGTTCGCCGCCCTGCCCCGTCTGCTCGAGCGTGCCGGCCCCGGTGGTGTCGTCGGCGGGACCATCACCGCGATCTACACGGTGCTGACCGAAGGCGACGGTACGCTGGACCCGGTGGCCGAGGAGACCCGCGCCATTCTCGACGGCCATATCGTATTGAGCGCCGAACTCGCCCGCCGCGATCACTTTCCGGCAATCGACGTACTGGCCAGCCGCAGCCGCCTGATGGAGAGCGTCGCCGATGAGGCGCACCGCCGCGATGCCGCGAAGATTCGTGATCTGATGGCACGCTATCGCGATGTCGAACTGCTTCTGCAGGTGGGCGAATACCGCGAGGGCAGCGACAAGGCTACCGATGAGGCGATTCACAAACACGCCGCCATCGATGCCTTCCTGCGCCAGCCCCGGGACGACCACAGCGATTTTGCGGAGACACTCAAGCGGTTGAAGGAGCTCGCCCAATGACCTCGTCGCATCAGCTCGAGCGTCTGATTCGACTGCGGCGCCAGCGCACGCGTCTGGCCGAGGAGGCACTGGCGGCGGGTCAGCGTCACTGCCACGACCTTGCCGCACAACGCCAGAGGCTGGAAGCATCTCTGATCGAACACCAGCGCACATCCACTCAACGGGAACAGACCCACTTCGAGGCCGGCCAGCACCAGCCGCTCGATGCCAACGCCCTGGCCGAGTGGCAACAGACGCTGGCCGATGACGCCGAGCGTCGCGAATCGCTGATTCGGCAGCGCCGGACCCAGGCACAGACCCTTCGCGCCGCCGAACAGGAACGTGACGGCCTGGCTGCCGACTGGGCACGTCGTCGGCGCGCTAAGCAAGCGCTGGAGCGACTGGGGGACGACCGTCATCACGCTCGGATCGTCGATGCCGAGCGCCTGGCGGAACTGGAGATGGAAGAGATGTCGCCGGGCCGAGGAGACCGGAGATGACGATCGACTTCGCTTCGGACCCTTCCACTTCCGACCTTGCTCCTGCAGGCCATTGGCTATCCTCGCGCTCGGCACCGCTTTCGCTCTCGGACCTGCCGTCGATCGATCCCGCCCGGCTGGCACTGCACAATGCCTTGCACGTGGCGCGTCGGCCGCTCGCGTTCGACTGGTACGGCCGCGCCGCCAGCCTGCACCTGCTGCCGGACACGGCGGATATCCCCGAGGCGTGCAAGATCGCCATCCGGGTGGGTAAGACGTCGGTGGTACTGAGCGGTAGCGCTCGTGCTTTCGATCGGCTCGGCCAGCATCCCGACCGGCGGCGCACCCTGGACGAGGTCGATCCCGAGCTGGCCGCGATGTGGCTCGAAGTGGTCTGGCTCGAGTGGCTGGAGCCACTGGAAGCGACGCTGGGCGCCGATATCCGTCTGGCGCCCTCGCCACCGGTGCTGTCGGAACCCACGATGCGCGTCAGCGTCGTCTTCCAACTCGGTGATGAGTCCCACCCGCTGGCGCTCGATCTGCCGCTTTCCGCCGCCGAGATGCTGCTGCCGCTATTCGATCGCGCTTTCGTGGCCGAGCCAGCCCCGGCCAATGCCGTCGTTGCCACCCTGCGGGTCGAGACTGGCGAACAGACGCTGACGCTGGGCGAATGGCGCAGCCTGCGCCCCGGCGACATGGTCATGCTCGAGGCCGCGGCGGCCGATGAGGCACGCTTGAACCTGGCCGATCGATTCGGTTGCCGCATTCGTTTCCACGAAACCGGACTGCGCCTGAGCGAGCCGCTGCAGCGGATGACTCCACGCCCGGTCCCGAGCGCCCCACGCGAAGCGCGCGCCATTGATACTCCCGACGTCACGGCAACCCATGAGGACGAAGACACTGTGGATAACGAAACCTCAACCGCCCCACCCGAACCGGATGTGGACAAGACGACACTCGCCGACCGGGATCGGAATGACTCGAGCCTCAAGAACGAGACGGCGATCGGTTCCAACGTCAACGGTGCTGACATGAACGGTGCTGACATCAATGGTGCTGGCGTGAACGATCTGCCGGTGCGGCTGACCTGTGAGCTGGGTCGCCTGGAGATGTCTCTCGGCGAACTTCGCCAGCTCGGCGAAGGCAGCGTACTGCCGCTTCAGCGTCGCCCCGATCAGGCTGTTGACCTTGTCGTCAACGGCCGGACGATGGGGCGTGGACGTCTGGTCGCGATCGGCGATGCCATCGGTGTACAGATCGAGAGGCTCGCGCTCGGGGAAGGACGCGCCGGGGATGACTGAGTTCCAGCCAAACCTGATCGCGATCATCATCGTGGTCGCCACCATCGGCCTGGTACCGCTGGCGGTGGTCACGATGACGGGCTTTCTCAAGATATCGGTGGTGCTGTTCCTGATCCGCAACGCCCTCGGCGTTCAGCAGACACCCCCCAATCTCGTGCTCTATGGCATCGCGTTGATTCTCACCGTCTATATCACCACGCCGCTGGTGGGCGAGATGGCGCATGAATTCGAACAGCGCTCGGCGGGGCTGGCCAGCGTCGAGGAGATCAAGCAGGCCGGCGAGGCGATACGCGGGCCGCTGCAGGCGTATCTGTCGCGCTACGCCAGCGAGCACGAGCGCGCTTTTTTCATCGATGCCACTCGCACGCTGTGGTCGGACGAGGCGCGCGAGGACCTGCAGAGCGACGATCTGATCGTGCTGATCCCGGCCTTCGTCAGCTCCGAGCTGACCCGTGCCTTCGAGATCGGCTTCCTGCTCTATATTCCGTTTCTGATCATCGACCTGATCGTTTCCAACGTGCTGATGGCGATGGGCATGATGATGGTGTCGCCGACGCTGATCTCGATCCCGTTGAAGATCTTCCTGTTCGTGGCCGTGGATGGCTGGTCACGACTGATGCACGGCCTGATTCTGAGTTACGGAGGCGGCTAGGATGACGGACGACATCTTCCTCTCGTTGATGAAGAACGCGCTATGGACGGTGCTGCTGGTATCGGCGCCCGCGCTGCTGGTGGCGATCGCCGTCGGATTCGGGGTCGGCCTGCTGCAGGCGCTGACCCAGATTCAGGACCAGACCCTGCCCCAGGCGGTCAAGCTGGTGGCGGTGCTGCTGGTGCTGATCGTCTCAGGGCCGCTGCTGGCCGGGCAGATCGTCAATATTACTGATCAGGTGTTGGACAATTTTGCCGCCTGGTCGCGCTGAGTCTCTCCTTGAAAACTCGCTGCGCTCGCCGGTTTTCAAATAGCGCCTTGTACCAGACGCCCTGTGAACGACCCTTATGAATTACGACGATTTTGCCCAGTTCCTGACCCAGTTCGCCTATCCAATGATCGCGGCGGCGGCCATCGGCGTGGCGCGGGCGCTGGGCATGGTACTGGTGACGCCAGCTTTCAATCGTCTGGGGCTGACCGGCATGATCCGTTCCGCCGTGGCAGTGACGATCTCGATTCCACTGATCGTGCCGCTCTTCGATGCCATGGTGAACGCGGAGTCGCTCTCCTCCGTCACCGTCGCTGGCATGGTGATCAAGGAGCTGCTGATCGGCGTGGCGATCGGGCTGGTCTTCGGTGTGCCATTCTGGGCCGCCGAGGTCGCCGGAGAACTGATCGATCTGCAACGCGGCTCGACCATGGCCCAGATCGTCGACCCGATGGGGGCCACCGAGTCCGGGGTGACCTCGACATTGATGACGATCACGCTGCTGGCACTGTTCTTCATGACCGGTGGCTTCATGCTGCTGCTCGACGGGTTCTATCGTAGCTACGCGCTGTGGCCGGCCGTGGAATTCGTCCCGCTGTTGTCGCAAACCTCCGCCCTGGCCGTGCTCGGTCTGCTCGACCAGGTGATGCAGATCGGCGTGCTGATGATCGCTCCTCTCGTCATCGCACTGCTGATCGCCGATCTGATGCTGGCCTACGTCGCCAGGATGGCGCCGAACCTTCACGCCTTCGACCTGTCGCTGCCGATCAAGAACCTGCTGTTCGCCTTCCTGATGCTGATCTACGTAGTCTTCCTGATCCCGTTGATGATCGATCAGCTGGACGTCGTCAGCCTCAACATGGATCGACTCGAAGCCATTCTTGGTGCGATGCGCTGATGGCGGATCACGCCCCGGCCCTGCGAGCATCGAATCCACACACAGAGTTACACGGCGTTGCCAAGTTGCCATCGGGTCGTCATACCCGCTTTCCACACTGGCCTTCCATCCTCGAACCCGGTCGGAAGGAGAAAGCCATGCGCATTGGTCAGGACGCAGACACTCTCGAGCAGCATTCACCGTCGTCTCGCTTCGGCACCGCCTTCTCCTCCGCGCTGGGTATCGCCACCCGTCTGGCCGAAAGCACCAGCAACGGCGGCAACAAGGATCCGCTGCTGCCCGGTAGCGAAGACTACGAGAACGCACTCAACGAGCTGGCGGTGTCGATGGCCGGCGGGATCGATACCGATACGCGCACCGTGAGACCGCTGACGGGGGAGGCTGCCAGCCAGTTCCAGCGTCTCGTCTCGGCCGAATTGAATGCCCAACGCGAGCGAGGCGATGGGCCGGATCTGGGTGCCGCCATCGACAAGGCCAAGGACGCCCTGTTCGATCGTATCGGTAACGCGCTGACGAATGACGGCCGCGATGCCGACAAGGGTCTCGATGTCTTCGAGGGTTACTGGAAGCGTCATGGTGGGCAGGATGCCGCGATCGACGCCGGTTATGACGCCTACGACAGCTTTCTGGCAGAGACCACGCTGACCGACAACGTCGACTACGAAGACAATCTCAACGCGCTGGCCCTGGGGATGGCCGGCGGCACGTTGACCGACACGCGCCAGATTCTGCACATTGAAAGCTCGGAAACGCTGTCGCAGCTCTACCAGAATCTGATCGACAGCAAGGTAAGCGACGGTGTCTCCCGCCAGGATGCCACCGCCCAGGTCAACGATGACCTGCGCGCTCGGATCGGGAGCGCGGCCGGGGACGACGGCAAGGCGGTCCAGAATGTCTTCGACGGTTACTGGTCGAGGCACGGCGGCGAGACCAACGTCCAGCGTCTGTCCGACAACGCGGAGCTGGATACGGCGCGTCGCGATCACGATCTGCCGGCCTTCAGCGATGTCGACATCCAGTCGATGGAAACCAGCGAAACCGACCCGGACGACAGCTCGCGCAAGCTCACCGTCAGCGAACTGACCTGGCAAAACCTGGTAGCCGACTGGAAAGCGGGCATCGAGGACGGCAGCATCGACAAGAACGACGAGCGCGCCCAGTTCTACCGCGCCCTGCGCGCCCAGGGCGCACTCGACAACGGCCTGGATCTGGTCGGCCTCGATATCTCGGAGGGGCTGAGCCTCGATCACGTTACCGGCGGTGATCTGTCGTCGATCATCGATGGCGAAGCACTCGATGCCAGTCTCGGCGAACTGTTCGCCTCCGATGCCGTGCAGAAGGATTACATGGCGGCCCAGGAAGGCGCGATCGACAAGGTCGCCGACAAGGACAGCATCGCTTCGCGACTGGAAGAGACCGCGTTTGGCGAGGAATACATCGACTACATCAACGACCTGCGCGAAAGCGGCCAGGGGGAACTCGCCGAGCAGGATATCTCGCGGACCTACAATGCGCTCTCGGCGCTGTTCCCGGCGACCGAAGAGAGCGACAAGGCGGCCGAAGAGAGCGACAAGGCGGCCGAATTCGCCCAGAGCCTGCAGCTCGATTCGATGATCACCGATCTCGACGACCTGATCGCCAATCCCGATCGGATCAACGATGCCAACACCGCAACCGCGACACAGGACGTGGTCAAGATGGTGTTGACGGCGCTCAAGCGTGCCGGTGTCGATATTCCACGACGCACGGCGGAGTCGATCGACAAGTTCGTCAACGAGTATCTCAACGATCAGCAGACGGCGAAGAATTTCGGAAAGGCGCTGCAGGAGCTCGGTGATCGCTTCCAGAAGAATGGCGCCATCACCCAGTCGGACATCGACGGCCTGATGAAGAACGGCGTCTACAAGGCGCTCAACGAGCAGACCAACGGCGGCATGATGTCGCTGATCGGCACGCTGAACAGCAACGGCGCACTGGGCTCGACCGGCGGGCTGATCTCGCTCGCTTCGGGCATCTATCAACTGGCCGGCAAGGGCGGCTCGCTCGCCGACACCATGGAAGAGCGCATGGCGATCGCCAAGGAGTTCATCAGCTTCCTGGGTGCCAGTCAGCACTTCGTCAATCTCGGCAGCAACATCGTCGACAAGGTCAAAGGCACCAACGTCAACGCCATGCTGGGTCTGGACAAGACACTGCCGCAGATCTGGGGCAGGGACACCGCCGGCGGCAGCCCGTTCACCGAGGGCAAGGGCCTCAAGTTCGTCGAGAATATCGAGCAGATCATCGACGAGGCCCCGGTGGGTGATCGCGAGAAACTGAGTCAGAAGCTGGATCTCAGCGAGTCCGATACAGGCAAGATCGTACAGGGCATCGAGGATGGATACGCCAGGAACCCGGCCCTACCCGATGCCACGACCACGACGCGCACCGTCAGCTCATTCCTGCGGGTGCTGGATGGGGCCGCCAACGCCGCCGCCGGGGCACTGGATATCGCCCTCGGCGGGCTGATGATCAAGCGCGGCGCGGACAGCGGCGACGGCGCTACCATCGGTCAGGGTGCCGTCACCGTTGCGGCGGGCGCCTTCGGCCTTGCCGGCGGCGCATCATCGCTGGCGGCGCTCAAGGGCATTGCCGTCGCCCGCGCCGCCACCGGGCCGCTGTTCTGGATATCCGCCGGCCTGACGCTGGCGACGCTGCCGTTCTCCATCGTTCAGGACATCAAGCGCACCAACGCGCTGGAAGGACATGAAGCCGACCTCAAGGAACTCTTCACCTCTCTCGATGAGGATGGTCTACTGGCCGAAGATGGCCTGAATCGCTATGAGTTCCTCGAAGCGTACGTCCGGAGCTACGGCCAGCGCGATGCGCCCGACGACGAGAGCATCTTCGACTACCGTAGCGACGAGTATCAATTTTACGTCCGGGAAGGGCACCTCCCGGAAGACGGCTGGGACGATTTCGACCACGAGGACTATGCCG
The DNA here is from genome assembly GCF_003206035.1 of Salinicola sp. CPA57. Lineage (NCBI taxonomy): Bacteria > Pseudomonadati > Pseudomonadota > Gammaproteobacteria > Oceanospirillales > Halomonadaceae > Salinicola > Salinicola sp. CPA57. The sequence goes on from NZ_PZJR01000013.1 coordinate 66,490, forward strand.
GTGACGGCAGCAATCTCGATACCCAGATGGCCTGACGGGCCTGACACGACACCCTGAGCGCATGAGCGACCAACCCAGCGAAGAGAAGACACTACCGCCGTCGACGAAGAAGCTTCGCGATGCGCGCAAGAAAGGCCAGGTTTCCAAGAGCGCGGACCTGGTCACTGCCATGGTGCTGCTGGCGTGTACGCTCTATATCGCCGTCAGCGCCAGCGACATCATCGCTCGCGTGCGGGGTCTGCTCGACATGACCGCCCGGCTTTACACCGAGCCTTTCGACACGCTGTGGCCACGCCTGGTGGCCGAGGCCGGTGAAGTGCTGCTGCTCTCGGTGGTACCGCTGGTGGCTCTGACCTTGCTGATCATCGTGCTGACCAACCTCGTGGTTTCTCAAGGGTTCGTCTTCGCCACGGAACCGGTGCTGCCCAAACCCGAGAAGATCGATCCCGTCCAGGGTTTCAAGCGCATCTTCTCGGTGCGCGGCCTGACCGAATTTCTCAAGTCGCTGTTCAAGATGGTGGCGCTGGGCGTGGCGCTGATCGTTGTCTATCGACTCGGTCTGCAGTCGTTGATGGAGTCTTCCAGCTGCGGTTTCAGCTGCATTCAGGGCACCTTCATCGACCTGTTGCAGCCGCTGGTCATTACCGCACTGATCGCGTTCCTGCTGGTGGGGGGCTTCGACGTGATGCTTCAGCGCTGGCTATTTCGGCGCGATCAGCGCATGACCAAGACCGAGCAGAAACGTGAGCGCAAGGATCAGGAAGGCGATCCCACCATGAATCAGGAGCGTCGCAAGCGGCGCCGCGAGATGCATCAACTCAACGCCAAGGTCGGCGTGCAGCACACGTCGATGATGATCGGGACGGAAGACGGCTGGCTCGTCGGCATTCGCTACGTGCGCGGCGAAACGCCGGTGCCGCTGGTTACCTGCAAGGCCAACCCGCAACAGGCCGCCGGGTTACTGGCGAGTGCAGATCCGCGCCACATCCCGAGAGCGCCGGATGCGGTGCTGGCCCAGCGCATCGCCACTCGTGCGGGCAACGGCGACCCGATACCCGACGGAACCTTCCAGTCGGTGGCTGACCTGCTGGTGGCGGCCAGGCTGATTTGATCCTCAGTCCTGGCGCTGCCTGAAGTGCGCACTGCTCAGGGTGTGGGCAATCCAACCTCGCAGATTGTCGACAGTCGCCGACTCGCGATCGTAGAGCAGGCGGTAAGTCATCGGCGCGACCACGCCATCGATGAGCTGCGACACCGATGGCGCGAATTCACCGCGAGCCAGGGCACGCTCCCGCAGCGTGTTCATGAGCGACTCGCTGTAGCGGTAACAGCGCTCCCGACGCTCGCAGTCGGCGCTGGCCATGACGTCGTTGAGCGCGCGCTGCCCGGGCACCGATGTCATCTCCTCGAGATACTGTTCGCCCCAGGCCTGCAGATCGCCGGTCAGGGTGCCGGTATCCACGGGATCGTCATCGGGGCGCATGCGCTCGACGGAGACGTCGGCAACCAGCTCCGCGAGATTGCCCCAGCGGCGATAGATCGTCGACGGCGTGACGCCGGCCCGCTCGGCAATCTGCGGTACCGTCAGGTCATCGCGTGACGTTACGGCCTGCAGCTCGCGCACGGCCTGATGGACCGCTTCCTGTACTCGGGCGCTACGTCCGCCCGGTCTGACGGCTTCCTTGATCGGCATGGCTATCCACTAGACGAAAAACGGCACGAGAAACGAAAAAGCCCAAACGCAAAATATTTGCTTTATGAGCCTGCTAAGCTCAGACTTCACTAACGCTAAATTTTAGCATTAATGGATTCTCTCATGTCACCTTCCGCGTCTTCGTCGACGACCAATGTCTATCCGGCTCCCCGGCTCGGTTCGCTGGTCTATTACGCTGTACTGATGGTGACGTTCCTCGCGGCCTCGAGCGCGCCCACACCGCTATATCGGATCTACCAGAACACCTGGCACTTCTCGACCACCTGGCTGACGCTGGTGTTCGCCAGCTACGTGTTTGCCCTGCTGCTGGCGCTGCTGACGACCGGTTCGCTGTCCGATTACATCGGCCGTCGCCCCGTCGTGGCCGTCGCCATCGTCGGCGAAATCCTGTCGCTGGGACTGTTTCTGGTCGCCGACGGGCTGATGTGGGTATTGGCGGCCCGGATCCTGCAGGGGGTGGCCACCGGCATCGTGACCAGCGCACTGGCCGCGGCGATGCTCGACAGCGACCACACCCGCGGCCCGGTACTGGCGAGTATCGCGCCGCTGTCCGGGATGGGCATCGGTGCGCTGATCGCCGGCATTCTGGTGACGTACGCCCCGGCACCCATGCGCCTGGTCTACGGCGTACTGATCGTGCTGCTCGTGGTGATGGGGCTGTGGCTTGGCCGGATCCCGGAGAGCGTGACGCCACGCCCCGGTGCGCTGGCAGCGCTCCGCCCCCGCGCGACGATCCCGCCGGCCGTGCGTGACCCATTGTTCCGGGTGATCCCGGCGGTGGTTTCATCGTGGGCGCTGGGAGGCTTTTCGCTGTCGCTGGGGCCGACGCTGGTAGAGACGATCAGCGGCGTTCACAACCCGCTGGTCGGCTGCCTGATCACCTTTTTGCTGCCCTTCATTGGCGGGATCAGCGTCATGATTCTGCGCGCCAAGCCGCCACGCCTGGCCGTATTGCTCGGCACCGCCTGTCTCATCGTCGGCATGACCGGGCTGCTGCTGGGGGTCTACTACAGGACGGTCGCGATCCTGCTGGTGGGAACGGCGATTGCCGGCATCGGCTTCGGCGCCGCTTTCATGGGTGCCATGCGCGTGGTCATGCCGCTGGCGCCGCCCACGGAACGCTCGGCGTTGATGGCGGCGTTCTACGTGATCTGCTATCTGTCGGCCAGCACGCTGGCGCTGTGCGGCGGTATCGCGACCCAGCACCTGGGACTGATCCCCACCACCTACGCCTATGGCACGTTGGTGGCGCTGCTCTCGCTCGCTGCCTTTCTCGGCACCCTGACGCAGCGCCAGCCCGAGGCCGAACCCCGGGCTCGGTGTCAGGCCTCCGCCTAGACAGCTGCTACCGCCTGGCGCTCCAGCGTGCGGCAGAGATCGCCGTCGAGCTTGAGCGCGGCCGCCAACTGATCGAGCCAGGCCCGTTCCATCGGATTCTGTTCGTCGACGATCGCCACGCTGGCCAGATAGACCTCCCGCGCCGCCTGTGGCGAGTCGGTATCGCGGGCGATCGCCTCGGCGTCCAGCGGGGCTGACATCTGCTGCTCGACCCACGCATGCAGTTCGTCGTCGGCGCCCAGGGCATCGATCTGCTCGGCCAGCGCCGCCCGTTCTTCGGCATCGATGTGGCCATCGGCACGCGCGGCGGCGATCATCGCGCGCAGAATCACCAGACTGCGCGTCTCCTGCCGCTCGCCGGAGAGCTGTTCCAGCGGCTGATCGGCACCGCTCGGCGCGGCGGTCGGTGCCGACGACTTTTGCTGATGGGCCTGCCAGGCTTTCCAGGCCAGCGCCCCCAGTCCGGCCAGGGCGCCGTACTTGATCGCCTTGCCGCCCATGCTGCGACCGCGCTTGCTGCCGACCAGCATGCCCAGCGCGCCGCCGCCCAGCAGCGATTTGGCGTCAAAACCACCGCCCCCGCTCGAGGACGGTTTCCCGCTGCCCCCGGCCTGTTTCATGATTTGCGAAAGAATTTTCTGTGCGTTCATTGGCCCTCCCGTCACCCCGTTGCATGTCATCCTGCATAGAATAGACCGCCTTGAAGCGAGGAGGTTTAACGCCAGCGCCGATTCTCTCAATCGATCAGCGCCGGGCGCCGGGGATCGGCGTGAAATTCGAAGGCATCAAAGATGTCCCGCGCGATGACTCGGGGCTCGGAAAGCGGCGGCAGTTCATGGGGAGAAAAGTAGGCCGCATCGTGTACTTCATGACCGGGATCGAGCGGCGCCCCGTCGAGCCGCTCGCAGAGAAAGAACAGCTTGTAGAAATCGAGCACGTCGGCCGGATAGGCATGCCTGGCCTTGTGACGGATGGCGTAGAGGCGCTGGATCCCGACCTTGACCCCGGCTTCCTCCCACACCTCCTTGACCGTGTTCTCGCCAGCCGACAGCCCGATTTCGGCGTAGCCGCCGGGCATCGTCCAGCGTCCGTCCATCTTCTCTTTGACCAGCAGGATCTTGCCGTCGTCGATGATCGCCGCGCGCACGTCGATCTTGGGTGTGACGTGCCCCTCCCCCTCGCCCAGCGCCAGATTCACCCGGCCAATGGGGATATCGCCCAACGCCGCCATCATCGATGTCGATATCTCGGCGATCTCTTCATAGCGTTCGCGATCGAACTTGTCGCGACAGTAATGCAGGCCGGTATCGGCAAGGGCCGACAGCCGCTTGGCCCAGGCGAGCCATTGATCTTCCATGAGACGGTTCCGATCGCAGAGGGTGAATGACGATGTATCTCCACCTAAAGACTAACAACTGCTGCGGGAGACGTCAGGCTACGGCGCACGAAAAAGCCCTTCCGAAGAAGGGCTCGTGTCGTCAGGACAGTCGGCATCAGCCAGCCTTGGGTGCCTCGCCTTCCGACTGCGGACCATGCTGCGGGCCACCCTTCGGGCCGCGCGGCGGCTTCGTCAGTGCTTCGAAAGCGGTGACCTGTTCGTCGTCGAGCACCGAGGCGAGTGCGCTATGGCGCTGTTCGAGAAGTTGCTTGAACTGCGCACCGCGCAAATCCCGTGATGGGTCGTCGCCCTTCATATCGGAGCGCTTCATCTGATGCAGCCCGTCGAAGAAGGTGCGCTCGGCATTCAGCACCTTGGCACTCTGCTCCTGGCTAAGATCCCAGGTCGCGAACAGCGGCGCATAGCGCTGCTCCAGTTGCGCCGTCATGCGCTCCGGGTCCATCTGCGGACCACCGTGATGACGCATCATCGAAGGCAGCGGACGCTCCAGCATCTGGTAGGCGTGCAACTGTTCGTCGGTCAGCACATCCGCCAGCTGCTCACGCTGCTGCTCGAGCAGGGATTCCATCGCGGCGCGGCGCTGCTCGGGCGCAACCTTGTTGTCAGCACCATCGGCGTCTGCACGCAGTTGCTGAAGACCGGCACGGAACTCGCTGTCGGCCCGAGCCAGACTGGCCAGCTTGTCCTCATCGAGGTGCCAGCTGGCGACCACGGCGTCCTTGAGCGGATTGCCGTGCGTCATCCGTGCCTCGTGAGGCGCGGACTGCCTGGATTGTTCAGTAGAGGCAGCCATGGCCAGCGGTGACAGGGTGGAAGCGGCGATGGCCAGCGCGATGAGTGACTTTTGATGAAATTTCATGACTTCGACTCCGGTTGCGCACCGAGACGCGGTGCAGGAGCACTATCTCGTGGCTTCGTGCAGGCAGTGTGCAGTGAGCATGGAAGGGTGAATCATCGAATCGGCAAGTGATGAGATCCACCACTCGCACCGTCGCTGCCAACAGGCATAAAAAAACCGCTCCTGTCGGAGCGGTTCTTCAAGGCGCAATTGAGAATGGCTGCAATAGCTCGGGAAGTGCTGAATAAATCGACGAGCGGGTTAAAGCACAAGGCGTACGGAGCACAGGATCCGGAGCCTATGGGGTATAGGTGAGGATTCCGATCGGACCGGCGCCCCGGCACCGCACAACGCAGTGATTTTCCCGCGCAGACATTTAGTCAGTGCTTCCCTCAGAACGCCCAGTCGTCGTCTTCCGTGCTGACCGTCTTGCCGATGACGTAGGAGGAGCCGGAGCCGGAGAAGAAGTCGTGGTTCTCGTCGGAGCCGGGCGAGAGCGCGGCGAGAATCGCCGGGCTGACGTCGGTGACGCTGGCCGGGAACAGCGCTTCGAAGCCCAGGTTCATCAACGCCTTGTTGGCGTTGTAATGGAGGAACTTCTTGACGTCTTCGGTGAAACCGACGTCGTCGTAGAGCGCTTCGGTGTACTTGACCTCGTTGTCGTAGAGCTCGTGGAGCAGCTCGTAGGCGTAGATCTTGACCTCTTCCTGACGCTCCGCCGGCAGCTGGGCCAGTTGGCGCTGGAACTTGTAGCCGATGTAGTAGCCGTGGATCGCCTCGTCACGAATGATCAGGCGGATCAGGTCGGCCGTGTTGGTCAGCTTGGCGCGGCTCGACCAGTACATCGGCAGGTAGAAGCCGGAGTAGAACAGGAACGACTCCAGGAACACGCTGGCGATCTTGCGCATCAGCGGGTCCTCACTGCGGTAACGCTCGAGAATCAGCTCCGCCTTCTTCTGCAGAAACGGGTTCTCTTCGCTCCAGCGATAGGCGTCGTCGACATCGCGGGTAGTACACAGCGTCGAGAAGATCGAGCTGTAGGAGCGCGCGTGAACCGACTCCATGAAGCTGATGTTGGTGAACACCGCCTCTTCGTGCGGGGTGATCGCATCCTCGATCAGCACCGGCGCGCCGACCGTGCCCTGAATGGTGTCGAGCAGCGTCAGACCGGTGAAGACGCGGATGGTCAGCTGCTGTTCATGCTCGGTCAGCGTGTTCCAGGCCGGAATGTCGTTGGAGAGCGGGATCTTCTCCGGCAGCCAGAAGTTGCCGGTGAGACGATTCCAGACCTCCAGGTCCTTGTCGTCCTGAAGACGGTTCCAGTTGATCGCGTCGACCCGGTTCAGATGACGGGCGGCAGAGGTGGGCATATCCATGAGAGTGCTCTCGTTCGGTTGGCGCCGGAGTGGCCCCGGCGCGTTCAAACAGATTCAGGCTTACAGCGTGCAGGAAACGCAGCCCTCGACTTCCGTCCCCTCGAGGGCGGCCTGACGCAGACGAATGTAATAGATCGTCTTGATACCCTTGCGCCAGGCGTAGATCTGCGCCTTGTTGACGTCGCGGGTGGTCGCCGTGTCGCGGAAGAACAGCGTCAGCGACAGGCCCTGATCGACATGCTGCGTCGCCTCGGCGTAGGTGTCGATGATCTTCTCCGGACCGAGCTCGTAGGCGTCCTGATAGTATTCCTGGTTCTCGTCCGTCAGGTACGGCGCCGGATAGTAGACGCGCCCCAGCTTGCCTTCCTTGCGGATCTCGACCTTGGCCGTCACCGGGTGAATGCTCGAGGTCGAGTTGTTGATGTACGAGATCGAACCGGTCGGCGGGATCGCCTGCAGATTGCGGTTGAACAGGCCATGAGCCATGACCGAGGCCTTCAGCTCGCGCCAGTCGTCCTGGGTCGGAATGGCAATGCCACTCTTTTCGAACAGGCCACGCACCTTCTCGGTCTTGGGCACCCACGCCTGCTCGGTGTACTTGTCGAAGTACTCGCCGCTGGCATAGGTCGACTGCTCGAAACCGGCGAAACGCTGATTGCGCTCGATGGCAATGCGATTGGACGCCCGAATGGCATGAAACGCGATGGTATAGAAGTAGAGGTTGGTGAAATCCAACCCTTCCTCGCTACCGTAGAGAATGTGCTCGCGCGCCAGATAACCGTGCAGGTTCATCTGTCCCAGGCCGATGGCGTGAGACTTGGCGTTGCCTTCGGCGATCGACGGCACCGAGGTGATGTTGCTCATCTCGGAGACCGCGGTCAGCCCGCGAATGGCCGCTTCCACCGTGGTGCCGAAGTCCGGCGAATCCATGGCCTTGGCGATATTGAGCGAACCCAGGTTGCAGGAGATGTCTTCGCCGATATGGCGATAGCCGAGATCGTCGTCGTACTCGGTCGGCGTGTTGACCTGCAGAATCTCCGAGCAAAGATTCGACATGTTGATCCGGCCGTGAATCGGGTTGGCACGATTGACCGTGTCTTCGAACATCAGATACGGATAGCCGGATTCGAACTGCAGCTCGGCGATGGTCTGGAACAGCTCGCGGGCGTTGATCTTCTTCTTGCGGATACGCCCGTCGGCGACCATCTCCTCGTACTTCTCGGTGACGCTGATGTCACCGAACGGCACGCCGTAGATGCGCTCCACGTCGTAGGGCGAGAACAGGTACATGTCCTCGTTGCGCTTGGCCAGCTCGAAAGTGATGTCCGGCATCACGATGCCCAGCGACAGCGTCTTGATCCGGATCTTCTCGTCGGCGTTCTCGCGCTTGGTGTCGAGGAACCGCAGGATGTCCGGGTGGTGCGCATTGAGATAGACCGCCCCCGCGCCCTGGCGTGCGCCCAGCTGGTTGGCGTAGGAGAAGGCATCTTCCAGCATCTTCATGATCGGGATGATGCCGGAGGACTGATTCTCGATGCGCTTGATCGGCGCGCCGGATTCCCGCACGTTGGAGAGCGAGAACGCGACGCCGCCGCCGCGCTTGGAGAGCTGCAGCGCCGAATTGATGGAGCGCCCGATCGACTCCATGTTGTCTTCGATACGCAGCAGGAAACATGACACCAGCTCACCGCGCTGACGCTTGCCGCAGTTGAGGAAAGTCGGCGTCGCCGGCTGGAAACGGCCGTGGATGATCTCTTCCACCAGCTGCCTGGCCAGCGTTTCCTCGCCACGCGCCAGGCTCAGCGCGACCATGCAGACGCGGTCCTCGAAGCGTTCGAGATAACGCTTGCCGTCGAACGTCTTGAGCGTGTAGCTGGTGTAGTACTTGAACGCGCCCAGGAAGCTCTGGAAGCGGAACTTCGCTGCGTAGGCCTGATCGAACAGCGCCGAGACGAAGCCGAAGTCGTACTGATCCAGGACCTGCTGCTCGTAGTAACCCTCTTCCACCAGGTAGTCGAGCTTTTCCTTCAGCGAGTGAAAGAACACCGTGTTCTGGTTCACGTGCTGCAGGAAATACTGACGCGCCGCTTCTCGATCGCGGTCGAGCTGCAGACGGCCGTTGGCGTCATACAGGTTCAACATGGCGTTGAGCGCGTGATAGTCGAGCGCCTTGGCGTTATGTTCGGCGCCGGCGGCGGGTCGCGCTACCGTACCGGTATCTAGGCTGAGCGTTTCCAAAATTCGGTCACTCCTGCGAGGACTCGATGGACATCTTCGACGGTGCCCATCAGTTCAAAGCGATAGAGAAGCGGTACCTGACACTTTTGCGCAACGACTCGCCCGGCCAGGCCGAAGGACTCGCCGAAGTTGGTGTTGCCGCCGGCGATCACGCCGCGAATCAGGGACCGATTGTGTTCGTCATTCAAGAAGCGAATGACAGGCGCCGGCACCGCAGAACGCGGATCGCCGTCACCATAGGTCGGTACAACGAGAATATAGGGTGCTTCAACCCGCAGGGGTGGGTCGCTTCGGTTCAGCGGAATCCGGCTTGCCGATAAACCCAGCTTTTCGACGAAGCGACGCGTATTGCCTGATTTGGTCGAGAAATAGACCAGTTCAGCCATGACGGTCTCCTGCGCCCTGCGCGATATCGACAGCGCGGATCGAGAACCGCGCTAGCCGGAGAATTTCAAAAGGATCCGATCAGGCAACCAGCGTGCTGATCTTGTCCGGGCGGAACCCGGCCCAGTGATCTTCACCCGCGACCACGACCGGCACCTGGCGATAGCCCAGATTCTGGACGCGCTGCATCGCATCGGCGTCCTGTGTCAGGTCGACCACGGTATAGTCGATGCCCTGCTTGTCCAAAGCGCGATAAGTGGCGTTGCACTGAACACAGGCAGGCTTGCTATAAATCGTGATGCTCATGGTAACCATCCTTCACAGAAAAAGACGCCATCGATGACCGATGGTGCAGGCTTGGGCGACGTGGGAATCACGCTTTCTGACCGTGCCCGCCGCTTCTGGAAAACACTATATATGGTAGCCATGCGATTTTCCAAGCATAGATGTGCTCTTTTTCTGTAAACATCCTGTGGATAATTTTGTACCCTCGTAGAGCCCGCATGGTAGCCGGCCTCCCGCCCTGTCAAGGGTAAAAAGGTGCTACCCCGAGGCGCGAAAACGCGCCGATGGCTTGTGCCGATCGACGCGTCGCAACACACCATCTGGTAGAAAAGGCAGACCGGCCTGGTAGTGAAAAAAGTCGATCTGATAGCGACAGAGGATCGACAGGGAAGTGGCAAAACGACGATGCGCCAGCCACCGCGGATCGCGGATCAGCCCTTCTTGATCGCGTGCCCACCAAACTCGTTGCGCATGGCAGACAGCAGCTTATCGCCGTAGGAATCCTGCTCGCGGGATCGCAGGCGCTCGAGCAGCGACAGCGTGATCACCGGGGCGCTGACGTCGAGCTCGATCGCCTCGGCCACGGTCCAGCGCCCCTCGCCGGAATCCGACACGAAAGGGGCGATGCCTTCGAGCGACGGATTCTTCGCCAGCGCGTCGGCGGTCAGATCGAGCAGCCAGGAACGAACCACACTGCCATGACGCCAGATGTCGGCAATCTGGTGCAGATCGAGATCGAAATCCTTGCGCTCCATGATCGCAAAGCCTTCGGCATAGGCCTGCATCATGCCGTACTCGATGCCGTTGTGGACCATCTTGGTGAAGTGGCCCGCGCCGTTGGGACCGACATGCCCCCACCCCTTGTCGGCCGCTGGCGCCAGACTCTCGAACAGAGGCTTGAGCGATTCGACGATCGCCGTCTCGCCGCCGACCATCATGCTGTAGCCCTCCTGCAGACCCCAGACGCCGCCGCTGGTGCCGACATCGACGGCATGAATCCTGTGTTGGCGCAACGCTTCGGCCCGACGCACGCTGTCCTTGTACATCGAATTGCCGCCGTCGATCACGATGTCATCCTTCGACAGCAGCGGTTCGAGTTCAGCGATGAGCTTGTCGACCAGCGTCCCGGCCGGCACCATTAGCCAGACGATTCGAGGCGATGGCAATGCGTCGATGGCCGCCGCCAGCGATGCAGACGGCTCGATACCTTTCTCCGCCGCTTTCGTCATCGCTTCCTCGCTGGGATCGTGACCTACCACGCGGTGCCCGCCGCGCACCAGACGCTCGGCCATGTTGGCGCCCATGCGCCCGAGTCCCACCATTGCAAGATCCATACGAACTCCTCTTGAGAGAGATAGGCGTCGTTTGAGAGAGAACGGCGTCGTTTGAGAAGGCGTCGTGTGCCGAGATTCGCCCCGCGCTCGGCGCCTGAGGGTACTGCGTAAGGCAGGATTGCCGCTAGCCGATCGATCGGGTCAGGTGACTCGCGATCAGGCGCTTGGCCGGCCAGGCCGCTTCACCAGCCCGCAACACTGCCTTTCGCAACCATTTGGCTGGCGTTCGATCGTCGGTATAGAGCCCGACAATGGCCAACGTCGCGGCAAACAGCGGCGCCGTCGCCAGACGCTGCTCGCGCTGATAGCGCCTGAGCAGCGTGGGCGAGGCGATATCCTGTCCTGCGGTGCGCGCCTCGCCGATCAGCTCCGCCAGCCGTGACAACCCCTGCAGTCCGAGGTTGAAGCCATGCGCGGTGACCGGATGCATGCCCACCGCGGCATCGCCGATCAGCGCCTGACGATGGCCGATGAAGCGTTCGGCGTAGACGCTGACCAGCGGATAGCGATGCGGCTCTGCGATACGGCGCATCGCACCCAGCCGACCGCCGAAGCGACGGGTGATGTCGGCATCGAATGCCTCGTCGCTCAACGCCAGCTGTTGCTCCATTGCCGCAGGGGACAGTGTCAGCACCAGCGACGAACAGTGGGTGTCGACCGGCAACAGCGCCAGCGTCTGACCGTAGCCGAACCACTCCCATGCCGTCTGATCGTGAGGTTGGTCGTGATGCATTCGGCATACCAGCATCTGCTGACCATGCTGATGGATATGGGCGGGAATGCCCATGGCGCGACGCGTGGTGGAAAAGCGACTGTCAGCTGCCACCAGCAGCGAAGTCTGAATCCGCTCGCCGCTGGCGAGAACGATGTCGACCTCGCCATCGTTGGCCTGAAAGCGCGCTATCTGTTGCTGGTCGCGCCACAGCACTGCGCCGGCGCCCGTCGAGGTATTCTGCAGTGCCGCATGGGCGGCCCGCCGGATCACCTGGTTGGGCACCAGACAGCCTAGCGGCTCTTCAAGAGACGCCTGCGGCGCGATCTGCATCGCGAACAGCGACTGACCATCGAAGACCTTGGCGGCACGCATGCGGGCGCGTTCGGCGGGACCGACCCGCGACCACACGTCGAGCTGATCGAGAATCTGCTGAGAGGCGCGAGTCAGCGCGATCTCTCGCCCGTCGCTGGCCGGTTCCGCCATCGCCGATCGCGGCTGGCGATCGATCAGCATCGAACTCACACCCTGTCGCGACAGCGCATTGGCGAAACACAGACCGATCGGCCCGGCCCCGACGATGACCACATCGACCCGGGTGGTGGGGGTTGAATCATCCATTCGTGCCGCTCCCTAGCGTCAATGGGGCGTAACCGTAACGGAAAAAGGGGTCACGGCGAAGCACCGCCCATGGCACTTGACGCACACGCTCAATGCTTCTCGTCGAAAATCTTGGTGTGACCCAGCTTATCCTTGAAGATTTTTTCCTCGAATTCCACTTCCAGGTGCTTGTCACCCCTGCGCCCAAGGCGATGGTACTCCAGACCGCTGAAGCTCAGCTCCAGCTCATCGTCGTACTCCTCGAGCAATTTTCTGAATTCGCCAACGGTAATAATCATGACATCTCCTTTATCGAGGGAACGTCGAAGTCCTTCCGACACTCCAAGCCTAGACCATGACGCCGGTTTGGGATGTCGTCTTCGGCCAATGTGATCTGCCGAAAATCGTCTCGCCAGGTCCGTCACTGCCACTCATGGTTACCCTGGGCGCTGTCTGAAAAGTCGACGAGCGAAGGCAAGACCGGGACGCGTAGCTAACAGTTTTCAAACAGTGCCTAGCGTAGGACATCGCTAGGGTGGCGTCCCATCGCCCAGTGGCGACATCCGCGGATCGTTTCACCGAACCCTCGTCTGCAGGGTCTCTTTTTCAGCCAGGAGTGTTTAGTCCATGAATTTTCGTTTTCTGTCCGCCGCCCTGTTGACCGCCTCGATAGCCGCTTCACCGATGGCCTCGGCCTTCAGCTTCGACAGCGTCAAGAAAAACGCTGGCGAAATGATGTCCGGGCAGTCCTCGCAGAGCACCGGTACCGCCGGTGGCGCCTCACTGCTCAGCTCGCTGGGCTCCGGCTCCATGAACCTCGGTAGCATGCAGAACGTGGCCGGTGTTCTCGGCTACTGCCAGGATCAGGGCTATGCCGAAAGCACCACCGACAAGGTCAAAAGCAGCCTGCTCGACAAGATCGGCGGCCAGCGTCAGGCCGAGAAAAGTGACGGCTATCAGCAGGGCCTGAGTGGACTGCTGCAGGGCGGCAATGGCCAAACCTTCAGCCTGACCAACCTCAAGGAGCAGGTAGGCAAGAAGGCTTGCGGCATGGTCGCCGACAAAGCCATGTCCTCTTTCCTCGGCGGCTGATACCTGGCGTCGGATCGCCTTTTGTAGAACCGGCCCCCGAGCTCATGGCGTCATGCACCCGGGACGTCCGTCGAGGGGCCATGCCTGTCGTTGCTCGATCCTTCAGTCATCGCGCCTGTCGCCACGCGCCAGACAGAACGCGATGAATCGTTCGAGCAGCGGGCTGCGATACTTATCGCGATGCAGCACCAGGCTGAATTCCCGCGTCATTTCCAGATCCAGATCGATCTCGACCAGGCGACCGTCCTTCAGCGCGTGATGCGCTTCCAGCGCCGACAGGCAGGTCAGCCCGAGTCCGGCCGCGGCGGCATTGATGATCGCCTCCGCCGAGTTGACCTCCAGACTCAGCTCCCACTGCGGCAGTCGTGGCGCGATGAAACGCATGAACTGCTCGCGCGTGCCGGATCCCGGTTCACGCAGCAACCAGCCGAACTCGTCCAAGGTGCCGATCTCAACGCGGGCCTGCTGCGCCAGCGGATGGTCGCGGGAAGCCGCCACCAACATCCGGTCGCGACGCCACGGCAGCACATGGAAACGCTCTCCCGCGACGCGGCCTTCGATCATCCCGACGTCCAGCTCGAACGCCTCCAGTGACGCGCAGATCGCCGCGCTGTTGGCGATGGTGACCCGTTGATCCCGATGCCCGGTGTCGAGACGGAAGTCCCGCAGCAGCGTCGGCAACAGCTGATGGCCGATCGTGTAACTGGCACCGATATGGAGACGCCCGCCGAGCGCGTCGTTGTCGAACAGCTGTTCGATTGCGGCGTTGCGGGCCAACAGTTCGTCCGCCATTGGCAGCAGCCGCCGCCCCTGATCGTTGAGGTAAAGCCGGTTACGGTGACGATCGAAGAGAGTGCGGCCGCACTGCTTCTCCAGCTCTGCCAGCGCGATGCTGACCGCCGGCTTGGTCAGAAACAGCCTCGCCGCCGCTGCCGTCAGCGTCCGCTCCCGCGACACCGCGACGAAGACCTGTAGTTGCCGAAACGTGATTGCCATCGCTCTCGCCGAGGTTAAATTTCGTAAAACGAATGGTGAAAAAAGTTAAAATATAACGATAGCGCTAAATGCCATAAGGTGTCTCCACCGATCTCGAGGAGAACGCCAATGATTCCCCTGTGCCAGCGGCTTCAGACTGCCCCCACTCCGATGGCCGGCCTGGCGCTGGGTATCTCCAGCCTGGGCTGGAGCTGGGAGAGCTTCGCCTCTTTCGGCGGGTTCGCCCAGCTTGCCGGCGCGACCGTCGCCTCCTTCCTGCTGCTGCTTCTCGGCGCCAAGTTCATCCTCCATCCTCGCCTGCTGTGGGCAGACCTGGCGCACCCCGTGGTCGGCAGCGTCGTGCCGACGTTCGCCATGGCGCTGATGGTGTTGTCGAAAGCCGCCGGGGAGTGGCTGATGCCAGCCGCCGGGGTCACGCTCTGGCTGGTGGCGGTGGCGCTGCATCTGAGTTTTCTCGTTGCTTTCGTGGCGCACCGCGCCAAAGCCTTCGAGCTTCACCACATGGTGCCGGCCTGGTTCGTACCGCCGGTAGGGATCATCGTCGCCGATGTGGCTGTTCCCGGCGTCGCGGCGCTGCACCCGCTGGCCGTCGGCCTGCTCTACCTGGGCATGGGGCTCTACGCCATCCTGCTGCCGGTGATGATCTATCGGCTGATCTTCGCCGGCGAGATCCCCGATCCAGCGAAGCCGACCATCGCCATCATGGCGGCACCGGCCAGCCTGTCGCTGGCCGGTTATCTCACCGTGATGGCCGAACCGTCGCCGCTGATGATCGCGCTGCTGGGCGGCATCGCGGTGCTGATGACCCTGATCATCTATCTGGCCTTTTTCAAGCTGCTGCGCCTGCCCTACAGCCCGGGCTACGCGGCGTTCACCTTCCCCATGGTGATCGGTGCCACGGCGCTTTCGAAGACCGCTGCGTGGATGCAGAAGGAAGGTTTCAGCGCGCACGATGTCGCCATCGTCCACGGCCTGGCGACGCTGGAGGTCATCGTCGCCAGCGTCATCGTCGGTTACGTGGCCCTGCGTTATCTCGATTTCCATCTCTACGCCGGACGCGAACGCGCCACGCCCGGCACCGTGTGACGCGCACTGCATGACGGCATGGAAGAACCTGACGGCATGGAAGAACCCGGTTGCATGCGCCAGACTCAACGCATGCCGATTTCCCGCTCTCTCCGCCCCTTTTCCGTCGCCGCCCGGTTTCGCTGGCGGCTTGTTGCCATCAGCCTGATGCTGACGGCGCTGTCGCCGCTGGTCACGGCAGACACGTTGTCCGAAGACGCTCTGCCCAAGGCCACTCGCGATGACGTCACGACACGCGCGCGTGACCTGTCGCGCAGCCACACCCTGCTGGTCGCCATCGACGGCGAAACCGTGATCGACGAAGGCTTTCGCAGCCACGCGACCGACGAGACGGCCAACATCAAGTCGCTTTCCAAGACGCTGATCTCCGCCCTGGTGGGTGCCGCCATCGACCGTGGCGTGATCGAGAGCGTCGATCAGCCGGTGGTCGAGCTGCTGGGCGACCGGGTTCCCGCGGACGTCGACCCACGCGTCAGCGACATCACCGTCGGCAACCTGCTGTCGATGCAGGCTGGGCTGGAACGCACCTCCGGCGGTAACTACGGCGCCTGGGTGGCGAGCTCGAACTGGGTCGCCGATGCGCTAGAGCGACCCTTCGTCGCCGAACCCGGCGGTCGCATGCTCTACTCCACCGGCAACAGCCACCTGCTCTCCGCCGCGCTCACCGAGGTCACCGGGCGCAGCACGCTGGCGCTCGCGCGAGACTGGCTGGGCGCTCCGCTCGGCATCGCCATTCCACCGTGGACAAGGGATCCGCAGGGGATCTACTTCGGCGGCAACGAAATGGGCCTGACCCCGCAGGCGCTGTTGCGCTTCGGCGAAATGGTCCGCCAACGGGGTCGGCGCGACGACCGGACAGTGCTCTCCGCCGACTGGATCGAGCGCGCCTGGCAGCCGCGCACCCGCTCGTTCTTCAACGGCGACGACTACGGCTACGGCTGGTTCATCACTCGCATCGCCGACCGCCCCGTCTATTACGGCTGGGGATACGGCGGCCAACTGCTCTACGTCATCCCCTCCCGTGCCATGACCGTGGTGATGACCTCGGATCCGACGCCACCTTCCCGCGGCAGCGACTATCTGGACGACGTCGAGGCACTGATTGCAGAATTGATCGAGGCAACGAACCCGTCCGACCCGGAACCTTCCCCATGACACTTTCCGATCGCGAGGGCGACAACTGGACCCTCACCACGCCCGCCGCACGCTCCCGCAATGGCGTGGTGGCGGCGCAGCATCGAATCGCCGCGCAGGCCGGAGCGGCCCAGCTCGACGCCGGGGGCAACGCCGTCGATGCCATCGTCGCCACCGCCTATGCGCTGAATGCCGTCGAACCGTGGATGAGCGGACTTGGCGGCGCGGGTTTCATGGTGATCTGGCTGGCAAAGGCGCAGCGCGCCGTGACGCTGGATTTCCAGGGCGTGCTGGCCGGCGACACGCGACTCGAGGATTACCCGGTCGATCCGTCGCTGCCGGCGACGCCGATGGGGTTCCCCGGCGTGGTCGACAACGCCAATATCGAAGGCTATCACTCGATCACCGTGCCCGGCGCCGTGGCCGGGCTCGATCACGCGCTCACCCGGTATGGCACGAAGCGGCGTCCCGAAGTGATGGCACCCGCAATCGCGCTGGCCGAACGGGGTCTGGATGTCGACTGGTTCACCAGCCTGCAGATCGGCGTCTGCGCCAGAACGCTGGCCCGCGACCCGGTATCGAGTTCGATCTATCTGCCCGGCGGACACCCGGCGACGCCGGAGAGCCGGCTGCGCATTCCGATTCTGGCCGCGACCCTGCGCGAGATCGCCGAAGGCGGCAGCGAGACTTTCTATCGCGGCGCGCTGGCCGAGAAGATCGTTGCCGATCTGCAGGCCGGCGGCTCGCGCATTTCGCGGCAGGATCTCGCTGCCTACGAGGTGTTCGAATATGCCCCCATGGCCGCCGAGCATCGCGGCTACACGCTCTACACGTCGGGAGCGCGCTCCGGCGGCCTGCGCCAGCGCGAGATGCTGGCGCACGCGCTGGCGGCGATGCCGATCCCGCCGGAAAAGCCGACACCGGAGACCTGGCGGGTTTACGCCGAAGCGCTGGAGCACTGCTGGAAGCGGCACAAGATTCGCAACGGTGTCATCACTGAGCAGGGCGCCTGCACGTCATCGATGTCATCGGTGGACGCCGAAGGCAACATGGTGGCGCTCACCTACACCCTGCTCAACCGCTTCGGTTCCGGCGTCACCCTGCCCTCGACCGGCATGCTGATGAACGACAGCGTCAGCTACTTCGACCCGCGCCCCGGCTACCCCACCACCATGGAAGGCGGCAAGCGTATCAACTCGTCGAACATGTGCCCCACGGTGGCCGTGAAAGACGGCGAGGCGCGATTCTCGGTGGGCGCTTCCGGCGGCAACCTGATCATGCCGGCGGTGACCCAGGTCGCAGCGCTGATGATGGATTTCGGCATGTCCGTGGAAGAGGCGATACACCATCCGCGTCTCGATGCCAGCTTCCGGGGTTCTGTGCGTATCGATCCACGTTTCAGTCCCGAGACGCTGGCGACACTGGCCAAGCGTTTCGAACTGGAGATCGCCCCGCAACGGGTGTTCCCCAAACTCTACGCCTGCGTCTCGGCGCTCTCGCGTGACCCGGCCACCGGCGAATGCGTGGGCCTGAACGACCCGACGCAGCCGGTCGGCGGCGCCGCCACGCCGGCACCGTTTCAGCTCGAACCGCTCGGCGATGACGAGCCGGCCGTGCGCCCCTGATTCACTACCAGGATTTCGACATGTCTATCGTCGTATCAATACCGGGTGTGGATAAAACACACTGGTGGATCGAGCAACTTCAAGTCCTGCTCCCGAACTGGACGATCCGCCCGATCGATGATCCGGGGGACGCCGAAGCGGTCACCTATGCCGTGGTATGGAAACCGGCGACCGGCGCCTTTCTGGCCTTCCCCAATCTCAAGGCGATCGTCTCGCTGGGAGCGGGTATCGATCACGTGCTGGCCGATGCCGAGCTGCCGCGCCGGATGCCCATCATCCGCACCGTGGGCACCGACCTGACCCAGCGCATGCGCGAGTACGTGGCGCTGCACGTGCTGCGTCACCATCGCGATATGCCGACGATCGCCGCCAATCAGCGCGAGCGGCGCTGGAAACCGCTGGTGGTGCCGCCCGCCACCGGTCGCACCGTCGGCGTCATGGGGCTGGGCAATCTCGGTGGCACGGCAGCCTCGACGCTGGCCGCGCTCGGTTTCGAGACGCTGGGCTGGTCGCGCACCCGACACGATATCGAGGGTGTCACGACTCACGCCGGGAAGGCCGAGTTCGATGCTTTTCTCGCTCGCTGCGAGATCCTGGTTTGCCTGCTGCCGCTGACCGAGGCGACGACAGGCATACTCGATGCCAGGCTCTTTGCCCGTCTGCCCCGAGGCGCGAGCGTGATCAATGCCGGGCGCGGCGCCCACCTGGTCGACGACGATCTGCTCGCCGCGCTGGAGAGTGGACAGCTGTATCACGCCACGCTGGACGTCTTCCATCTCGAGCCGCTGCCGAGCGAGCATCCGTTCTGGACGCATCCCCAGGTCACGGTGACCCCGCACATCGCCTCGCTGATCGATGCCCCTACCGGCAGCCGCATCGTCGCCGCCAATATCGAGCGCTTCGAGGCCACCGGGCATGTCGAGGATCTGGCCGATGCCGGGCGCGGCTATTGAGTCGGCAACACGGATAAAGAGTTGTCGTACACCTCGTCCGCACGCTGAGGCGACAACTTGCTAAACTGATCGGACAGGCGATTCGATATCGTTCTTCTCTTCACGCGCACGCTAAGGGGTCACATGTCCAGCCATAAAGAGGCCAGCAAGAAAGACAACACCGCGAGTCGCCGCAACATCAAGTCCTGGTTGACCGACATGGACGGCGTCCTGGTTCACGAGAACAAGGCCATCCCCGGCGCCGCGGACCTGATCAATCAGTGGCGAGAACGGGAGATTCCGTTCCTGGTGCTGACCAACAACTCGATCTACACGCCTCGCGACCTCAGCGCTCGCCTGCGGCAGAACGGCCTGGAGGTTCCCGAGGACAAGATCTGGACCTCGGCGCTGGCCACCGCGGCGTTTCTACGCGATCAGGCGCCGGGCGGTTCGGCCTTCGTCGTCGGCGAGGCGGGATTGACCACGGCGATCCATGAAGCCGGTTTCATCATGACCGATACCAAGCCGGATTATGTCGTGCTGGGCGAGACTCGCTCTTATTCTTTCGAGGCGATCACCAAGGCGATCCGTCTGATCATTCAGGGCGCGCGTTTCATCTGTACCAACCCCGACGCCACCGGACCCAGCCAGGAAGGCGTGCTGCCGGCCACCGGTGCCATCGCGGCGCTGATCACCGAAGCCACCGGTCGCAAACCCTACATCGTCGGCAAGCCCAATCCGATGATGTTTCGTTCCGCGCTGAACAAGCTCGGCGTCCACTCGGACAGTGCCGGCATGATCGGCGACCGCATGGACACCGATATCGTTGCCGGTATCGAGGCGGGCATGCACACGGTGCTGGTGCTGAGCGGCATCGCCGACAAGGCCGAGATCGAGCGCTATCCGTTCCGGCCCAAGGAGATCATGTCATCGGTGGCCGACCTGGTAGACAAGTAGCCCGATAGACAAGAAGCGGGGCGGCGACCGGCACCGCCCTCGCTCATCTCTGCCGCTTACCTCTGCCGCTTACCTCTGCCGCTTACCTCTGCCGCTTACCCCTGCGCCGACAGCCGCTCACCGAGCAGCCGGCCGTTCTCGAGACAGTCCCCCACTGCGATACCGCCCCGCCAGTTGCCGGCCAGATGCAGTCCGGGATATGTCTCGAGCGCGAGATCCAGCGTCTCGAGTCGCGCCAGATGCCCCAGCTCATACTGCGGAATGGCCTGCGGCCAACGCGTCACCTTCTGCCACACCGGTTCGTCGCGAATGCCCAGCAGGTCACGCAGATCGTCAAGCACCCGCGCCACCTGCGTCGCATCGTCCCCGGCCGCCGCTTCCGGGCTCTGACGCCCGCCGATGAACACGCTGAGCAGCTTGTGGCCGGCCGGTGCGCGATTCGGAAACAGCGTCGACGAGAACAGCGCCCCCAGGGTGCGACGGCGCTCGTCGCGTGGAATCAGCATGCCGAATCCGTCCAGCGAATGCGCGACATCCTGCTCGCGGAAACCCAGCGCGATGGCGTTGACCGGCGGATAGGCGATCGCTGCCAACGGATCGGCCAGCGACTCGTCCAGCGGTCGCAGCAGTTGCGCCGCCACCGGCGCGGGTACCGCCAGCACCAGCGACTCGGCTCGCCACTCCCCCCCCTGATCATCTACCACGACCCACTGCTCGCCTTCACGGCGCAGGCTATGTACAGAGCAATCGGTATGAATGGCGGCCGTCGGCTGGGCCACGATACGCTCCGCCAGCCGATCGGCAAGATGCTGCAGGCCCCGGGGGAAACTCACCAGCTTGCCGCGCCATTCGGCCGGCACGCCAGCGGGATCGCGGCGCGCCTGACGCAGACGCTTGACCCCGCCGATGATCAGCGAGCGATGTTCCTGTTCGATAGCGGCCAGGCGCGGCATGGCGGCCTGCACCGACAGCTGGGCCGGATCTCCCGCGTAGACGCCGGAGACGAAGGGATCGACCATCCGCGCCAGGATCCGAGGGCCGAGTCGCCGCTCGACGAAAGCAGCCAGCGTCTCTTCGCGGGCGTTGCGCCGGGGCAGAAAGGGTTCGCGCGCAAGGCGCGCCCAGCCACGCCATCCGATGAGTGGACTGGTCAATGCCTCGAGCGGTGTCATCGGCAGCGCAACGGGGCGGCCGTTCAGTACCACGTAACGCTTGTTGGCAATGGCGTTGGCTGGCTGGGCCTCCCCGAGCAGACCGAGTTCGTCCAGCAGCGCATGGAGCGGCGGCTTCATGATCACGGTATTGGGGCCGTGCTCGATCTGCCATTCGCCATCGCGCTCGGTATGCAGGTTGCCGCCAACCTGGTCGTTGCTCTCGAGCACGGTGACGCTCCGGCCGCGCTTGGCCAGCGCCCAGGCCGCCGCCAGGCCGGTCGCACCGCCGCCAATGATCAAAGTGGCGGGTGGCGTCTCGGGACGGGCATGGGGGGGCGCGCTCAAGGCGTCGGGGACGTGGCTGGACATGGTCGCTCGTGCGAGGAAATGGGTTACGCAGTCTACGCAGACCTCACGTCATCTGCATCCGGCCAACGTGCGACAGCTTGCCGTCACGCTGGCCGCTCCGGGGTTATTCGTTGCCGGGTTGGTCAGACTCGCCCGGATGACAGCCGGGCGCCGCCACATAGATGTCGCAGTCCGGCATCACCGAGTTCTCGGTGTGGGGCGTCCCGTCCGGTGCCCAGTCGTAATCCACCAACTGCGCGCGGTAGACCTGATTGGTGACGTAGTCGTCGCTCGGCATCGACTTGCCGAAGAACGGGCTCACGTACTCCCACACGATATCGCCTTCCGGCGTGACCTGAAACAGCCGGCCGTTCTGGCCCTCGTCGATCAGCGTATTGCCGTTGGGCAGCCGACGCGCACTCGAGATGAACGAGCTGTAGAACGTGTAGGGCGAACGTCCCGACATATTGCCGGTGTACTGCCACACGATCTTGTCGCTGCTCGGATCGACCTCGATCACGCGGGAGGACGAGAAAAACCCCTGCCTGGAGGGCGGAAAGCCGGCATTGCCCTGGTTGTCGAAGATCAGCAGATTGCCGGCGCCCGGCAGACCCTCGGGGATGAAGTGCGCGTCATGCGAGCCCACGGTCTGATCCACTGGGCGGCCAAGCTTGCCATTGAGCTGCAGGGCCGGCAGATCGGGGCCGATACGCCAGACGATCTCGCCGCTCTGCCTGTCGACGATGAAAGTGACGTTGGCGTTGCGCGAATTGACCAGGATATTGTCCGGCGCAAAGCGCTCGTCGCCAGCGTCGTACCAGCGGTTGGGCCCCACCGGTACGGCCGTGTTCAGATGCAGGAAGTCGGGATCCTCGGAGTCCTTGAGCGCGCGCAGTCCGGCGTCGGAAAACCCCATCTCGTCGAGATGATCGCCTGACTTCCACTCCCATACCACCCGGCCCTCGTCATCGACCTCCTCGATACCGTTCTCGATGATCGGATAATCGAAGCCGTTGAGTTCCCGCATCTCGGCGGTCATCACCAGGTTGTTGCCGTTGGGCAGGCGGCGCATATCGTGATGCTGGTAGACCGGATCCTGCTGGCTGCCCCACTGCCACTTGACCTCGCCGTCCCAGTTAACCTCCGCCACGGAGGCATTGGTGAGACCGTTGCCGGGACTGGCGTGCTCGGGGAGCTTGTCGGCCCTGGCTAACTGCACCAGCAGATGGCCTTTTTCGCCGTCGGCCTGGTCGGCGGAGAGCGGAATGGGCGGGAAGCTCTCGTAGTCCCAACGGTGCACTTCGTTGCCGTTCATATCGATCAGGTGGGTCTTGCGATCGCCGCCGGGGAACAGCACGAAGCCGTTGTAGGCCCGCTCGGGGTCGTAGTAGGTGGTGCCGGTGGGAAAGCTGCTGGGCAGGGCAAACGCCGTGGTGGCCGTTGCCGTCAACAGGGCACCCAGTAACATCGAAACGGATCTTGCCGGTGACATCATCGCTCGTCGCTCCTTCGTCGAGTCCCGCCGTGCGCGGGTCTGGCCGGCACTGCGGTGTCGGCGATATCCACCTGGCCGATGATGAAAGTCGTTGATCGCCATCGGCTCTACGGTGGACCTTTGAGATAGGCCTTTACGTTAGACCTTTACGATAGACCTTTACGATAGACCTTTACGTAAGACCCTGGCGACGGCATTTCTCTCCCTGCCCCGGAACATTCGCGGCTATGCGACGCCGGGCAGCAGTCCAGCGAACTCGGCGGTCGTCATCGGCTTGGAGAACATCGGATAATCGTAGGCGATCGCAGCATCGTGCTCGGCCTCGCTGGTGGCGGCAACGGCGTCGGTCAGCGTCAACACCTCGAAACCTTTCTCGTAGCCGGAACGCATGGTCGATTCGACACAGCAGTTGGTCAAAAAGCCAGCCAGGGCAATCGTTTCGATGCCCTTGCTGCGCAGGATGAAATCGAGATTGGTCGAGGCGAAGGTGTCCAGCCCGCGCTTGCCTTCGATGACGATGTCACCGGGCTGCGGCGTGAGTGCCTGGCAGATTTCGGCACCCCATTCACCTTTCACGAATGCACTGCCCTTCACCACCCCCGCCAGAATGCCGTAGGGCCGGGCCGTGATCTCGCCATACCCCGGCGCGAACTGAATCGGCGCATGGAGAATGCTGACGCCCGCGGCACGCGCTCTGGCGACCAGATCCCGGGTCTTGGCCAGCATGTCATTGCGCGCCATGACCTCTTTCACGGCGTCGTGAAGCGCGCCGCCTTCGGAGGTGAAATCGTTCTGGAATTCGATCAGCACCAGGGCAGTCCTGGCGGCATCGAGTGTTCTGGCGGGGTGGGCTGGATGGGCTGACATGACGGGGCGCTCCTGAACGGGAATGGGCTCGCTGTCATTCAGCGTAGCCCATACCCGGCCGGAGAGCGGTCTCGAAACGAACGCTAGCCGTACACGCCCTGACTGCGCAGATAGTCGTCGTAGTTGCCGCTGAAATCGACGATGCCGTCCTCTTTCATCTCGATGATGCGCGTCGCCAGCGAGCCGACGAACTCCCGATCGTGACTGACGAAGATCAGCGTGCCGGGATAGTTGTCCAGGGCCAGGTTGAGCGCCTCGATCGACTCCATGTCGAGGTGGTTGGTGGGCTCGTCCATTACCAGCACGTTGGGCTTCTGCAGGATCAGCTTGCCGAACAGCATCCGACCCTGCTCGCCACCGGAGATCACCTTGACCGACTTGCCGATGTCATCGTTGGAGAACAGCATCCGCCCCAGCGCACCGCGTACGGTCTGCTCGCCTTCGGTGGTCCACTGGCGCATCCAGTCGAACAGCGTGTCACCGCTTTCGAAATCGGCGGCGTGGTCCTGAGCGAAGTAACCCACTTCCGCGGCGTCGGTCCACTTCACCTCGCCGGCGTCCGGCGTCATCGTGCCGACCAGGCAGTTGAGCAGCGTGGTCTTGCCGATCCCGTTGGGGCCGATGATCGCGACCCGCTCGCCGGCCTCGATCTGAAGTCCCAGGCGGTCGAACAGCACATTGTCGTCCCACGCCTTGGAGATTTTTTCCGCCGTCAGCGCGTGCCGATGGATCTTCTTGCTCTGCTCGAAGCGAATGAACGGGCTGACTCGCGAAGAGGGCTTCACTTCGTCCAGCTGAATCTTGTCGATCTTGCGCTGGCGCGAGGTGGCCTGCTTGGCCTTGGACGCATTGGCCGAGAAGCGGCTGACGAACTGCTGCAGCTCGGCGATCTCCGCCTTCTTCTTGGCGTTCTCGGAGTGCAGGCGCTCGCGAGCCTGGGTCGCGGCGATCATGTACTCGTCGTAGTTGCCCGGGAAAAGACGCAGCTCGCCGTAGTCGAGATCCGCCATATGGGTGCAGACGCTGTTCAGGAAGTGACGATCGTGAGAGATGATGATCATCGTCGAACTGCGCGCCCGCAGGATCTCTTCCAGCCAGCGGATGGTATTGATATCCAGATGGTTGGTGGGCTCGTCGAGCAGCAGTACATCGGGGTCCGAGAACAGCGCCTGCGCCAGCAGCACGCGCAGCTTCCAGCCCGGCGCCACCACGCTCATCGGCTGGGTGTGCTGTTCGAGCGGAATGCCCAGCCCCAGCAGCAGCTCGCCGGCGCGGGATTCGGCGGTATACCCTTCGAGTTCGGCGAAGCGCACTTCGAGATCGGCGACCTTCATGCCGTCCTCGTCGCTCATCTCCGCCTGGGAGTAGATCCGCTCGCGTTCCGCCGCGACTTCCCACAGCTCCTCATGCCCCATGATCACGGTATCGATCACGCGCTCGTTCTCGAACGCGAACTGGTCCTGGCGCAGCTTGCCCAGTCGCGTGGTGGCATCCTTCATCACTTGACCGCCGGACGGCTCCAGGTCGCCCCCCAGGATCTTCATGAAGGTGGACTTGCCGCAGCCGTTGGCGCCGATCAAGCCGTAGCGATGACCACCGCCGAATTTGACGGAAACGTTCTCGAACAGCGGCTTGGGGCCAAACTGCATGGTGATGTTGGCAGTAGAGAGCACAGCGGGGAATCTCGCGGGAAACGACGTGAATGAAACGACGACAGGATGAATAGCACGACGCAAGCCGAGGCGAGCTCTACTGGCGTCTTGGACGTTCGTATAGGTGGATTATACGCGGATGCAGTGCCCGCTCATACGGCGCGAGCGAAATGATTGCCGCCTCGGTCTGATGCAGCCGCCGTTTCACTCGCCCCGCGGGAAGCGCTGGGACTCCTCGACGATGTTGAGATCCATGTGGTTGCGCATGTAACGCTGGGAGGCATCCTGCAGCGGCTGGTGATCCCAAGGATAGTAGTGTCCGTTGCGCAGCGCTTCGTAGACGATCAGGCGCTGCGCCTGGCTCTCCCGAACCTCGGCGTCGAAACGCTGCATGTCCCAGCGCTCGCGGACCTTGGCCTGGAATTCCGCCAGCGTCTCGGCATAGTCCGGGTCGTCGGCCAGATTGCGGGTCTCGTGCGGATCGGCCTCGAGATCGAACAGCTGCGGCGGATCGATCTCACAGTGATTGAACTTCCACTGGCCCTCGCGAATCGTGACCAGCGGCGCCTGGGTGCCCTCGGCGGCGTACTCCATGTAGACCGGCGTCTCGCGGCTGCCGCCACGCGCCAGAGGCAGCAGCGACTCGCCATCGGTCCAGGGTTCGACTTCGGAGAGATCGATGCCCACCAGATCGGCCAACGTGGCATTGATGTCGATGGTCGACACGGGCGTCTCCACCGAACGCGGCTCCAGTCCCGGCGCGGCGATCATCAGCGGCACTCTCGAGGAGCCCTCGAACGGGCTCATTTTGAACCACAGCCCCTTCTCGCCGATCATGTCGCCGTGATCCGAGGTCACCACGATGATGGTGTCGTCGAGCATCCGGGTCCGTTCCAGCACGTCCAGAATCGAACCGACCTTGTCATCGATATAGGAAATATTGGCGAAATAACCGCGCCTTGCCCGGCGCACGTGCTCGGGCTGGATATCGAATTTTGTGTAGTCGTTGGCCTCGAAGACCCGCTGGCTGTGCGGATCGAGTTCGTCGAAGGGCACCACGCCCTGCTCCGGGTCGAGATGCTCGCAATCCTCGTACAGATCCCAGAATTTGCGCCGCGCGACATAAGGATCGTGGGGGTGGGTGAAGCTCACGCACATCGACCACGGGCGCGCGTCATGCCCGCGAGAGAGATCGAACAGTTTCTGCTCGGCGTGAAAGGCGACTTCGTCATCGTACTCCATCTGGTTGGAGATCTCGGCGACACCGGCGCCGGTGACCGAGCCCAGATTGTGATACCACCAGTCGATGCGCTCGCCGGGCTTGCGATAGTCCGGCGTCCAGCCGAAGTCGGCGGGATAGACGTCGGTGGTCAGGCGCGTCTCGAAGCCGTGCAACTGGTCCGGCCCCACGAAGTGCATCTTGCCGGAGAGACAGGTCGAGTAGCCGGCGCGACGCAGATGATGGGCCCAGGTCGGCACCGCGGAGCGGAATTCGGCGGCGTTGTCGTAGACGCCGGTGCGCGACGGCAACTGGCCCGACATGAAGGCCGCACGACCCGGCGCACACAGATAGCTCGGCGTGTAGGCGTTATTGAAATTCACCGCCCGCCTGGCCAGCTTCTTCAGATTGGGCGCGTGCAGAAAGTCCGCCGGCCCATCCTGAAATAGCGTGCCGTTCACCTGATCGGCCATCAGTACCAGAATATTCGGTCGCGTCATGCTCCCTCCCTGCGTCGTTGGATTGGGCGTTCGAGATACGCCCCAGCTTGCGCGCCAGACAAGGACTGGCGCAAACGATCAATTCGACGCCTGAGGCCAAGCGAAGCTTGGGCTGGTTTCCGCTCGCGCTATCGCCACCCGCTCCTGCCACAGAGACCTCCTCGATGTCAGTGGATCTTGACCCGACACCGCCGAGTCGTTCCAAAAGTCGGCGTTTCGTCCAATTCTCGCCTGGCGCCACTGCGTAATCTGGTCGCCAAGCGTCGAGCGACTCATGGCACGGGAAGGGCCAAGGTGCCGTCCGCCCTCGATTCGATCGCGGCTTTTCAACATCACTCATCGACAAGGGGCTGATCATGTCACCGAAACTGGAAGTCTTGACGCCGAACAACTGTCAGATCATTTTCATCGACCAGCAGCCGCAGATGGCTTTCGGGGTGCAGTCCATCGACCGTCAGGTGCTGAAGAACAATGTGGTGGGGCTGGCCAAGGCCGCCAGCATCTTCGGCATTCCCACCACCATCACCACGGTGGAAACGCTCAGTTTCTCCGGGCATACCTTTCCCGAACTGCTCGCCGTCTTTCCAGACCTTCCCATCCTCGAACGTACGTCCATGAACTCCTGGGACGACCAGAAAGTGCGCGACGCCCTGGCCAGGAATGGCCGCAACAAGGTCGTCGTCGCCGGTCTGTGGACGGAGGTCTGCAACAACACCTTCGCGCTCTCCGCCATGCACGACGCGGACTACGAGATCTACATGGTCGCTGACGCCTCCGGCGGTACCTCGAAGGACGCTCACGACTACGCCATGCAGCGCATGATCCAGGCCGGCGTCGTACCGATGACCTGGCAGCAGGTACTGCTGGAGTGGCAGCGCGACTGGGCGCACAAGGATACCTACGACGCCGTCATGGCACTGGTCAAGGAGCACTCCGGCGCTTACGGCATGGGGGTCGACTACGCCTACACCATGGTGCACGGCGCAGACGAGCGGGTGAAACATGGCCCGACCGAGGAGCCGGTTCCCGCGCGCTGACCGCTCGCCCTACTGAGACAAAACCAGAACGACCAATCCGGCGCTCACGCCAGGCAAGTCCCGTTCTTTCGACGCTCGCCTGGAAGGCGAGGTCGAGAGCGGATCGGCTCGCGCGTCCCACCTTCCGCCATTCGTCCCGCGAGGTCAGCACGGCCATGAAGCTCTATCTGCTCTCCATCGGTGCCGGCGTACTGGTCGGCATCCTCTACAGCCTGCTGCAGGTTCGTTCACCGGCCCCGCCGATCGTGGCGCTCCTGGGGCTGCTGGGCATGCTCTGCGGCGAGCAGGTGATTCCGGTGGCCAAACACGTTCTGGCGGGCACCTCGCTGGCCTCGGCCTGGCACCGGTCCGACTGCAGCAATCACATCCTTGGCGTGCTACCAGGCAGAAACAACGGCCAGCGCCCGCTGGAGCCAACGCCGTGCGAACCGTCGGCCCACAGCGACGACAACCAGTCAGCCTCGGAGGAACGTCCGTCATGAACCGATCAGGCAATACCGCCTCTCCGTCAGTCCCCGATCTGATTCTGGTCAACGGAAGGATCACCACGCTGGATCCCTCCCAACCGCAAGCGGAAGCCGTCGCCATCCAGGGCGGTCGCTTTTCGAGGGTGGGCACGACCCGCGACATCACGGCGCTGGCCAATGCCAGCACCCAGGTCATCGACCTGCAAGGCAAGCCGGCGCTGCCGGGACTGATCGACAACCACACCCACGTCGTGCGCGGCGGGTTGAATTTCAACATGGAGCTGCGCTGGGACGGCGTGCCGTCATTGGTCGATGCCATGCGCATGCTCAAACAACAGGTCGCGATCACCCCGCCACCGCAGTGGGTGCGAGTCGTCGGCGGATTCACCGAGAACCAGTTCGCCGAGAAACGCCTGCCGACGCTCGACGAACTCAATGCCGTCGCACCGGACACCCCGGTTTTCATTCTGCATCTGTACGACCGCGCGCTGCTCAATGCCGCCGCGCTACGCGCCGTGGGCTACACCCGGGAGACGCCCGAACCTCCGGGCGGCGAAATCCTGCGGGATGGCAAGGGCAACCCCACCGGCCTGCTGCTGGCGCGTCCCAACGCCACCATTCTCTACTCGACGTTGGCCAAGGGCCCCAAGCTGCCGTTCGACTACCAGCTCAACTCGACGCGTCACTTCATGCGCGACCTCAACCGGCTCGGCGTCACCAGCGTCATCGATGCCGGCGGTGGCTTCCAGAACTACCCCGAAGACTACGCGGTGATTCAAAAGCTGGCGGACGATGGCCAGTTGACGGTGCGTCTCGCCTACAACCTGTTTACCCAGAAGCCCAAGGAGGAAAAGCAGGACTTCCTGAACTGGACCCGCTCGACCACCTACAAACAGGGCGACGACTATTTCCGTCACAACGGCGCCGGCGAGATGCTGGTGTACTCCGCGGCCGATTTCGAGGATTTCCGCGAACCCCGGCCCGACATGCCGCCGGAGATGGAGGGCGAGCTCGAGGAAGTGGTCCGCGTGCTCGCCCAGAATCGCTGGCCGTGGCGGTTGCACGCCACCTACGACGAGACCATCAGTCGTGCCCTGGACGTGTTCGAAAAGGTCAACCAGGAGATCCCGCTCGAGGGCATCCACTGGTTCTTCGATCACGCCGAAACCGTCTCCGAGCGCTCCATGGAGCGGATCGCGGCGCTAGGGGGCGGCATTGCGGTGCAGCATCGCATGGCCTATCAGGGCGAGTATTTCGTCGAGCGCTATGGCGCCGGGAGCGCCGAGGCGACGCC
Source organism: Salinicola sp. CPA57 (assembly GCF_003206035.1). Classification (NCBI taxonomy): domain Bacteria; kingdom Pseudomonadati; phylum Pseudomonadota; class Gammaproteobacteria; order Oceanospirillales; family Halomonadaceae; genus Salinicola; species Salinicola sp. CPA57. The sequence continues at coordinate 96,563 of NZ_PZJR01000013.1, forward strand.
GCCGATCGCGCGGATGCTGGAACTGGGCGTGCGCACCTCGGCCGGCACCGACGCCACGCGTGTCGCCTCCTACAACCCCTGGGTCTCGCTGGCCTGGCTGGTGACCGGCAAGACCGTCGGCGGCCTGCGACTCTACCCAAGGCATCACTGCCTGGATCGCGATACGGCGCTGCGGATGTGGACCGAGAAGGTCACCTGGTTCTCCAACGAGGAGGGCAACAAGGGGCGCATCGCTGCGGGCCAACTGGCCGATCTGATCGTTCCGGACCGGGACTTCTTTACCTGCGCCGAAGACGAGATCGCCCATGCCAGCTCGCAACTGACCGTGGTCGGCGGACGCGTGGTCTACGCAACGGCGGGTTTCGCAGGGCTGGACGACACGCCGCCCCCGGCCATGCCGGACTGGTCGCCGGTCAACCGTTACGGAGGCTACGCCGGTTGGAAGGAGGCGGAAGCGGCCGCCAACCCGACACCGGTGATGCGCGTCTCCGCCAGCGCATGCGGCTGCGCCTCCGGTTGCGCCGTCCACGGCCACGATCATGCGCGCGCCTGGGCCAGCCAGGCGCCGGCCTCGGACCTGAAAGCCTTCTGGGGCGCGCTTGGCTGCGCCTGCTGGGCGGTGTGAGATATCCCCATTCGCCACAGGTCATCGCGCGGAGGTGGTCATGAAGCACGAGGACACCATACTCGCCGGCATCGCGGGCTACGTCGACACGCTCGGCTTCGTTGCCCTCTTCGGGCTGTTCACGGCCCACGTGACCGGCAACTTCGTGCTGATCGGGGCGCAGGCCGGTGGCTTCGCCGAGGGTGCGCTCATCAAGCTGCTAGCGTTTCCTGCCTTCGTGGCCGGCGTCGTGCTGAGCAGTTTTCTGGTCAGATGGCTGCCGCGGCCCCTGGCGCCCAGCGTGCTCTACGCCACCCAGACGATGTTGCTGCTCGCCTTCTGCCTGATGGGCATTCAGGTTTCACCGGTCGTCGATCCCGACGACATGAGCGTCATCCTCTGCGGCATGACCGGCGCCACGGCGATGGGCATACAGAACGCCCATAGTCGACTGATCGTGCGAGTCGGCGTCCCCAACACCGTGATGACCGGCAACGTGACCCAGGCCGTGCTCGATATCGTCGATCTGATCGGACGGCGCTGCTCGCTGGAAGTGCGGCAAAAGGCCAGAGGTCGCCTCTCCAGGACCCTGCCGGCGGTGGCGGCATTCGGGCTCGGCGCCATCGCCGGTGCCGTCGCCTATCGCGAGATGCTGTTCGTCGCGCTGCTACTGCCCGTGGCGCTGCTCGCTGCGATGACGATGGTCGCCTGGCGCCGACGTCCACTGGCCCAGCGCGACTCAGCCGGGGCGGTCAATGAAAGCTGAGGCGATACGCACCAGCGTTCCCCCTTCTCGGTGACAAAGTCACCGAGTGCCACCGGGCTGGAAATTCCGACCCGACGTCAAGACAACTCGACACGCCAAGAGGAGTGCTTCCGATGACAACGATCACGACACGCGATGGCACCGACATCTATTACAAGGACTGGGGGGCCGGTCAGCCCGTGGTTTTCAGCCACGGCTGGCCGCTGTGCGCCGATGCCTGGGAGAGCCAGATGATGTTCCTGGCCGAGCACGGCTTTCGCTGCATCGCCCACGACCGCCGCGGCCATGGACGTTCCAGCCAACCGTGGCACGGCAACGAGATGGATACCTACGCCGATGACCTGGCCGAACTGATCGAATCGCTGGATCTGCAGGAGGCGATCCTGGTCGGCCACTCCACCGGCGGTGGCGAAGTCGCGCGCTATATCGGACGCCACGGAACCCGCCGCATCGCCAAGGCCGTGTTGATGGGCGCGGTGCCCCCCATCATGGTGGAGAGCCCCAATAACCCCAACGGCCTGCCGATGGCGGTCTTCGACGGTATCCGGGAAGGCGTGGCCAAGGACCGCTCGCAGTTCTTCCAGGATCTGACCACACCGTTCTTCGGTGCCAACCGCGACGGGGCGGAGATCAGCCAGGGCCAGCGCGATGCCTTCTGGCAGCAGGGCATGATGGGCGGTCTGAAAAACGAGTACGACTGCATCAAGGCGTTCTCGGAGACCGATTTCACCGAGGACCTGCGAGCCTTCGACGTGCCGACGCTGATCATTCATGGCGACGACGATCAGATCGTGCCCATCGAGGGTGCCGCCCGCCTGAGCGTGGAGCTGATCCCCGACGCCCGGTTGACGGTCTACGAGGGCGGCAGCCACGCGCTGGCGGACACTCACAAGGACCAGCTCAACGCCGACCTGCTGGCGTTCGCTCGTTCCTGACGACCGGCCGGCGCCCCACGGCGCCGGCCCCGATCTTCCCACTGGTAGCGATGACCACCATCGGCGCGACCGACACGGCAAGGGCGAAGCCTCGCATCATGCATATCCACTGGGCGATCCCGGCGTGAAGCGGCTCGTCGTCTTCATCCACGATGTCGGCCAGACGCCCGCCTGCTGGAGCCCCTTCATCGGCCGCTATGGCGCCTGTGGCTATCTCTGCCAGGCACCGGCCTGGCCCCCTCTTTCGACCGCGCCCGACGACGCCTCATCCCGGCCAGCGCCATCCGCTTCCTGCTCGAGCGCTGGATGGCGTGGACTCAACATCCGACACGTCGTCGATCACTACGCCAACGGACTCGATCGAGGGCCGCCACCGCCGCTGCTCGTCGGTCACGGCCTCGGTGGACTCATCGTCCAGCTGTTACTGGATCGCGGCCTGGGCGCCGCCGGCATCGCGCTGAGCCCGACACCGCGCCGGGGTTGTTGGCAGCTTCTTGCGCCACCGCCGCCTTCGCCGATCGCGCCAAGCCACGACGGCCGCCAAGCGCCCGTCACGCCCCGCCGGCTGTTGCTCGAAGCCGCGCTGGGGATCGGCACCGTCATCGACTATGCCAACGACGAGCGGAGCCCGCTGCTACTGGTCAGCGCGGGCAGGAGTCGTCGAGTATCGAGTGCCCGGGTCGAGGCCTGCTACCGGCGCCATCGCCGCTCGATGGCCACCACTACCCTGCTGGCGTTCCCCCAACACGGCGACGGGTTGATCGTCGAACCCGGCTGGGAGGCCGTGGCCGACGCCACGCTCGACTGGGCACAACGGGTAGCGCTTCGTCTCTGACACCTTGATGCATCGATCACGACCGGAATCGCCGATGACGCCAATGCCAGGCGCTCGGTGTAATATCGAGTTTCCTCGGGCTCTCGACACAATCGACCGGTGAGGGCGAAGCTAGTGCCTGGCCGTGGGAATACCTGCATGAAACCTGCTTTATCGGCCTGGCTGAACGTGCCAATGGGACGATCGGCCGCCCTCTGGTTGTGGTGGATCTGGCTGATGCCCGTGATGGCACTGGCGCTGGATTCCAACCTGACGCTCCAGCAGCTCCATCATCGCAGCTGGAGCGGTACTGCCGAAGAGAACGGACCCGGCCAGGTCGGCGCTATCGCCCAGACCTCGGATGGCTATCTCTGGCTGGGCACCCACTACTCGCTGTTTCGTTTCGACGGCAATGCTTTCGAGCGCTACGCCACCACTGACGGGAAGACCGTGGCGACCGTCTCCTCCCTGCTGGCGATCCCGGGCGGTGGGCTCTGGGTCGGTCTTCGCCGCGGCGGTGTCAGCCTGATTCGCGACGGCGAACTCACCGATTATGGACCGGGATCGGGCTTCCCGACCGGAGCGGTCTATGGGCTGGCGCAGGATCACGACGGCGACGTCTGGGCTGCCGCCAACGACGGCCTGGCGCGTTTCGATGGGGTTCGCTGGCATACCGTTTCGACCGATTGGGGGTTTCCCGGCAACAACGCCCGCGCCGTCTTCGTCGACCGCAACGGTACGCTATGGGCCGCCAGCGAGAGCCGGCTTTTCTATCTGCCCCGCGGCAGCCATCGATTCCTTGATGCCGATCAACCGGTGGGCTGGGTCAGCCAGATCACCCAGACCCGTGACGGCACGCTGTGGATCGCCGAACTTCACCCCGGCCGGGTGCGCCCGATCCTGTTCTCGGGCGAAGCCCCGCAACCCCTCGACGTCGTCTCCGCGGGCTTGGCCGCTGACCGCGACGGCAACCTGTGGATCGGAACCCAGGGCGAGGGTCTGCTGCGGCTGCCCGATGCCGGGCACAACCTGTCGACCTCCACCAACTCGCTTGCCGCTGCAGTGCAGCATTACGGTCATCTCGATGGTCTCAGCGCCGATGACATCGAACCCGTCTTCGAGGACGCGGCCGGTAATGTCTGGGTCGGCACCAGTGCCGGCCTGGACCGCTTTCGTCATGCCACTCTGGTGCCGGCGGATCTGCCCGGCGGCGCCCGTAACATCGCGCTGGCCGAGGAAGCATCCGGCATGCTGTGGGCAGGCTCCAGCAACCGCCCGCTCATGCACCGGTTCGCGGGGCGGTGGCACACGAGCGACGTTCCGCCGCCCATCACCAACGCCTTCAGCGATGCGAAAGGCGACGTCTGGCTGGGTGGTCCGAACGGTATCTGGCGGGCACATCGAGGCGTGTTGCGCCGCGTCACCGCGTTGCCGCCAACGGCCCAGGCCGAAGCGAGCGTGCGCGCGATGGCCCGCGATGGCGACGGCGCGCTGTGGGTTTCGATCAATCGGTCGGGGCTGTTCCGCTGGTATGGGGAAGCCTGGCAACTCACGTCTCCACCGACGACCCATCCGAGTCAGACCATGCCCGTCAGCGCGACCAGCGATGCTCAAGGCCGGGTCTGGTTCGGCTACCGGGATGATCTACTGGTCATGCGCGATGGAGACGACGTGCGCCAGTGGGGGCGGCAGGACGGCCTGGATATCGGCAATGTGGCGGCGATCTCGGCCACCCGGCAGCACCTCTGGCTGGGCGGCACGAACGGCGCGGCTCTGTTCGATGGTAAACGGTTTCACGCCATCGCCAGTGGAGGGCCGTTCACTGGCATTCACGCCATCATCGAAACTCCGGCCGAGATCGCCGACGATCACCTTGGCGACTCGCCGCCGCGCTCAACGCCGCGCTCAACGCCGGCGTGGGGGGATCTCTGGCTGCACACCCAAACCGGCGTTCTCCAGATACCCGCGGGAGAAATCACCAGAGTGCTCGGGGAGCCCGGCTATCGCGTTCGATTCCGCCGCTTCGAAGGGGATGATGATCTCCCCAACGATGCTTTTCGTATTCACCCGGTACCCAGTGCCATCCAGGGGCGGGATGGACGACTTTGGTTCGCCACCGTCACTGGCGTGGTCTCGGTCGACCCAAGCCGGACCCAGGCTCGATCTCCTCCGCCCGAGCCTCGACTCACGGCACTCTCGGCCGATACCAGCAGCTATCCTCTGGCTTCGCCCATCGCCTCCCAAGCGTCATTATCAGCACGGCCGCGAAGAATCGCTATCGACTATACGGCGATCGATCTGTCCCGGCCCGAGAGCGTACGCTTTCGTTACCGCCTGCGCGGCTACGATACCCGGTGGCACGACGCCGGACATCGACGTCAGGCCATCTACACTCGGCTGGGACCTGGCGATTACCGCTTCGAGGTCGAAGCCTCCAGCAGCAGCGGTGTCTGGAATCCGCGGCCGGCCAGCTTGTCCCTGCATATCGCTCCCGCCTTCTACCAGACCTGGACCTTTCGCGGGCTGTGCCTGTTGATCATCAGCGTCTTGCTGTGGGTCGGTTACCGTTACCGGATGCGCCTGGCGGCGGCTCAGCTGCGCGCACGACTCGAGGCGCGCCACGCCGAACGCGAACGCATTGCCCGCGAGCTCCATGACACGTTGCTTCAGAGCATCCAGGCACTGGTGCTGCACTTTCAGGCCGCCGCCGACAGAATGCCCATCGACGACCCGGCTCGTCAGGCGATGGCGCGGGCGCTCGACCGTGCCGATGAGGTAATCGATGAGGGCCGTGATCGCGTGATGTCACTGCATCGTGCCTCGGCGGACACCGGTCTCGCCGAACGCTTGGCGCGGGCGTCCCGGGAGCGGCCAGACGCCCGATACCCGACCTGCCACGTCACCACTCAGGGCAATCCGAAACCGCTCCGCACCCGAGTCGAAAACGAAGCCTACTGGATCGGTCATGAAGCACTGTGCAACGCGCTTCATCATGCCGATGCGACGCGAATCACCGTCACCCTGTGTCATGCGCCGGATGGCTTCAGCCTGTCGGTCAGCGACGATGGTACGGGGATTCCCGGCCACTACCTGACACCGTCGGGGCGCCCCGGTCATTGGGGGTTGCCCCATATGCAGGAGCGCGCCCGCCAGTTAGGGGGAAACCTCGAACTGGACAGCCAGGCCGGCCTCGGGACCACGGTTCGACTGACCGTTCCGGCAGCGCTAGCCTATCGATATCACCCTTCGCGACATCATCCCTCGCGACGCCACCGCTGGCGATTCGGGAGAACCTGAGCATGCCCCCAGCCCATTTGCCGATCCGTGTTCTGGTCGTCGACGATCATCCTCTACTGATAGAGGGAATCGCCGCCGTGATCGCGGGTCAACCGGATATCGAACTGGTCGGCGAAGCCAGCAACGGTATCGAGGCCATCGACAGCTATCGCCGCCTGCAGCCCGATGTCACGCTGATGGATCTGCAGATGCCGGAGCTGGATGGCATCGCTGCCATTCGTGCCATTCGCGACGAGTTCCCTGCGGCACGAATCGCCATTCTGACCACTTACCAAGGGGATGTCCGGGTCCTGCACGCCATTCAGGCGGGCGCCACCGGCTATCTATTGAAAAGCACGCTACGCAAGTCGCTCATCGACACCATCCGGGCACTGGCGATGGGGAAGACTCATTTCCCCGCCGAAATTGCGTCCGACCTGGCCAGCCACCTGGGTGCCGAGCCACTCAGCCGGCGCGAAGTCGAGGTCTTGCGCTGGATCGCACAAGGAGACTCCAACAAGGCGATCGCGCGTCGACTCGGGCTTACCGAGGAGACGATCAAGGCACACGTCAAGAACCTGATTGCCAAGCTCAGCGCCGGCAATCGCACCCATGCCGTGGCCATTGCACTGAGACGCGGCATCATCGATATGGCGTAAGAGACCGGCGCCTCCCTCTTTAGGGGGAGGCGCGCCCTCGCCCAAAGAGGATTAACTTCCCGACGAGAGCGTTTCATCATTGATGCCACCGATACAACCGGAGTTCGACCATGAGGCGTTCCCACCCTGCATCGACGCTACCCCCGGTTGCTCGAACGGTAAAGGCGGAAAGGGTAGCGCTCGTGCTATCCCTGCTCTCCCAGGCGGTATATAGCCTCGACGACGAGCGTCTTGCCGCGCAGCTCGGTCTTTCCCGAGCCATGACGCTGCTGCAAGAACGGCTCTCGAATGAAACCGACCCTGGCAAACTGGCAGGATGGCAAACGCGGCGCCTTACCGCTCACGTCGAGACTCATCTTCAGGACCGGATACGCACGGCGGATCTGGCGGCTCTCGTCCGGCTGAGCGTTGGTCACTTCACCCATGCCTTCAAGATGACTTTTGGCGAAACCCCATGTCACTACGTCCTTCGTCAGCGTATTCGGCAGGCGCAAACATTGATGCAGCATCAGCAGACGCCGTTGACCGACATTGCACTGATCTGTGGCTTTTGCGATCAGTCTCACTTCACGCGACTGTTTCGCCGGGTCACCGGTACCAGTCCGAGCGAGTGGCGACGTCACTTCGGTAACGATGCCGTCCAGGAGCTTGCCCCTACAGCACCGGTCATCGGCGCCGTAACGCGCCCGACATCGTTCGAATTCGCCGCCGAGGCTCAGGCGGGCGGCAGCAGAAAGTTGCCTTGGCGACCGTCGCCGAGACGGGAGTCGACTTCGCTGTCATCCTTCAACGCCACGCCGGAGGTACCCAGCGCCTGCGCTTCGCGCATCAGATAGCCGAGCAGCCTGGCAGCGTTGGCGTAACGCAAGCCGCGGGGGCGAATGTTGGAGATACAGTTGCGTTCGCTGTCGCGCCGGCCACTCTGAGGCGCCCAGGTGAAGTAGAGGCCCAGGCTGTCCGGCGAGCTGAGACCGGGACGCTCGCCGATCAGTACCACGCTCATGCGCGCCTTGAGCGCCTCACCGATCGGGTCGCCGATCGCGACCCGTCCCTGCTCCACCAGGGCCACCGGCCCCAGCGACAAGCCGAGCCGTTCGATCTCCGGCAGCGCCGCATCGAGAAACGCTATCGCCTGTTCATGAATCGCCCTGGCGGAAAGACCATCGACCACACAGATCGAGACGTCGCAGGGTTCGGGGGTGATGGCGGCAAGTTCCTGCTCGGCTTGCTCCGACAGCCGCCGCCCGAGATCCGGCCGACGCAGATATTCGTCGCGGTCGACGGCACGGCTCTGCAGCCGCAGCGCCAGCGGAAAGCGTGCGTCCAGATCCGGCATCAGACGCTCCGTATCCAGCGCCAGGTGCACGGCATCGCGAGCCCGGGCATGGTCCAGCTGAAACGCCAGCTGTGCTGCCGTGGGCAGACTGCCGCCGACGCGCCCCAGCCCGATGCGGGCATCGGTCAACTCGCGCAACCGCTGCCAGGGATTGATGACGGTGATACCCGCATCGCCATCGTGGAGATCCTCGTCGTTCATCGTGCTGTTCCCGTATCAACCGTGCCCAAGCCCATCGCCCCCAACACGTGCTGGAAGCGTGACGGCAAGTCCCGATCAAAGGCGATGCCGCGATCGTGACGATAGATACCGCTGGTTTCCAGCCAGGCTTCGAACTCCGGCGCCGGGCGCAGGCCAAGTACCTGGCGCAGATAGAGTGCATCGTGAAACGAGGTGGTCTGGTAGTTGAGCATGATGTCGTCGGAACCGGGAATGCCCATGATGTAGCTGCATCCCGCCGCACCGAGCAGGGTGAGCAGCATGTCCATGTCGTCCTGGTCGGCCTCGGCGTGATTGGTGTAGCAGACATCGCAACCCATCGGCACGCCGAGCAGCTTGCCGCAGAAGTGATCTTCCAGCCCGGCGCGGATGATCTGCTTGCCGTCGAACAGATACTCGGGGCCGATGAAGCCGACCACGGTATTGACCAGCAGCGGTTCGAACTCGCGCGCGACCGCGTAGGCGCGTGCTTCCAGGGTCTGCTGGTCGAGCCCATGATGGGCGTCGGCGGAAAGCGCGCTCCCCTGGCCGGTCTCGAAGTACATCACGTTGTTGCCGAGCGGTCCGCGATTCAGCGACAGTGCCGCCTCGCGCCCCTCCCGCAGCAGCGCGAGATCGATGCCGAAGCCGCGATTGGCGGCTTCGGTGCCGGCGATCGACTGGAATACCAGATCGGTGGGCGCACCGCGCTCGATCGCCTCGATGGCGGTGGTGACATGGGTCAACACGCAGCTCTGGGTGGGGATTTCGTAGCGGGAGATGATTTCGTCGAGCATCTTCAACAGCGTCACCACCGTGGACGTGTTGTCGGTGGCGGGATTGATGCCGATCACGGCGTCGCCGCTGGCGTAGAGCAGGCCATCGAGGATGCTGGCCGCGATGCCGGAAGCGTCGTCGGTGGGATGATTGGGCTGCAACCGCGTCGACAGCCGGCCCGGCAGGCCGATGGTATTGCGGAAGCGCGTGACGACCTCGCATTTTCGGCCGACCAGCACCAGATCCTGCACGCGCATCAGCTTGGAAACCGCCGCCACCATCTCCGGCGTCAGGCCGGGTGCCAACGCCTTCAGTGACCGGCTATCGGCACGCTCGGAGAGCAGCCAGTTGCGAAACTCGCCGACGCTCAGCGCGGCGATCGGCGCGAACGCGTCGCGGTCGTGGCGATCGAGAATCAGCCGGGTGATCTCATCTTCCTCGTAGGGAATGAGCGGCTCTTCCAGAAAGGCGGTGAGCGGCAGCTCCGCCAGCGCCATCTGGGCAATGACCCGCTCTTCGGCGCTGGTGGCGGCGACGCCGGCCAGTTCGTCCCCGGAACGACGGGGCGAAGCCGCAGCCATCAGCGCGCCAAGAGTGTCGAAGCGATAGCGTCGACCGCCGATGTCGATGACGTGTTCAGCCATGGCACACTCCCGGGATCATTGTCGTGATACGGTCGTCTCAGTTTATGCCATGAGAGAGACTTCTCCTGCGACAAGAAAATGCGGAGCGCCAGACAAGGAAAAAGCCCTACCGACCAGGTCGATAGGGCTTTCGCCGATGGCACGAGGCCATCGATCATCGCTAGTGCCAGGCCGCCGACATCGGCAGCCCGGCGTTTTAGCGACGCAGGCCGAGCTTCTTGATCAGCGCCTGATAGCGCTCGAAGTCCTTGCCCTTGAGGTAGTCCAGCAGTTTACGACGCTGGTTGACCATGCGGATCAGGCCACGACGAGAGTGGTGATCCTGCTTGTGATCCTTGAAGTGGCTCTGCAGACCGTCGATGTTGGCGCTCAGCAGTGCAACCTGGACTTCCGGGGAACCGGTATCGCTTTCGCCTTGACCAAACTCTTTGACGATCTCGGCTTTCTTTTCAGCAGTTAGTGCCATGAAAAACTCTCCAGCAAGCAATATGCCTGAATGATGAATGTCGGAGACCACGCATATTTGCAGCCTCCCGGTTAACCGTCACATGGACGGGCGCATCGAATCGATGCTGACAGCTTGACCGATTGCACCTGCCAGGACTCGTCCCGGTTCAGGCGCCTCCCGAGTTCAAGGCTGTCGTATCGACCAGACGCCGGGGAGTAACCTCCCCTTGCGCGGTCAATTCGACCAATCCCAGAAAGGATTCGTCGCGATACAGTCTGGCGGTGGTGCCCGGTGCCAGCTGGCTATCGGCCAACTCCGCCCGCTGCCCCAGCAGCAGGCGTTGGGCCACGATCTCCGCCACGCTGAGCGTCGGCAGATGCTCGAGCATCACGTCGACCGGCAGCAGCTGTGCCAGTCGCTCCTCGTCACTCATCGCCTCGAGGGCTTCGAGGGAGAGTCGTCTTTCACTGTCGAAAGGGCCCGTTTCCAGCCGCTCCAGCGCCGTGATATGAGCGCCAAGCCCTAGCGCTGCGCCGATATCCTCGGCCAGCGTCCGTATGTAGGTGCCTTTGCTGCAGCGCACCTGCAACCAGACACCATCGGGCTCCCAGCCGAGCGGGCGCATATCATATATCGTCACGCGCCTGGGCGCACGCGCTACCGTTTCGCCCTCACGCGCAAGTTCATAGAGCTTGCGCCCTTGGTGCTTGAGCGCCGAATACATCGGCGGGACCTGGTCGATCTCACCTCGGAAGCGTTCGAGAACGGCTTCGACGGCATCCCGGTCCAGCGTTGTCGGCAGTGAACGGCGTTCCACCACGTCACCTTCGGCGTCACCGGTCGTGGTCACTTCACCGAATTTGATTCGGGTCCGGTAGACCTTGTCGGCTTCGAGCAGGTGGGCGGAGAACTTGGTCGCTTCACCCAGGCAGACCGGCAGCAGCCCGGTCGCCATGGGATCGAGCGTACCGGTGTGGCCCGCCTTGCGCGCCTGAAACAGCCGTCGGACGCGCTGCAGCGCGTGATTGCTCGACACGCCCTTGGGCTTGTCCAGCAGCAGCACGCCGTTGATGGGCAACCCCTTGCGACGCCTTGCCATCAGCGAGACTCTCCGTCCTCGCTCCGCGTACCGTCTGACCGAGGCTCGTCTTTCTGAACCTCGTCTGCCAGTTCCGCTTCGTCACTCTGCTGCGGCCGGTTGCTGGCGACGGCTTCTTCTATCAGCGCCGACAGCTTGTGCCCGCGTACCACGCTTTCATCGTAGTGGAAGCGCAGTTCAGGAACGTGGCGGAGCTTGATGCGGCGCGCGATCTGCGAGCGCAGAAAGCCGGCGGCCCGCTTGAGCACGGCCAGGTTTTCCTTGACCCGAGCCGGATCGTTTTCGCCCAGCAGCGTCACGTGGATATCGGCGTAGCCGAGATCCCGACTGACCGTGACCGAGCTGACCGTGACCATCCCCAGGCGCGGATCCTTGATCTCGCGCTGGATCAGTACGGCCAGCTCTTGCTGCAGCTGGTCGGCGACCCGATCGGTTCGTTTGAATTCGCGCATCGTTGCCTCTCGAGATCCCGCAGGCGCCTATGTCGTAGACAATCTGGGCGCCTGCGGGGTCCAGTCACTTACAGGGTACGCTCGACCTTGACCTGATCGAAGACCTCGATCTTGTCGCCGACCTGGACGTCGTTGTAGTTCTTGACGCCGATACCGCACTCCATGCCGTTACGCACTTCGTTGACGTCATCCTTGAAGCGACGCAGAGATTCCAGCTCGCCTTCATAGATGACCACGTTGTCACGCAGGACACGGATCTTCTTGTTGCGGTGAACGGAGCCCTCGACGACCATGCAGCCCGCGATAGCGCCGATCTTCGGTGCCTTGAACACATCGCGCACTTCGGCGATGCCGACGATCTCTTCTTTCCACTCGGGCGCCAGCATGCCACTCATGGCCTGCTTGACCTCGTCGATGAGCTGGTAGATGACGCTGTAGTAGCGCAGATCCAGACCTTCACGCTCGACGATTTCCCGGGCAGAGGCGTCGGCACGGACGTTGAAGCCGACCAGAATCGCTTCACTGGCCAGTGCCAGGTTGGCATCGGTACCGGTGATGCCGCCGACCCCGGAAGAGACCACAGCGACCTGAACTTCGTCGGTAGAGAGTTCTTCCAGCGCGCCACGGATCGCTTCCAACGAGCCCTGCACGTCGACCTTGAGCACAACGTTGACCTTGGCAACCTCGTCCTGGCCCATCTGGCTGAACATGTTCTCCAGCTTGGCCTTCTGCTGACGTGCCAGACGGACTTCGCGGTATTTGCCCTGACGGAAGTTGGCGATTTCGCGTGCCTTCTTCTCGTCGGTCAGGACCATGAAGTCTTCACCGGCTTCCGGCGTGCCGTCGAGACCCTGGATCTCGACCGGCATGGACGGGCCGACCGACTCGACCTGCTTGCCGAGCTCGTTGGTCAGCGCCCGGACACGGCCGTAATGCAGGCCGGCAAGGACGATGTCGCCACGCTTGAGCGTACCGTTCTGTACCAGCACGGTCGCTACCGGCCCGCGGCCCTTGTCGAGGCGCGATTCGACGACCACGCCTTTCGCGGGAGCTTCGGGAACGGCCTTGAGCTCGAGCACTTCGGAAACCAGCAATACCGATTCCAGCAGCTGATCGATACCCTCGCCGGTTTTCGCCGAGACCTGCACGAACTGCGTATCGCCGCCCCACTCTTCGGAAATCACACCGTGCTGAGACAGCTCGTTGCGGATCCGGTCGAGATCGGCGCCTTCCTTGTCGATCTTGTTGATCGCGACGACCAGCTGTACGCCGGCAGCCTTGGCGTGTTCTACCGCCTCGACCGTCTGCGGCATGACGCCATCGTCGGCGGCAACCACCAGGATGACGACGTCGGTCGCCTGGGCACCACGAGCACGCATGGCGGTAAAGGCCGCGTGACCCGGTGTATCCAGGAAGGTGACGCCACCATGTTCGCCTTCGACGTGATACGCGCCGATATGCTGGGTGATACCGCCGGCTTCGCCAGTCGCGACCTTGGTGCGACGAATGAAGTCGAGCAGCGACGTCTTGCCATGGTCGACGTGACCCATGACGGTGACGACCGGTGAGCGGGTGATCTCGTCGCCTTCATAGGAGATGCCTTCGAGCACTTCGGTCTCGAGCGCATCTTCCTTGACCAGCTTGGGCTTGTGCCCCATCTCCTCGACCACGATGGCAGCCGTATCCTGATCGATGGTCTGGTTGATGGTGACCGCCGCGCCCATGTTGAACATGGCCTTGATCACTTCGTTGGCCTTGACCGACATCTTGTCCGCCAGTTCGGCAACGCTGATCGATTCCGGCAGCGCGACTTCACGCACGATCGGCTGCGTCGGCTTCTGGAAGCCATGCTCGTTGTCACCGCGACCGCGACGACTACCCCGACGCTCGGCACGCTTGACCTTCTTGGCGCCGCTACCGCGACGACGCTCGGAACGATCGTCATTGTCGTCACGACGGCCGCGACGACCCTGATCACGCTCCTTGTCCTTCTTGGGATGGGCGCGACGATTTTCGGTGCGCTGCTCCTTGGGCGGCGGCTCGACGAACGGCTGACTGTTGGAAGTCGGCTCGTTGTCCTCGACCTGAGGCTCCTGGGGAATGTCGCTCCCCGGCGCCTGGGGTTCGGGCGCCGGTGCGGCAGCCTTGTTGGAGCTTTCCTGCCCGGCGGTCTGGCTTTGCGCCGCTGCGCTCGCCGCTTCGGCAGCTGCCTGCTCGGACTGCTGCGCCTGGTCGGCCATGTCGCCGACCAGTTGCCGCGGCCCCGTTTCCTCGGCCACGACTTCTTCGACCGGCTCCGCATCCCGCTTGACGTAGGTACGCTTCTTGCGCACCTGCACCTCGATGGTCTTGCCGCGCTCGCCCGACCGAATCTTGCTGCGGGTATTGCGCGTCAAGGTGATGCGGTTACGCGGACCCCGTCCGCCACCGTGACTTTTGGTCAGGTGATCGAGCAGACGCTGCTTGTCCTCTTCGGAGACCGCGTCGCTTTCTTTCTGATGCGGCAGACCCGCATCCTTCATCTGTTCAAGCAGGCGAGACACATCGCGTCCCACCTTGCCGGCAAACTCTTTTACGGTCATGTCTGACATTACGACCCTCCTGAACCCGTGACCACGTTACTCTTCGCTCTGAAACCAAGGCGCACGGGCAGTCATGATCAGTACCGCTGCGCGCTCCTCGTCCACGTCGTCGATATCCTTCAAATCCTCGATGGACTGTTCTGCGAGGTCCTCCATGGTGACGATGCCACGGCTGGCGAAAATGAAAGCCAGGTGGCGGTCCATGCCGTCCATCGTGAGAAGGTCTTCGGCGGGCTGAGCGCCATCCAATTGCTCTTCCGTCGCGATGGCCAAGTTGAGCAGCTCATCCTTGGCTCTTGCACGAAGTTCCTCGACCAGATCCTCATCGAACTCTTCGATCTCCAGCATCTCTTCGAGCGGCACATAGGCCAGCTCTTCGATCGTCGTGAACCCTTCCTCGACCAGGATACGGGCGACGTCTTCGTCGATCTCAAGATGGTTGATGAAATATTCGACCAGGCTGTCGACTTCCTGCTCGCGTTTACCCTCGGCCTCGTCAACGGTCATCACGTTGAGCGTCCATCCCGTCAACTCGCTGGCGAGTCTGACGTTCTGGCCGCTACGACCGATGGCCTGAGCGAGGTTGTCTTCGCCGACGGCGACATCCATCGAATGGGCGTCCTCGTCGACGAGAATGGAAGCGACTTCCGCCGGCGCCATGGCATTGATGACCAGTTGCGCGGGGTTATCGTCCCATAAAATGATGTCCACGCGCTCATTACGCAGCTCGTTGGACACCGCTTGCACGCGTGAACCACGCATGCCGACACAGGCACCGACGGGGTCGATGCGCCTGTCATTGGTTTTGACCGCGATCTTGGCGCGAGCCCCCGGATCACGGGCGGCCCCCTTGATCTCGATCAGCTGTTCGGCGATCTCCGGCACTTCGATCTTGAAAAGCTCGACCAGCATGCCCGGCTTCGTTCGCGACAGAATCAGCTGGGAACCGCGAGCCTCGGCATCGACCTTCCACAGCAGCGCGCGCACGCGCTCGTTCATGCGGTAGCGTTCGCCGGGAAGCATCTCGCCACGCGGCAGGAACCCCTCGGCATTCTCGCCCAGGTCAATGATCAGCCCGTCACGTGTCGTTTTCTTGACGATACCGGCGACAAGTTCACCTTCCCGCTCGGAGTAATGCTTGACGATCTGGGCGCGTTCGGCTTCACGCACCTTCTGCACGATGACCTGCTTGGCGGTCTGTGCCGCGATGCGACCGAAGGCGACCGATTCGACCTGCTCCTCGACGACATCCCCTGCCGCCAACGGCGGGTCACGCTTCTCCGCCTCGGAGACCGGAATTTCACGATCTTCGCTGAGATACTCTTCGTCTTCGACCACAGTCCAGCGACGGAAAGTATCGTACTCGCCGGTGCGGCGATCAATCTGAACGCGAACGCTGACGTCCTGCCCCTCGAAACGCTTGCGCGATGCGCTGGCCAGCGCCGCTTCGACAGCCTCGAAAATCACATCTCGGGGCACGCTCTTCTCGTTGGAGATGGCGTCAACGACCAGCAGTATCTCTTTGCTCATGCCTATGCCTCGCCGAAAAACCGGTTCTTTGTCTCGAATAACTGAATCGATCTCGAATAGCCGAGTCAGCCTCGAATGACTGGGTCATCGAATAACAGGGAGTCGAATCAGTCGTCGAATTGCGGGACGACGCGAGCCTGATCGATGCTTTCTATAGGAAAGCAGTACTCTTCCGAGTCGATATGCAACAGCACTTCATCGCCGTCGATACCGGCCAGACGCCCCTGGAACTTGCGCCGACCATCGAACGCGGTGCGCAACTTGAGCTGCACCACATGGCCGCTGAAGCGCGAAAAGTGATCGAGCGTATAAAGTGGGCGATCGAGTCCGGGAGAGGAAACTTCCAGACTGTAGTTGCCCGAGATCGGGTCTTCGACATCCATGATGCCGCTGACCTGGCGACTGACGCCGGCGCAATCGTCGACCGAGATGCCGTTAGGGCTGTCGATGTAGATCATCAACTTGGAATGCTTGCCCTGAGCCAGATAATCGAGGCCCCACAACTCGAAGCCCATGGCGGTTACCACCGGCTCGATGATCGCATAAAGTGCTGCATCCTTGGTGACCACAAACGACTCCTACAGCAGTTGCATCAGGCACCTGACCGGGAGTTGAGAGACATGCAAGGTGCTAGGTGGCTGACTGGCATTGACGTCAGCAGCGACGTCGACAACGGCCAACGTTGAAACGACAAAGCTACTAACAAAAAGCCCCTTCTCAGGAAGGGGCCTTTCAAGAAACTTGGTAGCGGGGACCGGATTTGAACCGATGACCTTCGGGTTATGAGCCCGACGAGCTACCAGACTGCTCCACCCCGCAACATCAGGTTGGCGATTATAGGAACGTCCTTGAGATGGGTCAAGGAAGGCCGTGATATCGCCGGATTCTTTCGCAAGAATCGTCATGCTATCGCTGAGAGATCCGAGACTGCTCGACCGGAAGACTTGACGATGGTGCCGAAGGCGGGACTTGAACCCGCACGACCGTAAGGTCACTACCCCCTCAAGATAGCGTGTCTACCAATTCCACCACTTCGGCATCAGGGGGTGTGTAGCACCTTGGCGCTACACAAAATTCACTACAACCAATGCTTCAATCGGAGGTAACGAATTTTCCTTTCCACTCAAGGATTTGACGAATCTTGACCGCCACCTTCCTCGAGTGCTGGCGCAGCATTATTCCCGCTTTGAGCGCCGTCGTCAAGCGTAGGCGCGCCATTATGTTGCTGCTCGATCACCTGCGCGTCGGGAATGCCGCTCTGCGGCGCGCTGCCGGCGTTGGTCGCGAAGTACGCAAGCCCCAGCGAGGTAACGAAGAAGAGCGCCGCCAGGCCGCCGGTCAGCTTGGATAGAAACCCGCCGCTACCCCGCGAACCGAAGACGGTCTGAGAAGAGCCGCCGCCGAAAGCCGCGCCCGCTTCAGCGCCCTTGCCCTGCTGCAGCAGGACCAGAACCACCAGCGCGATGGCGGCCAGAACATGAACCAATAAAATTGCTATCTGCATGAAATCAACCTGCTGACTGACAAATCGCTATGAAATCGTCGACCTTGAGCGACGCACCGCCGATCAGGCCGCCGTCGATATCCTGCTGCGCGAGCAACTCTTTGGCGTTACTCGCGTTCATGCTGCCGCCGTATAGCAAACGCAGCGCATCGGCCAGTTCACGATCGAAGCCGGACTGATAGCGCCGAATCGCGGCCATCATCTGCTGAGCCTGAGCTGGCGAAGCCGTGCGCCCGGTACCGATGGCCCACACGGGCTCGTAGGCAATCGTCATCTGCTGGCGCTGCGCCGAGTCGAGCCGCGCCATGACATAGCCCACCTGGCGCAGCACGACCTCCTCGGATCGGCCGGCATCTCGCTCCTCGAGCGTCTCGCCGACACAGAGTATCGGCTTGATGCCCGCTTCGAGCGCGGCCATCACGCGCTCGTGAACCTGCTCGTCACTTTCGTGATAGAGCTGGCGACGCTCGGAATGGCCGACCAGCACGTAGTCGACGCCGAACTCATTGAGCATCTGCCCGCTGACCTCGCCGGTACGAGCCCCCGAGTGCAGCGGATTGAGCGTCTGCGCTCCCAGCCCGACGGGCGTTTTCACAAAAGCTTGGCGTGCAGCATCGAGATAGGGAAATGGAGGATGGATCACCACGTCGACTGGCGACGGCAGATCAATCTCGGCGAAGGCTCGACCAAAGGTCTCGATCAGTTCCTTCGAGCCATTCATCTTCCAGTTACCCGCGATCAGCGGCTTGCGCATGCAACCTCCCATCGGTGGTGCGACATGGTATAAGAGCCTTGACAGCAAGACAACAACCGCTGCCGGCTATCGAGCCAGCTCAGGCGATCAAGGTTTCGACACTATTGGCAATTCGCTCGGCCATGGCCTGCACATCGAATCGTGGCCGACCCTCTACCATCACCCGGATCAGCGGCTCGGTGCCCGAAGGGCGCAGCAAGACCCGGCCGCTGCCGCCGAGCTCGTCCTCGACGGCCTCCACCGTCTGGCGCAGCGCCTGACTTTCCAGCAGCGCCCTGGCATCGGTTCCGCTCGGCAGGCGCACATTGACCAACGACTGCGGCGTCTTGTCGAAACCGTCGAGCAACTGCTCCAGTGGCGCGTTCTCCCGCACCATGACGGCCAGCACCTGCAAGGCCGAGACGATCCCGTCACCGGTAGTCTGGACGTTGCGGCAGACGATATGACCCGAGGCCTCTCCGCCCAGCAACCAGTCGTTGGCAAGCAGGCGTTCGACCACGTAACGGTCCCCGACCTGGGCACGCTCGAAGGGAATGCCCTGTTTTTCGAAAGCGGCCGCCAGACCGAAGTTGGTCATGAGCGTACCCACGACCCCGCCGTTGAGTTTTCCTCGGGCATGCAGATCCCGCGCGATGATGTACAGGATCTCATCACCATCGACCAGCGCGCCGCGTCGATCGATCATCAGCACGCGATCGCCGTCGCCGTCGAACGCGATCCCCAGATCCGCCTGTCGCGCCAGAACGGCCTCGCTCAAGCGCTCGGTGTGCGTCGAACCGACGCCCTGGTTGATATTGAGACCATCGGGCTCGCCACCAATGACGCTGACATCGGCGCCAAGCTCGCGAAAGACGTTGGGCGCAATGTGGTAGGTCGCGCCATGGGCGCAGTCCAGCACGATTCTCAGGCCATGCAACTCGAGGCGGTTGTGAACCGTCGATTTGCAGAATTCGATGTAGCGCCCGGCGGCATCATTGATGCGAACCGCCTTGCCGAGCTGATTCGGTGCCATGGTTTCCAGCGGCTTGTCGAGCTCTTCTTCGATTTCGGTCTCGACCTCATCGGCAAGCTTCAACCCCTCCGCCGAGAAGAACTTGATGCCGTTGTCCTGGTAGGGATTGTGCGAGGCGGAGATCACGATGCCGGCATCGGCGCGAAAGGTACGTGTCAGATAGGCGATGCCTGGTGTCGGCATCGGCCCCAGCAACGACACATCGGCCCCGGCGGCCGACAACCCGGCTTCCAGCGCCGACTCGAACATGTAGCCGGAGATTCGCGTGTCCTTGCCGATGATCACCTTGGGTCGCGTGGACTGCGCCGATTTCTGCCGCGCCTGACTGCCGGACAGCTTGCGCGACAGCACCCGCCCCATCGCCCAGCCCAGCTTGAGCATGAAGTCTGCCGTGATGGGATACTCGCCGACGGTACCGCGGATACCGTCGGTACCAAAATAACGTCTACTCATGTTCGTTCCGTTCCTGAAGCTGGTCGTTCCGTTCCTGACGCTGATCGCTCCTGAAGTACCGCCCAAGCCATATTGATGGCGTCGACCGTCGGCGCGACGTCGTGCACTCTGATAATTCTAGCGCCACGCTCGACGGCCATCACGCTCAATGCCAGCCCGCCGGGCAGACGCTGGTCGACAGGCCGTTCCAGCAGCTGGCCGATCATGCTCTTGCGCGACATTCCCGCCAACAGCGGCAGTCCCAGGGTTGCCAGTAACGCCATGCGATTGAGCAGCCGCAGATTGTGATCCAGCGTCTTGGCGAAACCGAAGCCCGGGTCCAGCACCAGACGCTCGCGCGCAATGCCTGCCGCTTCGCAGATCGAAATACGTTCGCGCAGGAAATCGACCACGGCCTCTTCGACCGGGCGGTCGTAATGCGGCGCCTGCTGCATCGTCTGCGGCTCCCCCGCCATATGCATGAGGCAAATCGGCAGGTCGGCGACCGCGGCCGCCTCGAGCGCACCGGGCCGCGTCAGCGAGCGCACGTCGTTGATCATGCCGGCGCCAGCCTCGGCGACCTCACGGATCAGTTCGGGCGCACTGGTATCGACCGAAACCAACGCATCGAACTCCGATACCAGCATCTCGACCACCGGCAGCACTCTGTCGCGTTCGGTCTGGAGCGATACCGGTTCGGCACCCGGCCGCGTCGATTCGCCGCCAACGTCGATGATCGCCGCACCTTCCTGAAGCAGACGCTCGGCGTGGCGACGCGCGTCGTCCAGGCGATCATGTCGACCGCCGTCCGAAAAGGAGTCCGGCGTCACGTTCAGAATACCCATGACGCGCGGCCGGGAAAGATCGAGATGATGATGGCCGCAGCGCAGTCGAGCGCCAACGGGTACCGAATCCGTCATGGAAGTCCGCCGTTCACAAAGGCGTTCACTCTAGGCAGGACGCGACCTTTGCGCAACCGACCTGAAACGCAGCGGGGCGTCATTACTGACGCCCCGCTGCCCTTGCTGACGTTTCTTGCAAGGTTCCAACCGCCTCGAAGCGCCGGATGACCTCAGAGTCCTGACGGCCCACCCAGAGGATCCGAGGGGCGACGGTTACCGGGCTCGTCATCCGACGTCCCTTCGTCGCCTGGCTGCGGCTCAGGATCGCTGACCGGCCGGCCAGAACCCGAGCTCGGACCATCGTCACCCCAGTCCTTCGGCGGACGCGGCGGGCGACCTTCCATGATGTCCTTGAGCTGGGCAGCGTCGATGGTTTCGTACTGCATCAGCGCTTCGGCCATCAGGTCGAGCTTGTCGCGGTTGTCCTCGAGAATCTTGCGCGCCATGGCATAGCATTCGTCGATGATGCGACGCACTTCCTTGTCGAGACGGGTCGACGTCTCGCCAGAACTCAGCTTGCCGCCACCCTGACCGGGACCACCGAGGAACTGATGCGATTCGTCCTCGTCGTACATCAAAGGCCCCATCTCCTCGGAGAGGCCCCACTTGGCAACCATGCTGTGCGCAAGCTCGGTGGCCCGCTTGATGTCGTTGGAGGCACCGGTGGTGACCCCATTCGGCCCAAGCGTCATCTCCTCGGCGATCCGGCCGCCGAACAGCGAGCAGAGCTGGCTGATGATCTGCTGACGGGAATAGCTGTAGCGGTCTTCCTCGGGGAGGAACATGGTCACGCCCAGCGCACGACCTCGCGGGATGATGGTGACCTTGTAGACCGGATCGTGCTCGGGCATGACCAGGCCGATAATGGCGTGGCCGGCTTCGTGATAAGCGGTATTGAGCTTGTCCTTCTCGGACATGACCATGGAGCGACGCTCGGCCCCCATCATGATCTTGTCCTTGGCCAGCTCGAGCTCTTCCATGCCGACGGTGCGACGGTTACGGCGAGCCGCGAACAGGGCGGCTTCGTTGACCAGGTTGGCCAGATCCGCGCCCGAGAAGCCCGGCGTACCGCGAGCGATGAGGCTCGCCTGCACGTCGTCACCCATCGGCACCTTGCGCAGGTGCACGTTGAGAATATGCTCGCGACCCCGAATATCGGGAAGCGGCACGGTCACCTGGCGGTCGAAACGGCCGGGGCGAAGCAGCGCCGGGTCGAGCACGTCCGGACGGTTGGTGGCGGCAATGACGATGATGCCATCGTTGGCCTCGAAGCCATCCATCTCGACCAGCAGCTGGTTCAGCGTCTGCTCGCGCTCGTCATGCCCGCCGCCCATGCCGGAGCCACGATGGCGACCGACCGCGTCGATCTCATCGATGAAGATGATGCACGGAGCCTGCTTCTTGGCCTGCTCGAACATGTCACGGACGCGGGATGCCCCCACGCCGACGAACATCTCGACGAAGTCCGATCCCGAAATGCTGAAGAACGGCACCTTGGCTTCACCGGCGATCGCCTTCGCCAGCAGCGTCTTGCCCGTCCCCGGCGGCCCCACCATCAGCACGCCACGCGGAATCTGACCGCCCAGCCGCTGGAATTTCGTCGGATCCTTGAGGAAGTCGACCAGTTCGACGACCTCTTCCTTGGCCTCGTCACAGCCTGCAACGTCGGCAAAAGTGGACTTGATCTGGTCCTGGCTCAGCAGCTTGGCTTTCGACTTGCCGAAGCTCATCGGGCCGCCTCGACCACTGCCGCCACCCTGCATCTGGCGCATGAAGAAGACGAAGATCCCCAGAATCAACAGAATCGGGAAACTGGCGATGAGCAGACGCGTCCACAGGCTCTGCTCCTCGGGCTTCTGGCCGACGACCGTGACGTCGTGCGCCAGCAGGTCATCCATCAGCTTGGGGTCCTGAGCGGCCGGACGGATCGTCTGGAACTGCGTGCCATCTTTGCGCTCACCGTTGATGGTGAAGCCATCGATGGTCACGCTGCGCACCTGGTCGTTCTGGACCTGCTGCACGAATTGCGAGTAGCTCGTCGTTTGCGGCGAGCTATCGACGCTGAAATTGTTGAACACCGTCAGCAGTACAGCTGCGATGACCAACCAGAGAATTAGATTCTTCGCCATGTCGTTCAAGACACCACCCTCGTAGTACGAACCTTGCTGCCTGCGCTTGCCGTGGTCTGACACTACACTAGATGGAGGCGTTCAACCACGCTTGCAAGTCTAGCCCTGAAATCCCTGCGCCAGCAGATAGACTTCTCGGGAACGGGCCCGTGATGCCTCCGGCTTGCGCGTTACTACCTTGCGAAAACTGCTGCGCAGATCCCGCAGATAGTCATCGAATCCTTCGCCCTGAAATACCTTGGCCAGAAAATGGCCGCCGGGCGACAACGTCTGTCTTGCCAGGTCGAGCGCCAGCTCGACCAGATACATCGCCTGAGGCTGATCGATCGCCGCCATGCCGCTCAGGTTCGGCGCCATATCGGAAAGCACCAGATCGACGGGGCGTCCGTCCAGTTCGGCCAGAATCGCTTCCAGCACGCTCTCTTCAGTAAAGTCGCCCTGAATGAAGCTCACGCCAGCCAGCGCGTCCATTTCCAGAATATCGGAGGCGATCACCACACCTTCGGTGCCGACTTTTTCCGCGGCGACCTGGCTCCAGCCACCGGGCGCGGCGCCAAGATCGATCACCGCCATCCCCGAGCGCAACAACTTGTCACGCTCGTCCAGCTCCAGCAACTTATAACTTGCACGCGAACGATATCCATCTTTCCAGGATTGCTGGACATAACGATCGTCGAAATGCTCTTTCAACCAGCCCGCGCTGCTTTTGCTCTGCCGGGTCGGAGAGCCGGGCTTGTCGGGGCTGGATTTGGGTCCTGAGCGGGAAGCGCGCGCCACTGGTGATCACCTGAAGAATAGCCGAAGAAACGTAAAGCGGAGATGCGAGGCTGGATAGCCAAGAGCGGTAGATCGCTCAGACGGACAGAGGACGGGAAACCGGAAGTGTCGCCCCTGCAATCGATCGGCAACCTTCACTGAGCCGAAGGCATCTTTCCTGTTGCTACCGAAACCCGTACCATTGCGCGTTTCGACAGTGCGGTGGTGAGACCGATTGCAGCACCGCTGACAATTATCGCGAAGTTCAACGGTCAGACTATCATGAGCCTAACATCCGCACAAAAGAAAGCCTTCCGCAGCATCGGCCACCACCTGCAGCCGATCGTCACCGTGAGTGAAAACGGTTTGAGCGAGGGCGCCCAGCAGGAACTCGAGCGCGCGCTGCGTGATCATGAACTGATCAAGGTCAAGCTGGCGATCGCCGAGCGCGAGGAGCGCCAGGCCATGGTCGAGGAGCTGGTGGCAATCTCCGGTGCGGAACTGGTCCAGACCCTGGGCAAAGTGGCACTACTCTATCGCCACAACCCCAAGGTCAATCCCAAGCTCTCCAACATTCAGCGCGCCGAAGA
>NZ_PZJR01000014.1:0-133550 GCF_003206035.1 Salinicola sp. CPA57
GCGTCGCGAGCAGGCGGCGGAGCAGGGCGGCAGTGCGTTCCCCAACGACTTCCGACGCGACAGTCTGGCGGCGGCTCTGCAGGCGGAACTGGGCGACAAGGACAAGCCCGAGCTCGAGTCACTCGATCGCCAGGCTTCCGTTGCCGGCCGGGTCATGCGCAAGCGCGGGCCGTTCGTGGTGATCCAGGACGTCTCCGGCCAGATCCAGCTCTATGTCGACAAGAAGGGACTGCCGGCCGCGCTGCTCGAAGATATCCAGAGCTGGGACATCGGTGACATCGTCGCCGGCCGCGGCCCGGTGCACAAGTCCGGCAAGGGTGATCTCTACGTGATGCTGGTCGAGGCCAAGCTGCTGACCAAGAGCCTGCGACCGCTGCCGGACAAGTTCCATGGCCTGACCGATCTCGAAGCGCGCTATCGTCAGCGCTACGTCGATCTGATCATGAACCCGCAGTCGCGGCGCGTGTTCGAGGTTCGCTCCGGCGTCATCGCCGCGATCCGTCGCTTCATGGTCGAGCGCGGTTTCATGGAAGTCGAAACCCCGATGCTGCAGCCGATTCCCGGCGGTGCCACGGCGCGACCGTTCACCACGCATCACAATGCGCTGGATATCGACATGTATCTGCGCATCGCGCCCGAGCTCTATCTCAAGCGTCTGGTCGTGGGCGGATTCGAGCGGGTGTTCGAGATCAATCGCAACTTCCGTAACGAAGGGCTGTCGACGCGCCACAACCCCGAGTTCACCATGCTCGAGTTCTACTGGGCCTACGCCGACTATCGTGACCTGCTCGATCTCACCGAAGCGATGGTTCGCGACGCGGCCGAACAGGTGCTGGGCACGACCACCGTCACCTATCAGGGCACCGACTATGATCTGGGTCAGTCGTTTCGTCGTCTGACCCTGCGTCAGTCGATTCTCGAATACGGTGGCGAGGTCGAAGGCGGCGCCATCGGTGAAGCCGATATCGATACCCTCGACGCCGCCAAGGCGACCTGCGAGCGCCTGGGTATTTCGACCAAGCCGAGCTGGGGGCTGGGCAAGCTGCAGACCGAGATCTTCGAGGCAGTCGCCGAGCACCGACTCGATCAGCCGACGTTCATTACCGAATACCCGGCTGAAGTCAGTCCGTTGGCACGGCGCAACGATACCAATCCCCATGTCACCGACCGCTTCGAGTTCTTCGTCGGCGGGCGCGAGATCGCCAACGGGTTTTCCGAGCTCAACGATGCCGAGGATCAGGCCGAGCGTTTCGCCGCCCAGGTGGCAGAGAAGGACGCTGGCGATCTGGAGGCGATGTATTACGATGCCGACTACGTGCGTGCGCTGGAATACGGCATGCCGCCGACTGCCGGCGAGGGCATCGGGATCGACCGTCTGGTGATGCTGCTGACCGACAGCCCGTCGATTCGAGATGTGTTGCTGTTCCCGGCGATGCGCCCTGAATAAGGCCGAATACGATAGCTGCGCTGCTCGATCGCAGCGTGGCGCGGCAAGCTTCGGCTTCACCCATACCCCATGGGCTCGGACGCCCGAGTTCCGTGCGCCTTGCGCTAGAGCAGCTCGCAGATTGTCTCGGCCTCTTTCACTTGAAGACGACCAATCGGCATTCTGTGAGCGGTTTTCGTTAGACGTTGTTGGTCAGGGGCGCAGCGAGCGCCCATAATGGCTGCGGTTCGAATTCCGCCGACCCCGTGCGGTTCCCAAAAAGAGGTGACACCGATGAAGCTGCTCAATCGTTCCGCGCTGAGCGTCAAGCCGACCCAGGCGTTCGTCGACTGGGTCAACTCGCTGGAGCCGACCGTCGGTGAAGACGACCTGACGCTCGACGACATCGCTGGCGAAAACACCGTCTATCTGATTCCCGAAATGGATACGCCGGAGGCATTGCACGGCTATATCGAGGAGCGTTACTACGACATTCTCGAAAGCGAACTG
This sequence comes from Salinicola sp. CPA57, assembly GCF_003206035.1. Classification (NCBI taxonomy): domain Bacteria; kingdom Pseudomonadati; phylum Pseudomonadota; class Gammaproteobacteria; order Oceanospirillales; family Halomonadaceae; genus Salinicola; species Salinicola sp. CPA57. The sequence goes on from NZ_PZJR01000014.1 coordinate 1,937, forward strand.
CGGGCCTGGGAAGAGGACGAACGCCAGTGGCCGGAGAGCCTGAACTGGGCATTGTTCGAAGCTTTCCTGACGCTCGAGCATAGCTATCTGGCGGTGGATCTCGACGACGAGGCCGAGTTGGAGACCTCCGAGGTCGACGACGAACTGCTGATGGAAACCGACGAGGAGTGATGGGTCGGATGTTGCCTGACGGTAGTGCTCGACGCTTCTTCAGACCATGCTGAAGCGGCTATTCGAGGAGCGCCCGGGGGACGACGGTCTACCCGGGCGCGAACGCAGGCTGGCGCTGCTGGCGATGATCACCGGTACCCAGATGGCGGTGCTGGACAACGGTATCGTCAACATTGCCCTTCCCACGTTGGCCAAAGAGCTGGCGATCAGCGGCTCCGAATCGATCTGGATCGCCAACGTCTATCAGCTGGTGACCGCCGCGCTGCTGCTGACCTTCGCCGCGGTGAGCCGGCGCGTCGGGCGCCACCGCCTCTATATCGGCGGGTTGATATTCTTCACCGTGGCATCGCTGGGCTGTGCACTGGCCCGTTCGTTCGAATTCCTGCTGGCAATGCGGGGGCTGCAGGCGATCGGCGCCGCCGCGATGCTGAGCATCGGCCCCTCTCTCTATCGAATCATCTTTCCCACCCGGCTGCTGGGCTCGGCGATCGGGCTCAGTGCGCTGACGGTGGCCTTCGGTATCGCGGCGGGGCCATCGCTGGGCGGGCTGATCCTGCATGTGGCGAGCTGGCCGTGGCTGTTCGCGATCAATGTACCGATCGGCCTGCTGGCTCTCGTGCTGGGCGTGCGCGCGCTGCCGCGAGAGAAACCCATCCTCGGGCGAATCGATGTCTGGGGCGCGCTGATGTCGATCGTCATGCTCAGCGGCAGCGTCTTTGCCCTCGATCAACTGGGTCATGGCAACGGGGGCGCGCTCGCGGTGGTGACGCTGGCGCTCAGCGTGATCTGCCTGGTGGGGTTCATCTATCGCCAACGCCACGCCGCCAGGCCGCTGGTACCCCTGGCCCTGTTTGCCGAGCCGCGCTTCTCGTTCGCCGCTATCGTGTCGATGTTCGCGTTTCTGGCGCAGGGTGTGGCCTTCGTGGGCTTGCCGTTTCTCTACCAGACCGTCATGGGCGTGTCGCCAATCATGTCGGCGGTACTGTTCACGCCCTGGCCGCTGGTCATCATGATCATCGGTCCGCTGGCCGGGCGGCTGGCGGACAAGGGCAATCCGGCCTTGATCAGCTCGACCGGGCTGGCGCTGTTTCTGCTGGGCATGCTGGCGTTGACCGGGCTCGATGCCGATTCCAGCTATATCGACGTGATCTGGCGCACCGCGCTCTGCGGCGTGGGCTATGGTCTGTTCCAGGCACCCAACAACCGCGAAATGATCGGCAGCGTGTCGGTGGAGTTGAGCGCCAATGCCTCGGGCGTGCTGGCCTCGGTGCGCACCTTCGGGCAGTCGCTGGGGACGGCGCTGGTCGGTCTCATCCTCGGTCTCTCCTTCGGTTCGCTGACGCTGTCGCTGTGGGTCGGGGTTGGCTCGGTTCTGGTGGCTCTGGCGCTGAGTCTCTACCGAACGCCGATGGCGGCCAAGGGGCTGCGTCGCTGATCTGCCGCCTCTGCGCGCCACCTCGTTCTTCGGGCCGTCGCCCGAGAGGGCGATGAGGCGTTACAATGGTTCGGTTGGCACAGGAGGAGCTGTCATGAGTGTTCAAGCACGTATCGAAGAGAAACTCTCGACGCTCGAACCGGTACGGATGACGGTCGAGAACGAGAGTCACATGCACCATGTGCCACCGGATTCGGAAACCCACTTCAAGGTGACGCTGGTCTCCGAGCGGTTCGCGGGCCTGATGCCGGTCAAGCGCCATCAGTTGATCTACAGCCTGCTGGCCGACGAGCTCGCGGGGCCCGTTCATGCGCTGGCGCTGCATCTCTACACGCCGCAGCAGTGGTCGGCTCGCGGCGAGGCGCGCCCCGATTCGCCCAATTGCCGCGGCGGAGGCAGCCGGTGATCGGCGACCCTCAACGCCTCCAGTACCTCGAAGCCATGGGAATCGCCAGTTGGGTTTCGCGGTATCGCTTCGTCAATGCCCGGCCGACCGAGCAGGGCGATTGGAGCGTTGCACCGGAGCCGGAAAAGCCGGCGCCGGGTCAGCGTCTGCACGCACTGCTGGAAACACCGGTGCGGCCAGTCGAGGTCGATCGCGGCCAGCCCGCCGATGATGTACCTCCGGCTGGCTCAGGCGCCGCGGCGCCGTTATCGCGAGCCCGGGCGCTGCTTGATGGTGTTTCGGTCGATGGTGTTTCGGTCGATGGCGTTTCGATCAATGGCGCTTCGAGCGGTGGCGATAAGACCGCCGAGACCGCAGCGGCATCCGAGCCCGCTTCCCGGCCGGCATCTGCGCCTGTCGACGAGGCACCCTCCGACGATGTCGCAGCGCTCGGGACATCGGCGCCGGCCGAGCCGTTGCGTTTCACGCTGTCGCTATCGGTCATCGGCGAGCGATGGTGGCTGATGCTGCCCGGCGAGCGGCCGCTCTCCTCTGCAGGTCAGATCCTGCTCGGACAGATGCTGAAAAGCGTCGGGATGCCCGTCGAGGCGACCCCGTTGTCGAGTCTGTCCTGGCCGTTGATGGATGTGTCGGCGAGCGACCCGGCCGACGAGGCCCGCGAAGGCATCCAGGTGTTCTGTGCCGGGCAGGCGCGGCGCCACGGCATGACGATCGACGGCGCTATCGTGGTGGGCGAAGAGATCTGGGCACCACTGCTGAGCGACCCGGCAAACGAGGTCAACTGGCGCTGTCACCATCTACCGCATCCCGACGATCTGCTGACCTCGGCCACGGCTAAACGGGAATGCTGGTCACTGCTGCAGGCGGTTGGGCAAGCCTGGCATCTACGATCTACCGCTCCGGAGTGAGCGGATCTCGCTGACGTTCGGCGTCTTCGACGTCAAATGCTCCCTAGAGTCACGTTTTCCATGTCCGCCAATGTTCCAACTTCCCCGATTTCATCGCATAACGCGTCACTGGTCCTGCTTGGTGTCCATGACCTGCCGGCACTGATGGCGTTCGAGCGCCGGGCCAACGACGATGCCTGGTCGGAAGCGCTGTTGAGCGCCGCGCTGATCGATGACGGCTACGAAGTCTGGGGCCTCTGGTCCGGGGGCGGCGCGGAACTGCGAGCCGCGGCCGTTCTGGCCTATCTCCCCTTTGACGCCGAGCTGCAGTCGATCTGTGTTCTGCCGGAAGAGAGGCGTCACGGCCTGGCCCGGGAATTGCTGGGCTGGATCATGCGGCGTGCCGGCGAACGCGGTGCCGAGCGCCTGTTGCTCGAGCTTCGCGCTTCCAATGTCACGGCTCGCAGGCTCTATGAGGGCGCCGGATTCGGAATCGATGGCCAACGGCGTGGCTATTATCGGCAAGATGACGGTAGTAACGAGGACGCGCTACTGATGTCGCGGGCGCTGACCGAGTAACCGTGTCGGCGGCCAGTGGCGAAGACAGTGGTGTAAGCAGGCAATGGCAGATGAAACGAACGGTGGGCAGGGCAGTTGTCGGAAAGGCTTGCAGCAGAACGAGCGGATGAGCGTGATACAGGTAGGGGGTTAACGGGGCAGCCTGTGGCAGGTCGCCCCGTGGCATCGCTTCAGCCGTTGTCGCTGGTCGCGCTGCCGTCCAGCGGTTGCAGCTTCTCGAGCAGGCCACCCAGGCGCTGTTCCCACTCGTCACGCTCCTGCTGGAAGCGAGCGTTCTCGGCCTTCAGTTCTTCATTCTCCATCTTCAGCATCTCGATGCTGTCGACGGCGTCCTGAATCTTCTGTTCCAGTTTGGCGAAGATTTCACCATTCATTGATACTCTCCTTGAAAGTGAGTGACGTTAACGGTTAACGACGGGTGTCTTTAACGTTGATGACCGCGTGTTTGAAAACATCGATGGGCCCAGTGGGCGCCAGCCTACGTGGCGCCGGGGCCGACGACAAGCGTCTCGAAGTGGCGACGTCAATCGGTCGCCAGCTGGCGCCGAAACAGCCGACCGTGACTGTCTCCGGCGACGATTTCGCGGTGCAGTTGCCAGTGGGCCGGTGGCTGCCAGTCAAGCTCGTGCTCCGTCTCGACGTAGATCATCGCCTCGGGCGCCAGCCACCCCTGGGACTCGAGCCGCTGGCAGGCCAGGGCTGCAAGGCCTTGGCGAAAAGGCGGGTCGAGAAAGACGATATCGAACGGAGACGGGGCCCCGGTCAGGAAGCGCTCGACGTCGATTCGATGAACGTGGCCGGCCGCGCCCAGCGTTTCGATATTCGCTTCCAGCATCGTTGCCACATCGGCAACGGACTCGACGAACGCTGCCATGGCCGCGCCCCGCGATAGCGCTTCCAGACCCAGTGCGCCGGTGCCGGCGTAGAGATCCAGCACGCGACGGCCGCCGATATCGAATGCCAGCCAATTGAACAGCGTCTCGCGCACTCGATCCGGCGTCGGACGCAGACCCGGGCTATCCGGAATGGGTAGCTTGCGGCGGCGAAACTCGCCGCCGATCAGGCGCAGCTGGCCGCTGCCACGATGGGCGGGTTGCTGGCCTGTGCGGCGAGAGTCGCTGCCTTTGGCGGGGCTTCGAGCGCTATCGTCAGCGCGGTGTCGGGCGCCGTTGGCAGCTCGGCGGGAGCGGCGTCGATTCATGGCGCGCAATTGTACCCCCGCAACCCTCGCGGTGATAGGATGAGGCCTCGATATCGATATTCTCCGAAGCCGTGATGATCGACGCTAATCCAGCGGCGCACGCACGGCTTTTCAGCAGTGAAGCCATCCATGTTCGGACTATTCAAGAGTCGTAAAAAGCAGCAGGAAGAAGAGGCCCGCCGGCGCGAGGCCGAGGAAGCCGAGGCCGCGGCGGCAGAGAGAAGCGCAGAAGAGGAAAGCGCAGAAGAGGGATCCGGCGAGACGGCAAGCGACGATGCCGAGCGCGTCACCTCCGAAGCGTCGCAGTCCGAGGACGTGCCGCGCGGCCAAACCGGCGTCGAGCAGGCGTCCTACCGGACCGAAACCTCCCCTGCGCCGGGCCAGGAGCTCCCACTGAATGTCGAGACCGTTGCGCCCGGTATCGAACCTCTCGTTCAGGATGAGGATCCCGATCGTCCGCCCGCGGTGGATTACGATCCTTCGACACTCGAGGAGACGGCCGCCAGGCAAGCGCTCGATGCACCCCTGTCGCAGGAGTCGTCGAAGTCCGCGCTCCAGGAAACCCCGGCCGACGGCACACGTGAAGCCGATCTGGCAACGGATGTGACCCCGACGCCGTCGCCCTCGTCAGCATCCGATGCCACGCTGGATTCGACGCCAGAGCCTGAAGCCTCGTCGCCGGCTGTCGAGCCATCGACCGCCGCGGCCGAGCCGAGGGAAAAGCCCAAGGGCGGCTGGCTGTCGCGCGTGCGTGCCGGCCTCGGCCGCACGCGCGCCAACCTGACCGACGGCATTGCCGATCTGCTGCTGGGCAAGAAGCAGATCGACGACGAGCTGATCGAGGATCTCGAAACCCAACTGCTGCTGGCCGACGTGGGTATCGAGGCGACCAGCGAAATCATCGAGCGTCTGACCGAGCGGGTGTCACGCAAGGAGCTGGCCGACGCCGATGCGCTATACCGCGCGTTGCAGGAAGAACTGGCGGCACTGCTCGAGCCGGTGTCGAAGCCGATGCAGCTGCCAGCGAAGGGCGAAGGCCCGTTCGTGATTTTGATGGTCGGCGTCAACGGGGTCGGCAAGACCACGACCATCGGCAAGCTGACCCAGCGCTTTCAGAACGAGGGTCGCAGCGTGATGCTGGCGGCCGGCGATACCTTCCGGGCCGCGGCGGTGGAGCAGCTCAAGGTCTGGGGCGAACGCAATCGGGTTCCGGTCATCGCTCAGCACACTGGTGCCGACAGCGCTTCGGTCATCTACGATGCCGTCGCGGCGGCGCGAGCTCGCAAGGTCGATGTGCTGATCGCCGATACCGCCGGCCGACTGCACAACAAGAGCCATCTGATGGAAGAGCTCAAGAAAGTGCAGCGAGTCATGGCCAAGCTCGATGCCACGGCACCGCATGAGGTGATGCTGGTGCTCGATGCGGGCACCGGCCAGAACGCGATCTCCCAGGCGACCACGTTCAACGAGGCGATTCCGGTCACCGGTATCACCTTGACCAAGCTCGATGGTACTGCCAAGGGCGGCATCATTTTCGCGCTTGCCAAGAAGATGGGGACGCCAATTCGCTTCATCGGTGTCGGGGAGTCGCTCGAGGATCTGCGTCCGTTCGATGCCCAGACGTTCGTCAAGGCGCTCTTCGATCGAGACGCCGGCCGGGACAGCGACGCGGATTCATGATCGCGTTCGAGCATGTCGGCAAACGCTACGGCGGGCGCTTCGAGGCGCTCGCCGACATCAATTTCCGCGTCGAGCGCGGCGAGATGCTGTTTCTGACCGGCCACTCCGGTGCCGGCAAGAGTTCCCTGCTGCGTCTGGTCATGCGGCTCGAGCGGCCATCACGGGGCCGCGTTCTGGTCGCCGGCCACGACCTCGATCGACTGCATATCAGTCAGGTTCCCTACTATCGCCGTCAGATCGGCGTGGTTTTCCAGGATCATCAATTACTGTTCGATCGCGATATCTTCGCCAACGTCGCCTTGCCATTGACGATTCAAGGCGTCGAGCCGGCCGATGCCGCGCGCCGCGTGCGTGCTGCACTCGACAAGGTGGGGCTGCTGCATCGCGAGCGGGCGCTGCCGATCGAACTTTCCACCGGTGAACAGCAGCGCGTAGGGATCGCCCGTGCGGTGGTCAACAAGCCGGCACTGCTGCTGGCCGATGAGCCGACCGGCAATCTCGACCCTCAGCTTTCTGCCGACATCATGCGGCTGTTCGAGGATTTCAATCGCATCGGTACCACGGTAATGGTGGCGAGCCACGATCTGGCCTTGATCGCCCGGCTGCGTCACCGCGTGTTGAAGTTGCGGGATGGACGGCTCATCGGTGACGGGGAGGCGGCATGAGCAAGCGTCAATCTCCGGTGGAAGAACGTCGCGGCGAAGAACGCCGTGGCGCGCAGAAGCCGCAGCGTCGTGCCGCGGGCGGCGGTCGCGCGTGGATGCGCCACCATCGCGCGATGATGGGTGACAGTGCCTTGCGGCTGGTCAAGCGACCGATCGCAACGCTGTTGACCATGCTGGCGATCGCCATCGCGCTGATTCTGCCGGCCGGCCTTTGGCTGGCGCTGGATAGTGCCCGGCTGCTCGATGCCGAGCTCGACGAGAGCGCCACGCTGACGGTCTACTTCGACGCCGATGTCGACGAGTCCGAAGCGATGGACCTGGCGGCCGAAGTCGGAGGGCAACCTGGCGTGGCCGGAACCCGTCTGGTGACCGCAGCCGAAGGGTTGGCGGATTTTCAGCAGACGCTGGGGGTCGACGACGCTCTGTCCCAGCTCGATGCCAATCCGCTCCCGGCAAGTGTCGTGGTGACGCCCGCGGATACCGATCCTGCTGGTGTCCAGTCACTGAGCCAGCAGTTGCAGACGCTCGACGGTGTCGATGAGGTGCGTCTGGATCTGGCTTGGCTGGATCGGCTGCAACAATTGGCGGCGCTGGGGCAGCGCGTTGCGCTGGCACTGGCATTGCTGTTCGGCCTGGGCGTGCTGCTGGTGGTCGGCAATACCATCAGGCTCGCCGTGGAGAGTCGTCGCCAGGAGATCGAGGTCGTCACGCTGATCGGCGCGACGCATGCGTTCGTGCGGCGCCCGTTTCTTTACAGTGGCGCCTGGTACGGGTTGGGTGGTGGCGTCCTGGCACTGGTGATTCTGCTGCTGGGTGGCAACTGGCTGGCATCGCCGGTGGCGGCGCTGGCGCAAAGCTATGGCGCTCACTTCGCGCTGCCATCCCTGGGCGGAAGCCATTCGGCTTTGCTGCTGCTTTTTAGTACACTACTAGGCTGGCTAGGCGCATGGCTCGCCGTCGGGCGTCATCTGGCGGACATCAAGCCAAGGTAGATTGATCAGCGGTGTCGAGTCATCGCCAATGCCGCCCAACTGAGGGCATAATAGCCGGCGTCACCGTTCGCCGGTTTATCGTCATCTCGAAGGACGGCATGACTTCGGATTTTCCGGAGCTGGCGTCAGTATTGAACTTTTGTCTAGACTGAGGGTCCTATCAGGCATCCTCGTAGACAGGCAGAATACTCTGTCGCGACGCGTTGCGGTCGAATCGAGCCGGATGGCTCTTCGCCTCGACACGCCGCCTATCATGGAGACAACGCACATGAGCACCAGTCTTCAATCCATTGGGAACCTCTCCCCGGGTCACGATCTCAACGGTTATATTCAAGCCGTCAACGGCATTCCAGTGCTGACGGCGGACGAAGAGCATGATCTGGGCGTGCGGCTATACCAGGAAGACGATCTCGAATCGGCTCGCCGATTGATCATGTCGCACCTGCGTTTCGTCGTGCACATCGCGCGTAGCTATTCAGGCTATGGATTGCCCCAGGCCGACCTGATCCAGGAAGGTAACGTCGGGTTGATGAAGGCGGTCAAGCGCTTCGATCCCTATCAGGGCGTGCGGCTGGTCTCCTTCGCGGTTCACTGGATCAAGGCCGAGATTCACGAATACGTGCTGCGTAACTGGCGCATCGTCAAGATCGCCACGACCAAGGCGCAGCGCAAGCTGTTCTTCAATCTGCGCAGTGCCAAGAAACGTCTGGGTTGGTTGAACAACGACGAGGTCGATGCGATCGCCAGGGATCTCGACGTCAAACCCAAGGTCGTGCGTGAGATGGAAGGTCGACTGACGTCCTATGACGCCGGTTTCGACGCCAGCCCGGGCGAAGAGGAAGAGCAGGGCTATCAGGCGCCGGCGCAGTATCTCGAGGATCATAGTTTCGATCCTGCCGCCCAGCTCGAGGCCGACGATTGGGAAGCCGATTACACGCAGCGGCTGCGCAGCGCGCTGAGTGAGCTCGACGAGCGCTCTAGGGACATTCTGCAGCGCCGCTGGCTCTCCGAGCACAAGTCCACGCTGCATGAACTGGCTGATGTCTACGGCATCTCCGCCGAACGTATCCGTCAGCTCGAGAAAAATGCAATGAAGAAGATCAAACTGCAGCTGGGTGATTCCCTGGCGGCTTGATGATCTTTGCAGGACGCAGCACCAGAAAGCCCGGNNCCGGGCTTTCTGGTGTCAGTACGACTGGTGTCAGTACGACTGGCGCCAGCGCTATAGCGAGGTGGTCTGAGGCGAGGCGGCCAGCAGCCCGCCGCCCAGCAGACGCCACTGGTCTTCCCAGTGCGTCGTGGGCCGATGGCGAAAGTCGCTGCGAACGTACTGGCTGATCCGGCCTTCCATGAAGGCTGACAGCAGATTGGCCGCCGCCGATACGGTCAGCCGAGGGCGCAAGCCCTCGCGGAGTTCCGCCTCGCGCAGCACCTGCTTGAGCTGTGTTTCCAGTCGCTCGAACAGCTGGGACATGCGTGTGCGCAGACGCGCGGTCTCGCCGGTCAGCACGTCGCCATCCATCAGCCGGCTGAGACCGGGATTCTTTTCGGCGAACGTCAGCACCAGTTGGATGATCGTCTCGCAGCGCGCGAGCGCCGACGGTTCGTCGTCGAGGATGCGTCGGATACGCTCGAACAGGCTGGCCTCGATGAACTCGATCAGCCCCTCGAACATGCGCGCCTTGCTCGGAAAATGGCGGTAGAGAGCTGCCTCGCTGACACCGACCTGGCGGGCCAGCGCGGCCGTGGTGATACGTTTGCCGCTATCCTCCTCGAGCATCAGTGCCAGTGCCTGAAGGATCTGTTCGCGGCGGGAGAGTGGGGGAGTTGCCTGCGTCATGGCGGTTCTTATCGGTCGCTTTGTTGGAGCTCCTTCCTGGAGCGGCCCGGTCGCGTGATGATCTATTGGGCGACCGGGGCGGGCCTTCCGGGCCCGCAATGATGGGAACGGGGGGTATGCGCACCGTTGTTGCTGGATTCGTCAGTCTCGGTGGTCGGTGATCTGGGTGCCGACCCCGGCATCGGTGAAGATCTCCAGCAGCGTCGAGTGCACCACGCGGCCATCGACGATAACAGCGCTGCCGACGCCGCCCTTGACCGCTTCCAGCGCGCAGCGAATCTTCGGCAGCATGCCGCCGTAGATCGTGCCGTCGGCGATCAGCGCATCGACCTGCTCGGTGGAGAGTCCGGTCATGACATTGCCTTCGGCATCCTGCAGGCCGGCGACGTTGGTCAGCAGCATCAGCTTCTCGGCCTTCAGCGCTTCGGCCACCTTGCCTGCCACCAGATCCGCGTTGATGTTGTAGCTGCGCCCCTGGCGGTCGACGCCGATCGGCGCGATGACAGGGATGAAATCGCGCTCGGCGAGCATCTCGATCAGATCGGTGGAGATGTGCTCCACTTCACCGACATGTCCGATATCGATGATCTCGGGCTCGGTCAGCGCCGGATTGTGCTGCTCGACCTTGAGCTGACGCGCCAGGATCTGAGCGTTGTCCTTGCCGGTCAGACCGATCGCCTTGCCACCGCACTGGTTGATCTGGGTGACGATGCTCTTGTTGACCAGCCCGCCGAGCACCATCTCGACCACATCCATGGTCTCGGCATCAGTGACACGCATGCCGTTGACGAAGCGCGATTCGATGTTGAGTCGCGCCAGCAGCTGGCCGATCTGCGGGCCACCACCGTGGACCACCACCGGATTGATCCCGACCTCCTTCATCAGCACCATGTCGCGGGCGAAGGAGTCGATCAGCTTGTCTTCGGTCATGGCGTTGCCACCGTACTTGACCACTACCGTCTTGCCGGAATAGCGCTGAATATAGGGCAGCGCTTCCGACAGGATCTCGACGACCTGACGCGGATCGCGTGGGCTCTCGTTCATGAGGCGTTATATCTCCACTGTCTGTGCGCCACGCGTGGCGCGTTCCCTGTTGTTGCGTAAGGCTCGTCTTCTGCGACCTCAGAACGGCAATTCGACGTTCGGTGCCACCGACAGCAGTGCGGTGCCGAACTGGCGCTGGATGCGGGCCAGCGCAGCCTGATCCTTGCCTTCGAAACGCAAAACCAGCATCGGCGTGGTATTGGAGGCGCGACACAGCCCCCAGCCATCGGGATAGTCGACGCGAATGCCGTCCAGCGTCGTCTTGATGCCATCCTGACCGAAGTCACCGGTCTCGGCCAGTCGTTCGATGATCGCGAACTTCTCCTCGTCGGTGACCGCCGCGTTCAGCTCCGGGGTGCAGATATCCTGCGGGAAAGCACTGAAAAAACGATCGGCGTCATGCGGTTGGCGCGAGAGAATCTCCAGCAGCCGGGCGGCGGCATAGAGCCCGTCATCGAAGCCGTACCAGCGTTCTTTGATGAAGATGTGGCCACTCATCTCGCCGCCAAGCTGGGCGCCGGTCTCCTTCATGCGCGCCTTGATCAGCGAGTGACCGGTGCGCCACATTTCCGGCTCGCCGCCGGCCTGCTCGATGATCTGAGCCAGGTTGCCGGTGCACTTGATGTCGAACACGATGCGGGCGCCGGGATCGCGCGCCAGCAGATCCACCGCGAAGGCCATCAGCAGCCGGTCCGGATAGATCATCTCGCCTGCCGGCGTGACCACGCCGAGGCGATCGCCATCGCCATCGAAGGCCAGCCCGATATCCGCACCGCTCTCCTTGACCCTGGCGATCAGGTCGACCAGATTGTCGGGATTGCCCGGGTCGGGATGGTGGTTGGGAAAGTCGCCGTCGATTTCGGCGAACAGCGGGATCGTCTCGACGCCCAGTGCCTCGATGAGCCTGGGGCCGAGCTCACCGGCGACACCGTTGCCGCAGTCCACTACCGCCTTGAGCGGTCGCTCGCGCTGGCTCCGGTCGAGAGAGACATCACCCAGGATGCGCTGGAGATAGGCTTCGCTGACATCGACCCGTGTGAGCGTACCGTCGCCATCGGCGAGCTCGCCTTGGCGGATGCGCTCGAACAGGCCGGTAATCGCCTCGCCCGAAATCGCGACACCATCGAGCACGATCTTGAAACCGTTGTAATCCGGCGGATTGTGGCTGCCGGTCACCATCACGCCACTGCGACCCTCGTCGAGGGTGGCGGTGGCAAAATAGAGCACCGGCGTTGGTACCCGACCGATATCGATCACGTCGCGGCCGGAAGCCCTCAGGCCGCGAATCAGCGCCGCCTGCAGCCGGGGGCCGGAATGGCGGCCATCGCGAGCGACGATCACGCGCTGCTGGCCGCGGGCGGCGGCTTCGCTGCCTACCGCACGGCCGATCCACTCCACCGTTTCCTCGGTCAACGTCTCGTCGACGACGCCGCGGATATCGTAGGCGCGAAAGATCGAAGCGGGCACGTTGGCGCCGGGCTGGTCATTCATCGTCGTTTCCTTGCCTTCGTTCGTCACGGCCATCGTTTACCACGTCTATCATCCACTATATCCGTCGTTCACTACGGCGATCCGTGTTCACGCCCAGCGCTCGAACTCGAGTTCCACCGAAGCGTGACCATCGGTGATCAGCCACTGGCCTTCCATCAGCGTGGCGCCAAGACTCAAGTTGCGATCGACGAGGGCAGTCAAGGCGGCCAGCGGCTCGGTCGGCAGATTCCAGACCTCGACCCGCGGCAGTGCGCGAATGTCGCTCTCGAGTTTCTTCCACCACTGCACCGCGCTGCGGGGCGCGTAGGGGTAGATCAGCACGCGCTCGGCCCGGGAGAGCCCCTGCTTGATTCGCTTCAGCGACGGCTCGCCCAGTTCTATCCACGAAAGGATGCGGCCGTCCGATGCCTTGATCCACAGATCCGGCTCGTCGTCGCTGCTCAGTCCGCGCGTCATCGCGAGATCGTTATCCGCGCTGGTGTCGTGCGCGTTGGCGATGAACGCCAGCAGACGCACCATCAGCCGAGTGGCCGTCTCGGAGGGATGGCAGGCCACGGTCAGCGCGTGATCGCCGTAGTAGTGACGGTCCAGATCGCTGACATTGAGTTTCGCTTTATAGATAGTTGCGCTTAGCGCCACGCTGGATTCCTTCAATGAGAGAACAGCTGACTGCTGCCGTGGTCGGCACGGATCATCGGCGGCCGTTCATCGACGACCCGAGTGACCGAAACCGCCATCCGCTCGGTCGGTGGCGACGAACTCCTCGACGATCTCGAGTTCGGCCTGGACCACCGGCACCAGCACGTACTGTGCCAGCCGCTCGCCGGGCTCGAGCATGAACGTGTCGCGGCCGCGGTTCCACACCGAGATCATCAGCTCGCCCTGATAGTCGGAGTCGATCAGTCCGACCAGATTGCCCAGCACGATACCGTGCTTGTGGCCGAGCCCGGAGCGCGGCAGGACCACACCTGCCAGGGCGGGATCGCCGATATGGATGGCAAGGCCGGTGCGTACCAGGGCGCTGTCACCGGGCGTCAGGGTCAGCGCCTCGTCGAGCAGCGCGCGCAGATCCATGCCGGCGCTGCCGGTGGTTGCGTAGTGCGGCAACGGATAGTCGTGCACACGCTCGTCGAGAATCTTGACCGAGAGCCTGGGTCTGACCGTCGCTGCCGCAGATGGCGCGGTGGAAGAATGGCTGAGTGACATGAAAAATCATTCCTGAAAGCGCATGAGGGGAAAGCGTTTGATGCGAAAAACGACCTGATAAAACAGCGATAGTTTACCACCGCTGGAGGCGAACCGATCGACACCCTGTCAGGTTAGGCGGTCAGCGATATGATCGACGATGGCGCCGGCCAGAGCCGCCTTGGATTGAAGCGGAAGCTCGAGATGACGTATCTGGTCGTGCGTTTTCCACAGCAGTGTGACGGCGTTGTCATCACTTCCGAAACCGACGCCCTCGCGAGACACGTCGTTGGCGACGATCAGATCCAGCCGCTTGCGTTCGAGCTTGCTACCGGCGTGAGTCTCCAGCGACTGCGTCTCGGCAGCGAATCCAACCGTGAACGGGCGGTCCGGTCGCGCCGCGATCGTGGCGACGATATCCGGATTGCGCACCAGCTCGAGGGTCAGGCCGCTGTCGGCGTCCGTCTTCTTGAGTTTGTGCTCGCTGACGGCCGCGGCGCGATAGTCCGCCACGGCGGCGCAGCCGATGAACAGATCGCAGGGCAGTTGGGATTCGACGGCGGCCAGCATCTCCGTCGCCGAGGTCACGTCGATTCGATTGACCCCGGGGGGGATCGGCAATGTGACGGGGCCGCTCACCAGGCTGACGCTGGCGCCGCGCTCGACGCAGGCGGCAGCGAGTGCGTACCCCATCTTGCCGGAGCTGTGGTTGGAGAGATAACGCACCGGATCCAGTGCCTCGCGAGTCGGTCCGGCAGTGATCACCACGCGCTTGCCGGCCAGATCCTGATGCACGGGCATCATTCTGACCGACTCTCCGCCGGATTGTCCGACCTCGCTCAGCAGCTGGGCGAGAAGGGTTTCCGGCTCCAGCATTCGGCCAAGACCGACGTCGCCACAGGCCTGGTCGCCGGCGTCCGGCCCCAGCAGGGACCAGCCCAGCTCAACCAGTCGATCGGCATTGGCCAGCGTCGCCGGATGACGCCACATCGCCTGGTTCATGGCGGGTGCCATCAGGCATCTGGCTTCGGTCGCCAGGCACAGCGTCGTCAGCAGATCATCGGCATGACCGTGGGCCAGTCGCGCCATCAGGTCGGCGGTGGCCGGCGCGATCAGGACGATATCCGCCCATTTCGCCAATTCGATATGGCCCATGCCGGCCTCGGCTTCCGGGTCGAGCAGTGACGTCCGCACGGGTTCGCCGGTGAGCGCCTGCAACGTCAGCGGCGTGATGAACGCCTGTGCGCCCTCGGTCATCACCACGCGCACATCAAAGCCCGTCTTTTTCAGCAGACGAGCGAGATGCGCGCTCTTGTAGGCGGCGATGCCGGCGCTGATGCCGAGCAGGATGCGGTTTCCGGTCAATCCCGGACCAATCGGTAGCGACATGGAATCTGTCCTGATGGTTCGGTCGTTACCATACCACTGCGGTCGCGGGTTGCGTAATGGTGAGGTAAAAGTGGCGGCCGCCGGTGCAGCGGCCGCTCGTGGCGATCACTCGGCGTTGCTGACCAGGCGCCTGCGCGAATCGAACGAACGCGGTCGGTTCATGATGGCTCCCGAGAGGTGAGGTGTGGTTCCACCATAGCCCAGTCGGCGTCCCTCGCCGTACGCGCACGCCAACCGAGCCGCTGCCACCGCTGCCTTAGCGCACCGCGGGGCCGAAGGCGAAATCCACCGGCACCGGACTGTCGATCAGCTTGATCGGGCCTTCGAGCTGGCCGTCGTCCGCGCCGATGCGGAACACCGCGATGGTGTCCGAGTTCTGATTGCCCACGTAGAGCCAGCGGCCGGACGGTTCGATGTTCATGCCCCGGGGGATCTGCCCCCGGCTCTGGACCCAGCCCATGGGGGCCAGACGCCCCGAGTTCGGGTCGACTTCGAACATGGCGATGCTGTCCATCCCGCGATTGGTGGCATAGACCCAGCGTCCGCTGGGATGAACCCGGATTTCGGCGGTGGTGTTCGTCCCTGTCGGCACCTCGCCCGGATTGTCTGGATTGAAGGCGGGCCGGGTGAAGGGAGTGCCCTGGGGCAGCGTGGAGATCGACTGGCGCCAGATGAAGGCACCCCGGCGGGGCTCGAAGTCGAACACGTCGATGGTCGAAGAGAGCTCGTTGATGACGTAGGCCCGGCGCTCGTCGGGGTGGAACGCCAGGTGGCGACAGCCGCTGCCGGAAGGCACGTTGGCCCGCGGAACCGGGCCGGGTGCCAGCTTGCCCGTCGCCGGGTCGAGCTGCCACGCCAGCAACGTATCGCCGCCCAGGTCCACCCCGAAGACGTGCTGGGCGCCGGGGTTGGCGAGCATCATATGGGCGTGCGGCCCCTCCTGGCGTACCGGGTCGGGCCCGCCGCCATTGCCCGGCGCCTGGAACAGGTCGCTCATCGGCTCGATTCGGCCATCCTCGCCCAGCGGGAAGACGACGAAGGTGCCGGTGCCGTAATTGGCCGCGAGCAGGTGCCCGCCCGAGGGGTGAACGGCGCAGTGGCAGGGCCAGGTACCGCGGGTCGAGCGGGCGTTGATCAGCGTCAGCTTGCCGGTGTCGGGGGCGATCGAGTAGGCGCTGACCCGACCCAGCGGCTCGCCGGTGGCGTCTGCGCCGAGTTCGTTGACGCAGTAGAGATAGCGCTGCGACGGCGCCACGGCGAGAAACGACGGGTTGTCAGCGGTGATCGTCTGGACGTGGCTCAGATCGCCGGTAGCGTGATTTAGTTGGTAGACGTAGAGGCCTTCGGCGCGGCTTGGGGCGACACCACCGGGAGCCGTGTTCGGCGCCGAATAGGTGCCGACGTACAGATAGCGTGATGCGGCCGGTGCGATCGGGTCGGCCTGCGACGCGCTGTTCTGGGCAAAGGCGCCCGGCGCGCTGACCGCCCAGGCCGCGCCGACGCCCACCGCCTGCAGGAAAGTGCGCCGGGAGAGGCCTGCGGTGGCTGAGGAAACACTAGAGGGCCGTTGTTGTTGCTCTTTGACTGTCATCTCGATGACTCCAGGGGCTAGCGGTCGGGCGCTATTGGCATCGGCCGCAAGTTGGGTAGCACTCGCCTCGGCGTGTTGCCGAGACGGCGCTACGGGATCCAGTGCTGCACCGCCGTCTCCACCCCCCGCAGCTCGGCAAGCCCCTTGAGTCGACCGATCAGCGGGTAGCCGGGGCGGCTGTCGCGCTTCAGGTCGTCGAGCAGGTGGTGACCGTGATCGGGGCGCATCGGCAGGCGATGGCCGCCTTCCCGCTGGCGGCGGCGCTGTTCCCGAACCAGCTCGCCGATCACGCCCACCATGTCGACGTCGCCGTCCAGGTGCTCGGCCTCGTGGAAGCTGAGCGGATCGGCTTCGCGCCGGGTGGCGCGCAGGTGCACGAAGTGGATCTGCGGCCCGAACCGCCTGGCCATGGCGACGAGATCGTTGTCTTCACGAACGCCGTAGGAACCGGTGCAGAAGGTCAGGCCGTTGGCGGGGCTGGGGGCGCACGCCAGAATCGCCTGGGCGTCGTCGGCAGTCGAGACCACGCGAGGCAGTCCGAGCAGCTCGCGGGGCGGGTCGTCCGGGTGAATCGCGAGGCGGATGCCGGCGGCTTCTGCAGTTGGTACGATCGCGCGCAGAAACGTGGCCAGATTGGCGCGCAGCCGTTCGGCATCGATCTCGCGGTAGGCGTCGAGCGCCTGACGGAAATCTTTGAGCGTGTAGTGTTCTTCGGTGCCGGGCAGCCCGGCGATGACGGTATCGATCAACTGCGTTCGCGCTGTCGCGTCGAGTGTCTCCAGATAAGCGCTGGCCGCTTCCCGCTCGGTCTCGCTGTAGTCGGTTGCTGCCCCTTCGCGCTGAAGCAGAAACAGATCGAAGGCGGCGAATGCCGTCTGGTCGAAGCGCAGCGCGGTGCCGCCATTAGGTAGTGGCCAGGCCAGATCGGTGCGAGTCCAGTCGAGAATCGGCATGAAGTTGTAGCAGACCACGTCGATACCGCACTCGCCGAGATGGATCAGCGTCTGGCAATAGTTGTCGATATAACGCTTGGCTTCCGGCAGCCCCTGCTTGATCGCTTCGTGTACCGGCACGCTTTCCACCACGGACCAGGTCAGGTCGGCGGCTTCGATCAGGCGCTTACGCTCGGCAATGGCGGCGACCGGCCAGACCTCGCCGTTGGGAATCTCGTGCAGGGCCGTGACGATGCCGGTTGCGCCGGCCTGGCGAATCTCGCCGAGGGTGATGGGATCGGCAGGGCCGAACCAGCGCCAGGTATGTTCCATGATCAGGCTTTCCCGTCTGAGTTCTTGTAGGACATTGCGGCGATGGCCGCTTCGATGCCGTCGCGTTCGATGATCGTCAGCGCGTCCACGACGCGAGTGTGAAAAGGCGCATCGTCGCGCAGCGCCGCTGGGAAAACGGCATCGAGCGCGAGGAAGGCCGCGACCAGCGCCACCGGATCGTCCGGGTGACGGCGATGCAGCGCGGCGAACGTCTCGGCCAAGGGATCGTCGACCGGATGCGGCTGGCCGCGGAGATCGGTGCCCGCGGTGTAGCGAATCCATCCGGCGACGCCCAGCGCGGTTACGCTGATGTCGGCGCCGTCGATCGACCGCTCGACACCGCCGGCCAGCCAGCGCTGGGGAATCTTCTGCGAACCGTCCATGGCGATCTGCTGCAGCCGGTGGCGCAGGCTGTCGTTGCCGAAGCGCGCCAGCAGGCTGTCGGTATAGGCGCCGGCATCGGTACCGGTCGGCAGCGACAGCGTCGGGATCGCTTCCTGATGCCAATAGTGCCGAAGCAACTCACGAAAAGCGGGGCGCGCAACGGCGGCATCCACCGTTTCGATGCCGGCCAGCGTGCCAAGATAGGCGAGCAGCGAGTGGGCGCCGTTGAGCAGGCGCAGCTTCATGGTTTCGAACGGGGCCACGTCCTCGACCATCTCGACGCCGTCGGTTTCCCAGTCCGGCCGGCCCAGCGGGAAATCATCCTCGACCACCCACTGGCTGAAGGTTTCGCAGACCACGGCGGCGGGATCGTCGACCCCCAGCGCCGCCAGACGCTGGCGATCGGCATCGGTCATCGCCGGTACGATGCGGTCGACCATGCTCGAGGGGAAGGCGACGCTGGCTTCGATCCAGTCGGCCAGCGCCTCATCGTGAAGACGGGCCAGCGAGACCACCGCGCGCCGCGTGCGCTGGCCGTTGTGGGGCATGTTGTCGCAACACAGCACGGTGAACGGTGCGACCCGGGCCGCTCGGCGTCGCGCCAGCGCCTCCACCAGCATGCCCGGCGCGGTCTCCGGCGATTCGGGATTTGCGATGTCATGGACGATCGGCGCGGCATCGGTCAGCAGTTCGCCGCTGCTCGGACTCAGAAAATAGCCCTTCTCGGTCACCGTGAGCGTGACGATGCGGACAGCGGAATCGCTCATCCGCGCCAGCAGCGCCTCCCGGTCGGGCCCATCCGGCCCCGCGTAGAGCGCTTCACGGATGGCGGTGACGTCCCGCAGCGTGACATGCTCGCTGTCGCTGTATTCGGCGACGTGGTAGCGGCAGTCGCCTTGGCGCAGTTGCTCGACCAGGGTGCGGTTGGAACGGATGTTGGCGCTGCAGATGCCCCAGTCTGTCCGTCTTTGGTCATCGAGCCCGCGGTCGTCGCCGAGGCGATTCAGGCAACGCTGAACGTAGACCGCCTGATGGGCGCGATGGAACGCGCCCAGGCCCAGGTGAACGATACCGATCCCGCTCGACGTTCGTCGGCTCGGCTCGCGCTCGATATGGATGTCGGCTGCGGCCATGGCGCTATTTCCCCATCAGTAGATTCGGCAGCCACAGCGACAGCGCCGGGACGAACGATACCAACATCAGCACGATCAGGTTACAGATCAGAAACGGTACGATGGCTTTTGCCACGCGCAGCATGGGCAGCTTGCCGATGCTCGATACCACGAACAGACAGACACCCACCGGTGGCGTGGTCAGGCCGATCATCAGGTTGAGTACCGCCATCACGCCGAAGTGGATCGGATCCATGCCGATGCCGGTGGCCACGCCCAGCAGCGCCGGGAACAGGATGATCAGCGCAGCGATGGTCTCCATGAAGGCACCGACGAACAGCAGGATCAGATTGAGGATCAGAATGACCACGATCGGATTGGTGCTGATGCCGAGAATCGCATCGGCGAGCATCTGCGGAATCTGCTGGCTGGTCAGAATCCAGCCGAACAGATTGGCCAGCCCGACCAGCAGCATCAGCGAGGCGGAGGTGATCACGGTGTCCGACAGAATGCCGCCCAGGTTGCGCCAGTTGATCCCCTTGTAGATGAAGGTGCCCACCAGCAGCGCGTAGAGGCTGGCGACGATCGAGGCCTCGGTCGGCGTGAACAGGCCGCCGATGATGCCGTAGAGGATGATGAAGGTCATCAGCAGCGCCCAGAACGCGCTGCGGCCCTCCTTGATCAACTCCTTGAAGGTGGCGCGTTTCTCCTTGGGATAGCCGCGCCGCACCGCCAGCCAGTAGGCGGTGATCATCATCGCCACGCCCAGCAGTAACCCGGGCACGGCGCCGGCCAGGAACATGCGACCCACGGAAATGCCCGAAAGCGAGCCGACGATGATCATCGGCACGCTGGGTGGAATGATCGGGCCGATCGTCGAGGAGGCGGCGGTCACGGCGGCGGCGAACGGCTTGTCGTAGCCGGCCTTGGCCATGCCCGGGATCATCACCGAGCCGATGCTGGCGGCATCCGCCACCGCCGTGCCGGAAATGCCGCTGAAGATCATCGAACCGCCGACGTTGGCCAGGCCCAGGCCGCCGCGGATGTGGCCGACCAGGGCATTGGAGAAGCGCACGATATGCTGAGTGATATTGCCCACGTTCATCAGGTTGCCGGCCATCACGAAACCGGGGATGCACAGCAGCACGAAGGAGTCGATCCCGGAAAACATGCGCTGCGGCACGATGGTCAGCGAGATGCCGCCGAGCATCAGGTAGGCCACTGACGAGACACCGAGGCAGAAGGCGATCGGCAGACCGATCAGCAGCAGTGCCAGAAAAGTGATGAAGAGAACGGCGATTTCCATCAGAGCGCCTCCTGGCGAGCGGTGTCGATGCGTTCGCCACGAGCGATGGCGATGATGCCCTCGGCGAGACCGATCAGGCTGTACAACAACAGCGCCCCGAACAGCACTACCGAAGAGAGAAAGATGTAGAGCATCGGGATACGCAGGGTCGGTGATGTCTGAAACGCCCCGATCTGGGCGAACTGCCAGGCGTTGGGCAGCACCATGACCGTGAACACGAGAGTGATTGCCGAGATCAGCGTGAGATAAGCGGCACGACCGCGAAACCCAAGCCAGCCGTGAAACAGTTCGACGTTGACGTGGCGGTTGCGGTGCTGCACCACGCCGGCTCCCAGCGCCACCATGTAGATGAAGAGATAGCGGGTGAGTTCCTCGGTCCACGACAGCGTGATGGGTAGAAACAGTCGCGAAGCGACCTGCAGCAATACCGTCAGCGACAGCCCGACCAGCGCGATCACGGCCAGCCATAGCAGAAGGCGATCCAGCCCGTTAGCCAGACGGCCGATGGGGCCGCCCAGGCGCGGAACACGGTTCAGGATCTCCAGGCTCTCCTGAATATCCTGCGGCTGAGTGTCCGTTTCTTGTTCCGACATGGCGATCTCCGAACGGGGGGAATGGGGCCGGGAGCGTCGTGCCCCCGGCGTGCGATTGTCAGAGACCCTGAATTTCGTCGTAGAGCTTGCGCTGATCGTCGTCGAGCGCGTCGAGTACCGCCGGACGCGCTTTCTTGGCGAACGCTTCCTGATCGACGTCGACGAACTTCATGCCCTTGTCCTTGAGTGCCTGTTCGAGGCGCTTCTGGTCATCCACGAACAACCCTTCCTCGTAGGACTGCATCTCGCTGGCCGCGTCGCGTACCACGTTCTGCAGATCGTCCGGCATCGATTCGAGCTTCTGCTTGCCGATCACCACGTAGATCCAGCTGCGGACGTGATCGGTCATGTCGACGTACTGCTGGACTTCGTTGAAGCTGGCGCTCTCGATCAGGCTGAGCGGGTTTTCCTGCGCTTCGATGGTGTTCTGCTGCAGCGAGGTGAAGACTTCGCTGAAGGCCATCGGGGTCGGCCGAGCGCCGAGCGCTTGCCAGGTATCGACGAACAGCGGCACGTTGGGCACCCGGATCCGCAGTCCGTCGAGATCGTCCGGCGTCTTGATCGGGCGGTTCGAGGTCAGCTCGCGCGGACCACGCTCGAACCAGGCGATCGGCACCAGCCCGGTGCGCTCGGTGATCTGCTGTTCGATCTGATCACCGACCTCGCCTTCCACGGCCTTGCGCATGTGGTCCGCATCGCGAAACAGATAGGGTACGGCCATCATCGCCGCGGCGGGCGCCCAGTTCTGCAGGCTCTCGCCGGTGATGGTCATGTCGGCGGTCCCCAACTGGATGCTGTTGATCACATCCATCTCGCTGCCGAGCTGCTCGTTGGGGAACACCTGGACTTCGATGCGGCCATCGGAATTGGCTTCCACCAGTGCCTTGAACTTCAGCGCGGCCTTGTTCCAGATATTCTGCTCATTGGCCAGATGGCCGAATTTCAGCGTGTAGTCCGCGGCCATGACCGCCTGGCTGCCCAGCAGGGTGGCACCGAGGGCCGCACCGGCCAGCAGATGTTTGAGGGTTGTCGTCGTCAACATGGCGTGAGTCTCCTGTCGCGTGGGATACGCGTCGGTGTTGTTGTCCGAGCTCGCACTTCCGGATCTTTTTCCGGCCTCAGAGCGGGTTCGATAGGGCGTTCAAGGCGAGATTTTCACCAGCACCTTGCGCGCCTGTTCCGGGTGATTCTCGAGCAGATCGATGGCACCGGGCATCTCGGTCAGCGCGACGCGATGGCTGATCAGCCCCTTGGGGTCGAGACGACCGGCGGCGATGTGCGCGATCACCTCCGGGAATTTGCGATTGTTCAGACGCGAGCCGACCAGCGTCAGCTCCTTCTTGATCACTTCCAGCTGAATCAGGTCGCTGGGCGTGGGGCTGAAACCGAGCAGGCCGATGCGACCGGCGGGACAGGCCATCCGCAGCATGGCCGGCAGCATCGCCGGTATGCAGGCGGCATCGGCGATCAGCGGGATGCCCTCGCCGTCGGTGGCGGCCAGCACGGCCTGCTCGAGATCGTCCGTGCGACCGTTGATCACCTGGCTGGCGCCCAGTTCACGTGCCGTCGTCAGCCGTTCGTCGAGGATGTCGGTGACGATCACCTCTTCGATACCGAGGGCGCGAGCCATCTGCAGCACGGTCAGGCCGATCACGCCGGCACCGATCACCAGCAGGCGATCGCCCGGATGCGGCTCCATCCTCGACAAGACGTTGGCGGCGATCGAATAGGGCTCGACCAGCGCGGCGGCATCCAGATCGAGCGTGTCGGGAATTCGGTGGGCGTTGGCCGCCGGCACGTTGACCCGTTCGGCAAAACCGCCGTTTCTGTGAACGCCGATCACCTGCATGGCGCTGCAGACGTTGGGCCGGCCGATACGGCACGGATAGCACTGGCCGCAGTTGACCACCGGATCGATGCAGACGCGCTCGCCGACGCGGGCGGCATCGACACCTTCGCCGACCGCGCTGATCACGCCGGCGAACTCGTGACCTGTTATGCGGGGAAACTGCACGAAGGCGTTGTCGCCATGAATGATGTGCATGTCCGAGCCGCAGATGCCGGCGAACGCGACGTCGACGACGACTTCACCCGGTGCTGCGGCCGGTGCAGGCTGATCGCCGACGGCAAATACATGAGGGGCGCTGACTTCAAAGGCTTGCATCGATGACTCTCCTGACTGTGTCGCAATCGCCGTATCGGTGGCTGACCGGTCCCGCATTCGCCAGCGCTACATGCGCCGGCCCCACATTTGCCCGTGCCACCTTCACCAGTGCCACAGCGTGCCGTCCTCGAGCCGGTTGACCGGCAGGCTGGCGCGCTTGAACGGGTAGCGGGCGGCGGCTTCCTCGTCGATGTCGACGCCGTGCCCCGGCGATTCGCCGACCAGGAAATGGCCATCCTCGAATCGATAATCGTGAGGAAAGACCGAGTCGGTCAGCGCGTCGTGGGGCATATGTTCCTGTATGCCGAAGTTGGGCACCCAGGTATCGAAATGGACCGCGGCACCGAGACAGACCGGGGACAGATCCGTCGGCCCATGGAAGCCGGTGCGCACGTGGTAGAGCGAGGCGAGGTCGGCGATCCGGCGCAGATGCGTGATACCGCCGCCGTGGGTCAGCGGGGTGCGGATGTAGTCGATCCACTGGTTCTGGATCATCTCTCGACAGTCGTGGATCGAGTTGAACACCTCGCCGATCGCCAGCGGCGTGGTGGTGTGTTCGCGGATCAGGCGCAGGCTCTCCTGATTCTCGGCCGGCACGCAGTCCTCGAGCCAGAACAGGTGGTAAGGCTCGACCGCCTTGCCGAGACGTGCCGCCTCGATCGGTGTCAGCCGGTGATGGACGTCATGCAGCAGGTGCAGGTCATGGCCGAAACGCTCGCGCACGGCGGCGAACAGCTGGGGCACGTGGTTGAGATACTTCTCGGTACTCCAGACGTGTTCGGCGGGAAGTTCGGCATCGGCCGGCTCGTAGCGCTCGCCCTCACGCTTGGCGACGCCGTAGATGGTCTTGATGCCCGGCACGCCGGCCTGCACCCGCACCGCCTTGTAGCCGAGCTCGACGTGACGAGCGACCTCTTCCAGACAGCTGTCGATATCCTTGCCGGTGCAGTGGGCGTAGGTCATCACCCGCTCCCGGCTCTTGCCGCCCAGGAGCTGATAGAGCGGCATGTTGGCGGCCTTGGCCTTGATGTCCCAAAGCGCCATGTCGACCGCGCCGATCGCGCTCATGGTGACCGGACCGCGACGCCAGTAGGCGCCACGATAGAGATACTGCCAGGTGTCCTCGATACGGCTGGCATCGCGACCGATCAACGCCGGCACGACATGCTCTTCGAGATAGGCCGCGACCGCCATCTCCCGCCCGTTGAGCGTGGCATCGCCGATTCCGTAAATACCGGATTCGGTCATCAGCTTGAGAGTGACGAAATTGCGTCCGGGGCTGGTGACGATGACGCGGGCGTCGATAATTTTCATGGACTCTCCGGCTAGGTAGAAGGGCAGCTTCAGTGGTTGGCGAAAAGCTCGGGGAAACGTTCGATCAGGCGCGGCAGCGAGTTGAGCAGTTCGCGCAGGTGGGCCTGCACGGCACGCTCGGCGGCATCCGGGTCGCGATTCTTGATCGCTTCGACGATACGGGCGTGCTGATCGACCAGCGTCTCCAGCGGCGTGCCATCGGGCACGCTGATGTAGCGCACGCGATCGAAGTGCGCCTTGACCTCTTCGGTGAAGCGCCAGGCCGATTCATGGCCGGCTTCCCGAGACAGGGTCTGGTGAAACTCCTCGTCCAGCACGTAGAAACGGTCATAGTCGCCGCCGTCGATCGTTCTGCGCTGGCGTTCGACCAGCTCGGACAGATCGTCCAGTCCGCGCGATGACAACCCGTTCTCCGCCGCGGATTTGGCCACCGCCACCTCGATCGCCTCGCGGACGAAACGCGCGCTGTAGACCGCCTGGGGTGAAATCTTGACCACGAAGGTGCCGCGCTGGGGGCGGACTTCGACCAGGCCGGCTTCGGAGAGCCGGATGAAGGCTTCGCGGACCGGCTGGCGGCTGACATCGAAGGTGTCGGCAATCTCTTTCTCGGAGAGCGCCTGCCCTGGCGAGAGCACCAGCCGAATGATGGCGTGACGCAGTACCTCGTAGAGACGCTGGCGGACATGGCCGGCATCCGAGAGATTCCAGAGGTCATGCAGGGTCGTTGTGGTCACAAGGGCTCCAGCGTTCTTGTCTGACTAGTATGGTAGTTAATTGGCAGAAATTGGCGATTCGACTTTGGGGGTAGAAATGCACCATGCCGGAGAATCGATCACAGGTTTTGACCGAAGTGGCCGATGTCCTGAATGAATGGCTCGACAACTCACGGCAAATGAACGGGAGGGGCATGGCAATACGCGATTGGCCGGAGGGGGAGCGGCCGCGGGAGAAGCTGTTGACGCTGGGGGCCGCGGCACTGTCCGATGCCGAACTGCTGGCGATCTTTCTGCGCGTCGGCGTCAAGGGGCGCTCGGCGGTGGATCTGGCCCGCGATCTGCTGAGCAGCTTCGGCGGGCTACGCCAACTGCTGGAGGCGGATCGTCAGCGATTCTGTGCCGAACATGGCCTCGGCGAGGCAAAGTTCGTGCAGCTTCAGGCGACGCTCGAGTTGTCGCGTCGTCATCTGGGCAGCCTGCTTGAACGTGACGCGGCATTGACCTCTCCGACATTGGTCCGTCGGTTCCTGAGCGCCCAACTGCGCCATCTCGACCACGAGGCGTTCGCGGCGCTGTTCCTGGACACCCAGCATCGCGTGATCCGCTTCGAGATCCTGTCCGAAGGCACGCTCGACAGCGCCTCGGTCTATCCTCGGGAAGTCGCCCGGCGTGCGCTGGCGCGCAACGCCGGCGCGGTGATCTTCGCTCATAACCATCCCTCCGGAGTGGCCGAGCCCAGCGATGCGGACCGGCGAATCACCGAGCGCCTGCGCGAGGCGCTGGCGCTTTTCGACATTCGCGTGCTGGACCACTTCGTGATCGGCGATGGCGAGGTGATCTCGTTCGCCGAGCGAGGTTGGTTATAGCGGGCAGCGACTGTTGGCTTTAACTGTTGGCTTTAGGAACTGTTGGCTGCAGGGATTTTGGCGACAAAAGCCCTGAGGCTGTTGGTCATGGACATATAGATGGCTGATGATCCTAGAGGGTAGAAGACTGCAGCAGGAAACCTTCAGCGAGAGGCGAGTCGTGGAACGAAAACCGATTCGAGATTCGGATGGGAACTCGCGCCGGATTCGGGTAACATACCGCGCCATGATCTCGGGTGGCTCCCCTCAGATGGCCTGTCGATCACGCGGGTCGACGCTTTGCTCGCGCGGTGGGACTTGCCGTTGCTTGTTGCGAAGAATGGGGGGGTCTGGTATAAAGTACGCCCTTTGAATCGGGGTACCTTTGAGTCAACGCACTGAATTCAGTGAATCAAGGCATCGACTCAAGCCAGTAGGGCAAATGAATGCCAGCCATTTCCGTGATGGATCCGAAATGGATGGGCGCGTCCCGAACCGAGTGCCCGAGATAAACCGAACAACCCAACCCGCCAGTGGTCGGAGGCTTCCATGTCCCAAGTTTGTCAGGTTACCGGTAAGCGTCCGGTGACTGGTAATAACGTCTCGCACTCACAGCGCAAGACACGTCGTCGTTTCGTCCCGAACCTGCACACGCATCGTTTCTGGGTCGAATCCGAGAAGCGTTTCGTCAAGCTGCGTCTGTCTTCCAAAGGCATGCGCATCATCGACAAGAAGGGCATCGAAGCGGTGCTCAGCGACATTCGCAAGCGCGGCGCTAGCCTTTAAGGAGTCGAGACATGCGTGACAAGATCAAGTTGGTGTCCAGTGCCGGTACCGGCCACTTCTACACCACTGCAAAGAACAAGCGTAACACCCCGGACAAGCTGGAATTCAAGAAGTACGATCCGGTCGTTCGCAAGCACGTCATCTACAAGGAAGCCAAGATCAAGTGATCTAGCTTTCCACCGGTGCTGCAATGCCAGCGCTGGAGTGACAGTACGGAAAACCCGGTCCTCGACCGGGTTTTCTCGTTTGTGGTGAATTCGTTTGTGATGAATTCGTGTGTGATGAATTCGTGTGTGATGAAAGAGTCGCGAGAACCTGACGCATGCCGGAACTTCCCGAAGTCGAGACAACTCGCCGCGGTATCGCGCCTTACGTCGAGGGGCGAGAGATCGTCGAGGTCGTCGTGCGCCAACGCAGTCTGCGCGTACCGGTCCCGAGCGATCTGGAGTCGGCGCTGATCGGCGAGCGATTCGGCGAGCTTGCCCGTCGCGCGAAATACCTGTTGCTGCCGCTGGCGGATCGGACCTTGCTGTGGCATCTGGGAATGTCCGGCAGTCTTCGCGTTGCTCGCCTGGGGGATTCGCCAAAGAAGCACGACCATGTCGATGTCGTCTTCGAGGGCGGCAATATCCTGCGCTATCACGATCCGCGTCGTTTCGGTTTCGTCGATTGGCTGAAGGGTGATGCCGAAACGGATACCCGGCTCTCGCGTCTGGGGCCGGAGCCGCTGTCGCCGGATTTCGACGGTCGGCGACTCTATCGGCTCTCCCGGGGGCGCCGGGCTGCGGTAAAGACCTTCATCATGGACAACATCGTGGTGGTGGGTGTGGGCAATATCTACGCCACGGAAGCGCTGTTCATGGCCGGCATCGATCCGCGTCGGGCGGCGGGGCGGGTCTCGCTGGCGCGCTTCGAGCGTCTTGCCGAGACGATCAAGGCGGTGCTGGCGGCGGCAATTACCCAGGGCGGGACCACGCTACGAGATTTCGTCAGCGGTACCGGCGAGCCGGGGTACTTCGCCCAGCGGCTCAGTGTCTACGGTCGTGCCGGCGAGCCTTGCCGCCACTGCGGTATGGAATTGCGCCACATCGTGCTTGGTCAGCGCGCTACGGTATATTGCGCCATCTGCCAGACCTGAGTCGGGTTTGCCCGGCTCGAGTCAGACCCGAAAATCATTCGATTTTGCCTCTGCGGGTTGGTGTCGGACGCATGCGGGTTAGAATGCGCCAGGATTGCTGTTTACCGATGCCCGTTCGAAACGTTTTTTCCAACTTCTTTTTCCCGATGTCCCCTGCCGATGGAGCCCTGCACATGGAGTCAACCGTGACCCAGACCCTGCGTCTCAAGAAGAACGCCGATCGGCGTCTGAAGGCGGGCCACCTGTGGCTCTACTCCAACGAGATCGATATCCAGGCGACACCGCTCAAGGGGCTCGAGCCGGGCGCGCAGGTGATCATCGAAGCCGCCAACGGCAAGGCGCTGGGCGTCGCTTACGTCAATCCGAACTCGCTGATCTGTGCCCGTGTCGTGTCACGCGATGCCGCTGTCCGGCTGGACCGTTCGCTGCTGGTGCATCGTTTCAATCAGGCGCTGGCACTGCGCAACCGCCTATTCGCCAAGCCGTTCTACCGGTTGATTCATGGCGAGGGTGACCTGCTGCCAGGACTGATCATCGATCGGTTCGATGACGTGCTCGTGGTTCAGCTCAATACGCTCGGCATGGAGATGGTGCGCGACGAGGTGATCTCGGCATTGGACAAGGTGCTGTCGCCCCGGGCGATCGTGTTCAAGAACGATTCCAGCGGCCGTCGTCTGGAAAAACTCGAGTCCGAAGTCGCAGTGGTTCACGGTGAGCTGCCGGACGAGGTGCTGCTGGAAGAGAACGGCGTGCGATTCGTGGCCCCGGTGCTGGATGGTCAGAAGACGGGCTGGTTCTACGACCACCGCGCCAATCGCGCCTGGCTCAATGGTCTGGTCGCCGGCAAACGCGTACTGGATCTGTTCAGCTACGTGGGTGGTTGGGGCGTACAGGCGGCGGCACACGGCGCCAGTGAAGTACTGTGCGTCGATGCCTCCGAGGTGGCACTCGATCGGGTGGCCGAGAATGCCGCACTCAACGGCGTTCACGAGCAGGTCGCTGTCGGCCATGGCGACGTCTTCGAAGCCATGACGGCGCTGCGTGCCGAGGGTGAGCGTTTCGATGTGGTGATACTCGATCCGCCGGCGTTCATCAAGAAGCGCAAGGATCTTGCCAATGGCGAACGCGCCTACGCGCGTCTCAACCGCGAGGCGATGCGCCTGCTGAGCCGCGATGGCCTGTTGATGTCGGCCTCCTGTTCCATGCATCTCTATGAAGAGCGGCTGGTCGAGTGCGTGCGCGGTGCGGTTCGTCACCAGGATCGCCATGGCCAGATTCTCTATCGAGGCGGCCAATCCGGCGATCACCCGATCCATCCGGCCATTCCGGAAACGGCCTATCTGAAAGCGCTCGGCGTGCGGGTCTTCCACAATTGATCGGCACGATGGAGCGGTACCGCTGACATGGGCGCCGTTCAGGTTTGCGTTTTTCGTCATCCCAATGTCTTGTTGGTCAGTCATGTTCGTAACGTGATCGAGAACGCCGGCTTGGCGGTCACGTTGCGTAATCTGACCCTGGCCGGCGGGGCGGGGGAGCTGCCCCCGGATCAATGCGAGGCGGAAGTCTGGGTCGATGCCGAGATCGAAGCGCCGGCCAGCGAGCTGGTTCGGGAAGCGCTCGATGGGCCCGCCGTGGTCGCGCCCGGCTGGCGCTGCCCGGGCTGCGCGGAGCAACTCGAGGGCGTTTTCGATCGCTGCTGGCAGTGTGGTCGTGAGCGTCCGGCAGAATTCGCATCGATCTGACTTTACGTTGTTGAACGACGCTGCTCAGGAGGCCGATATGACGTGGGATCTGCCCAGCCCTTTCGTGATCGACATTCAGGTCGAAGCTTCGAGCATCGATCACTACGGGCACGTCAACAACGCCGAATACCTGCGCTGGGTCGAGCGCGCCAGCTGGACGCATTCCCGGCATCTCGGTTTGAGTCTGGAGGACTACCGCGCGCTCGATCGTGGCATGGTCGTCCATCGCCACGAGCTCGATTATCTGGCGCCCGCCTTCGAAGGCGAGCCGCTTCAGCTTGCCACCTGGATCGTCGCCTGCGACGGCCGCCTGACGCTGGAGCGTCGGTTCCAGCTGTGCAATGTCGAAACCTCGCGCACGCTGCTTCGGGCGCAGACACGTTTCGCCTGCATCGAGCTCTCCAGCGGGCGGCCAAAACGCATGCCGCCTCGGTTCGTCGAGGTTTACGGTAATGCGGTGGCATCCCGCTAGCGTGTCGTAGCCCTAAGCGGGGAGTGCTGTCGCACTTGTCTGGAAAATGATCCTGTATATCACGCCAAATCAGAATTTTTCTTCACGTAAATCCTAAAATTCAGGTCTTGTTCGTGTTTTCTCGGACATTGTCCCGCCTTTATTGCTGGTGTGCTGTAATTCGCTCGATCCTTCAATGACAACCAGCGATCGAGGAAACCACCATGCATATCGGCGTCCCCAAGGAAATCAAGAACCATGAGTATCGCGTCGCCCTGACACCGGGCGGCGTGCGTGAACTGGTGGGACGAGGCCACCGCGTCTCGATCCAGGCGGAGGCAGGCGTCGGTTGCGGCTATCCGGACGAGGCTTATCGCGAGGCCGGCGCCGAGGTGCTGAGCGATGTCGATGCGCTGTGGGCCACCACTGACCTGATCCTCAAGGTCAAGGAGCCGCAGGCAGAAGAAGTCGCTCGTCTGCGCCCGCAGCAGACGCTGTTCACCTACCTGCATCTGGCCGCCGAAGAGCGTCTCACGCGGGGGCTGGTCGATAGCGGAGCGACCTGCATCGCCTACGAAACCATTACCGATGCGCAGGGCGGTTTGCCGCTGCTGGCACCCATGAGTCGCGTCGCGGGTCGCATGGCGGTACAGGCCGGCGCGCACAGTCTGGAAAAGGCTCAGGGCGGTGCCGGCATTCTGCTGCCGGGCGTACCGGGCGTGGCACCGGCCAAGGTCACGGTGATCGGTGGCGGCGTGGTCGGCGAGAACGCTGCACGTATGGCGCTGGGGCTGGGTGCCGAGGTGACCATTCTCGACAAGTCATTGCAGCGCCTTGAGGTGCTCGATCATCGCTACCAGGGCCAGATCCGCACGGTCTATTCGACCACCGAGACGCTGGAAACGGCCGTGCGCGAGTCGGACATGATCATCGGGGCAATACTGGTGCCCGGCGCCGCCGCGCCCAAGCTGATCAGCCGCGCGATGCTCGCCGAGATGAAGCCGGGCAGCGTGCTGGTCGACGTGGCGATCGACCAGGGCGGCTGCTTCGAGACCAGCAAGCCGACCACCCACGCCGAACCCAGCTATATCGTCGATGGTATCGTGCATTACTGCGTTGCCAACATGCCCGGTGCCGTTGCCCGGACCTCGACCCAGGCGCTGACCAACGCGACGCTACCGTTCGTGATCGCCCTCGCCGACAAGGGCTGGAAGCAGGCGCTGGCCGACGATGTTCATTTTCGCGGCGGTCTCAACGTCCACGCCGGCCAGGTGACCTACGCCGCCGTCGGCGAAGCGTTCGATATGGAAGTGGTTTCAACCGAGCAGATTCTGAAGGGCTGAGATCGAACACCTCCCGAGGCGGGTGCCAATAGACGAAATCGATAAGTCAGCGGCGCCGACACTGTCGGTGCCGCTTTCGGTTTCAGACTGTGTTTGTGCAGCCTTGCATGAAATGCAGTTGGTAAGAATCTCGCTATGTGAGACGAACTTGGTCAGGCGTCTCGGTATGCTCGGGAAAGACCCTGTCTCGAGCCGTCAACATGTCGTCAGCTTCACGTGAATCCTCCCAGACTCCCTCCACCCTGCGCCATGTGATGGCACTGCTGCGGGTGACCGCAGCGTGCGGCGCCCGAGGCGCCGGTATAGACGATTATCTTGATGCCACTGAGTTGAGCCGGCCGACTATCTATCGGCTGCTCAAGGGGCTGCGAGAAGAAGGGTTTTTGCGGCCCTCTCCGTTGCGTCATCGCTACCTGCTGGGCTACGAGCTGCTGGTACTCGGTGCCGAGGCAGGCAACGGCGGCAGTCTGCGCGATCTGTCCCGTCCCCGACTACTAACGATGGCGCAGCGTCTCGGCGACAGCTTCTATCTGTTTGCGCACGATGGCCGCCACGCGGTCTGCCTCGAAGTTCAGAACGGTGCCTACCCGGTCGGCAGTTTCGTCGCCTCGATCGGCGGCCGCGTACTGCTGGGTGTGGGGCAGGCATCGGTCGCGCTACTGGCCTCGCTCGAATCGCGTGAGCGCGAATGGATCCTGACCGCCAATCGCGATCTGCTACAAGATCGCTACGAGATCAGCGTCGAAGCCGTCGAGGAGGAAATCTCGCGTTTCCATCGAGAGGGTTACGCCCGGGGTGTCGAGGGTTCGAGCCTGCCGGAGTTTACGGGCCTGGCGATCCCCATTCTCGACCATAGCGGGCGCTGCCTCGGCGCCTTTAGCTGCTCGATGCTCAAGTCACGGATGACGGTGGACCATCGACGGGACGTGCTGGCGATGATGGCGGAACAGGCCGATAGCCTGATGTCGGAAGCCCACGGTCTGTTGCAGGCGGAATGATGACTATGTCGAAAACGGTTCAACCATCTCATCTTCGCCCATGTGGATGGCAGGCGCTGTTGCCTCCCGCAACGCCGCGGGCTGAGCTCCTGGGTGAGCAGGTCGCCGACCTGGCGATCGTGGGTGCGGGCTACACCGGCGTCGCCGTGGCGCAGACCTATCACGCTCTGGCGCCGGATCGCCGCATCGTGATGCTTGAGGCCGAAAGAGTCGGTGAGGGTAGCCCTGGGCGTAACTCCGGTTTCATGCTGGAGATCGCCCTAGCCAATGATGCCTCTTCGGGTCAACTGGCGCGAATGTCGACGCTCAATGCGCTGAGCCGTCAGGCGATGGCGAAGCTCAAGGCGCAGGTCGACGATCACGCTATCGAATGTCAGTTGCAGCGCACCGGCACTTATCGAGCCGCCCGGGGGGGAGAGGGGCGCCTTGCGCTGGCCCAATATCGAGATTTTCTGGATGCGGCGGGACTGTCTTACGAGCGACTGGAGCGCGAGCAGCTCGCCACTGCGTTAGGGACCCGCTACTACGCCGAAGGGCTCTACTCTCCCGATTGCTATCTCGTGCAGCCGGCCGCGCTGATCAGGGGGCTGGTCGACGCGTTACCAGAAGCGATCGACTGTCGGGAGCAGAGTCCGGCGTTGGCGGTTCAGCGAGACGCCGACGCATGGAGAATCACGACGCCGAATGGCGCGATTCGTACGCGCCAAGTGGTGTTGGCCAATAACGCGTTCTCGCGTTCCCTGGGCGCTGACCGGTCGCGTCTCGCCGCTATCTATACCTACGCCGCGTTGACCGCGCGCCTCGATCCCGCTTTGACGGCTGCGATCGGAGCCACACCTTGGGGGCTGTTGCCAACACATCGTCTGGGCTGCACGTTACGCACCACCCGGGATGGCCGGCTGATGATCCGTGCCCAGTACAGCTACGAGCGAGAGCGGGACAACGCGACCGTGGCCGCCGATCTCAAGGCAAGCCTGGTGGCGCGCTATCCGGAGCTGGCTGATATCGAGTTCGAGCGGGTCTGGGGTGGAACCACCGGTCTGACTTATAACGGTGCCCCGCTTTGGGGGGAGCTGGAGGATGGCATATTCGTCTCTGCGGGCTGCAACGGCGGGGGCATCGTCAAGGGCACCTTGTTGGGCGATGCCTTGGCGCGCCTGGCTCTGAAACTGCCGACAGTCGATGTTCCCGGCCTTTTCGGGAAGCCAAGCTGGATGCCGCCCGAGCCCATCCGCAAGCTCGCCTTCAATATCATTCGCAACATCGAACAGCACAAGGGGCGAGATGAGGCCTGATACGTTCGTCCCGCCCCTGGCCTAGGCCTTAGTACCACCAACGAGTCATCGAGACCCATAAACAACAATTCAAGGAGTCACCATGGACCCGCAGACGCACTATGGAATACTGTCGTTACTGCCTGCCTGTCTCGCCATTGTCTTGGCTTTCGCTACGCGCAACACGATTTTCTCGCTAGCTGTCGCCTGTGTCGTGGGCGTATCGATCATGGGGAAGGGGCTGTTTGGTTTCCCCAACCTGTTGAAGACCTCGCTTGGCACCACGGATTTTTCTTGGATCCTTCTGCTCGAACTCTTCATCGGTACCGTTATCGCTTTCTTTCAGCGAACCGGGGCGATTCGCAATTTTACCCTTTGGGTCGAAGCCAAAGCGCTGTCACGCGTCCGTGTACAGCTGGTGGGTTGGTTCATGGGCATGTTCGTTTTCTTTAGCGACTATTTCAGTCCGCTGTTCGTCGGTTCCACGCTTCGCGGGCTGACTGATCGTTATCGCGTCTCGCGGGAGAAGCTGGCTTATATCGCTGATTCCACCTCGGCGCCGGTTAGCGTTCTGGTACCGATTACCGGATGGGCGGTGTTCATTTCCGGACTGCTCATCGGCATGGGGCCCATCGAGACGGCAGGCGATGCCATGCAGGCCTTCATTTATGCGGTGCCGTTCAACGTCTATGCCTGGATGTCGGTATTGATGGTTGGGTTGGTGATCGTGGGGATCGTGCCGCTTTTCGGTCCCATGAAGCGCGCCGAGGCTCGGGCGCAGCAGGAAGGCAAGGTCTTCCGAGACGGCGCGGATCCATTATTGGGCGAGGAGTTGACCGACCTTCAGCCATTCGAAGACATCAAGACCAGTCTCTTCCTGAATTTCGTGCTGCCGGTATTGATCGTGATCAGTGTCGCCGTGGGCACCTTCGCATTCATGGGGTCGGCGAAGACCATGGAAGCCTTCCTGGCCGCGGCGATCGTGCTGGGCGTGATCATGCGATTTCAGGGAATTCCGCTCAATGACATCATGAAGACCGCCACGGCGGGCATGAAAGGGGTGATGCCGGCAATTCTCATTCTGGCACTGGCCTATTCGCTGAATCAGCTCTCGAAGGACATGGGAACGGCGGACTATATCGTGCATTTGAGCCGCGACTGGCTGTCACCGACGCTGCTTCCTGCCATAACCTTTTTATTCGCTGCATTGATCGCCTTCGCAACCGGATCATCTTGGGGCACCTTCGCAATCATGATGCCGATTTCGGTGCCGGTGGCATTCGTGCTCACTGGCGATACGCTGACGCCTCTTGTCTATGCGACGATCGCGGCCGTCGCAGGCGGTGGCGTTTTTGGTGATCACTGCTCGCCACTGTCCGATACCACGGTGCTGGCTTCCACCGGCTCCGCTTGTGATCACATGGATCATGTGCGCACGCAGATACCCTTTGCTCTTGCGGTTGCGGCCGTATCTTTGATTGTCTATCTACTGATCGGCTATGGCCTGTAGGCACTCATTGCGAGTGTTCGCCACGGGGAGAGTGGCAGGGTAAACTGCCCGCACTGTCACTTTCCCCTATCGATTCGAAGAGTTCATGAGCAAGCGACGCGTTCTTACCGGCATTACCACCACGGGTACGCCGCATCTGGGCAACTATGTCGGCGCGATCAAGCCGGCCATCGCCGAGAGCCAGAATCCCGACGTTCAGTCCTACTACTTTCTCGCTGATCTGCATGCGCTGATCAAGGCGCAGGATCCGCAACGGGTGCAGCAGTCGCGTCTCGAGATCGCCGCCACCTGGCTCGCGCTGGGGCTGGATACCGACAACGCCATCTTCTATCGCCAGTCGGACATCCACGAGATTCCGGAACTCGCGTGGCTGCTCTCCTGCGTCTGCGCCAAGGGGTTGATGAATCGCTCCCATGCCTATAAGGCGGCGGTTGCCGATAACGAGGCCGATGGTCAGAGCGATGCCGATCGCGGTATCACCATGGGCCTGTTCGGCTATCCGGTGCTGATGGCGGCCGATATTCTGATGTTCAACGCGCACAAGGTGCCGGTGGGTCGCGACCAGATCCAGCATATCGAGATGGCGCGCGATATGGCGGGGCGGTTCAATCATATCTACAAGGGTGACTACTTCACGCTGCCCGAGGCCATTGTCGACGAGAAGGTCGAAGTGTTGCGCGGGTTGGATGGTCGCAAGATGTCGAAGAGCTACGACAACACGATTCCGCTATTCGTCAGCGAGAAGAAGCTGCTCAAGCTGGTACGCAAGATCAAGACCAATTCGCTGGAGCCCGGCGAGCCCAAGGATCCGGACACCTGCACGCTGTTCCAGATCTATTCCGCCTTCGCGACGGTGGAGGAGAGCGCGGACATGCGCCAGCGCTATCAGCAAGGGATCGGTTGGGGGGATGCCAAGAACGAGGTGTTCGAATACTTGAATGCCCATCTACGCGAGCCGCGGGAACGCTATGAGGCACTGATGAGCGACCCCGCCTATATCGAGCAGGTGCTGGTCAAGGGTGCCGAGCGCGCGCGCGCCGAGGCCAACACGCTGATGGAGAAGTTGCGTGTCGCGGTCGGGCTGGGACGCTTCCAGTAAGCGTACGCTCCCGTAAAAGGCCG
This sequence comes from Salinicola sp. CPA57, assembly GCF_003206035.1. NCBI lineage: Bacteria > Pseudomonadati > Pseudomonadota > Gammaproteobacteria > Oceanospirillales > Halomonadaceae > Salinicola > Salinicola sp. CPA57. The sequence continues at coordinate 38,556 of NZ_PZJR01000014.1, forward strand.
GCCCCTGGGCCGGTTTTTTTGTGCACCTTCATATAATATTCCGTTCTATTAACAGCATTTTTTGTCGTTTTCGTATTCCTGAGCAAAAGACTAAAGTATCGGCCATTCGATTTTAGTCTAAAAGGGGCTCCGCTTATGACGACTCTGGCACGCACGTCGCCACCAGGGATTGGCCGGCTTTCGCCGAAAGCATGGATCGCGGCGGCCCTGCTGGTGCTGGGTTCGTTGGCTGTGGGTGTGGCGTTCGGCGGCAATCAGGGCTGGCTGATGCTGGTCGGCGGCGCGCTGGGCATCGTGCTCTATCATGCATCTTTCGGTTTCACGTCGGCGTGGCGAGTCTTCATCACCGAGCGTCGCGGTCGCGGCCTGCGCGCGCAGATGGTGATGCTGGCACTTGCCGTGGTGCTGTTCTTTCCGGCGCTCGGGGCCGGGACGCTGTTCGGCCATCCGGTGCAGGGTTTCGTATCGCCCATCGGCGTTTCCGTGATCGTCGGCGCTTTCCTGTTTGGCGTGGGTATGCAACTGGGCGGTGGCTGTGCTTCGGGAACGCTGTTCACCGTGGGTGGCGGTAATGCCCGCATGCTGATCACGCTTTTGTTCTTCATCGTCGGTTCGGTGATCGGTACGGCACATTTCACCTGGTGGCAGAGTCTGCCGGCCTTCCAGCCGACCTCGATGATCGATCTCTTCGGCACCGGCGGCGGCATCGTCGCCAGTCTGGTGCTGTTCGCGGCGATCGCTGGGCTGACCGTTGCCATGGAGAAGCGGCGTCACGGCCAGTTGGAACAGACTTCATCGGTTTCTCCGGGGCCGGGCCGCTGGCTGACCGGACCGTGGCCGATCCTGGCCGGAGCGATCGGCCTGGCGCTGCTCAACTTCCTGACACTATCGCTGGCCGGGCGCCCATGGGGAATCACGTCGGCGTTCGCGCTGTGGGGCGCCAAGACCTTCCAGGCGCTGGGCGGTGACGTTACCGGCTGGGGTTACTGGCAGACGCCGGGCAATGCCCGGGCGCTGACGGCCAACGTCTTCAGCGACATCACGACCGTCATGAATGTCGGGATCATTCTGGGCGCCGGCCTGGCGGCGTCGCTGGCCGGTCGGTTCGCCCCGAGCTTTCGTATTCCGTGGCGTTCGGTGTCAGCAGCGGTGATCGGCGGACTGTTCCTCGGCTACGGCGCCCGCCTGGCGTTCGGCTGCAATATCGGCGCCTACTTCAGCGGCATCGCCTCCGGCAGTCTGCATGGCTGGCTGTGGTTGGTGGCGGCCTTCGCCGGTAACATGTTCGGCGTCAAGCTGCGGCCGCTGTTCTTCCCCGGGCCGGCCAGACCGGTTGCCGCCAGCTGCTGAACGCCTCGATGGCGATCACGATAGCCCCGCCTTGGCGGGGCTATTTCGTGGGTCGATAGTTTTCGGACTCGCGGTCTTCTGGCCGGTACCGCTCCGGTCCGGGTTTTTCTGGCGGACATGCCATTGTCCGCGGCAGATGGCATACTGGTCGGCCCTCGGCCAGCCACTGGCGGTAGGGGCGTTCGTTCGGTTGCGTGGCAGCCGTACGGGCGATAACGACAATGCGCCATCGGGCCTGCACCAACGATCGGTGAGTTCGCCCGTGCGACAGGCGCGTTTCATTCGTTGGTTACCGCGAGAGTCGATTCATGTCCGATCACGCCAAGCGCCCGCTTTATATCCCCTACGCTGGACCTTCGTTGCTGGAGACGCCGTTGCTCAACAAGGGCAGCGCCTTCACCAGCGAGGAACGGGTCGAGTTCAACCTGGTGGGCCTGCTGCCGCAGAACGTCGAGAGCATCGAAGAGCAGCTCGAACGCGCCTATCACCAGTACACCCTGTGTCAGAACAACCTCGACAAGCACATCTACCTGCGGGCGATTCAGGACGACAACGAGACGCTGTTCTTCCGCCTGTTGGAAGAACATCTCGAAGAGATGCTGCCGATCATCTATACCCCGACGGTGGGTGAGGCGTGCGAAGAGTTCTCCAATATCTATCGCAATCATCGCGGTCTTTTCATCTCCTATCCCGACCGCCATCACATGGAAGATATCCTGCGCAGCGCCACCAAGGACAAGGTCCGGGTGATCGTGGTGACCGACGGCGAGCGTATCCTCGGCCTGGGCGATCAGGGTATCGGTGGCATGGGCATTCCGATCGGCAAGCTGTCGCTCTATACCGCCTGCGGCGGCATCAGTCCGGCCTATACGCTGCCGATCACGCTGGATGTGGGTACCAACAATCAGAAGCTGCTCGATGATCCGATGTACATGGGCTGGCGCCACAAGCGCGTATCTCCGGACGAGTACGCCGAGTTCATTACCCTGTTCATGGAAGCGCTCAAGCGTCGCTGGCCGAACGTGCTGCTGCAGTTCGAGGACTTCGCGCTGACCAACGCCATGCCGCTGCTGGAGCGCTATCGCGACGAGCTGTGCTGCTTCAACGACGACATCCAGGGTACCGCGTCGGTCTGCGTGGCGACGTTGCTGGCTTCGTGCAAGGCCAAGAATGCCAAACTCAGCGAGCAGACGATTGCCTTTGCCGGCGCAGGTTCCGCAGGCTGCGGCATCGCCGAACAGATCGTGATCGCGATGACCCGCGAAGGGCTGTCGGAAGCCGAAGCGCGCAAGCGCATCTTCATGGTCGACAAGGACGGCCTGGTGACCACCGACATGGACGGGCTTCACAGCTTCCAGCAACGCCTGGCACACGAGCCCGCAGAACTGGGTTTCGATAGCAATACACGCCTGCTGATCGACGTGATTCGCAATGCCAAGCCGACAATTCTGATCGGTGTCTCCGGTCAACGCGGTCTGTTCACCGAGGAGGTGATCAAGACGCTCAACGCCAACTGCGAGAACCCGCTGGTGATGCCGCTCTCCAACCCCACTTCCAAGGTCGAGGCAGTGCCGCAGGACGTGCTGGAATGGACCAACGGACAGGCGATGGTCGCAACGGGAAGCCCGTTCCCGCCGGTGGAGATCAACGGCCGCAAGATCCCCATCGCGCAGTGCAACAACTCCTATATCTTCCCGGGTATCGGTCTCGGTGTGATTGCCGCCAATGCGACGCGCGTCACCGACAACATGCTGATGGCGGCGTCCAACGCGCTTGCCGACAGCGCACCGATCGTCAAGACCGGCGAAGGCGCATTGCTACCGGCGCTGGGCGACATCCGCGAGATCAGCCAGGCGATCGCCTTCGCTGTCGGCAAGCAGGCCCAACAGGATGGTGTCGCGCTCTCCTCCAGCGACGAGGTGCTATGGGATGCGATCCACGGCCACTTCTGGTATCCGCGTTATCGCCAGTATCGTCGACGCTCGATCTGATCGCGCGAGTTACGTGCTACGAGTTTCGAACAAGCCCCGCCCTAGAGCGGGGCTTGTTCGTTGATGGGGGGGGTTCCCCGCACGCGAAAAGTGGCAGCCTTCGACGCCTTTGCAATAGCGCTGAACGTGGGAGCGATGAATCGGGGTTTGCGACATGGATGTCGCGAAAGGCGCGTTGGGCAGGATGCCCTTTTGCGCGGACCCGAATTCAGCGTGACTGCGTTCAGGGTTTCGCTATTGTGCGGCGTCAAAAAGGGGAGTGTGAGGGGCTTGCCCCTCACGACCATGAGCAGAAGGTAGGTTGATGCCAGATCAGTGGTAAGGAAGACATGAAATGAGTTGCCTCGTCCGGTTGGCGGGGACCCACAAAAAAACCCCACCGATCGGTGGGGCTTCGTTGACTGCCATTCAAGCGACGCGATTGCGCCTACAACATGCTGCGTAGCACGTAGTGGAGGATGCCGCCGTGGCGGTAGTACTCCAGTTCGTTGACGGTATCGATGCGGCAGAGCGCGTCGATCTTCTTCTCGCCCTTGTCGCCTGCGATGGTCACCTTGACCGTGCTGCCCGGGGCGAGATCCGCCAGACCTTCGATGGAGATGGTCTCGTCGCCGGTCAAACCCAGCGTTTCGCGACTTTCGCCTTCCGGGAACTGCAGCGGCAGTACACCCATGCCGATCAGGTTGGAGCGGTGGATACGCTCGTAGGATTCGGTAATCACCGCACGCACGCCCAGCAGGCGGGTACCCTTGGCCGCCCAGTCGCGGGAGGAGCCGGTGCCGTACTCCTTGCCGGCGATGACCACCAGCGGCGTGTCGTCTTCGGCATACTTCATCGCCGCGTCGTAGATCGACATCTGTTCGCCGCTAGGCACGTGACGCGTGTATCCGCCTTCCACATCGTCGAGCATCTCGTTGCGGATACGCACGTTGGCGAAGGTGCCGCGCATCATCACTTCGTGGTTGCCGCGACGCGAGCCGTAGGAGTTGAAATCCTTCACCGCCACGCCGTGCTCCTGCAGATACTTGCCTGCGGGGCTATCCGGCTTGATCGATCCGGCCGGCGAGATATGGTCGGTGGTGACGGAGTCGCCAAGTTTGGCCAGCACGCGGGCATTCTTGACGTCCTCGACCGGCTTCGGCTCTTTTTCCATGCCCTCGAAGAACGGCGGATGCTGGATATAGGTCGAATCCTTGGACCAAGCGTAGACCTCGCTCTCCGGGAACTCGATCGACTGCCAGATCTCGTCACCATCGAAGACTTCGGCGTACTCCTTGCGATACATCTCGGTCTTGACCTTCTCGACCGCCTCGGCGATCTCGGCCTGGGATGGCCAGATATCCTTCAGGTAAACGTCGTTGCCCTGTTGATCCTTGCCCAGCGGCTCCTTGGTCAAATCCTTGCGCACGTTGCCGGCCAGGGCATAGGCGACGACCAGGGGCGGCGACGCCAGCCAGTTGGTCTTGACCAGCGGGTGGACGCGGCCTTCGAAGTTGCGATTACCGGAAAGCACCGAGGCAACGGTCAGATCGCCGTCGTTGACGGCTTTCTCGATCGGTTCGGGCAGCGGGCCGGAGTTGCCGATGCAGGTCGTGCAACCGTAACCGACCAGGTTGAAACCCAGCGCGTCGAGATCGTCCTGCACACCGCCAGCGGCCAGATAGTCGGTGACGACCTTGGAACCAGGTGCCAGCGAGGTCTTGACCCAAGGCTTGGTGGTCAGTCCTTTCTCGTGCGCCTTCCGCGCCAGCAGGCCGGCAGCCATCATCACGCTGGGGTTGGAGGTGTTGGTGCAGGAGGTGATGGCGGCGATCACCACGGCGCCGTGGTTGAGCGAGAACGTCTCGCCGTCGTACTCCACTTCCTGGCTGTCGCCGGTACGGTAATCGCTACCGGTCCGATAGCTTTCGCCGTCGGCAGGCGGAGCGCCGACCGCGGTATCGCCACCTTCGGACATCCACTTGCCCTGCTCTTCGGCGGAGGCATCCGGCTTGTCGCCGTTCATCAGGCCTTCGAAAGTGGACTTCAGGTCGGTCAGGGCGACGCGGTCCTGGGGACGCTTGGGACCGGCCAGGGACGCCTCGACTTTGCCCATGTCGAGTTCGAGGGCATCGGTGAAGGTCGGCTCGGCACCCGGCTGACGCCACAGGCCTTGGGCCTGGGTATAGGCCTTGACCAGTTCGATCTGCTCTTCTTCGCGACCGGTCAGGCGCAGGTAGTTGAGTGTCTCCTCGTCGACCGGGAAGAAACCGCAGGTGGCGCCGTATTCCGGTGCCATGTTGGCGATGGTGGCGCGGTCGGCCAACGGCAGATCGTCGAGGCCGTCGCCGTAGAATTCGACGAACTTGCCCACGACGCCTTTCTTGCGCAGCATCTGGGTGACGGTCAGCACCAGATCGGTGGCGGTGATGCCCTCGTTGAGCTTGCCGGTCAGCTTGAAGCCGACCACTTCCGGAATCAGCATCGACACCGGCTGGCCGAGCATGGCCGCCTCGGCTTCGATGCCGCCCACGCCCCAGCCAAGAATCCCCAGGCCGTTGATCATGGTGGTGTGGGAATCGGTGCCGACCAGGGTGTCCGGGAAGGCGTAGGTCTTGCCGTCGACCTCCTTGGTCCACACCGTCTTGCCGAGATACTCGAGGTTGACCTGGTGGCAGATGCCGGTACCCGGCGGAACGACGCGGAAGTTGTCGAAGGCGTCCTGGCCCCAGCGCAGGAATTCGTAGCGCTCGAGGTTACGTTCCATCTCCATCGCGACGTTGTCCTTGAACGCGGACGCGTCGCCGAAATGATCGACCATCACCGAGTGGTCGATGACCAGATCCACCGGGGATAGAGGATTGATGCGATCCGCCTTGGCCCCCAGCTTCTTGACCGCGTCACGCATGGCGGCCAGATCGACCACGCCGGGCACACCGGTGAAGTCCTGCATCAGAACGCGGGCGGGGCGGTAGCCGATCTCGCGAGTCGACTTGCCTTCCTTGAGCCAGTCGGCCAGCGCCTGGATATCGTCTTCCGCGACGGTAGGGTCGTCGGCGTAGCGCAGCTGATTTTCCAGCAGCACCTTGAGCGTCATCGGCAACTTGTCGATGTTGCCGAGGGTCTCGGCCGCCTTGGGCAGGCTGTAGTAGTGAAAGGTCGTGCCTTTGACGTCGAGCGTCGCTAGCGTATGACTCGGGTCTGTAGACATCAGGGTGATCCTCCTCATGGCGGCGGCTGGCCTCGAGAGATGGCGCCAGCAAGCCTGTCAGGTTCCTTTGCGGCGATTCCGCAGCGCTGATAGCTGTCAATCGCCTGTCGATGGGGTGTCGGTGCACCGCTCTGTTGTCTGGGTCCTGCTGCTCCGCTTCGCCTCTTGGTGCGAAATCGTTCGGTGCCATCCGACGATCCAGCAGGCATCGCTGCGCGTGTCTGTCGGACGGATCAGGTTGTCGACAATAATCATGGGCACAATAACACGCATTTTCAATCGGATGCTTCTCGACTATCGTCCGGTGCGACCTTGAAAGCGCCTGTCTTCGCCACCAGTTCCCACGTAGTTCGGTAGTTCGGTAGTTCGGTAGTCGGTAGTTCGGTAGTCGCGTCGAGCGTCGAGCGTGGTTCGTGTGAAGCATAGCCCTTGGCGACATACTCTGCAGAGCGGCCCGCATGACGCGCCGCAGACGCCACCTGCATCTCTGGAGGTTGCCCTTGTCTCAGGAAGCGATCATCGAGTGGCCGGTTCACTGCCCCTACTGCGATGCCCCATTTTCAATGCTGCTCGATCTGAGCGCCGGCGGCTATGACACCTGGGAAGACTGCGCCGTCTGTTGCCAGCCGATTCATGTCGTGGTCGAAGCTACGCCAGCGGGGGAGCTGGCGGCGGTAACCCTCGCCAGCGACGACGACGTCGTATGACGTGCAATAGGGATACCGCAAAGTCTCGATAGCCAATGACTATATGGTTTATTGCGGCAATCAAATTGGCGTCCGAGCGGTTAGCCATTAGTCTAACCGCTCTAAATTTTTCACCTCACCATAATCCATACAGGAGATGCTCATGAGTGTACTCGTAGGCCGCCAGGCCCCGGATTTCGAAACAGCCGCCGTGATGCCCGACGGTTCCATCAACGACAACTACCGTTTTTCGGACAGCAACGGCAAGCTGCGGGTGTTGTTCTTCTGGCCGCTGGATTTCACCTTCGTCTGCCCGTCCGAGATCATCGCGCACGACAACCGTCTGGCGCAGTTCAAGGAACTCGGGGTCGAGGTGATCGGTGCTTCCATCGATTCCCAGTACACCCATCACGCCTGGCGCAAGACCTCTCCGGACGCCGGTGGTATCGGTGAAGTCGGGTTCCCGGTCGTTGCCGACGTCAAGCACGAGATCTGCCAGGCGTACGGCATCGAGCACCCGGAAGCCGGCGTTGCGCTGCGCGCCTCTTTCCTGATCGACGAAGACGGTATCGTTCAGCATCAGACCGTCAACAACCTGCCGCTGGGTCGTAACGTCGACGAGATGCTGCGCATGGTCAAGGCGCTCAAGTATCACCAGACTCACGGCGAAGTCTGCCCGGCAGGCTGGGAAGAAGGCCAGGAAGGTATGAAGGACACCGCCGAAGGCGTTGCCAAGTACCTGGGCACCTACGCCGGCAACCTGTAAGGGAAACACTGCATAAATGTCTGTGCAGGCGAATCGCTGCGTTGCGTGGCGCTGGAGCGCCAGCCCGGTCGAATCCTCACCTATACCCCTAGGCTCCGGTTCCCGCGCTCCATGCGTCTTGCGCTGCAACCTGCTCGTCAATTTATTCGATATTTCCTGAGCGGCATGATGTTGGAGGCGGCCCATCGGGCCGCCTCTGCCGTTTCTGGTATCATGCCTGCCGATCGCAGTGCCCTGTGGCATGACTCGGATTCGGGATATGCCACAGGACGTTGAGTAACGATACATACCAACCGAATCGTTGATCTGAATCGAGGTAGTCATGAGCGACGCGCGCCACGAACGTTTGATCATCCTGGGCTCCGGACCGGCGGGCTATACGGCCGCCGTCTACGCTGCGCGGGCGAATCTCAAACCGCTGCTGATAACGGGGATGCAGGCCGGCGGTCAGTTGACCACGACCACCGACGTCGACAACTGGCCTGGCGACGACGAAGGCGTTCAGGGTCCCGAGCTGATGGAGCGTATGCGCAAGCATGCCGAGCGTTTTCAGACCGAAGTGCTGTTCGATCACATCAACGAGGTCGAGCTTCGCGAAAAGCCGTTCACTCTCAAGGGGGATAACGGTACCTATACTTGCGACGCCTTGATCATCGCCACCGGGGCCAGCGCGCGTTATCTGGGATTGCCATCCGAGCAGCAGTTCATGGGCCAGGGCGTTTCCGCCTGTGCCACCTGCGATGGTTTCTTCTATCGCAATCAACACGTCATCGTGGTCGGTGGCGGCAACACGGCGATGGAAGAGGCGCTCTACCTTTCCAATATCGCTTCGAAGGTCACCCTGGTTCACCGTCGCGACAGTCTCCGTGGTGAAAAGATCCTGCAGGATCGACTGCGCGAGAAAGTCGAGAACGGCAATATGGCGATGGAGTGGAATCACACGCTCGATGAGGTGTTGGGTGACGGTAGCGGTGTCACCGGTGCTCGGCTGCGCTCCACGCTGACCGGCGAAACCCGGCAGCTCGACGCCATGGGCGTATTCATCGCCATTGGTCACACCCCGAATACCGGGATCTTCGAAGGCCAGCTCGACATGGGCAACGGCTACATCCGTGTTCAATCCGGGCTGGAAGGCAATGCCACGGCGACCAGTGTGCCCGGTGTGTTTGCCGCGGGCGACGTCATGGATCACGTCTATCGTCAAGCCATCACCTCTGCCGGCAGCGGCTGCATGGCGGCGTTGGACGCGGAGCGATTTCTGGACGGTATCGACTGACAGTCGTCGGCTGGCGGTAGCGAGCCATTCCGAACCTTCACGAAGCCCGGCAGCCGCTGGGCTTCATTGTTCCGGACAAGCTTCAGAATCGTCACCAAAACCCTCGCCAGGGGATTGTCCTCGAAAATCAGTAATGGGGTGGCAGCTCGTCTTCCGGTCGTGGCATCTCCCCGCCCAGTTCGTCGATCGCCTGGCGCTGCTCGCTGAGCCGTTCTCGCATCAGTGTATTGACGCGCGTCAGCCGCTCGAGCTCGCCGGCCTGTTCTGTGATCAACCGATCGAGGGTTTCCAGCCAGTCGTCCTGGAACGCCACACGGCTCTCGAGTGCGTCGAGACGCGCCTCCAGGTCCATGCGCGAGGGGGGCGCTACCGTGTTAGACTTCCGAGGGTGTGTGTCATCTTTCATTCACGGCACCTTTTAGTGAACGCATTAGTGAACGTAATCGTTGTTGAAAGTCGAATAGTAGAGATAAGTTAGTGATATTAGGTATGAAAACCGCTCTCGCCCGGGAATCGATGGTGAGGCGTTTTCCTTGTTCCGACGTCTAGAGATATGAGAATCCATGAATAGCAAGGTAATTCTGCGTTGTACGCTGATCAGTCTACTCCTCTCGATACCCTCGCCATTGCTGATTGGTCTTTTGATCACGCTGATCAGCAGCATGTTAGCCACCGACCTGACCTGGTTTCTGAACGTGGAGGGCGTTTCCGCCATGTATGGCGCGACGGTGATCGCCGTCTTCATCGTGCTGTGGTTGGGCACGCTGGCCATGGCGTTGCTATCTCCCGCTTCGCCCAGGGCGGTTACCGCCGCCATGCTCGCCGACGTGGAGAATGACGATCGCGAGCTGGGCGAGGTCAAATGGTTCAACGTCAACAAAGGCTACGGTTTCATCACCCGCGCCGATGGCGAAGACGTGTTCGTGCATTTCCGCGCGATTCGCGGCAAGGGTCATCGCACCCTCGCCGAGGGGCAGAAAGTGCGTTATCACGTGATCGAAAACGAGCGTGGCTTGCAGGCGGATGACGTGACCGTCATCACCTGAGACCGATCGCCATACGCTCGCTACCCCTCGAAGGCTCGCCTTCGAGGGGTATTTTTTTGCGCCATGGCGGGCTGGTTTCAGCTGGCGCCGAGCGGTACCGGTGTATCGTCGACTCCGGCGCGAGCTTCGGCTTCGACGAACACCCGCTTGACGCTGTCGTTAGCCTGCTTGATCTCCCGATCGAGCTTGGCGATCGCGCGTTCGATACGCTCTGCAGTAGCATCGCGGGTGAAGCGGACGCTGAGATTGACCAGGATGAAGTTGGGCCCCATGTGCATGGTCAGCACCTCGTTGACGCCCTCCACCCCATCGGCTTCCCCCGCGAGCTCGCGAATGCTGTCGACCACGTGCTGGTTGGCGCTTTCGCCGATCAGCAAACTCTTGGTCTCCTTGGCCAGCCAGATCGCCGTGCCCCCGAGGATCAGGCCGATGATCACCGAAGCGATGCCGTCGAACAGCAGGATGCCAGTCCATTGCGACAGTGCCACACCGGCGAGCGCGACCATCAGACCGAGCAGCGCGGCGGAGTCCTCGAAAATCACCACGAACATGGAGGGGTCCTTGCCGCGGTGTACAGCCTCCACGTAGCCCCACTTGCCCTTGGTCTTGCGAAACTCGTTGAGAGCGAAGGCCCATGATGCGCCCTCGAACAGAATGCCCAGACCCAGCACGATGTAGTTGACCATCGGTGATGTGATCGGCTCGGGGTGCAGAATGTGTATCACCCCTTCGTAGAGAGAGACGCCGGAACCGATCGCAAAGATCAGCAGCGCAACCACGAAGCTCCAGAAATAGACTTCCTTGCCGTGACCGAAAGGGAACTGAGGGCTTGGTGGGCGCTTGGCGCGCTTCATGCCCAGCAGCAGCAGAATCTGATTGCCGGTATCCACCACCGAGTGGATGCCCTCGGAGAGCATCGCCGAGCTGCCGGTGATGGCCGCCGCGACGAATTTCGTGATCGCGATGAGCAAATTGCCGCCCATGGCGGCATAGATGACTGGCTTGGATTCCGCCATGTGAACGACTCCCTGTCAGATTGGCCGCATCCCGGCGGCGATGGCGTGATCAGCGGCCTGAGTCTGGCCACTCGATGGTGTTTTCATGACCGTCCGGCAGGACCTGCCAGAAACGATCGGGTTCGTCGCCGGGTTGCCAGCCGCCGAGCGAACAGCGCGCCTCGCAGCCCAGCGCCCGCGAGGCATCGCGCGCGCAGTCGGTATCTCTGGGCCACGGCGTGGCGTCGCAGTCGAACCACAGGCTGGCATAGCCGTCGGCGGCCCGTTCGACGAGCATGATGCCGATACTGCGTCCGTCACAGGCTGCCCTGCCGCGCCAGATTCCCTTTCCGGCGCGACCGAGCGTCATGTCGTTATCGACCAGTGCCTCGCGCAGCCACCGGGTGATGGCTTCGACGTCGGCCACGGCGAGATAGATTTCGATATCAGGAAAACGCTCCATGGGTTCCTCTGGCGAACAGCCGCTCGAGTGTCGCCTCGTAGATGCGGCTCAGGGTATCGAGGTCTTCGGCACGGATGCGTTCGTTGACCTGGTGGATAGTGGCATTGACGGGACCCAACTCGATCACCTGTGTGCCCAGTGTAGCAATGAAGCGGCCGTCCGATGTGCCGCCGGAGGTCGACAGCGTCGGGCGATGACCGGTGATCGCCTCGCAGGCATCGCGGGTCGCCTCGAGCAGATCCCCCGTCGCGGTGAGAAAGGGCTCGCCGTTGAGCGTCCAGTCGACATGATAATCGAGGCCGTGAGCGGCTAGCTTCTGTTCGACGCGTTCACGCAGCTGGGTCTGCGTGACTTCGCTCGAGTAGCGGAAATTGAACGTCACTTCCAGCTCGCCGGGAACGACATTGGTGGCGCCGGTTCCCGCATGAAGATTGGAGATCTGGAAGGTGGTTGCCGGAAAGAAGTCGTTTCCGGCGTCCCAGGGCTCGTTGACCAGCTCGGACAGCACGGGGAGCGCCTGATGAATCGGATTGCGTACCAGATGCGGATAGGCCACGTGACCCTGAATGCCTCGTACGCGAAGCACGCCGCCCAGCGATCCGCGACGTCCGTTCTTGATCACGTCGCCGAGGTGACTGGTGGAGGAGGGTTCCCCGACGATGCAGTAGTCCAGCGGCTCGTGACGTTCGCGCAGCCGTTCGACCACGGCCCGGGTGCCATTGATCGCCGGGCCTTCCTCATCGGCGGTGATCAGAAAGGCGATCCTGCCATGATGATCCGGATAGGCAGCGACGAAGCGCTCGACCGCTGTGACCATCGACGCCAGGCTGCCTTTCATGTCGGCGGCCCCGCGACCGCAAAGAAAGCCTGCCTCATCGATGAGTGGCTCGAAGGGGGGATGGTCCCACTCGTTTTCCGGACCGCTGGGTACCACATCGGTGTGGCCGGCAAAGGCCAGCATCGGGCCGTGCTGACCGCGAACGGCCCAGAAATTGTCGATGCCGCCGATCGCCATTCGCTCGACCTGAAAGCCGATCCGTTCCAGCCGGTCGATCATCAGCGTCTGGCAGCCATGATCGTCCGGGGTCACCGACGGTCGCCGCAGTAACTCGAGAGCCAATGCCTGCGTGGGGGAAAGCGCATTCGGCTGTGGCGCTTGGGTCATGCGGTTCTCCAGAACAGCCGGCCGCTTAGGCCGGATCAATTGTGAGCGTGCAGGGATTCGTTCAGCGCAACGGCGCTCTTGTTGGTGCGGCACTCCAGGCGCCCGGTCACCGAATGACGAATGAACAGCAGATCGTCCTGGCCGGCGAGCTCGCGTGCGGCCACGGTCTGCACGGCCTCGCCCTGATCGTCGAGCACGGTCACCTTGGAACCGGCGGTGACGTAGAGGCCCGCTTCGACGGTGCAGCGATCGCCGAGCGGAATGCCGAGACCGGCATTGGCGCCGATCAGGCAGTTTTCGCCGATCTTGATCACCACGTTGCCGCCACCCGAGAGCGTGCCCATGGTCGAGCAACCCGCGCCCAGATCCGAGCCCTTGCCGACGAAGACGCCGGCAGAGATACGTCCTTCCACCATGCCCGGGCCTTCGGTGCCAGCGTTGAAGTTGCAGAAACCTTCATGCATGACTGTGGTGCCTTCGCCCAGATGCGCGCCGAGACGCACGCGAGCGGTATCGCCGATCCGGATCCCCTTGGGCACGACGTAATCGGTCATCTTGGGGAACTTGTCGACGCAGTCGACGGAGAGCGGGCGCCCGGCCAGTCGGGCCTTGAGGCGGCGCGCCGGCAGCTCTTCGACATCGATGGCGCCTTCGTTGGTCCAGGCGATGTTCTTGAGCAAGCCAAACATGCCATCGAGCTGCGTGCCGTGGGGTTTGACCAGGCGATGGGACAGTAGGTGCAGCTTGAGATAGACCTCCGGCACGCTGGTCGGGGCATGATCCTCGCTCAGAAAGACTGCGACCAGCGGGCGCTGGGCGTCCGCCAATGCCTCGGCAACGTCGGCCTGATCGGCGGCGCCGGCTTCGCGCAGCGCTGCGGCGAGCTTGACGGCATGCTCCGGCAGAAAGCTGACGACTTCTTCGACCTCGTCGGCACCCAGTGCCTGACGTGCCGCCACGACGAGGTCATCGGCTGGCTGAAGCAAGGGCGCCGGATAGTAGACTTCGAGCCAATCGCCTTGGCTGTTCTGGGTGCCGATTCCTAGCGCGAAGCTCAGCATCGAAGGTTCCTCTGGTTAGTCGGTTGTTGAGGGTCGTTCAGTGAAAGTCGTTCGCTGAAAGCCATGCTCGCTCGCTGACAGACACCGGCGAGGCGGCCATCGATCCAGCGGGTCGAGCCCGCTCATGAGGCGAGCGCCGCGTAGCGGGCAGGGTCGAAACCGACGATCAGCGTGTCGTCGGTACCCGGCTTTGAGCGTTGCAACACCGGGCGCTTGATCAGCGTCGGGTTGGCGAGCATGAGTTCCCGCGCCCGTTCGGCATCGAGCGGCTTCTTGTCTGCCGCATCGAGCTGGCGCCAGCTCGTGCTGCGAGTGTTGAGCAGTGTCTGCCAATCGACGTGGCGCAGGAATTGATCCAGATGTTGTGGATCGAGACCGTCTTCGCGTAGATCGTGATAGCGATACGCGACGTTATCTGCATCGAGCTGACGGCGCGCCTTGCGGCAGGTGTCGCAGGTCTTGATGCCGTAAACGGTAATGGTCATGTCACGGGTCCGTCGAGCGCTTGCGGAGAAGCGGGGGATTATAGGCGCCCACGGACGACGGCTCAAACCGCGCCGGTTCGACGCCAGCCTGGTGTTGGTCAAGGCTCGGTCTGATGGGTGTCGATGGAACGATGATATAGGGTTTTGGTTGCGCTTGACCTAGGGGTGACACCATGGTGCTAGCGTCGGATTTTTCCTGGGAGATAACGAATGATGACTTCAAAGCGCTGGTTGGCCGGTATCGTGGCCGTTGGTTCGCTGGCTTTTGCCATCAGTAGTCTGGCTCAGTCAGAGCGCGATGGTCATGATGAGCATCAGGTTCATTCTGAATCGGACGTCCAATCCAGTGAGGCCGTCGATGCCTACCGTGAGGCAGCGAAGACCATGCAGCACGACATGGAGCTGGCGAATAGCGGTGATCCGGATGTCGACTTTGCTACCGGCATGCTGGCTCATCACATGGGAGCGGTTGCGATGGCCAAGGTCGAGCTCGCCTACGGCAAGGACCCGGAAATGCGGGCGTTGGCTCAAAACATCATTGAGGCTCAGCAGGCTGAGATAGCGCAGATGCAGGCGTGGCTGAAAGCCAACCCTGCGCCGGTCGATTGAGAATATTTAGGGCTGGCCGACCTGAGCGCTATACATCCAGCACTTCATACAGGCGCGCGCGCAGGCGTGCCTGGGCTTCGGGATCGGTCAGCGGCCGGCCGCGCTTGTCGGTGATGAAGAACACGTCTTCGACCCGCTCGCCGAGCGTGGCGATCTTGGCCGTCGACAGCGCGATATCCTGCTCCATGAAGATGCGGCCGACGCGAGCCAGCAGCCCCGGACGGTCGGGGGCGATCAATTCCAGCGAGGTGCGGGCATTGGCCGGGTCCTGTTCGATGATGACCTCGACCGGTACCCGGAAGTGCTTCAGCTGGCGAGGCGTATGACGGCTGACGATCTGCGGATAGTCATCGGGATCGTCGAGTTCCTCGACCAGATGACGACGGATCGTTTCCAGCCGAACGGGGTCGCGGATGGCGTCATCGTCGTCATCCAGCAGGATGAAGGTGTTGAGCGTCCAGTCGTCGCTGGAGGTGGCGATGCGCGCGTCGTGGATCGACAGGCCCAGTTGTTCGATGGCCGCTGCCGTCGCGGCGAACAGGTCGTCGGCCGAGCGCGTATGGATGAACAGCTTGGTGCCGCCCTCGGTCATGTCTTCGCTGGGGGCGCTGACCAGGATCAGCGGCAAGTGGTCGTCGTGATGGGCGAGAATCCCCTGGGTCTGCCAGACGATCTCGCTGGGCGTGTACTGCAGGAAGTAGTCCTCGCCGAAGGTCTGCCAGAGGGCGGTGACCCGGGCGATGTCGGCGCCGATGGCCCGCAGCAATCCAGAGGCTTCTTCGCGGGTCTCGCTGACCCAGCCCTGACGGTCGACCGTATTGTCGAGACCGCGCCGCAGCACCCGGCGGGTCTCGGTATAGAGCTGACGCATCAGCGAGGCGCGCCAGCCGTTCCATAGCGTCGGGTTGGTGGCGCTGATATCGGCGACGGTCAGCACATAGAGATAGTCGAGATGGGTTTCGTCGCGCACGGTGCGGGCGAAGGCGTGAATCACGTCCGGGTCGGAGATGTCCCGTTTCTGGGCTGTCTTCGACATCAATAGATGGTGCTCGACCAGCCACGCGACCAGGCGCGTATCCCAGTGTGACAGCGCGTGCCGGCGGCAGAAGTCGGCGGCATCGACAGCGCCGAGCACGGAGTGGTCACCGCCACGGCCCTTGCCGATATCGTGATAGAGCCCGGCGATCCACAGCAGTTCGAGCTTGGGCAGCTTCTGGATCACCTCGAGGGCGACGGTGTATTCATCGGTCTCCCGTTCTTCGCGAAACCGTTGAAGGAAGCTCAGTAGCCGCAGGGTATGCGCGTCGACGGTATAGATGTGGAATAGGTCGTGCTGCATCAGTCCGACGGCTTCGCCGAACTCGGGGAGATACTTGCCCAGCACCCCGTAACGGTTCATGCGGGTCAGCTGGGTCGGCACGTCGCCACCGCTGCGCAGCAGCTCCATGAACAGGCTTTGATGGCGCAGATCGTCGCGGAAGGCATCGTCGATCAGGTGGCGGTGATCCCGGATCTGACGAATGGTATCGGCGCGAACGCCTTCGATTTCCGGATGCTGGGCCATCAGTAGAAAGAGTTCGAGCAGCGCGCCGGGGCGATAAAGAAAGACGTTGGGATGACGATGCTGAATGTAGCCACCTCGAATCTCGAAGCGCGCATTGATCGGTTTGATCTCCAGCGATTCGCCAGCGTGCAGAATCACTTCGTCGAAATGCTGCAGCAGCATGTCGTTGAGCCCGGCCAGCGCGGTGACATGACGATAGTAGGCTTTCATGAACTGCTCGACCGCGAGGCGCTGCGGGGTGTCGGCGTAGCCGAATAGCGTTGCCAGCGCGCGCTGATGATCGAACAGCAGGCGATCCTCGGCCCGCGCGGCAATCATGTGCAGTGCATAGCGAACCTGCCACAGAAAGGCCTGGCCCTGGCTCAGAATCCGCAGTTCGGCATCGTTCATGAAGCCCTGGGCGACCACATCTTCATAGCGCAGCGGTCCGAAATGACGCTTGGCCACCCAGCCGATCATCTGGATGTCGCGCAGTCCGCCCGGCGCGCTCTTGAGGTTGGGCTCGAGATGGTACTCGGAGTTGTTGTGCTTGTAGTGGCGGGTGATCTGTTCCTGCCATTTGCCCTCGAAAAACGCCGCCGATGACCACATGTGCTGTGTCGACAGCCGCTCTCGCATGGCGCTCCGCAGGCTTTCCGGGCCCGCCAGGGTGCGAGTTTCCAGCAGGTTGGTGATCACGGTGATGTCGGCCCGGGCCTCGCGCTCGCAATCGTCGAGCGAGCGCACGCTCTGGCCGATCTCGAGGCCGATGTCCCAGAGCAGGGTAATGAAGCCTGTCAGCGACTCGCGATAGGGGGTGTCGTCGTTGGTGCCGAGCAGCAGCAGCAGATCGATGTCGGAATGGGGGTGCAGTTCGCCGCGGCCGTAGCCTCCGACGGCGAGCAGTGCGACATTGTCGTCGGGCCAGTCGAAACGCGCCCAGGCAATTTCCAGCAGCCGATCCAGGCACCAGGCGCGACCGTAGACCAGGTCGCGTACATCGGCACCGGCACGGAAGCGTTCGTCGAGGCGCTCGCGGATCGTCCTGAGCGCCTGCTTGAATAGCGGGATCGGCTGGCGATCTCGCGCCAGTGCCTCGCGAAACGCCGTTGCATCGAAGAGCGTCGGGTCCGGATGAAAGCGATAGTGATGCAGCAGCATGCGACGTGCGTCTCCGATGGCGAGGCAATGGCGCGGCGATCAGGCCGTCAGGAAGCTGAAGTCTTCGTCGGAACGCGCTGTCAGAACTTCCACGCCGGAGGCGGTGACCAGCAGGGTGTGCTCCCACTGCGCCGACAGGCTCTTGTCCTTGGTCACGGCGGTCCAGCCATCCTTCAGCACCTTGGTCCGGTAGCCACCGGCGTTGAGCATCGGTTCGATGGTCAGGCACATGCCTTCGGCGAGTTCGGCGTCGGCCTCTGATGCATACCCGTCGTAATGCAGCACCTGAGGCTCCTCGTGGAAGCCGGCGCCGATACCGTGACCGCAGAAATCTCTCACGACCGAGTAGCCGGCGTTTTCCGCGTGAGCCTGGATGACCTTGGCAATGGTCGACAGCTTGACGCCCGGACGGACTTCGGCGATACCTTTATACAGGCTCTCCCGAGTCACACGGCAGAGACGTTCGCCCTGGATGGTATCGCCGATCACGAACATCATGCTGCTGTCGCCATGATAACCGTCGGTCGTCTTCACGGTGATGTCGATATTCATGATGTCGCCATTCTTGAGCTTCTTGTCGAAGTCGGGAATGCCGTGACAGACGACGTGGTTGATCGAGGTGCAGATCGCCTTGGGGAAACCATGGTAATCGAGTGGTGCCGGCGTCGACCCCAGCTCCTTGACGATGAAGTCGTGGCAGAGGCGGTCGAGTTCGCCGGTGGAGACGCCTGCGGTAACGTACGGTGTGATCATCTCGAACACGGCGGCGGCCTGGCGGCCGGCTTCGCGCATTTTCTCGACTTCTTCGGGGGTCTTGCGTGGAATGTTCATGCGCTCTCGCAATGGGGCAATAGGAGAATGAGTCGTTCCGGATGGCGATGAATGGCTCGCCCGGGAGCGGTCTTGGACGTCCGGCGACTTCATCTTGTGCGTCTTCTATGGTATAAATCCGCGCGCTCGACTGCAATTGCCCATCCCTGCGTTCTGCGAAGTGGTGGCCGAGCTTGCCTGCCGTCGGCATTCATGTCGAGGCGCCAGCGCAGCCGAGTCAGTAGCGACGATGGTTCTCCGCGTGATTGCCGCGTCATCAAAAAACACACATGCACCGGCACATGGTCCCGGGTGCCGTGACGGCCTAGCCGTACGGTCGGATCCATGGGGTGTGTGGAAGCCTAACCCGATTCTCCAGGAGTCATCATGGCACAAGTCAATATGCGTGACCTGCTCAAGGCAGGCGCTCACTTCGGTCACCAGACCCGTTACTGGAACCCGAAGATGGGGCAGTACATCTTCGGTTCACGTAACAAGATCCACATCATCAATCTCGAGCACACGCTGCCGGCCCTGCTGGAAGCGACCAGTGTCGTCGAGAAGATGGCCTCTTCCAACAACAAGATCCTGTTCGTCGGCACCAAGCGTTCCGCCAGCAAGATCATCAAGGAAGAAGCCAATCGCGTAGGTCAGCCGTTCGTCAATCACCGCTGGCTCGGCGGCATGTTGACCAACTACAAGACCATTCGTCAGTCGATCAAGCGTCTGCGCGAACTCGAAGCCATGCGCGAAGACGGTACGTTCGAGAAGCTGACCAAGAAAGAAGTCCTGATGGCGACTCGCGAGCAGGACAAGCTCGAGCGTTCCATCGGTGGTATCAAGGAAATGGCGGGTCTGCCGGATGCGCTGTTCGTGATCGACGTCGATCACGAGCGTATTGCGATCAATGAAGCCAACAAGCTGGGCATTCCGGTCATCGGTGTCGTCGACACCAACTCCAACCCGGATGGCGTCGATTACGTCATCCCGGGTAACGATGACTCCATTCGCGCCATCCAGATCTACGTCCAGGCCATCGCCGATGCCTGCGGCAAGGCGAAGGAAGGCCGCCCCGACGATTTCGTCGAGGTGAACGAGACGAGTGAAACCAGCGACGCCGCCCAGTAACGCAAGATGGCCACGGCATCGAGTCTGCGCTGAACCTGCTCCTGCAGAAGGCAGTCGATGTGCCGATATCGGCGCAGACAGAAAGGGGGCTCTATAGCCCCCTTTTTACACCCGGAGCGGTGCCCGCGCGGCACCGCTCGTCAGACGAAACAGCGATCCTCAGGGGTAGAACATGGCAGCTATCAGCGCTTCTCTAGTCAAGGAACTGCGCGAGCGTACCGGTCTCGGCATGATGGAGTGCAAGAAAGCACTGACCGAAGCCGACGGCGATATCGAGCGTGCGATCGAAGATCTGCGCAAGAATTCCGGCCTGAAGGCCGCCAAGAAGGCGGGTCGTATCGCCGCCGAAGGCGCGATCCTGACTCAGGTTGCCGAAGACGGCAGCTGCGCCGCGATGCTCGAAGTCAATTCGGAGACCGATTTCGTCTCTCGCGATGACAACTTCAAGGGCTTTGCTTCCAAGGTGCTGGCCAAGGTGTTCGAGACCAAGTCCGAAGACATTGCCACCATCATGGATGGCGAGCTGGAAGACGCTCGTAACCAGCTGGTGCAGAAGATCGGCGAAAACATCTCCGTACGTCGTGCAGTCGTCGTCGACGCGCCGGAAGGCGGCGTGGTTGGTGCCTACGTCCACGGCGATCGCATCGGCGTGCTGACCGTGCTTACTGGCGGTAGCCAGGAAGTGGCCAAGGACATTTCCATGCACGCAGCGGCGATCAATCCGGTCGTGGCACGTCCGCAGGACATGCCGCAGGCGCAGCTCGACAGCGAGAAGGCGATCATCCTGGCGCAGCCGGACATGGCCGGCAAGCCGGCGGAAATCGCCGAGAAGATGGTTCAGGGCCGTCTCAAGAAGTACCTGGCGGAAAACAGCTTGACCGAGCAGCCGTTCGTCAAGGATCCGAACCAGTCTGTCGCTGAATATGCCAAGGCGGCTGGCGGTGAAGTCGTCGGATTCACGCGCTTCGAGGTCGGTGAAGGTATCGAGAAAGAAGAAGTCGACTTCGCCAAGGAAGTGATGGAACAGGCTCGCCGTAGTTAAGTTTTGCAGGGCCGAGTTTCATCCAGTGCCCAAGGCTGAGGTGTCAGGTAACATTGACTGAACCCGGCCTCATCGATGGCGTGCGCGAAAGCGCACGCCATTGCGTATCCGGCAGATGAGAAGATCATCTGTCATGACCTGCCGACCCGACTCGTCAAACCAGGAGAGAGCGTCATGCCTGAAGTCATCGATCGAACCAGCAAGCCCAGTGAGCGCGGTGATAAATCGGAGCGTGGTGATAAATCAAAGTACAAGCGCATATTGCTGAAACTCTCGGGTGAGGCGCTGACCGGTGAGCAGGAGTTCGGTATCGACCCCAAGGTGCTCGATCGCATGGCGCTGGAAATCGGGCAGCTGGTGGGTATCGGCGTCCAGGTCGGTATCGTGGTCGGTGGTGGCAATCTGTTCCGTGGCGCTGCACTGCACGCGGCGGGCATGGACCGGGTTACCGGCGATCACATGGGCATGCTGGCGACGGTGATGAACGCGCTGGCGATGCGGGACGCGCTCGAGCGCTCCAACATCCGTTCGCGGGTGATGTCGGCGATTCCCATGAGCGGCGTCGTCGAGCACTATGATCGCCGCTCCGCGATTCGCTACTTGACGTCCGGTGACGTGGTCATCTTTTCAGCCGGTACGGGCAACCCGTTCTTCACCACGGATTCCGCGGCCTGCCTGCGTGGCATCGAGATCGATGCCAATGTGGTGGTCAAGGCGACCAAGGTCGACGGCGTCTACGACAAGGATCCGGTCAAGTATCCTGACGCCATCAAGTACGAGAGTTTGAGCTACGATGAGGTGCTGGATCAGAAGCTCGGCGTGATGGATTTGACCGCTATCTGCCTGGTACGGGACCATGATATGCCGGTACGCGTCTTCGATATGACCAAGCCTGGCGCACTGCTGAATCTGGTGGTTGGTGGGCGAGAAGGCACGCTGATTGATTGAGGTATAGGACATGAACGACGATATCAAGAAAGACGCCAGTGCGCGCATGCAGAAAAGCCTGGAAGCGCTTCAGAGCAACTTCCACAAGATTCGCACGGGTCGAGCCCATCCGAGCATTCTCGATGCGGTGATGGTGGACTACTACGGCAGCAACATGCCGATCAACCAGGTCGCCAACATCACGGTCGAAGATGCCCGCACCCTGGCGGTGACGCCGTGGGAACGTCCGATGGTGGCCAAGGTCGAAAAAGCGATCATGACGGCCGACCTGGGATTGAATCCTGCCACGGCCGGTACCGTGATCCGTGTGCCGATGCCGCCGTTGACCGAGGAGACGCGTCGCAACTACATCAAGCAGGCGCGAGCCGAGGCCGAGAACGCGCGTGTTGCGATCCGCAGCATACGTCGTGATGCCAATGGCGATCTCAAGGCGTTGCTCAAGGACAAAGAGATCAACGAAGACGAAGAGCGCCGCGGCGAAGAGGAAATCCAGAAGTTGACCGATAAGCATGTCAGTGAAATCGACCGACTTCTGGAAACCAAGGAACACGACCTGATGCAGGTCTAAGGAACGCAGGCGCCCGTTTTCTACCTGCCGCGGGCGCCGCTACCTACCTGTCTTGCGAGCTATCATGACTGACATGCAGTTGCGCGACGCTCAAGCGGTGTCGTCGATGCCTCGCCACGTGGCGATCATCATGGACGGCAACAATCGCTGGGCGCGCGCCAGGGGGCTCTCCAGCGCACAAGGGCATCGTGCTGGCGTCGAATCGCTGCGTGCGGTCATCCGGCGCGCGGCCGAGCGGCGCATCGAGACCCTCACGCTTTTCGCCTTCTCGAGCGAGAACTGGCGTCGGCCTTCGGCCGAGGTCAGTGCCTTGATGGAGCTTTTCATGCTGGTGCTCAAGCGCGAGGTGAAAAAACTCCACGAGAATGGTATTCGACTCAGCATCATCGGCGATCGCCGTCGTTTCTCCTCGTCTTTGCAGAAGCACATGAGCCGTGCCGAAGCTCTGACTCGCGACAACTCGGGCATGCATCTCGTGGTCGCAGCCAATTACGGCGGTCGCTGGGATATCGCGTGCGCCGCCCAGCGTCTGGCGCGCAAGGTTGCCGATGGCCTGATGACACCCGAGTCGATCGACGAGGAAGCGCTGGACCGCGAGATGTGCCTGAGTCAGGAGCCGCCAATCGATCTATGTATCCGCACCAGTGGGGAGCAGCGAATCTCAAATTTTCTGTTGTGGCAGCTTGCCTACGCGGAGTTCGTGTTTGCGCCGGAGCTGTGGCCCGACTTCGATGGTACGACATTCGATGCGGCGCTCGAGGCTTTTCAGCAGCGTCAGCGCCGTTTCGGCCTGAGCCAGCAGCAGGTCGAGGTTCAGGGTGCTTAGACAGCGTATATTGACGGCATTGATATTGGCGCCTCTGGCGCTTGGTGGCCTGTTCGGGCTATCGGGTGGTGCCTTCGCAGCATTTACCGCACTGGTTCTGCTGCTCGGGGCCTGGGAGTGGGCGCGTCTGGCCGGGTTCGACGACGCTCAGCCGCGGCTGCTCTACACCGCCGGGCTGGCACTCCTGCTGCTGGTCGCCTGGTGGGCGGGATGGCTGCTGGATCGCTGGCCACTGTGGATCGGTGCCATCGGCTGGCTGGCCAATGCCTGGTGGGTGTCGCGCTACCCTCGAGCCACCGGCCAGTGGCAGCCTCCGGCGCTGCGCCTCGGCATGGGCGCGTGGGTGCTGGTGCCCTGCTGGGTCGGGCTCTATCAGCTGCGCCAGGAAGGGAGCGAATGGCTGCTGTTCGTGCTGCTGCTGGTGTGGGTCGCCGATATCGGGGCTTACTTCGCCGGACGTCGCTTCGGGCGCCGCAAGCTGGCCCCGCACGTCAGTCCGGGCAAGTCCTGGGAAGGCGTCTACGGCGGCTGGGTGGCCGTGGCCGTGCTGGTGCTCATCTATGCCGTCTGGCTCTCCTTCGATGTCGCGCAGACGCTGGCGCTGATGGTCGTGGCATGGGGCGTTGCCTTCATCTCCGTCATCGGGGATCTGTTCGAAAGCATGCTCAAGCGCTTCCGGGGCCTGAAGGATTCCAGCCATCTGCTGCCGGGGCACGGTGGCATTCTCGATCGTATCGATAGCCTGACCGCTGCCGTTCCGCTCTTCGCCTTGATTAGCCCCTGGCTGGGATAGCAATCCGATGTCCACATCTTCTCCCCGAAAAGTCACGCTATTGGGTGCGACCGGCTCCATCGGTCGCAGCACGCTGGACGTGATCGGCCAGCATCCCGATGCCTATGAGCTCCACGCGGTGACCGCTCAGCGCTCCCGCGAGGCGCTTTTCGAGATCTGTCGACGATTCGAGCCGGCGCGAGCCGTCATCGGCACGCAGGAAGATGCCAACTGGCTGCGTGCCCAGCTGCGAGAGGCCCGTCTGACGCACATCGATGTCAGTCATGGCGAAGCGGCGCTGCTCGAGGTCTCACGGGCACCGGAGGTGGACGCGGTGATGTCGGCGATCGTGGGGGCGGCAGGATTGTTGCCGACGCTGGCGGCCGTGGAGGCAGGCAAGCGGGTGCTGCTGGCCAACAAGGAAGCGCTGGTCATGTCCGGGGGGCTCTTCATGGACGCCGTATCCCGCCATGGCGCAACGCTTTTGCCTATCGACTCGGAACATAATGCCATCTACCAGTGTCTGCCTATGCAGCACCGGGGCGGGTTATCGGCTCACGGCGTGTCGCGGCTGTTGTTGACCGCATCGGGTGGACCGTTTCGCGAGTGGTCGCTGTCAGCGCTGGAGAGGGTGACGCCGGATCAGGCTTGTGCGCACCCCAACTGGTCGATGGGGCGCAAGATTTCGACCGACAGTGCCACTCTGATGAACAAGGGATTGGAACTGATCGAAGCGTGCTGGCTGTTCGATGCGAAACCTGAGCAGATCGAAGTGGTCGTGCATCCGCAAAGCGTCATCCATTCGATGGTGGGTTATGCCGACGGCTCGATATTGGCCCAGATGGGTAATCCCGACATGCGCATACCGATCGCCTATGGTCTGGCGTGGCCCGCCAGGATCGATGCCGGCGTCGAGCCGCTCGATCTGTTCGCGGTTTCCCGGCTCGATTTCGAAGCTCCGGATGAAGCACGGTTTCCCTGTTTGCGCCTGGCGAGAGAGGCAATGGCTGCAGGCGGCACCGCCCCGGCGAGCCTCAATGCTGCCAATGAGATCGCTGTGCAGGCGTTTCTTGATGGAAAGCTAGCGTTTCTCGGTATCGCACAATTGGTGAAAGCGACGCTCGAAGCGACCGAGGTACGCGCGGCGGACTCGCTCGACGTGATACTGTGCGAGGATGCACGAGCGCGGCAGCTGGCCGAGCGTTTGTTGCACCAACGGTCTTTCCAGAGGGGGCGGGCGTGATGGATACGATCCAGAACGTACTGGCGGTCATCGTCGTACTCGGCCTGCTGATCACGTTTCACGAGTTCGGGCACTTCTGGGTCGCCAGGCGCTGCGGCGTCAAGGTGCTGAGGTTTTCGGTAGGCTTTGGCAAACCGTTGTGGTCGCGTTTCGATCGCCAGGGTACGGAGTACGCCATCGCTGCCATCCCGCTGGGCGGGTACGTCAAGATGCTCGACGAGCGGGAAGGTCCGGTGGCACCGGCAGAGCTCGACCGGGCGTTCAACCGCAAGAGCGTCTGGGCGCGGATCGCGATCGTGGCAGCCGGCCCCATCGCCAACTTCCTGCTGGCACTGGTCGCCTACTGGGCGCTGTTCGTCTACGGCGCCACCACCGTCGCGCCGGTGGTCGGCGACGTGATGCCGGATTCGCCCGCGGCTCAGGGGGGGCTACGCAGCGGCCAGGAAATCGTCAGCATCGAGGGACGCGAGACACCCTCCTGGAATGAGGTCAATCTGCAGCTGATCGCGGCCATCGGCGCCGATGGCGAGCTGCAGTTCACGACGCGCGATCCCGCAGGCGGCGCGACAAGAACCCACGACGTACCGGTGCGGCAGTGGCTGGTGCGGCAGGACCCGCCGCAGCCGATGTCGTCGCTTGGCATCACGCCCTGGCGCCCGCAGGTGCCCGCGGTTCTTGGCCGCGTGCTCGACAACAGCCCGGCCAGCCGTGCGGGATTGAAGGCGGATGATCGCATCGTCAGCGTGGACGGCAAGCCGGTCGACGACTGGGTCGCCTTCGTCGAGGCCGTGCGCCGTCATCCTGGCGTCGAGCTGGCGCTGGAAGTCGAGCGCGATGGCGGCAAGCGCCGCGTGTCGCTGACGCCCGAGTCGAAGCAGGCCGAGGATGGCGAGAACATCGGTTATGTCGGTGCCGCATCACAGACAGTCGAATGGCCTGAGTCCTATCGGCGTGAAATTCGATATGGTCCGATCGCCGCGATCGGGCAGGCTGTGAGCAAGACCGGCGAGATGACCTGGCTGACCGCGGATTCGATTCGCAAGATGATCGTCGGCTGGATATCCCCCTCGAATCTGTCGGGGCCGATCACCATCGCTCGCATTGCCGGCGACTCGGCCCGCAGCGGCGTCGAGACGTTCGTCGGCTTTCTGGCTTATCTGTCGATCAGTCTGGGGGTCTTGAACCTGCTGCCGATCCCGGTGCTCGATGGTGGTCATCTGGCTTATTACCTGATCGAGCTGCTTCGCGGCAAGCCGGTGTCGGAGGCCGCCCAGGCGATGGGTCTGCGTGTCGGCGTGGCGTTGGTCGGATGTTTGATGATGATGGCGCTCTACTTTGACTTGATGCGACTGTAGCGACAGGAACGACAGGAACGACAGGAACGACAGGAACGACAGGAACGAGAGGAACGAGAGGCGACGCTGGCGATGCGAACGGTCAGCGGTCGGCGCCGCAGTGGCGGCGAACGGAAAGACCCCAGGCGTGGCGAGCGATGAGCTTGTCAGTCGTAGGGAGAAATGTATAAGGTGCCTGTTCGATACGCGGGCGGACCCCACAGAAGCGATTGATTGCATGAAACTCAAGACCATCGGATTGGCAGGACTACTGCTGGCCAGCTCTCCCGTTGCGCTGGCGGCACCTTTTGAGATTTCGGATATTCGTGTAGAGGGGCTGCAGCGCGTCTCGGCTGCATCCGTTTTCAACGCTTTCCCCGTCAGTGCCGACCAGACGGTAGACGACCAGCAACTGGGCGAGGCCGCCCAGCAACTGTTCGACACCGGGCTGTTCGACGACATTCGGCTATCCCGCGACAACGACGTGCTGATCGTCAATGTGGTCGAGCGGCCGTCGATCGCCGAGATCAACATCGAAGGCAACTCCCAGATCTCCGACGACGACCTGCGCAAGGGCCTGACCGACGCTGGCCTGGCCGAGGGTCAGGTGCTGCAGCGCTCGACGCTGGAAGAGATGCAGCGCGAGCTTGAGCGTCTCTATCAGTCCCAGGGCCGCTACAGCTCCAGCATCAAGACCTCGGTCGAGCAGCTCGAACGTAATCGGGTTCGCGTCAACATCGACATCAACGAAGGGGAAGTGGCGAAGATTCGCCAGATCAACGTCGTGGGCAACGAGGCCTACGACGACGGCACTCTGAGTGACCTGTTTCAGCTCGAGGACAAGCCGGGCTGGTTCTTCGGCTGGTTCTCCGACGACGAGTATTCCCGGGAGGCGCTTTCCGGTGATCTGGAAACGCTGCGTTCCTGGTATCTCGATCGTGGCTACGTCAACTTCGCCATCACCTCGACGCAGGTCTCGATCAGCCCGGACAAGTCGCGGATCTTCGTGACCATCAACGTCGACGAAGGCAAACGTTACAAGCTCGACCAGATCAAGTTCGACGGCGATCTGAAGATCGACGAATCGATGGCGCGCTCGCTGGTGACTGCCAAGTCGGGAGAGTATTTTTCCCAGAGCAAGTTGACCGAATCTTCGGAAGCGCTGCGCCAGAAGCTCGGCGCCGAAGGCTTCGCCTTTGCCGATATTCAGGCGGTGCCTACGGTCGATGAAGCGGGCGATACCGTGGACATCACTTTCCGCGTCGATCCGGGTCGTCGTGCCTACGTGCGGCGGATCAACTTCGAAGGTAATACCACGACGCAGGACGAAGTCCTGCGCCGCGAAATGGTACAGATGGAGGGCGCGCCGGCCTCGACCGACCAGATATCGCAGTCGCGTCAGCGTCTTGAGCGGCTCGGGTTCTTCAAGCAGGTCGATGTGGACACCCGACCGGTAGCCGGCGAGCCGGATCAGCTGGACGTGACCTACAACGTTCAGGAACAGCCCTCGGGCTCCATTTCGGCCAGCGTCGGGTTTTCCCAGACCGCAGGCGTCATTTATGGCGCTGCGCTGTCCCAGAGCAACTTCCTGGGGACGGGCAATCGCGTCAATATCGGCGCGCAGCGCAGTGACACGTTTACCAACATCAACTTCGGCTTCACCGACCCGTACTGGACGCTCGACGGCATCTCGCGCGGCTACAATGTCTTCTACCGCGAAACCGATTACGAAGACTCCGATATCTCGACCTACTCGACCGATTCCTACGGCGGCAACATCAATTTCGGTTATCCGATCAATGATCTGTCGCGGCTGAACTTCGGTGTCGGGCTCGAGAATCTGTCGATCGATACCTACGACGACACGCCTTCCGAAATCGTCAAGTACACCGACGATGAGGGTGAAGACTTCTTCAATTACAAGCTGACGGCGAGCTGGACCCGCAACAACCTGAACCGCGGGATCATGCCGACGGCCGGTAGCTATCAGCGCGTCTCGCTGGAAGCCGCACTGCCGGGATCGGACGCCGAGTACTACAAGGTGCGTTACCGCGGCCAGAAGCTGTTCGAGCTCAACCCGGACTGGTCGCTCAAGTTCGGCAGCAATCTCGGCTATGCCGATACGCTGGGTTCCAACGATCCTTATCCGTTTTACGAGAACTTCTACTCGGGCGGTCTGGGCTCGGTACGTGGCTACACCGGTAACACGCTGGGGCAGAAGACCACGCAGCGCGGCGATGGGGATGACGATACCCTGGGTGGCAACATTCTGGTCGAGGGCTCTGCGGAGCTGATCTATCCGTTCCCCTGGATCGAGGATCGCCGGTCGCTGCAGACCAGTATTTTCCTCGACGGGGGTAATACCTTCCTCTCCGACTGCTACGAAGTGGTGCCCGGCGATGGTCCGTCCAGCTGTAACAGCGGTGTCAGCCTCGACGACCTGCGCTACAGCGTGGGCCTGGGGCTCTCCTGGCTGACACCGGTCGGCCCGCTGACGTTCAGCGTTGCCAAGCCGCTGAACGAGAAGGATGGTGACGACCCGCAGGTGTTCCAGTTCTCGCTGGGTCAGACGTTCTAGCGCCATCGCACCGGATTCACGGCACGATTCACAGGGCCGTGAATCCGGAGTCAGAAAAATTCCAGATTCCAAGTCAGGCTTTCAAGGAGTTGCCGCATGCGCAAGATAGCAGGAGTTCTCGGGCTCGGTTTGTTGACCATGGTCTCGGTGCCGGCCATGGCCACCGAAGTGGGCGTGCTCGACTGGCGCGAAGCGCTGATGTCTTCCAGTTCCGCCCAAGCATCGATGAATCAGCTGAAGAACCGTATCAGTTCCCAACAGCAGCAGGCGCAGTCGTTGAGCCAAGAGCTGCAGCAGCTGCAGCAGCGGCTGCAGAAGGATGGCGACGTGATGTCGGAATCCGAGCGCAACTCGGTGACCCAGCAGCTGCGTCAGAAGGGTGGTCAGTTCCAGCAGCTGCGCGGTCAGATCTCCCAGGCGCAGCAGCAGGCCGAGCAGCAGTATCTGAAAGGGGCCAAGCCCAAGCTCGATCAGGCCATTCAGCGAGTCGTCGACAAGCATGATCTGGATATGGTCGTCGACCGTGATGCCGTCGTCTATTCCGGCGATAGCCTCGACATTACTTCCGAAGTGACGCAGATCTTCAATTCGCTCAACTGATGATTCAAACCGGCGCCCGTTCATGAAGAGAGAT
The DNA here is from genome assembly GCF_003206035.1 of Salinicola sp. CPA57. Classification (NCBI taxonomy): domain Bacteria; kingdom Pseudomonadati; phylum Pseudomonadota; class Gammaproteobacteria; order Oceanospirillales; family Halomonadaceae; genus Salinicola; species Salinicola sp. CPA57. The sequence continues at coordinate 68,226 of NZ_PZJR01000014.1, forward strand.
GCTTCCACCTCTTACACGCTTGGCGAGCTCGCCGAGCGGATCGACGCCCGCGTGGTGGGTGATGACACAGTGCGTGTCAGTGGTCTTTCGACGCTGACCGACGCGATATCGACGGATCTGGCGTTTCTCGCCAACCGGGCTTATCTGAAGTATCTGGCGACGACGCAGGCCGGTGCCGTTCTGGTGCACCCGGCGCATGGTGAAAACTGCCCTTGCCCGCGGCTGGAGCTGGAAAACCCGTATCTGGGCTACGCCAAGCTGTCGCGCCTGTTCGATCCGCTGGCCAACCAGGCTTCGCAAGGTGTGCATCCGACGGCAGTCGTATCCCCCGAGGCGACCCTTGGCGAGCGCGTCGAGATCGGCGCTCACTGCGTCATCGAAGCCGGTGTGCACATTGCTGATGATTGTGTCATCGGTGCCGGGTGTTTCATCGGCGCCGACACCGCGATCGGTAGCGGCTCTCGCCTGCACGCCAATGTCACGCTGTATCACGGGGTGATCATCGGTGAGCGGGCGATTCTCCATAGCGGATGCGTCATCGGTGGCGACGGCTTCGGGTTCGCCCATGATGGCAAAGGCTGGGAGAAGATCGCTCAGCTGGGTGGCGTCAGTCTGGGTGACGATGTCGAAGTGGGTAGCTGTTCGAGCATCGATCGCGGAGCCCTGGGCGACACGCTGATCGGCAACGGGGTCAAGATAGACTCCCAGGTGCAGATCGCCCACAACGTTCAGGTCGGCGATCACAGTGCGCTGGCAGGCTGCGTCGGCATCGCGGGTTCCACCAAGGTCGGCCGCCACTGTCTGCTGGGCGGCGGCGTCGGGCTCTCCGGCCATCTCACGCTCACCGACGGTGTCCAGGTGACCGGGATGAGTCTGGTCACGAACTCGATTCTGGAGCCCGGCGTCTACTCTTCCGGCACGGGTTCGATGTCGAATAGTCAGTGGCGGAAGAACGCGGTACGCTTCAAACAGCTCGACGAGATCGCCAAGCGCTTGACGCGGCTCGAGCGCGATATCCGCGACGCTTGAGGATCCGTGACACCCTCGGGGCCGTCACCGGTCGCCTCCCGAGGCTGGCAGTCGTCAGGTGCGCCTGTATAATGCCCGCCCACATGGGTGAACGCCGTTTTGCCGCCCTTTGCCTGCCCTTAGCCAAAGTGTAGGGGCAGGCATTTCGTTATTTCAGAGGTTGTATTGATGATCATGGACATCAACCAGATTCGCGAATATCTACCGCATCGTTATCCATTTTTACTGGTAGATCGCGTGATGGAAATCACGATTGGCGAGTCGATCGTGGCGTACAAGAACGTCAGCATCAACGAACCTTTCTTCAACGGCCATTTTCCTCATCACCCGATCATGCCCGGCGTGCTGATCATCGAAGCGATGGCCCAGGCCTGTGGCATCCTCGGTTTCAAGACCGTCAACAAGCTGCCGGCCGATGGCTACGTCTATTACCTCGTCGGTAGCGATAACGTACGCTTCAAGCGCCCGGTCATGCCGGGTGACCAGCTGCGGCTCGAGGCCAACGTGATCAAGGGCAAGCGCGGTATCTGGAAGTTCGCCTGCCGGGCAACGGTCGGTGACGAGCTGGCCTGCGAAGCAGAAATCATCTGTGCCGAGAGGAAAGTCGCTTGATTCATCCCTCCGCCATCGTCGATCCCTCCGCCCGACTGGCCGACGACGTCGAAGTCGGTCCATTCAGCGTGATCGGAGCCGACGTCGAGATCGATGCCGGTAGCGTGATCGGGCCGCACGTCGTGCTCAAGGGGCCGACTCGACTCGGCAAGCGTAATCGGGTCTTCCAGTTCGCCTCGGTCGGGGAGGACTGTCAGGACAAGAAGTACGCCGGCGAGCCGACGCGGCTCGAAATGGGGGACGACAACGTCGTGCGCGAGAGCGTGACGATCCATCGCGGAACCATCCAGGACCGTGGCGTTACCACCATCGGCAACCGCAACTTGTTCATGGCCTATTCCCATGTGGGCCACGACTGCCTGATCGGCAACGACTGCATTCTCGCCAACCAGGCGACGCTGGCCGGTCACGTGACGCTTGGCGACTTCGCCATCATTGGTGGGCTCTCCGCAATCCATCAGTTTGCCCACATGGGCGAACATGCCATGGTCGGTGGCTGCTCGGCCATCACCAAGGACATTCCGGCGTTCATCATGGTCAGCGGCAATCCGGCGGCACCCCACGGGCTGAACTCGATCGGGCTCAAGCGCCGGGGTTTCTCCGCCGAGGCGATCAAGGCGCTGGGCGAGGCGTACCGCCTGGTCTATCGCAAAGGTCTGACGCTGGAGCAGGCTGTCAGCGAAATCGAAAGCCGTTTCTCGCTCGACGAAACGCAACGCTTCATCGATTCTCTGAAAGTGTCTCAACGCGGCATCATCCGCTAGGAACAGCCTGATGCGCGTCTATCTCGTGGCGGGCGAACTGTCGGGCGACATTCTCGGTGCCGGACTGATGCAGGCGCTCAGGTGTCGCCATCCCCAAATCGAGTTTCGCGGCATCGGTGGCCCGCGAATGCAGGCACACGGGCTCGAGTCGCTCTATCCGCTGGAAACCCTCTCGGTGATGGGTCTGGTCGAGGTGCTCAAGCATCTCCCGGGCCTGATCAAGGTGCGCCGTCATCTCAAGCGAGATGCGCTGGACTGGCGACCTGACATCATGGTGGGTATCGATGCCCCGGACTTCAATATCGGCCTCGAGCGGCAGCTCCATGACGAGGGTATCCGGACCGCGCATTACGTCAGTCCCTCGGTCTGGGCCTGGCGTCAGGGGCGCGTCAAGACGATCGCCAAGGCGGTCGACGGAATGTTGACCTTTCTGCCGTTCGAAGCGGATTTTTACGCGGACCACCACGTGCCGGTCGCCTATGTCGGGCATCCGCTGGCCGACGAGATGCCGCTGGTCAACGACCGTGCTGAAGCCCGGCGAGCGCTCGGGCTGGTTCTCGACGTGCCGACGCTGGCCATGCTGCCGGGCTCGCGCAGCAATGAGGTTCGGTTCCAGGGCGAAATGTTCCTGCGAGCGGCGTCCGCGCTGCGTGCGCATCTCGGCGCCCTGCAGGTGGCAATACCTGCGGCCTCGCCGGAGCGGCGCCAGGAGCTCGAGTCGCTGCTCGGACGGTTTCCGGATCTCGCCGCCAATACGGTCATTGTCGAGGGACGTTCGCGAGAGGTGATGACGGCCGCCGATGCGGTGCTGTTGACGTCCGGCACGGCGGCGCTGGAAGCCATGCTTTGTCATCGGCCCATGGTGGTCGCCTATCGCATGGCGCCAGCGACATACTGGCTGGCCAAGCGGATGGTCAAGACGCGCTGGATCTCGCTGCCCAATCTGATTGCCCAGGAAACGCTGGTGCCGGAGCTGATTCAGGAGGCGGTGACACCCGAATCGCTGGTCGAGACACTGCTGCCGTGGTTCGAGGATGACCAGGCTCGTGCTGCGCTCGAACGGCGTTTCGCGGCACTGCACGCCGAGTTGCAGCGTGATGCCAGCGAGCGGGCCGCCACGGCCATCCTTTCGCTGGCCGAGTACGGGACGCTGGAGCCAGCATCCGGAAGTCTCTGACGAGAAGTGTTTGACGAGAGAAGTCATGCCATTGAAATCTTCGCCATCCGCCTGGCCGGAAATCATCATCGAATACGAGGGGCATCTGCTCGCCGGCGTCGATGAGGTCGGGCGGGGCCCGCTGGTCGGTTCGGTGGTGGCTGCCGCCGTGATTCTCGACCCCGACCGCCCGATCGAGGGTCTGACCGACTCCAAGTGTCTGAGCGCGGTACGGCGCGAGGCGCTCGACGTACAGATTCGCGACCGCGCGCTCGCCTTCGCCGTCGGTGAAGCCTCGCCCCAGGAGATCGATTCGCTCAATATCTATCACGCTACGCACCTGGCAATGCGACGTGCCATCGACGCGCTGCCGACCCCGCCCGAGTATCTGCTGGTCGACGGCAACCGGTTGCCGGGGCATGCCTGCCCGGGGCAGGCCGTGGTCAAAGGCGACCTGCGCCATTCCGCGATCAGCGCGGCGTCGATTCTGGCCAAGGTGGCCCGGGACGCGCAGATGGCCGCGCTCGATCTGCTGTATCCGGACTACGGTTTCTGCCGTCACAAGGGCTACCCGACGCCGGAACATCTCGATGCGCTGGTTCGTCTTGGCCCGCTGGCGGAGCACCGCAGCTCTTTCGCGCCCGTCCGCGCCCGGCTCGCCTGGGCATGAACGATCGACCGTGATGGATCGCGCCGGCTCCCCGGTCTTTATCCATCGGCCCATTGTGGCTCGTGCCGCCTTTAGGCATGCTGATCTTCTCAATGCGCTGGCCATGGCATGCCGCTATCGCGTTGCCAGGCGCATGACCGGGCCTTATCGATCGTATAGCCAGTGTCTGAATTCATTCGCCGCCTGACTCGAGTTCGTCATGACAACACCCTTCGTTCACCTTCGTGTCCACAGCGAATACTCTCTCGTCGATGGTCTGGTCCGGCTCAAGCCGTTGGTCAAGGCTACGGCCGAGACCGGCATGCCAGCCGTGGCCGTGACCGACGACACCAACCTGTTCGGGCTGGTCAAGATCTACAAGGCGGCCCAGGGCGCCGGCCTGAAACCGATCATCGGCGCCGATCTGTGGCTGCATAACGCCCATGATGAGAGCCACCCCTATCGTCTGACGCTGTTGGCGATGAACGATATCGGCTACCGCAATCTGACCGAGCTGATCTCGCGAGCCTGGACCGAAGGTCAGCGTCAGAATCTGGCGATTCTCGACAAGGCCTGGGTATTCGAGCAGAGCGAGGGGCTGATTGCGCTATCCGGTGCCCGGGAAGGGGAGATCGGCCGGTTTCTGATCGCCGAGCATGTCGATACCGCGCGTCAGCTGCTGTCGGAATGGCAGCAGCATTTTCCCGGGCGTTTCTATCTGGAGCTGCAGCGCACCGGTCGCCAATACGATGAAGAGTGTGTCCACCACTCCGTGCGGCTGGCGAGCGAAACCGGCGTGCCGGTGGTGGCGACCAATGACGTGCGCTTTCTCGAACGCGAGGACTTCTGGGCGCACGAGACCCGGGTTTCGATCGGCGAGGGCAAGGCGCTGGAGGATCCCCGCCGCGAGCGTCGCTACAGCGAAGAGCAGTATCTCAAGACGCCCCAGGAGATGGCCGAGCTTTTTTCCGACGTCCCCGAGGCGCTCGAGAACAGTGTCATGATCGCGGCGCGCTGCACTGCCAGCGTGCGCCTGGGTGAGATATTCCTGCCGGAGTACCCGATTCCCGAAGGGCTGACGCAGGACGAATTCTTCCGCAAGATTTCCCATGATGGTCTCACCGACCGTCTGAATCTGCTGTTCGGTGGCGACACGCCGATCTACCCGGGACGGTCGCTGGCCGATCACGAGCCGGCCTACCGGCAGCGGCTCGACTTCGAGCTCGACATCATCCTCAAGATGGGATTCCCGGGCTACTTCCTGATCGTGATGGACTTCATCCAGTGGGCCAAGGACAACGACATCCCGGTCGGGCCGGGGCGTGGGTCGGGCGCGGGCTCGCTGGTCGCCTATGTGCTCAAGATCACCGATCTCGATCCGCTCGAATACGATCTGCTGTTCGAGCGTTTCCTGAATCCGGAACGTGTCTCGATGCCCGACTTCGATGTCGATTTCTGCATGGAGAAGCGTGACCGGGTCATCGACTACGTGGCCAATCGCTACGGCCGCGATGCGGTCTCCCAGATCGTCACCTTCGGCACCATGGCGGCCAAGGCCGTGGTGCGTGACGTGGCGCGTGCCCAGGGCAAGCCTTACTCGATGGGCGACAAGCTCTCCAAGCTGATTCCGTTCGAGGTCGGCATGACGCTGGGCAAGGCGATCGAGCAGGAGCCGCAGCTCAAGGAGTATCTCGAGTACGACGAGGAAGCGGCCGAAATCTGGGAGATGGCGCTCAAGCTCGAAGGCATCACCCGCGGTACCGGCAAGCACGCCGGCGGGGTGGTCATCGCGCCGACCAAGCTGACCGATTTCTCGCCGCTGCTGTGCGAGGCCAACGGCTCGGGGCTGATGGTCCAGTTCGACAAGAACGACGTCGAGGATGCCGGCCTGGTCAAGTTCGACTTTCTCGGCCTGCGCACGCTGACGATCATCGACTGGGCGCTGGAAATGGTCGACGTGGTGCGGGCCCGCGATAATGTCGGTCCGCTCGATATCAGCACCATTCCGCTGGACGACAAGCCGACCTTCGACATGCTCAAGAAGGCCGAGACGACGGCGGTGTTCCAGCTCGAATCCCGCGGCATGAAGGAACTGATCAAGCGGCTGCAGCCGGATTCGCTCGAGGACATGATCGCGCTGGTGGCGCTGTTCCGGCCGGGGCCTCTGCAGTCCGGGATGGTCGATGATTTCATCAACCGCAAGCATGGGCGCGCGGCGATCGCCTACCCGAGTGCGGATTACCAGCATGAGCTGCTCAAGCCGGTGCTGGAGCCGACCTACGGCATCATCCTGTATCAGGAGCAGGTGATGCAGATCGCCCAGGTGCTGGCCGGCTACACCCTGGGCCAGGCAGACATGCTGCGTCGAGCCATGGGCAAGAAGAAGCCCGAGGAGATGGCCAAGCAGCGCGCCGGTTTCATGGAAGGGTGCGCCGCCCACGGGATCGACAAGGATCTGGCCGGCAACCTGTTCGACCTGGTGGAAAAGTTCGCCGGCTACGGCTTCAACAAGTCGCACTCGGCCGCCTACGGGCTGGTCTCGTATCAGACCGCCTGGCTCAAGGCACACTATCCCGGGCCGTTCATGGCGGCCGTGCTCTCGACCGAGATGGACAATCTCGACAAGGTCGTGCCGCTGATCGAGGAGTGTCGTCATATCGGGCTGACGGTGACGCCGCCCAATGTCAACGTGGGCGCCTACAAGTTCACCGTCGACGAGAGTGGTCAGGTTGTCTACGGGCTCGGGGCGATCCGCGGCGTCGGTGAAGGTCCGATCGGTGCCATCGTCGAGGCGCGCGAGGCGGACGGCGAGTTCACCGATCTGTTCGATTTCTGCCGACGTATCGATGGCAAGCGCATGAACAAGCGCACCCTCGAAGCATTGATCCGCTCCGGTGCGCTGGACACGCTGGGGCCATCCCGCGCGGTGCTGGCGGCCTCGGTCGATGCCGCGATCAAGGCGGCTTCACAGAATCAGGCCAACCAGAGCCGGGGCATGATGGACATGTTCGGCGAGGCATTTGCCGAAGTCGACGGCAGCGAGGACATCTACGCCGACTATCGCCACGCCCGCGACTGGAGCGACAAGGAGCGTCTGGCGGGCGAGAAGGAGACGCTGGGGCTCTACCTTACCGGTCACCCGATCGACGAGTACGAACACGAGCTCAAACGTTTCGTGGCGACCCGCATCGTCGACCTCAAGCCGTCCCGCGAGCCCCAGCGCGTTGCCGGGCTGGTCGTGGCGATGCGGACCATGAAATCGAAGCGTGGCGACACCATGGCGTTCGTGACCCTCGATGACCGTACCGGCCGCATCGAGGCCTCGCTGTTCGGCGAGTTGTTCGATCAGGTCCGCGGCAAGCTCACCGCCGATCAGGTATTGATCATCGAAGGCGAGGTCTCGAGCGACGATTATTCCGGCGGTTTGCGGCTGCGTACCAAGGACGTCACCCTGATGGCGGACGCCCGCGCGCGTTTCGGCGAGGCGGTGGAGCTCTCGGTGGATGGCAGTCAGCTCAACGGGCGATTCTCCAGCTCGCTGCACGACAGCCTCTCGCCGTGGTTGAGCGAATCCGGTCTTCCGGTTCGCGTGCGCTATCGCAATGCCCAGGCCAGCGGCTGCTTCGAGCTGGCGGCGGCGTGGAAGGTATCGCCCAGCGATGAGCTGATGAGCGCGCTTCGTGACGTAGAAGGTTATGAAAAAGTCGCCCTTCGCTATCGGGGTGGCTGACCCGTGCTCGCCGGACGCCTCCTTGCCAACACTTGTGAAGGTGCGATAATGATCCGTTTCGCGGCACGCCAGTCGCCCGTATTTCAGAAATCGAAGCTTGCCAGGATCACAAAGTAGAAGCTCTATGAATCCCAACTATCTAGACTTTGAACAACCGATTGCCGAACTTCAGGCCAAGATCGAAGAGCTGCGACTGGTCGGCAACGATAGCCGTATCAGCCTGAGTGACGAGATCGGCAAGCTCGAGGAGAAAAGCCGCAAGCTCACCGAGCAGATCTTCCGTGACCTGACCGCCTGGCAGGTGACGCAGCTGTCGCGCCATCCCCAGCGCCCCTATACGCTCGATTACCTTGACAGCATCTTTACCGACTTCGACGAGATGCACGGCGATCGTCATTTCGCCGACGATGCCGCCCTGGTCGGCGGTGTGGCGCGGCTCGACGACAAGCCGGTGATGGTCATCGGCCATCAGAAGGGTCGTGACGTCAAGGAGAAGGTTCGCCGCAACTTCGGCATGCCGCGTCCGGAAGGGTATCGCAAGGCGTGTCGTCTGATGGAGATGGCCGAGCGCTTCAAGATGCCGGTGCTGACCTTCATCGATACGCCGGGTGCCTATCCCGGTATCGATGCCGAGGAGCGGGGCCAGTCAGAGGCGATCGCCTACAACCTCGCCGTCATGTCGCGGCTGAAGACGCCGATCATCGCCACGGTCATCGGCGAGGGCGGCTCCGGCGGGGCGCTTGCCATCGGTGTCTGCGACGAGCTGCAGATGCTGCAGTACTCCACCTATTCGGTGATCTCGCCGGAGGGTTGTGCCTCGATTTTGTGGAAGAGCGCCGACAAGGCCTCCGAAGCCGCCCATGCGATGGGCATCACCGCGTCGCGTCTGAAAGAACTCGGGTTCGTGGATTCACTGATCGACGAGCCGTTGGGTGGCGCACACCGGAATCCGCGCAAGACGGCCGATCGAGTCAAGGACGCGCTGACGGGCAGTCTCGATCGGCTGCGGGCGATGGATACCGAGACGCTATTGGAGCGAAGGTATGATCGCCTGATGAGCTATGGCGCCCCTTAGTGAAAATGACCGGCTGCGCTCACTCACACGGCGTTGAGCGCTCACTCGGTCCGCTCATGTAGTGAACTACACTGCGCGCCCTCGACCGCGCTCGCCTTGTCTGAGTATCGCTCGCACGGTCACTCGGCGACATGGGATGTTGTCCAAAGGTCGAGCGTTCAGGAGCCCCGCGTTGCAGCATTCTCTAGAAGATCTCGTCGATAACGCCCTGGCACGTCATGTGTCGGGGCGTGTCGTTTGGGTGGCGCTCTCCGGGGGGCTCGACTCTTGCCTGCTGTTGAACGTGACGGTGCCGCTGGCGCGCCGGCGCGGGATCGAGCTGCGGGCGATTCACGTCAATCACGGCCTGCAGGCGGCGGCACGCGACTTCGAGTCACATTGCCGTGAGCTGTGCAATGCGCTGGCGGTGTCGTTGACCGTGGCGCAGGTGCAGGTCGAGTTGCAGGGGCAAGGGCTCGAAGCGGCGGCGCGAGACGCCCGCTATCGGGCCTTCGCCGAACATCTTTCGGCGGGGGACCACTTATGGCTGGCTCAGCACGCCGATGACCAGGCCGAGACGTTCCTGCTGGCCGCGCTGCGCGGGAGCGGCGTGCGCGGGCTGGCGGGCATGCCTTCCCGGCGCGAGTGGCGGGGCATCCAGATCGAGCGACCCTGGTTGATTATCAGCCGGTCGACGCTGACGCAGGAAGCGGCTCGGCGCGGTGTCACCTGGTGTGAAGATCCCACCAACGAGGACTTGGTCTTCGATCGCAACTATCTGCGCCATCGTCTGATGCCACCGTTGCGGGACCGTTGGTCAACGGCTGTCGAATCGCTCGCGCGTAGTGCCGTCTGGCTGCAGGAGAGCGATGGGTTGATGACAGAGCTGGCGGCGATCGATCTGGCGGCCGCGGGTGGCGATCCCGGACGTCTGCCGTTATCGACGCTGATGGCGTTGAGCGGGCCACGGCGCCGGCTGCTGATTCGTCATGCGCTGGAACGTCTGGGCCTTCCCTCGCCGCCGGCCGCGCGCTTGGTCGAACTCGAGCGTCAGCTTGCCGAGGCGGGCGCGGACCGCCTGCCGGCCATTCTCTGGCCGGGCGCCGAGGCACGGATCTGGCGGGACCATCTCCATCTGATGGCGCCACTGTCGGCGGTGGATCCAGCCTGGCAGACGATCTGGGAGGGTCACGCGCCGCTTGCGACGCCTTGGGGCGTCTATCCGTTTGAGTTGCGCCCGCCACCGGAAGCCGCCACGGCGCGTTTACGGGTCGGTCTGCGTCGGGGTGGAGAAAGTCTGCGTCTGGCCGGTCGCGGCAGGCGCGATCTCAAGCGCCTGCTGCAGGAAGCCGGCGTCCCGCCGTGGCAGCGAGATCGCCTGCCACTGGTATGGTTTGGCGAAGAGCTGGTGGCTGTCATTGGCCTGGTGTCGGCGGAAGGCTGGTGTCAGACGCGCTAGATCGACGTCAGGCATCGTAGGTCAACGACAGCCCTGCGGCCTTCTGAAATTCCGCTTCCTGCTCCAGGTCGTTGAGCAGCAGGGCCTGGTGTCTGGCTTGTGGCAATGCAAGATGCAGCGCGTCACCGTCGCAAGCGAGGCGAAAATCGGTGCTCGCCTGCTCCGGCCGGGCATGATTGAGCATGACTGCGAGCCTGAGCAGGCGGGCCAGGCGCTGATAGGTGGTCTGCACGGCGCGAGGCAGCGATTCCAGCTCCTTCTGGGCAAATTTACGCCGGTGGGCGCGGACCAGGAACGCCAGCGCCTGCTGTTCGGGACGGGAGAAGCCTGTCAGGTCGGAGTATTCGATCAGATAGGCGCCGTGACGATGAAACTGGCTGTGAGAGATCGCCAGGCCGATTTCATGCACCTGGGCTGCCCAATAGAGAAACAGTCGCTGTTGTTCACCGAGTTCCCAATGATCCTGGACCTGATCGAAGGCAGCCATGGCGGTTTCCGCGACGTGATCGGCATGGCTGGTCTCGACGCTGTAGCGTCGCATCAATAGTTCGACGCTGTGACGACGGGGGTCTTCCAGCGTGTTGCGGCCGATCAGGTCGAAGAGCACGCCCTCCCGTAGCGCGCCGTCCGAATAGCGCATGCGTTCCAGCTCGAAGGCTTCGAAAACGGCGCAGAGAATGGCAACGCCAGCCGGGAAGACTCGCGCTCGGTCCTCCTTGAGCCCGTCCATCGCGACCTTGTCCAGGTGGCCGCAGGCGATCAGTTTCCTGCGCAGTTTCATCAGCGCATCGCGCTCGATCAGTGTGGCGTCTCCGTCGCCTCGCGCGGCGATGACGGCTGCCACCGCCTTGATCGTGCCACTGGAGCCTATCGGATCCTGCCATCCCAACTGACGATAATGGCGCTGAATATGGGCCAGCTCCGACAGCGCGGCCATCTCGGCACGCCGGAAGCGCTTTTCACTGAGTTCGCCATCGGCGAAAAAGGCGCCGGTGTAGGCGACACAGCCCATGTGGAGGCTTTCCAGCGCCTGCGGTTCGAAGTCCTCGCCGATGATGAATTCGGTGGAGCCACCGCCGATATCGACGATCAGACGTCGCCCGTGGACTTCGGCCAACGCGTGGGCGGCGCCGAGATAGATCAGGCGAGCCTCTTCACGGCCACCGATGATTTCGATCGGATGGCCGATCAGCGCTTCGGCACGCTCGATCAACGCTCGGGCGTTATGGGCGGCGCGAAGGGCATTGGTGCCGACGATTCGCAGATCGGCGGAGGGCACGCCCTCGAGAAAGGGGGCAAAGCGTTCCAGGCACCCGAGTGCCCGGTCCATCGCCGCGTCGGTAAAGTTCTCATCGTCGTCGAGCCCGGCGGCGAGCTGGACTTTCTCGCCCATCTTGGCGACGACCTGGAGTTGGCCGTCCTGATAGTTGGCAACCAACAGATGAAAGCTGTTGGAACCGAGATCGATGGCGGCCAGACGGCGCGTCGCGTCTTCGGCGGTCGACTTCCCGCTCATGGCGTGGCGTCCTCGAAAGCTGGCAAGTGGAAGGCGGGTCTGCCGGGTATGCCCGACGCCGGACCAATGCCGGCAGGGCAGGCGCTTCGGGCACCGCAAGATTGCGGTGGGGGCGTGGCCTTGTCAATCGATGAGGCGGCAGGCATGCTGTCGGCAACAGGCAGTTACCCCGATCGAGACCCGAGAACATGTCGTCACAGCGTCGCCAGTTGGACAGTGAAGCTTTCGAGCTTCAGCGTGAAGATCATGACTCTCCGTGGTTGGCGGTCTTCGTTGCCGACTGGTGCCAGCCCTGCGAAACGCTGCTATCACGGCTGTCCTCGGTCTCCCAGGAGTCGATTCGCGGTCTGCCGGTAGCCGTGGTGGATGTCGATCGCGAGCCGATGCTGGCCGAACGCTACGGGGTCAAGGGAACGCCGACGCTGATTCTGTTCATCGACGGTGAACCGCGGCTGACGCGAGTCGGCGCGTTGTCGGAACAGCAACTGCTGCAAATTGGCGAAGAGTGTGCGCGTAATTAGTCGGAGACATTGGACAATACAATCGGTTATCGCCCTATCGTGACTTGCTTTCGGCAGATAGCTTGTCTACCATCTGGACGTTCGCCTGTTCCGAATGCTTCTCGACCGCGTCGCGGTCCCCCAAGTCGTCAGTCAATCCCAGTACCGATTTTCGGCAACCCCGATCGTTGGACAGTGACAACTCTCTCGGATGACTCTTCCGTGAGATTGCAGGCGAATCGAAACGCTCTCCCGGCACCTTCGTCACCCAGCAGTCGGCTCTCGACATGCTTCGGCGTTGGACCAATAGACCATACGAATGCCTGACATCCTGGGACGACTGAACGCGCCGCGCGGCGTTTGAACTGACCGCCTCTTGTCCTTCTTTTCTATCTCGGCAAAAGTCATTGCCTGCGACACGAGCCCTCTCTGACCGAACTCATGAATCTAACCGAACTCAAGCAAAAATCCGTTCCTGAACTGCTGGATATCGCCCGTGAAATGGGAATCGATAATCTGGCGCGCTCACGCAAGCAGGACATCATCTTCGCGATCCTGAAAAAGCACGCGAAGAGCGGCGAGGACATCTACGGCGATGGCGTCCTGGAGATTCTGCAGGACGGATTCGGTTTCCTGCGTAGTGCCGACTCTTCCTATCTGGCTGGCCCCGATGACATCTATGTCTCGCCGTCCCAGATTCGCCGCTTCAACTTGCGCAAGGGCGACTCGATTTCCGGCAAGATTCGCCCGCCGAAGGAAGGCGAGCGCTATTTCGCGTTGTTGAAAGTCAATGAAATCAACTTCGACAAGCCGGAAAACGCCAAGCACAAGATCCTGTTCGAGAACCTGACGCCACTGTTCCCGCAGGAACGGATGGTGATGGAGATCGGCAATGGCTCTACCGAGGACATCACGGCCCGGGTGATCGATCTCACCGCGCCGATCGGCAAGGGCCAGCGTGGCTTGATCGTGTCGCCGCCCAAGGCCGGCAAGACCTTGATGCTGCAGAACATCGCCACCTCGATCACGCGCAACAATCCTGAATGCCACATGATCGTGCTGCTGATCGACGAGCGCCCGGAAGAGGTGACGGAAATGTCGCGTACGGTGCGTGGCGAGGTCGTGGCATCGACCTTCGACGAACCCCCGGCACGCCACGTCCAGGTGGCCGAGATGGTCATCGAGAAGGCCAAGCGTCTGGTCGAGCACAAGAAGGATGTGGTCATCCTGCTCGACTCCATCACTCGCCTGGCGCGTGCCTACAACACCGTGGTGCCGTCATCGGGCAAGGTACTGACGGGTGGTGTCGATGCTCACGCCCTCGAGAAGCCCAAGCGCTTTTTCGGTGCCGCGCGTAACATCGAAGAGGGTGGCAGTCTGACCATCATTGCCACGGCGCTGGTCGATACCGGCTCGAAGATGGACGAAGTGATCTTCGAGGAGTTCAAGGGTACCGGCAACATGGAAGCCCATCTCGATCGCAAGCTGGCCGAGCGTCGGGTCTATCCGGCCTTCAACATCCGCCGCTCCGGTACCCGTCGCGAGGATCTGATCGCGTCCGAGGAAGAGATGCAGCGCATGTGGATTCTGCGCAAGCTGCTCAATCCGATGGACGATGTGGCCGCCACCGAGTTCCTGATCGATCGCCTCAAGGATACCAAGACCAATCTTGAATTCTTCGAAGCCATGAAGCGTAGATAACGTCGGGCTGCGCTCGGCAGTACGGCGTTGAACGCCGACTCGCCATGCTCATGTACGACAGTACACTCGGCTGGCTCGTCGTCGTTCGCCTTGTCCTGCCATCGCTCGATCCGATGTTCGGGTCTGATGGGATCGAGATTTGGAAATCGAGCAGAGATGCAATAGGGCAGCATGTTATGCTGCCCTTTTTGCGTTCTTGGATAGCGGGATACGGGCAACGCCATGAAATATCATGATTTACGGGACTTCATCGCGGCGCTGGAAGCTCGCGGCGAGCTCAAGCGCGTCACGGTGGAGGTGGATCCATACCTCGAGATCACCGAGATCTGTGACCGCACGCTGCGTGCCGGCGGACCCGCGCTGCTGTTCGAGAACGTCAAGGGTAGCGACATGCCGGTCCTGGGAAACCTGTTCGGGACGCCTGAGCGGGTGGCGTTCGGTATGGGCCAGGAGAGTGTCGAGGCACTGCGCGAGGTCGGCAAGCTGCTGGCTTTTCTGAAGGAGCCGGACCCGCCCAAGGGGCTCAAGGATGCCTGGGAGAAGCTGCCGATCTTCAAGCAGGTCATGAGCATGGGGCCGAAAACGCTGCGTTCGGCACCGTGTCAGCAGGTCGTGCTCGAAGGCGAGGATGTCGATCTCGACCGCCTGCCGATTCAGCACTGCTGGCCGGGCGACGTCGCGCCGCTGGTGACCTGGGCGCTGGTGGTGACCAAGGGCCCGCACAAGTCGCGCCAGAATCTGGGCATCTATCGCCAGCAGAAGCTCGGCAGGAATCGTCTGATCATGCGCTGGCTGAGTCATCGGGGCGGGGCGCTGGACTTCCGCGAGTGGCAGCAGGCTCATCCCGGCGAGCCCTTCCCGGTCGCGGTAGCGCTGGGCGCCGATCCGGCGACCATCCTGGGCGCAGTGACGCCGGTGCCGGACACGCTTTCCGAGTATGCCTTCGCGGGGCTGCTGCGCGGCTCGCGGACCGAGCTGGTCAAGTGCGGCCATGCCGATCTGGAGGTTCCAGCGTCGAGCGAGATCGTGCTGGAAGGCTACATTCATCCGGATGACATGGCGCCCGAAGGGCCCTATGGCGACCATACCGGTTACTATAACGAAGTCGAAAGTTTTCCCGTATTCACCGTCGAGCGAATCACCCATCGTCGTGATCCGATCTACCACTCTACCTACACCGGCCGCCCGCCGGACGAGCCGGCGGTGCTGGGCCTGGCGCTCAATGAAGTGTTCGTGCCGATCCTGTGCAAGCAGTTTCCCGAGATCGTCGATTTCTATCTGCCACCGGAAGGCTGCTCCTACCGGATGGCGATCGTCACCATGAAGAAGCAGTATCCCGGCCATGCCAAGCGCGTGATGATGGGCGTGTGGAGTTTCCTGCGTCAGTTCATGTACACCAAGTTCGTGATCGTGCTGGATGACGATGTCGACGCGCGCAATTGGGAAGACGTGATCTGGGCGATCACCACACGGATGGATCCGGCACGGGATACGGTGATGGTGGAAAACACGCCGATCGACTATCTCGATTTTGCCTCTCCGACGGCGGGGCTGGGATCGAAGATGGGTCTCGATGCCACCAACAAGTGGCCCGGTGAAACCACGCGCGAGTGGGGCGAGCCCATCGTGATGGATTCAGCGACCCGATCGCGCGTCGACGAACGCTGGGAAAGCTACGGTATCGATATCGCGCCACCATCGGCGCGAACCGGGAAATCCTCGAATGATGGGGCGGCATGACGGCAAGCAATGAGGTGAACATGACGGTCAGAACGTTGACCTGCCAGGTGGAAACCGTCGAGGATCTGACGCCCGACGTATTTCGGGTCGTGCTAGAAGGGCGCGCCGAGGCGATTGCCCATGCACCCGGCCAGTATCTCGAACTGGAGTTGCACGAGGAGACCTGGGTGCCTTTCTCTATCGCCTGCGCCGAGGCCGGCGACGGTCGGCTGGAACTGCATATCCAGCATTGGCCGGAACGCACTCACTCGGCACGTCTGCGACAGCTGTTGACCCATCGTAACCGACTGTCGGTTCGTCTCCCCAGCGGTGAGTGCGTTCTGCCACCGAAGCGCTCCGAGCCGCTGCTGTTGATCGCCGCCGGCACCGGCTTTGCCCAGCTCAAGGCTATCGTCGAAGCGGCTTTGGCCGAGAACCCCGAGAGAGACCTTTCGATCTGGTGGGCGGTGCGCGAGCGTCGCGATCTCTATGCCGAGACCCTGGCGCGGGAGTGGGCCCGAACCTACGCGAACGTGCAGTTCCACGCCGTGGTCGAGTCACCCGAGACCGAGCTCGAGGCGCTGTCGGACATCCACTGGCACAGCGGGCGTATCGACCAGGTACTGGCCGACGTGCTGGGGCGGCAGCTCGAGTCGCTGACGGGGATCGAGATCTATCTCGCCGGCTCTCCGGGCATGGTCTATGCCTGCGTGGACACATTGGCACCGATGGGGCTGGTCGAACAGCAGGTCCATTCGGACGTCTTCAGCTACGCGCCGCGCATTCCCTTTCTGCCGCTGCCGGAAGGCGACCCGGCACGGGCGCCACTGACCCCGGGCGAGAGCGCGTGGTCATCGGAGAAGAAGTCGTGAGCCAATCCCCGATTCTGATCACCGGTGGTGCTCAGCGCCTGGGTCGACACTGCGCCGAACGGCTGCTCGACGACGGCCATCCGGTCATCCTCACCTATCGCCGCGAGCGCGAGGCGCTGTCGGCGCTGCGGGCGCGCGGTGCCGTGACCCTGGCCGCGGATTTTGCCAGTGAAGCCGGGATTCTCGACTTCATCGCTCGGCTACGCGATAGCACCTCGAGTCTACGCGCCATCATTCACAACGCCGGCGAGTGGCTATCGGATCCCGAGCCGGAGGCGGCAGGGGCAACCTTCGAGCGCCTGTTTCGCGTCCACATGCAGGCGCCCTATCTGATCAATCTGCATGCGAAGGCGCTGCTGGAGGCGTGTCAGGAACCGCAGTGTGACATCGTGCATATCACCGACAGCGTGGTGCAGCGTGGCGCTGCCGGCCAGGCAGCCTATGCCGCGACCAAGGCCGGGCTGGAGAGTCTGACCCGATCGTTTGCGGCGCAGTTCGCGCCGCGGATTCAGGTCAACGCCATCGCCCCGGGCCTGGTGATGCTCAACGATGACGATGATGGCAGCCGGGAATCCGGGCGGCGTGTGCCCGGGCCCGGCGTGGTGTATCAGACCTTGCGCTATCTGCTGGACAACGATTTCGTGACCGGCACCGTCGTACCGGTCGACGGTGGCCAGCACCTCGCCTGACGGCCACCCACGAGCCCGCCACGGCGTGTCATAACGAGACGGGTATCACAACGAGACGGTACTGTTGCGGATCTGCACCAGCTTGCCTTCGTCGATCACCGGCCCGGACGGTTTGCCTCCCGGTGCACCGGCGCTGGGTTCCATGCTGACGGCGAAATCTGCCGTCTTCATCAGCCCCAGCATCTTGGCCGGCAGCTGCATGGTGGCCTGCCCGTGAATGGGCAGCATCCCCAGGGAGATCGGCGTGCCGTTCTCCATCATCCACAGTTCGCCACCTTTTCCTGACGGCATCGGGCCCGGCGCGACGGCCTGAACCATCATCTTGCCATCCAGCGTGGCATTGAGGATCCAGCCCGGCTGACCGCTGGGCTGATTGATCACGAAGACATATTCCCCCGGCATCATCGGCGGCTCGCGTGGTGCCAGCGCGATCGTCGCCAGCGCCAGCGCCGCAGCGGTGGCGAAACCACTGAAAGCACGCCAGAAATCGAGTCGATGGATCAGACCGGTTCGCAGCCCCAGGCGGGAGGCGATATCCGCCCACAACCGGCTGGGAGGGGAGACCGCTTCCAACTGCTGGTTGAGCAGTTGCAGGTGTTCCCGCCACGCATCGACGCTGCGTTGCAGATCCGAGCTGACCGCCAGCAGCGCTTCGAATTCTGCGCACTGGTCGCGATCCAGCGTGCCGAGGACGTACTCGCCGGCCGCCAGGTCTCGCGCTTCGGGATCGCTCAAGCTAAACGTGTCATGCATGCCTTCAACCTCTCGAGGCCTCTCCGGACCCAGCTCTTGACGGTTCCCAGCGGCGTGGTCAGATGTGATGCCAGGTCGTGGTGGGTCAGCCCTTCGAAAAACGCGAGTTCTAGCGCCTGGCGCTGCTGCGTCGTCAATTCGGTCAGGCACTGCTGTAGAGACGCCGCCTGCTGATTGAGGTCGCTCTCGCGCTCGACATCGGTCTCGCCGGGCAAGGTCTCGATGATGGCATTACCGTCGGCTTCCTGGGGGCGCTGACGCCTCAGCCAGTCGATACCGATATTGCGCGTGAGCGTCGACAGCCAGGTCATCGGACGGGCGCGGGTGGCATCGTACTGCCCGGCCACCTGCCACACGCGCAGATACACCAGCTGCAGGCAGTCCTGTGCGGCGGCTTCCTGTCTGACGATACGCAATAGCTGGGCATATAGATGCGGACTGGTCGCGCGGTAGAGCTTTTCGAATGCGAGACCGTCGCCACGGGCGCTGGCGTGGAGATTGTCGATCAGCACGTCATGAGGCGGGTAGGCCATGGAAGTCCTTAGAATGCTTTCTTTTTCTTGTGCGTCAGTCTCGCCAACGGGCCCCAACAAGTAAAGCGCGGATGGCGATCGGTTGTCATTCACGCCAAAAGACTTGTCAAAATTCATCGGGGCGTTAGGATAGAACCACGACTTACGAAGACTCTCTGCGAGAGATTGTCATGACCGAACGCCACGACACACGCTTCATCGACACCGCCTGCGCTTCTGGCGGTGTGATGGCGTTGGCGTTCTCTGGTTATGGCTACTGGTTTAGGACTGGCGTGCCCGCCGGTTGGTCGATATGACCTGAACCCGCGAGGCACGCCCGGAACCGGGCTGCCTCCTCGCATCAAGAACCCCCGGATGGCAGCCCCAACCGGGGGTTCTCGCGTTTCGGGTCTCAATTCTTGAATTCACCTGGAATGAGATCGTTATGAACGCCGCTACCGCCGAGCTGAAACCGACCCCTTCGAGACGGGCTACCCTGTCTACCATCAGAACGCTGCCGTTGCCGACGGCGCACGAACTGCGCCAGGCAGTGCCGTTGAGCACGGCACTGGAGACCCAGATCGCCGCGAGCCAACAGGCCATACGTGCCATTCTCGACGGCGAGGACGATCGTCTGCTGGTCGTCACCGGGCCCTGCTCGGTACATGATCCTGCCGCGGCCCTCGAGTACGCCGAACGTCTGGCGGCGCTCAATGCGGTAGTCGGCGATCGGTTGCTGCTGGTGATGAGAGTCTACGTCGAGAAACCGCGCACGACCGTCGGCTGGAAGGGCATGGCCTACGACCCCCACCTGGATGGCAGCGACGACATGGCCGCAGGTCTGGCCATGGCAAGACACCTGATGCGCGATATCGCCGAAATGGGTCTCCCGATCGCCACCGAGCTGCTGCAGCCGATGGCCAGCGCCTACTTCGACGACCTGCTGAGCTGGGTGGCGATCGGCGCGCGTACCACCGAATCCCAGATCCATCGTGAACTGGCCAGCGGTCTGGCGGCGGCGGTAGGTTTCAAGAACGGCACCCAGGGCAACATCGATGTCGCGATAGCGGCAATGCAGTCGGCCGCCCACTCGCATCGCCATTTCGGCGTCACTGCCCAAGGGGGGCCAGCGATGATCGAGACGCCGGGAAACTCCGCCACGCACCTGGTGCTGCGCGGCGGTCGCAGCGGGCCCAACCACGATGCCGGGAGCGTGGCTGCCAGCCGCCGGGCAATGGCGCAGGCCGGGCTCGAGCCGAGGATCATGGTCGACTGTAGCCATGCCAACTCGCACAAGGATCATCGGCGCCAGACAGAGGTTCTCCACGATGTGCTGGAGCAGCGGCTAGCGGGCGAGCGCAGCCTGATCGGCGTGATGCTCGAGAGCCATCTGTTCGAAGGCAAGCAGGCGCTGAATCCCGCCGCGCTCCGTTATGGCGTCTCGATCACCGACGCCTGCCTGGGGTGGGACGCGACCGGCAGTCTGCTGACGCGAGTGGCCGAACGTCTGCGCCAGCCGCGCTGAGCTGCGCCATCAGCGCAAGCGCTACCAGCGGAAATGGTGTTCGAGTCGTTCGCCGCTGGCGTCGGGATTTAGACGCCGGCGCCACTCGGCCAGCGGATGGCTGTCGGCGATGCGCCCGCGCAGCTCGCCCCGGCCGCTGTCGGGCTCGAGTGTCAGGGCGAGCGCCAGGGCCTGACCCCGTTCCAGGTTCAGCCGCAGCTCGGGCGCGCCGCCACGGCACGTGAGCTGCAGTCTGGCGTGGCCCAGCGCGACCCGGATCGGGGTGAGCAACGTCACGCTGGAGGCCGTCAGCGCGCCGTGACTGGCGAGACAGCGCCTGCCGCGCAGGGTGACATCCAGCTGCCCCTCCCAGCGCGCCGCCAGCGCCAGCGGCAGGCGCGAGAGATCGAGCGCGTCGAGGTCGCCGCCGCTGATCGTCCAGTGGGTGTCGAGGCCGCGCCAGGTGCCGCGGGCGTGCCAGGCGCCGCGGCCTTCACCCAGGGTGAGCGCGAGCTGGCCGGGCCAGGCCAGTTGCCAGTCGAGCGGCCCCAGCGCCAGCGGCCAGCCATCGGCGCGCCAGACGATGCGAGCCACGCGGCCCGCCGTCAGCGTCCCCGAGGGGGCGACCAGGGTGACATCGTGGGCCACCGCTACCCGCGGGCCGAAGGTCGTCAGCGGCCAGGTCAGGGCTAATGTCGATACGAAGACGAGGGCGATGGTCAGCCCCGCGCCGAGTGTCCCCAGAACGGCGATACCGCGTCGCATCATGGGCTCTCCGTCGCTGTTGCGCGGGTATCCAGCGGCGCCGATCCTGGCCCCAGCTCTGATTCCGGCCCCGAACCCGGCTCTGACTCTGGCCCCGAACCCGGCCTTTCGAGCTGACTGCGCCAGTGCGCTGCCAGCGCCAGGCTCTGCCCCTCGCGGCGTTCGAGCTGCCATCCCACCGCCCACCAGCCATGCTGCGCCGCCCAGCGGGCGAAGTCGCTGAACGCCGCGGGGGAGGCCGCCTCGCCGCGGGTCGTGACGCCATGCTCCGTCACCTCGATGCGGGTCAGCGCCAGCCCCTGTTCCACCGCGGCGCTGCGCCATTGCTCGACGTTCACCGGCGCGATCGGCGGCAGCCGCAGCAGGCTCGGCGCCGGCCTCACCGTGGCGAACGGCTCGCCCCCTGCGGGCAGACGTGTCAGTGCGGCGTGGCCGGCGTAGGCCAGCACACCGACCAGCGCCAGCATCAGGAGTCCTTTCTCCCGCGCCGAGCGCGCCGTCCACAGCGGCGCCAGGCGAGCGGGCAGACGAGGGACAAGTCGGCTCATGGCGTGGGCTCCGGGGTGTTGGCGGCGAGGGAGAGGTTCAGGCTCAGCTCGCCCGGCCCCGCCTGCCACTGCGGCTCGCCCAGGTCGGCCAGCCGCTGGCGGGCCCGGTTCACCACCACCGGCGCCGGCGGCTCGGGGTAGCGCCAGGCCAGCGTCGCCTGGTTCCCGGTGACTGCCAGCCGTGATAGCTGCCAGGGCGTGGCGGCGAGCTGTGCCGTGGCCTGCGCCAGCGCCTCGCTCAGCTGGCGGTTGCGCTGCGTCAGGGCCTCGATGGCGGCTTCACGTCGGGCCAAGGCGGTCGGGGCATCGGCCGGCGGGGCGGTTGTGAAGCGCGCGGCCAGGGCCGCCGCCTGACGCTGGCTCGCCGCGGCGTCCTCGCGCCAGCTCGTGGCCAGCCACAGCGAGGCGTCGAGCAGTGCCAGCAGGGCGATGGCTCCCGCCAGCCAGCGCGTGCGCCGCCGCGGTCGCCAGGCAGCGCCGTGCCAGCGCGGCCCGCTGTCATCGGCGAATGGCAGCGCGGCGGGGGGGCGCGCCGCCAGCCAGGTGAGGCTGCGACGCCGGGCGTGCTCGGCGGCTTCTTCGCCGCCATCGTTCCCGTCGTCGTCTCGGTTGTCGCCGCACTGTTGCGGCTGGCCGGCACCGCCATGGGTATCGGCATCGAGATGGGTATCGATAGCGCCATCGACCACCTGGCAGTCGCGCTCGCGCCAGATCGGCGGCGGCGGCCAGTCTCGCGGCCACGCCAGCCACTGGCGAGTCTCCGGCGCGCCCGATGCCGCGGGCGCTGCCAGCCCCAGGCACAGGCGATGGCTGCCGTCGTCGAGTGTGGTGATCTGCTCCGGTGTCGCCGGCCGCGGCAGTGCCAGAAAGGGGCAGCTCCAGCCCGCCGGGGCCAGGCCGAGGTGCTGCGCCCAGGCGTGCCAGGCGGCGAGCTCGGCCCGCGGCAGGGCGATCAGTTCCAGGTGGCCGCGGCCGCGTTGCAGAGCGTGCAGATGGAGCTGGTCCACCGCATCGCTGGTCACTGTCTCCAGCAGCAGCGGCCATTCGCGACGCTTGAGCCCGCGCGGCGCGGCGAGATGGAAGTGGCTGACCGCATCCGCTGGCAGCAGCAGGGTGACCGGATGGGTCGCGGCCAGCCGCGTCAGCGCCTGCCACGCTTCGGCGGGGCTGGCGGCGCTCAGCGTCTGTGGGGTAGTGCCTTCTAGGCACCAGTCGACGCAGGGCATGGTGCCTGTGCCTGTGCCTGTGCCTGTGTTGGCGTCGGCGCCTGCATCGGTAAGCGGCGCAAGGCGCTGGCGCGGGGCGACGAGCAGGCGGGTGGCGGCGCGCGCCGGGCGTCCGGATCGGCGCATCAGGGCTGCTCCTGGGTGAAGAGGTTGTCCGCCGCCGGCCCGGTGGCGTCGGTCGAGACGGCGTCGAGCCGGTCGCTGGGGTAGCCGCTGCGGCGGCTCAGCACTCGCACCCGCGCGGCCGGCTGCTGCGGGTAGAAGGCGCTGGTGCCCTCGGCCAGCAGCCGGCGCTGGAAGTCGTAGTGCTGCCCTGCCAGGCGGATGCGGATTTCCAGTGCCACATAGTCCGGGGTCAGGCGCAGGCGGTTGCTGAAGCGGTCGAGCCAGGGTGCATCGCCGCCCAGCACCTGGCGCGCCGCGTCGAGACTGTTGTAGCCCCCCGGTGGGCGGGAACGCAGCAGCGTGGCCAGGGCGCCGCGATCGACCTGGCCCTCGAACAGCGCATCCAGCAGCGGCAGGTCGCCGGGCCCGAGGGCGTTGAGGTTGAGCCGCCAGGGGCCGTCGTCGGGGAGGGTGCAGAGCTCACCGAAGCGGCCGACGCGGCGGCTGTCCAGGGGCGCCAGCCAGTTGATCTCGCTGGGATCGCGCAGCCAGGTGTCGGCGCTCGTCCGGGGCGGATCGAGGCGCGCATAGTCGGCGCCATCCATGCCGCCGGCGCGGGGGATGTTGTCGGGGTCTATCCAGTCGGCGAGGCGGGCGACGAACTCGCCCGGCGTCATGTCGGTGAGGCGCTCGCCGGCGTAATTCGCCGCCCAGTAGCGCAGCTGGAGCTGGGCCAGCGCGGCCTGGCTGCCGCCGAGTGCGTTGAGGTTGAAGCAGGTGCGCAGATCGTGCACCACCAGACGCAGCTCGCCGGCGTCGGTGGGGTAGCGCAGCGGGCGCCCGGCCAGGGTCTGCCACCACAGGTCGGCGTGGCGCACCGCGGCATCGGTGAGCGCACGGCGGGCGATGATCTCCGCGCCGCGGGCGTAGAACTCGGCCTGGGTCTCCTGCTGCAGCAGTTCGAGCCGGGTCAGCTCGCGCCGCCCCTGCAGGGTCAGCGCGCTCAGGGTGACGCTCACCAGCGCCAGCGCCAGCAGCACCATCAGCAGCGCGGCCCCGGTCTGGCGCGGCACGCCCGATGAGCCGCGGCGGGCGCTCGGCGGCGGGGTCATGGCAGCAGCTCCGGCAGGATGGCGGTCGATGTCATTAGCCGGCCGTGGCGCTGCCACTGCACGCGCACGCCCTGGGCGATGCCGTTCGGCGGCGGCGCGGCGAGCCAGCGCCCGGCGGCGAAGAACTCCAGCGTCAACGCGTTGACGCCGTCGAGCGCGGCCACCCGCTGCCACTCGGGCTCCCCGGCGGCGTCGAGCAGCCCGCTGGAATCGAGCGTCAGGGTGGCGCTGTCGCGATCCCACTGCAGGCGCTGGCGGCGCAGGCGGGTGTAGAAATCGCCTACCGGCAGCGCCAGGGCGCCCAGCGAGACCCACTCCAGCCGTGCCAGATCGGCACGATAGGCCAGCGGCAGGTTGAACAGGACCAGGCCGCGTTCGTGCACCGGGCGCTGTACCAGCGCCTCCAGGCGCCGCGTGAGCAGGCGGCTGAAATCGATCTCCGCGTCCAGTGGGGCTGGTTCGGCGAAGCGCTCGCGGACACTCACCAGCTGATTGACCAGCGCCGCCACGCCGATGCCGACCAGCGTGGTCAGGGCGATGGCGATCATCACCTCGAGCAGGGTGAAGCCGCGCTGGCGCGTTGTGGCTCGGAGGACGGGTATCACGGTGGCGCCAGATAGAGGGTGAAGGTGAGCACCGGGTGCGCGCGGGCCGGGGCGTCGTAGAGCGCCAGGCGCCCCTGGCGCAGACGCTGGATCGGCGTGGTGCTCACCGTCAGCCGCCACCAGCAGGTGTGCCCCGTCTGGCTCAGTTCGCCCTGCTGGGTGCCCAGGCGCGGCCAGTAGTGGTCGAGCGCAGCGCGGCTCTCGAACTCCCGCGCGCACAGCAGCATAGGGGCGCGGCGCGCCGCACTCTCGGCGATGCGCACCCGCTGCTGCACGCCCTGGGCTACGATCACCGCGATCAGCGCCAGAATGAACAGCGCCACCATCACCTCGAGCAGGGTGAAGCCGCGCTGGCATGGGGCCTCGTGGTAGCCGCGCCTGGCACTCATCGTCCACTGCCTGTCACGCTGACGCCGAGCGCGTCCACTGCCAGGGTGCGGCGGGCGCCGTCGCTGGCCAATTGGACATGCGCGCCCACCACCTCGCCGTCGGGCAGCCACACCAGCCAGGGCGTGGTGGTGTCGGCGGCCGGCGGCTGGCGGCTGGGCTGCAGCGGCGGATCCCAGCGCTGCGCGGCGAGCCCCAGCCGCTCGCCGAAGGGCTGCCAGCCATGGCCGGGCTGCCAGCTGACGAAGCGATAGCCGTCGCCCTGCGGCTGCCAGCCGATCACCCGCTGGCGCGCCCGGGCGACGTCCGCGGCCAGGCGGAAGGTACCGGCCAGCTCGCGGGCCTCGCGGTCGAGCCGCTCGCCGGGGCGCGTACCCGCCAGCCAGGCCACGGCGAGACTTGATCCCAGGGCGATGATCACGATCACCACCAGCAGCTCGATCAGCGAGAAGCCCCGGGCGCCACGAGACCTCACAGCATCCAGTTGCCGATGTCGGCATCGATGCCCTCGCCGCCGGGCTGGTCGTCGGCGCCCAGGCTGTAGAGATCGACCCGGCCGTGTTGGCCGGGGCTGGCGTAGTGATAGGGGTGGCCCCAGGGGTCCTCGGGCAGGCGCCGGATATAGCCGTCTTCGCGATAGTTGTCCGGCTGCGGGTCGCTGGTGGGGCGACTGACCAGCGCCGCCAGCCCCTGTTGGGTGGTGGGGTAGCGGTAGTTGTCGAGACGGTACATGTCGAGGGCCTGCTCGAGGGTCGAGAGATCGGCGCGCGCCTTCTGCTGCATGGCGTCGTCCTGGTTGCTCAGCACATTGGGGGCGACGATCGCCACCAGCAGGCCGATGATGAAGATCACCACCATGATCTCGAGCAGGGTGAAGCCGGACTGGTGGCCGGGACGGGGAGCGCGTGTCATGCCGTTTCCTCTGTTGTTGCAGATGGGCTGATGGCGGATGGGCGCTGACGGCGTATGGCCTGCAGCGCGCGATATCGTCGATGGCGGCGTGGTGGGCGTCACAGCGCCACGCTGCTGTTGAGCTGCATGATCGGCAGCAGGATGGCGAGCACCACCGTCAGCACCACCGCGCCCATGACCAGGATCATCAGCGGCTCGAACAGCGCCAGGGCCATGTCGACGCGGCGGTTGAAGGTGCCCTCCTGGGCGTCGGCGATGCGTTCGAGCATGTTGTCTAGGGTGCCGCTGGCCTCGCCGCTGGCGACCATGTGCAGTAGTGAGGGCGAGAAGCGCCCCGACTCCTGCATCGCCCGATGCAGGCTGACCCCGCTCTCGACGCGCTGCTCGATCAGCGCCACCGCCTCGCGCATGCCATGGTTGCCCAGGGTGTCGCGGCTCACCCGCAGCGCCTCCAGCAGGGCGATGCCGCTGCGGGTGAGGATTGCCAGGGTGCGGGTCAGGCGCCCGGTGTCGAGCAGCCGGATCAGCTCGCCCAGGCGCGGCAGGCCGAGCAGCAGGGCGTCGAGCCGCGCCCGCGGCGCCGGTCGGCGCAGCACCCGTATCGCCAGCGGCAGGCCGAGCAGCAGCAGCGCGAGTAGCCACGGCCCTAGGCTCAGTGTCAGCTGGGAGAGGCCGATCATCAGCCGGGTCAGCCACGGCAGCGCCATGTCGGAGCGCTCGAACTGCTGCGCCAGGCGTGGCACCACCCAGGTCATCAGCCCGCTAATCACCGCTAGTGACACCCCCGCCAGCACCAGCGGATAGACCAGCGCGGTGCGCGCCTTCTGACGCTGCGCCTGGACCCGCTCGAGGTGGTCGGCCAGGCGTTCGAGCACCAACGCCAGGCGCCCGGCGCGTTCGCCGGCGGCGACCAGCGAGCGGTAGAGCAGATCGAAGCTCGCGTGGGGCTTCAGGCTGTCGGCCAGCGAGTGGCCCTCGCGCACCCGGTTGCCCACCGCCAGCAGCAGCGCCCGTTCGCGCTGGCGCTCGGCCTGGCGGGTGAGGGCGTCGAGGGCGTCGCTGAGCGGGATGCCGGCGTCGATCAGCGTCGCCAGCTGGCGCGTGAGCAGCGCCAGGCTGGTGGTATCGAGGCGCCCGCGGCCTGCGCTGCGACCTGGGGCATCGGCGCCCCGCACCAGCGCCAGCCGGCGCGGGAACAGGCCACGCTCGTGCAGCAGCTGGCGCGCCTGGCGCTCGCTCTCGGCCTGCAGCACGTCGCGCTGGCGGCGGCCGTCGGGGCTCAGGGCGACATAGCGATAGGTAGGCATGGACCCTCCCCAGTAGCGATGTCGATATGGCGCCCGTCACGCATCGCGACGGTCATGACGGGCATCGATGGCGCCGTAGTCTGACCCACGGACGATGGCAGTTTGAGGTCAGCGCGGGCCGCGCGCTCAGCGGTGGATCGCACGCAGCACCTCGTCGAGGGCGGTTTCGCCCGCAGCCAGCCGCGCTAGCGCCGCCTGCGCCAGGCTCTGGGCGCCGGCCTGGCCGAAGGCGTACTCGGCCAGCGCCGCCTCGGGGGCGCGCTCATGGATCAGGCCGGCCAGATGGGCGTCGATGGGGATGAACTCGTAAAGGCCCAGGCGCCCGCGATAGCCGCTGTGGTCGCAGCTCTCGCAGCCCTGGGACTCGGCCAGGCGCGGTAAGGTCTCGATGCCGGGCAGCCACTGGGCGTCGTCGGCGCGGCGCGGGCGCCAATCGCTGCACGCCGGGCACAACCGGCGCACCAGGCGCTGCGCCATCACCCCCTTGAGGCTGGTCGCCAGCAGGAACGGCTCGATGCCCATGTCGCGCAGGCGCGCGATCGCCCCCAGCGCGCTGTTGGTGTGCAGGGTCGAGAGCACCAGGTGGCCGGTGAGGCTCGACTGCACCGCGGTGGCGGCGGTCTCCAGGTCGCGGATCTCGCCGATCATGATCACGTCCGGGTCCTGGCGCAGGATGGCGCGCAGGCCGCGGGCGAAGGTGAGCCCGGCGTGGGGGTTGACCGGAGTCTGGCCGATACCCGGGATGGCGTACTCCACCGGGTCCTCGACGGTGAGGATATTGCGGCTGCGGTCGTTGAGCGCATTGAGGCTGGCGTAGAGCGTGGTGGTCTTGCCCGAACCGGTGGGCCCGGTGTTGAGCAGGATACCGTTGGGCTGCTGGAGCACCCGACGATAGCGCTCGAGCACCGCCGGCGGCATGCCCAGACGGTCGAGATCGAGCAGGGCCGCGTGCTTGTCGAGCAGACGCATCACCACCCGCTCGCCGTGGATACCGGGCAGGGTGGAGACGCGGATGTCGACGTCACGCCCGGCGGCGCGCACGGTGATGCGGCCATCCTGGGGCTGGCGCTTCTCGGCGATGTCGAGCCGCGCCATCACCTTGATCCGCGAGATCAGCACCGGCGCCAGCACTCGCGGCGGGCGCAGCGCCTCGCGCATGGCGCCATCCACCCGCAGGCGGATCACCAGCTCGCGCTCGAAGGGCTCGACGTGAATGTCCGACGCGGACAGGCGCAGGGCCTCGGAGAAGACGCCGTTGATCAGCCGGATCACCGGCGCTTCGTTCTCGCTCTCGAGCAGATCCTCGGCGCGAGGCAGCTCCTGCATCAGGCTGTCGAGGTCGACGTGCTCGGCCAGGCCCTCCAGCAGCGCCGCGTTGTCGGCACGCTCGCCATCGTGCAGCGCGGCCAGACGCGCCTCGAAGGTGTCGCCGTCGAGCCACTCGCAGCCCTCGGCGCGGCCCAGGCGACGCTGGATGTCCTGCAGCACCTCGAGCTGCAGCGGCGATGGCGTGTCGCGGCACAGCAGGCGGTAGCCATGGATGCCCGGGGCCAGCGCCACCCCGGCGCGCTTGGCCAGCCGGTAGGGCAGTGGCGCTAGGTCGTCGCCGGCGGTGAGGGCCGCGGTCGCGGTCATGGCGCCAGGCTCCCCAGGCGGCTGCGCTGGTCGGGGAACAGCGCGCTCCAGCGCGGCTGACCCGGTGAGGCCGGCGCCGCTCCATCCCCACCGCCACCACCCGTTCCCGCGCCAGCCGACGACCTGTCGGCGGCGACCGTGCTGGCCACCTCCCAGGGCGCCAGCGCCTGATCCTCGTCGAAGCCGGCGAGCAGCTGCTGGGCGCGCATGTAGCGGTACTTGTCGGCGGTGGCGCTGTCCATCTGGGCGGCGTCGCGGAGCACCCGGGCGCGGATGAACACCATCAGGTTGCGCTTCTCCTGCTCGTCACGGTCGTACTGGAACAGCTTGCCGATCAGCGGGATGTCGCCCAGCAGCGGTACTTGTGCCGAGGTCGAGTTGCCGGCGTTGCTGATCAGCCCGCCGAGCACCACGATGCCGCCGTCGCGGGTGATCACCGAGGTCTCGATCTCGCGCTTGTTGGTGACCACGTCGGAGGCCTGGACGTTGGGATCGATCGACGACACCTCCTGGACGATATCCATGCGGATGGTGTTGTCGGAGCTGATCGAGGGGCGGATGCGCAGGCTGACCCCGATGTCCTCGCGCTGGATGATCTGGTAGGGGTTCTCGTTGAAGGTGGTGGAGCCGGTGACGAAGGGCACCTCCTGGCCTACCAGGATGTAGGCCTGGGCGTTGTCGAGGGTGGTCAGCGAGGGGGTCGACAGCAGGTTGGTCTCGCTGTCGCTCTGCAGCGCGCCGAGCAGGGCGGCGAAGCTCACCCCGCTGTCGCTGATCCGGCCGACGCCGGCGCTGGCCCCGGTGATGCTGCCGAGCAGCCGCGCCAGCTGGCTGGTGTCGTTGCGCGCGGCGGCGCCGGCGATGGCGTTGATCCCCGGCTGGCCGTCGGCGGCGTAGTTGAAGCCGCCCACCGGCACCGTGCCGCTGCCGGAGAGATCGCCGAACAGCCACTGCACGCCGAGGCGCTTGGCGCGAGACTCGGTGATCTCGGCGATGATCGCCTCCACCGCCACCTGGGCGCGGCGGATGTCGAGCTGCTTGATGATACTGGCGTAGGCGTCGAGCCGCGCCGGTGGGCCGATCAGTACCAGCGCGTTGGTCGAGGGGTGGACGGCGAAGCCGACCGCGTCGTCGCCGCTGCCGAGGGTGCCGGCGACCGCGGCGTTGCGGCTGGTGGCGTCCGGCAGTGCCGGCAGCCCGCCGGTGCTGGTGTCAGCCATGGCGCCGAGACTGCCTCCCTGCAGTGCGCTATCACTACCGCCGGCGCGCTGGAGCAACTGCTGCACCTGACTTTGGGGATTGACGCTGTCCGCGTTCTGGGGGCGTTCGCCGGTCAGCCCGCCGAGGACCGCGACCACCGATTCGGCGCTGACGTTGTCGAGATAGATCACTCGGGTGTTGCGCTGCTGGGTCCGGGCCTGGGGCGCATCCAGCGAGGCGACGAGCTGGCGCACCCGGGCCAGCCCGGCGGGATCGCCGTAGGCCACCAGGGCATTGGCACGCGGGTTGGCCACCACCTTCACCTGACCGCCGCCCTCGCGTTGCATCAGCGTGTCCAGGGTGCCGGCGAGCTCGTCGGCGGAGGCGTGCGCCAGTGGCAGCACTGCGGCCTGGAGGTCGCGCTGGCGGTCGAGACGCCGGGCCAGTTGGGTCAGTCGCTGGAGGTTGTCGCGCCAGTCGGTGACCACCACCAGGTGGCTCTCCGGCCACGGCGTGACCGTGCCCACCTGGCTGTCGACCAGCGGCTGCAGCACGTTGGCCAGGGTCGCGGCGTCCAGGTTGCGTGTCTCGATCACGCGGGTGGCGACGTTGGCCCCCTCGGCGGCATCGGCGAACGGCAGCGGCTGGGTGCGCGAGGCCTGGGCCGGCACGATGCGCACCCGACCGTCGCCGAGCGGGACCGTGGCATAGCCGTTGATCTGCAGCTCGCTCTGAAACAGGCGGTAGAGCTCGTCGGCGCTCAGCCGTCGCTGACTGGTCAACGAGATGTTGCCCTGGACCCGCGGGTCGACGAGGAACTCATGGCCGGTGATCCGCCCGACGCTGTCGATGAATTCGCGCAGGCTGGTCTGCTGGAAGTCGACGTCATAGCGCGGCGCGGCGTCCGTCGTGGCGCTGGCCGCCTCGCCCGCGGGCGCCTGGGCCAGGGCAGGGGGCGGAACCAGCAGCGCCAGCAGCAGCGTGACCACCAAGCGATACGGCAGGGGCCTCATGGGGATGACTCCGAAAGCGTGGATGAAGAGGCGGCGGCCGGGGCGGCGGGCGAGATCCCCCCGCTCGGTGCCGCGGGCGGCTCGGGCCAGGGCAGCCGCTCCAGCCGCCCGCCGCGGGACAGCACCACGCCCTCGCCATCGATACGCGCCAGGGTGATGTCTGCGGCGATGCGGTCGCCCGGCATCAGTGCGCGCTGGCCGTCTGGGGTCGCCAGCACCACCAGCGAGTCCGAGCCGCTTGCGCTAAGTGCCCGACCGACCACGTGGTAGGGCAGGTCGGTGAGCGGGATGCGCCGGTCCGCCGCGGATGCCTGCCGCTGCCAGGCGGCGGGTATCGGCGGCAGCGCGGCGGGGTCGAGAACAAAGGCCGTCGGCGGCAAGGCAGGGGCGGCGGGGGCCAGCAGCCGTGCCGTGCCGGTCAGCGCCTGGGCCGCCAGCCACGCCAGCAGACACAGCGCCAGCCACTGCGTCAGCGCACGCATCCGGGGCAGGACCATCATGCGCTCAGGCGCGCCTGGGGATGCCAGCCGGGATGCCCCTCGACGTAGCGCGCCTCGATGCTCGGCGGCGTGGGGGCCGGTGGGGTGCCGCCATGGTCGCCGAGATAGCGCTCCAGACGTTGCCACAGCGGTTCGCCACTGGCCTGGAGGCGGGCGCTGAAGCTGCGCCAGGTGAGCCCTTCGGGCAGTGGGTCGAGATGGGCGCGAGCGCCCGGGGCAGCACCGTAGTCGAGCGTCCAGCGGGTCGACGAGAGACGCGGCAGGTCGCGGCTGTCATTGAGGATCAGCGGCGTGCCCAGGCTGCTGTCCAGCGCCCGTTCGAGCAGGCGCTTCAGCGCGTCGGGGTTTGGCGCGAGGTCGACGACCCGTGCCGGATGGCCGCCGCTCAGGCGCCACAGGTGATCGCGGGTGATCGTCTCGCCCGGGGCCAGCAGGGTGTCGTGACGCAGCCCCGGCAGCAGGGCGCGGGTGGCGTCGCTATCCGCGGTGAGGGCGGCGGCGATCAGGCCGTCCCAGCTGCCGCCGACGCTGTCGCGGCGCCACAGCCAGTCGGGCGCGCTGCCCAACGGGCGGTCGAGCCAGCCGGCGTAGGGGGTGCGCAGGGCGTCGAAGCGCGCCTGGTGTTGGGTGTCCACTGCAGTGTCGTTGCGCTGGAACTCGGCGTGGATCTGCCAGCCGTCCTGGGTGCTGCGGCAGCTGAGATGAAAGAAGCCGCTGGCGTGGCTGCCGGGCAGACACAGCGACACCGGGGCACCGTGGGCATTGTCGACCTCGATCAGACGGGGCCAGAAATCCTGGCCGCGGGCGGCCAGCACCAGGTCCACCTGCGGCAGCCTCCCGGCCAGCCAGCGCGCGGTGGCGCTGCCGGTATCGGCCAGCAGGACCACCAGCTCGGCCTCTGCGGCGGCCTCTGACACGCTCTGGGCCAGGGTCTGGTACCACTGGTCCAGGGAGCGGGTCTCGTCGACGGCGTTGGGGTCGCTGGCGCCGACCACCGCTACCCGCACGCCGTCGCGCTCGAAGAGGGTCGCCGCGCTGACGCCGGCGGGCGGCGCGGCCAGGTTGCCCAGCACCGGGCGCGCATAGTCGCGATAGAGCGCCGCGGCACGCTGTGGCCACAGCACGCGCTCGTCGCTGCTGACCCGGGCATCGCTGGCCAGCAGGCGGCTGGCGGCGACGCCGGCGCTGCCGGTGGCGAGATGGCCAAGGCCGCTGCCGCTCCAGCACTGGCCGTTCTCCAGCGTCAGGGTGCGCTCGGCGCCGAGTTCCCGGCGCAGTCGGTCGAGCTGCGCGGCCAGCCCGCCATAGCCGGCGGTGTGGCGTCTGGCGGCGCTGCGCGGTGTATAGAGTGCGGCCCACTCGGCGCTAGCACTGCCCGCCAGCGTGGTCACACCGTCCGCAGTTGCCCAGGGCGCGGCGCCGAGCAGCGACGCTGGGCCGAGGTAAGTGGCGGGGGCGACGATGCGCGTGGGGCCGAGGCACTCGAGGGTGTCGGCGAAGTAAAGGAACTCGACCTGGCGCCCAGGGGCCGGCGTCCGCGCAGTGTCTGTCAGCGGCGTGGCGCAGCCGCTCAGCCCGGCGCCGAGTCCGGCACCCAGCAGGGCGCCGACCAGGCGACGGCGGCTGGAGTTGCAGCCTCGGCCGGTGGCGGCCTGGGCGGCGGTGGAAAGGGGGTCAGTCATGAGGCTCCCGCGAATGAGTCAACGCGACGTACGGTCTTCGCCGCCGCCGGACTCGGCATCCTAATGATTGGGAGATGACGGTTTCGTGACTACGCAACGGGCGCGGCGCTGCCGACGGAATCGTCATGGTGTTGTCACGTTGCTGCTCTAAGTTACCTCCGGTAACGCAGCCCGGTGACCAAAGGCACCGGGATGCCAAGTGGCCGGCGGCGCGCATCGCCGGCCCGGGTGCCGTTGACTAGCAGACCGTCATTAGTGGATCACTCAGAGTAGAGGGGATACCCCATGAGCAAGGAAATCGAGGATCACCGCGTTCTCAATCAGAGCAGCAACGAGCCGTTCTCGTCGGTACTCTCACGCCGTGTATCGCGTCGCGGCGTCATGCAGGGGGGGGCGGGGCTGGCTGCCATGGGCCTGCTCGGCGGCTTCGGCCTGGCCGGTTGCAGCCGCGACGATGACAACGGCGGCTCCAGCAACGGCTCGCCGGAAGCCACCCCGCTGGCGCTGGCGTTCGCCTCGATCCGCGGCTCGCGCACCGATGCGGTGGTGGTGCCCGAAGGCTACGTCGCCCAGGTGCTGATTCCCTGGGGCACCCCGCTCGACAACAGTGTCGGCAACTGGTCGGCCAACCTCCGCGTGACGCCCGAATATCAGGCAGCCAGCGTGGGCATGCACCACGATGGCATGCACAACTTCGCGCTGAGCGACGAGAGCGCCTCGCGCGAGTTCATCATGGCGCTCAACAACGAGTACATCGACCAGGACGCGCTGTGGGCGCCCCAGGGCGGCCCGACCAATGCCGACAGCGGCGCGCGTCCGGCCAACGAGGTGCGCACCGAGATCAACGCCCACGGCGTGACTCTGGTCAAGCTCATGCTCGACGCCAACGGCCAGTGGCGAGAAGAGCGTGGCTCGCGTTACAACCGTCGTATCACCTCGGCCACGCCGATCGAACTCGCCGGACCGGTACGCGGCAGTGACTACGTGGTGACCGCCTATTCCACCAACGGCACGCACACTCGCGGCACCAACAACAACTGTGCCAACGGCTACACACCCTGGGGCACCTATCTTACCTGCGAGGAGAACTGGCCCGAGGTCTTCACCAAATCGAGCGGACGCTATCGCGACGACGACCGCCTGGGGCTGCCCGAAGGCCGCGGCCGCTACGGTTGGGAGACCGCCCAGGGCGGTTCCAATGGCGAGTTCGTGCGCTTCGATGCCACCCCGAGTGCCGCCTCCGCCGCCGGCGACTACCGCAACGAGCCGCGTACCTTCGGCTATGTGGTGGAGATCGACCCCTATGGCAATACAGACAGCGTCGACACCGAGACCGCCGCGCTCAAGCGCACCCATATCGGGCGCTTCCGCCACGAGGGGTGCTGGCCGGGCAAGGTGATCGAGGGCGAGCCGGTGGTGTTCTACTCTGGCCACGACTCGCGCAACGAGTACATCTACAAGTTCGTCTCCAAGGCCAATTGGGATCCCAAGGACGCCAATCGCCCGGGGCAGGATTACGACCGCCT
Organism: Salinicola sp. CPA57; assembly: GCF_003206035.1. Taxonomy (NCBI): domain Bacteria; kingdom Pseudomonadati; phylum Pseudomonadota; class Gammaproteobacteria; order Oceanospirillales; family Halomonadaceae; genus Salinicola; species Salinicola sp. CPA57. The sequence goes on from NZ_PZJR01000014.1 coordinate 102,968, forward strand.
GGCGATCGGTTCCAAGTACCTCGATGAGGGCACCCTCTACGTGGCACGCTTCAACGCCGACGGCAGCGGCGACTGGCTGCCGCTGACCCCGGATGCCACCACTCGGGATGGCAAGTCACTGTGGCAGGCGCTGGAACTGGCCAACGAGCGCGATCTCGCCGGGGTGATCATCAACACCTGTGACGCCGCCGACTTCATGGGCGCGACGCCGATGGACCGCCCCGAGTGGGGCACCGTCGACCCGTCGTCGGGCGAGGTCTACATGACCCTGACCAACAACTCCAAGCGCACCGCCGAGGGCACCGACGCCACCTACACCAGCGGTGGCAGCGACGCCGAGGCGCTTGGCGCGGGCTATGCCACGGCCCCGGTCAATGCCCCCAACCCGCGTCCGGACAACGAGGGTGGCCAGGTCATTCGCTGGCGCGAGCCTTCGCCGTCGGCCACCGGCTTCGAATGGGAAGTGTTCGTCTTCGGCGCCGCCGAGAATGATCCCGACAACTTCTCGGGTCTCACCGAACTCAACCAGTTCGCCAGCCCCGACGGCCTGTGGTACGACGACCGCGGCGATGGCCGCGGCATCCTGTGGATCGAGACCGACAACGGCTACGAAAACGTCACCGACTATACCAACGACCAGGTGCTGGCGGTGGTGCCGGGCAGCGTCAGCCGCGGTCCGGGAGACAAAGCGGTCATCGATGCCGCGGACCAGGCCCAGCTCAAGCGTTTCGCCGTCGGCCCCAACGGCTGTGAGGTGACCGGTATCTTCGCCACGCCGGACAAGACCTCGCTGTTCATCAACATCCAGCACCCGGGTAACTGGCCGGCCGATCCTGACGCCAGCGTCCAGGATGCCACGGTCGCCACCACCTCGGAGAGTGTCCGCCCGCGGGCCTCCACCGTGGTTATCCGCAAGCGCGACGGTGGAGAGGTCGGGGTCTGACCCGCGGCTGTCCCACCACGCCAACCAACTCGCCACTCGAGTCTCGGGCCGCACTGCGCGGCCCTTTTCATTCAGGGAGATGCCAGCGGTAGGTGCCGAGGAAGGGCGCCGCAGCCCTGTCAGCGCGGGCCATATACAGATGAGATGAGCACACGCGACGTGAGCACCCAGGACGTAAGAACCAAGATGTGAAAACAGCCGATGTGCTGGTCTGGAGAGCGATATAGACCGCGATAGTGCTAGGTGCTGTCTGAAACGTCGACGAGCGAAGGCAAGACCGGGACGCGTAGCTAAGGCAAAGATCGGCGAAAGCGGACCGGGCTGGCGCTCCAGTTTACGCGGTGTCAATGAGCATGCGACTCGCTCCGCTCGCCCTTCGGGCCGTCCTTCGGACGTTCTGAACGTTGTTCAGTGAGCCGATTGTTCAGTGAGCCGATTTTTAACGCCGCATGGGCGAGCGCAGTACTTTTCAGACAGTGCCTAGGGCCGAGGATAAGTGATAGGGCTAGCGTCAGGCATCGCTTTACGGCTGCAGGAAACGCTGTGGAAGGGGGCCTGCCGCCGCGCCCTGGCCGGGCGCGACGGTAGCGTTCTCAGGCCTGGCTGGCGTAGGCGTAAAGCAGCGTTTCCTGGGCGCTGATCGGCTCGGCATCGCCGGGGTTGCGCAGCTGATACTGCCCCTCGGTGTCGAGCTCCCAGCTCTGGCAGTTGTCCAGTAGATAGGTGTCGAGATCCTTGCGTACCTGCTGCGCCACTTTTTTGTCCAGCAGCGGGAAGCAGGTCTCAACCCGATGGAACATGTTGCGTTCCATGGCATCGGCGCTGGAACACCACACGTCGTGCTTGCCGTCATTGTGGAAGTAGTAGACGCGGGTGTGCTCGAGGAAGCGGCCAATGATCGAGCGCACCCGGATATTGTCGGAGATGCCCGGAATGCCGGGGCGCAGACAGCACATGCCGCGAATGATCAGGTCGCAGATCACGCCAGCCTGAGAGGCCCGGTAGAGTGCCCGAATCAGCCTGGGCTCGGTCAGCGCATTGCACTTGATGACGAGCCGGGCCTTCTTGCCGCTTTCGGCCAGCTTGGCCTCGCGTTCGATCATTTCGATCAGCGCCTTGTGCAGCGTGAACGGTGCATGCAACAGCGTGTGAATCTTGCGCGGCTTGCCCATGCCGGAGAGCTGCTGAAACACCTTGTGCACGTCCTCGCACAGCGCCTCGTTGGTGGTCATCAGGCTGTAGTCGGTGTACAGCTTGGCGGTCTTGGCGTGGTAATTGCCGGTTCCCAGGTGAGCATAGTGACGTAGCGCGCCTTTCTCGCGGCGCACGATATGCATCATCTTGGCGTGAGTCTTGTAGGCCATGACGCCGTAGATAACGATGGCGCCGGCCTCCTGCAGCCGGGAAGCCAGTACCAGATTGTCGGCCTCGTCGAAGCGCGCGCGCAGCTCGATGACCACGGTCACTTCCTTGCCGCCGCGCGCGGCTTCCACCAGTGCGCCGACGATCGAGGAGTCGGCGCCGGTGCGGTAGAGCGTCTGCTTGATCGCCATCACGTCGGGGTCGCGTGCCGCCTGGCGCAGCAGATCCTCTACCGGATTGAACGACTGGAAGGGGTGGTGCAGCAGAATATCGCCCTGGAGGATGGCGGAGAACAGGTTGACCTCGCCGCGCAATGGCTTGGGCAGGCCCGGAGTGAAGGGTCGGTAGCGCAGATCGGGGCGCTGTACATCGCCGAGCACGGCCATCATCCGGGTCAGATTGACCGGTCCATTGACCCGGTAGAGGTCCTCTTCACCAAGCTCGAACTGCTTGAGCAGAAAGTCGATCAGGCTGTCGGGACAGTTGTCGGCGACCTCCAGACGGACACCGCTGCCATAGCGTCGTGCCAGCAACTCACCGCGCAGTGCCGAGGCCAGGTCCGAGACTTCTTCGGGATCGACCGACAGGTCGGCATTGCGGGTCAGCCGGAACTGGTAGCAGCCCCCCACCTCCATGCCGGGAAAGACTTCATGGGCATGGGCGTGGATCATCGACGACAGAAACACGTAGTCGGTGAAACCCTCCTCGCAGAGCGCCGCCGGCAGCCGGATCAGTCGCGGCAGCGAGCGTGGGGCGGGCAGAATCGCCATGCCGCCCTCGCGGCCGAAGGCATCGGTGCCATCGAGCTCGACGATGAAGTTGAGGCTCTTGTTGACCAGCCGAGGAAACGGATGCGAGGGGTCGAGTCCGATCGGGCTGATGACCGGTGCGATCTCCTCCTCGAAGTAGTCCGCGACCCAGGCGGCCTGCTCGGGTGTCCACTGAGCGCGACGTCGAAAACGGATCTTCTGCTCTTCCAGAGCCGGTACCAGCACATCGTTGAGGATGCGGTACTGGCGTTCCACCTGCTCATGAGCGATGCGTGAGACTTCCTGCAACACGCGGATGGGCGGCATGCCGTCGGCGCCGGTCTCCTCGTGGAACGAGGCCAGCTGATGCTTGAGCCCGGCGACCCGAATTTCGAAGAATTCATCGAGATTGGAAGAGACGATCAACAGGAACATCAGGCGATCGAGCAGCGGGTGCGAGGCATCCAATGACTGCTCGAGCACGCGGATATTGAACTGCAGATGTGACAGTTCCCGGTTGAAATAGAGCGCCGGGTCATCGAGATCCGCATGGGAAGAAGGCGTTTGCTTGGCGTGAATGCCCTTGCGCGTGCGGTTGACGCGCAAGGGTGCCGTGTTCATCTCGTCACCGATAACCGCCAGCGGGATATCGGTATCGGTAGAGGTGTCGGGCGTGTCGGGTGTGCCTGAGTCTGTCATGAGAAGTCTCCGGTACCGGGGTAGACACGCCCGCGGTCCTCAGGATTTGAGCAGTTGTGCGGCGCGTTTGGCAAAGTAGGTCAGGATGCCGTCGGCGCCCGCGCGCTTGAAGCAGGTCAGCGATTCCAGAATCACGCTGTCCGCATCCAGCCAGCCATTCTCGAAGGCGGCCATGTGCATGGCGTACTCACCGCTGACCTGATAGGCAAAGGTGGGCACGCCGAACGACTCTTTCACGCGCTGGATCACGTCCAGGTAGGGCATGCCCGGCTTGACCATCACCATGTCGGCGCCTTCCTGAATATCCAGGGCGGTTTCGTGCAACGCCTCGTTGGTGTTGGCCGGATCCATCTGGTAGCTGAACTTGTCGGCCTTCCCCAGGTTGGCGCTGGAACCGATGGCATCGCGGAACGGGCCGTAATACTTTGAGGCGTACTTGGCCGAGTAGGCCATGATCTGGGTCTCGTGGAGCCCTTCGCGTTCGAAGGTGGCACGAATCTCGCCAATCCGACCGTCCATCATGTCGGATGGCGAGATCACGTCGGCGCCGGCTTCGGCGTGGGACAGTGCCTGCTTGATCAGCGCCTCGATGGTGCGATCGTTGATCAGGTAGCCGTTGTCGTCCGGTACGCCGTCCTGACCATGGGTGGTGTAAGGATCGAGCGCCACGTCGGTGATGATGCCGAGTTCCGGGAATCGCTCGCGCAGCGCCCGGATCGCACGCTGAATCACGCCATCCGGATTCCATGCTTCGGCCCCGTCGAAGGTCTTCTTTTCCGCCGGCGTGAACGGGAAAAGATCGATCGCCGGAATACCGAGCTCGACCAGCTCCTCGGTCTCGCGCAGCAATTCGTCGATGGACAGTCGTTCGACACCCGGCATCGAGGCGACCGGTTCGCGGCGTTTCTCGCCATCGAGGACGAACACGGGAAGAATCAGGTCGTCCGTCGTCAGTGTCGACTCTCTGGCCAGGCGGCGGGAAAAGTCGCTCTTGCGCAGACGACGCAGGCGTGTGGCCGGATACTGACGAGGAAGGTTGTAACGCATGAATCTCTCCACGATAGACGGCGAGCGTGCCTTTCGACACGTTCGCGGCGCCGGTAGCTAACTTACCGACGGCGAGTGACAGAACGATGACAGTGGGTTCGACGCCTCAGTATAACAACCGTGGCGAACGCCAGGTTGAGGGCGGTTGTCGCAGCAGTTCGACAAGCAAGCGGCTCAGCCAGCCTCGGTCGGCTCTTCCGCGCGTCGCCGCTGGACGATACGGCCGAAGATGATGCCTACCTCGAACAGTAGCCACATGGGCACGGCCAGCAGGCTTTGCGAGATGATGTCCGGCGGGGTCAGCAGCATGCCGACGATGAAGCAGATCAGAATCACGTAGGGGCGCTTCTGGCTCAGACTTTTCACGTCGGTGATCCCGGTCCAGATCACCAGAAACGTGGCGATGGGGATCTCGAAGGCGACGCCGAAAGCAAAGAACATCTTCAACACGAAATTGAGGTAGGCGTTGATGTCCGTCATCACCGTGACGTCCTGAGGCCCGGTATGCACGAAGAAGCTGAACAACAGCGGAAACACCACGTAGTAGGCGAAAGCCGCGCCGCAGTAGAACAGCAGAATGCTGGAGGCGAGTAGCGGAAACGCCAGTGCCTTCTCGTGCTTGTAGAGCCCCGGTGCGATGAACGCCCACGCTTGATAGAGAATGAACGGGATCGCCGCGAAGACGGCGACCACCATGGTCAGCTTGAACGGTGCCAGGAAGGGCGACGTGACCTCGGTGGCGATCATCTTCGACCCGACCGGCAGCAATGCCACCAGGGGATCGGCCACGAAACGGTAGATGTCGTTGGAGAAAGCGTAGAGCCCGAGAAAAATCACCACGACGACGATTACCGCCTTGAGCAGGCGCGAGCGCAATTCGATCAGGTGCTCGATCAACGGTGCCTGTGGCTGCTTGTCATCTGGCGGTGGAGAGGAGGCATCGCTCATCGGGGAGCCGAATCCTTGTCCGCAGGTGAGGAGGAGGGCGTGGAAGGCGGCGAACCCGGCGCGGAAGACGACGAGGGCAGGTCGGTATCGGAAGGCAGGGCGGTCTGCTCGCGATCGCCGCCGGCCGCGGATGCTGACGTCGAAGCGGACGAGTCGTTTTTCGACTCGCTCTCGAAGCTCCTTTCGACGCCGCGCCGCGCCTGATTGATGCCTTCATCCAGTTTTTTCTGCTGCTCGGCGAGCTTCTGGCGCAGCTCTTCGGCTTCCAGCTGGGAGGTGATTTCCCGTTGCATGGTCGAGACGCTGCGCTTGATCCGACCGACCCACAGGCCGGCGGTTCGTGCCGCCTTGGGCAGTCGCTCGGGACCCAGCACCAGCAGGCCGACGATGCCGATCAGCAGAAGTTCGAAGAAGCCGATATCGAACATGTCGGTTACTGGCGCTCGACCTTGTCGCCGGACGTTGTCTTCGTCTCGTCGGGGCGACTGTCGAAGTTGCTGTCCTGGCTGGTCGTGTCATGGGGCGTCGTGTTGCGAGTCGCGTCCTGGGAGTGGTCGATACTCTGCTGCGTGTTGCTCCCCTTCTTCTCCTCTTCATCTTCCCCAACGGCTTTCTTGAAGCCCTTGACGGCGCCGCCGAGGTCGCTGCCCACGTTGCGCAGTTTCTTGGTGCCGAAAATCAGGATGATGATCCCGAGGACGATCAACAGCTGCCAGATACTAATCCCGCCCAGCATAACTCTCTCCTTACCGATGCGCGTTGGCGCGATGATGATTCATGAATCTCGTTGGCGCGAGGCCTTTTCGTCCAGCCCCGAGACGCCGGCACGCCGGGCCAGTTCCGCCAGCACTTCCCTATGATCGATATCGAGATGCGACAGCATGACCAGACTGTGAAACCAGAGATCGGCCACTTCGCCGACCAGATCCTGACGGCTTCGTGCATCATCTACCTCGAAATCCTTGGCGGCAAGCAGCGTTTCGGTGGCTTCCTCGCCGACCTTTTCCAGGATCTTGTTGAGGCCTCGGTGATGCAGCTGCGCGACATAGGAGTTGCCCGGGTCCGCGCTGCGACGGGCGTCCAGTACCGCTGCCAGTTGCTCGAGGGTATCACTCATCAGATGACATTCCTGCGTGTATAGCGAATTTGGCCCGGCGAGGCGCTCGACGACGTCGTGGCTCGGGCCACCATTATAGACTCAGCGCCAGGCGAGCAGCACCAAGCCCAGTCCGGCGGCGACCAGTACCGGCCAGGGTTGCTGTTCGGCCCATTCCAGCATCGGTTGCCAGGCCAGCGCCACGGCCAGCAGAACGGCGCCCAGACGCAGGCGCCTGGCCCGAGGCGCGGCTCGCTGGAAGCGGGCTTCGAGGCCCGTCAGCGCCTCCGTCTGCTGGCGGTTGAGCCGACGCTGCTGTTCGCGATCGGATAGCGCCTGATAGGCGAGCACCGGCAGCTCTGGAATCTGGTGAGCCAGTTCGGGTGCGTGCTTCTGCAGGGCTTTCCAGAACCCCTTGGGGCCGGCGCGCTCGCGCATCCAGCGCTCGAGATACGGTCTGGCGGTGCTCCACAGATCCAGATCGGGATAGAGCTGACGACCCAGGCCTTCGATATTGAGCAAGGTCTTCTGCAGCAGCACCAGCTGTGGCTGGACTTCCATATTGAAGCGGCGAGCCGTCTGGAACAGGCCCAGCAGCACCTGGCCGAAAGAGATGTCCTTGAGCGGTTTCTCCAGAATCGGCTCGCAGACGGCCCGGATCGCCGAGGCGAACTCGTTGGCCCGCGTGCCTTCCCCGACCCAGCCGGATTCGATGTGCAGCACCGCGACCTCGTAGTAGTCCTGGCGGAAGAAGGCGAGCAGGTTCCGGGCCAGGTAGTCCTGATCTTCACGGGTCAGGCTGCCGACGATGCCACAGTCGATGGCGATGTAACGAGGTTCGGCAGGATTGTCCCGCGACACGAAGATATTGCCCGGGTGCATGTCGGCATGGAAGAAATTGTCGCGAAAGACCTGGGTAAAGAAGATCTCGACGCCACGCTCGGCCAACTTCTTGAGGTCGGTGCCCTGGGCGCGCAGGGCGTCGATATCGGCAACCGGGATGCCGTTGATGCGCTCCTGGACCATGACCTGGCGGTGGGTCAGCGACCAGTGGATGGCCGGCACATAGAGCAGCGGTGAACTCAGGAAGTTACGCTTGAGTTGCGACGTATTGGCGGCTTCCTTGTTGAGATCGAGCTCGTCGAACAGGGTCGCCTCGTAGTCCTGAACCACCTCGACCGGCCGCAGGCGGCGCGCTTCGGGAATTCGTCGCATCAGGCGCGCGAAGGTATAGAGCAGCCCGATATCCTCGCGCATGATGCGATCGATCCCGGGACGAATGATCTTCACCACGACCTGCTCGCCGCTGTGCAGCTCGGCGGCATGAACCTGGGCGATCGACGCCGAGGCCAGCGGTTCGGTGTCGAAGGCCGCGAAAGCTTCCTCGACGGTCTTGCCGAGTTCGACTTCGACCATGGCACGAGCGGTCTCGCCGGGGAAGGGCGGAACCTGGTCCTGAAGACGCTTGAGCTCGTCGGCGATATCCGGCGGCAGCAGATCACGGCGCGTCGACAGCATCTGGCCGAACTTGACGAAGATCGGCCCGAGTGACTCCAGCGCCAGGCGTAACCGTTTGCCGCGCGAATCGTTGCCGATCGGAATCAGCCGAACGGGCGCGAAGCGCCATAGCCAACGGATGACCGGCGGTAGCCGTTCCGGAGGCACCAGGCTGTCGAGGCGATAACGGGAGACGGTCCAGGCGATGCGAAATAACCGCAAGCTCATGAATGCGACTCCTGGCCACGTTGTAGCCGAGCCACTCGGGCACCGAGACGGTCGACGGATTGCTGAAGTGCCGTGAGATGGTCGCGCGCCACTGCGAGCTGGTCGCGTCCGGCCAGCCAGCGCCGTTCCTCGAACAGATAGTCGCGCATGTCCTGATGCCATTCGCTGACCAGGAAACGGGCCTGGCGGTCGAGGTGGCGAATGCCGCTGGCGACACCATGAGCCGTCGCGTTGCCCATCGCCCGGGATAACGCGCCTTCCCAGTCGACATCAAGCTCCATGAACAGCGCCTGGATCGGAGACAGCAGCCCCGTTTGGCCGGTGACCGGCAATTGCCCGCTGAACAGCAGACGTTCGGGCGAGTCGCCGGCCACGAGGCGAGTCATGACGTGGCGAGTGACGGTGATTTCGAGATCGTCTGAATCGTGCCAGTCATGGACGCGTCCGAGCGTGACGCCTTCGGCATGAAAAGCCACGCGCAGTCCGAGTTCCGCGTCGACGAAGGTCAGCCGCAAGGTATGGCCGGCCAGCGCTGCCAGACGTGCGGGCGATGCGGGGTCACGACGCAGCAGCGTGTTCAGCGAGCGCTCCAGGGCGACCAGGGCGAAAGTATCCAGCATGACGCCAGCCCTCAGAGCTTGATGCCGCGGTGTAGCGCGACGATTCCACCGGTCATGTTGGTATATTCGACGCGCTCCAGACCGGCCGCCTGCATCATGGTCTTGAGCGTTTCCTGGTCGGGATGCATGCGGATCGATTCCGCCAGGTAGCGGTAGCTGTCGGCATCGTTGGCCACCAGTCGGCCCATCTGCGGCAACAGGCGGAAAGAGTACTGATCGTAGGCTTTCGACAGCAGGCCGTTGACCGGCTTGGAAAACTCCAGCACCAGCAGGCGTCCGCCGGGTTTGAGTACCCGTGTCATCGAGCGTAATGCAGCGTCCTTGTCGGTCACGTTGCGCAGGCCGAAGGCGATGGTGATGCAGTGAAAGCTGTTGTCCGGAAACGGCAGGCTTTCGGCATTGGCCTGAACGTACTTGACGTTGTCGCCGACGCCGTGATCGATCAGCTTGTCACGACCCACACGCAGCATGGATTCGTTGATGTCGGCCAGGATGACCCGGCCTTTCGGGCCGACGCGCTTGGCGAACTGGCGGGTCAGGTCACCGGTGCCGCCGGCGATGTCGAGAACGCTGTGGCCCTGGCGAACAACGCTGCGCTCGAGTGCCAGCTGTTTCCAGAGGCGGTGAATGCCGAATGACATCAGATCGTTCATGACATCGTAGCGCGCGGCCACCGAGTGAAAGACGTCGGCCACGCGGGCGGCCTTCTCGTCGACCGCGACCTTTTCGTAGCCGAAGTCGGTGGTGCGCTTATCCATGTGCTTTTCTCCGAGATGACGCGAGCGGCGATCGTATCGCCATCGAGGCGATGTTGTCGCTGTCCGGCGATGAGCTGTCGAGCGGACCGAGCCGATGTGGGTGACGCGCTGAAGGTCAGGGCCAAAACGATGTGAATCGATCGAGTCCGCATTGTAGCGTCTGGTCGCAAACTTGTCTTTGCGCTTCACGCACGCAAAAGGGCGGCACCTTGCGGTCGCCGCCCTTTTCGATTTCCTGCTCGAGATCTCTCGCCCGGGATTTCCTGGCGTCGCTCGTCCGGCTTCAGACCTGGTGAATCTGAATCACGCTGGCATCGCGCGAGGCGCCGGCGCGTGCCAGCCGAGCGAGATAATCTTCCCACCACGCTTGTCGGTGGATCGCCATGTCGTGAAGGTACTCCCAGGTATAAAGCCCGGTATCGTGTCCGTCGTCGAAGTGCAGCTTCAGCGCGTAGCGGCCGGTCTGGGAGATATCCAGCAGCCCGACGTGGCGCTTTCCGGTCTGCAACACGGCCTCGCTGGGATGATGGCCCTGGACTTCCGCCGAGGGCGAGTAGACGCGCAGCAACTCCACCGGCAGGCGATAGCTCTGACCATCGGGATAACCCAGCTCGAGCTCGCGATCGCCCTTGTGGTAGTGGACACGGGTGGGAATCGGGACGGACATGACGGACTCCTGGCTTCGGGCCGATCGCCCGCCATGACGGCGAGCGACCGACGCGTTTCGCGGCTCGTGCCTTAGAGAATATACCGCGACAGATCTTCGTCCACCGCCAGTTCGCCCAGCTTGTCGTTGACGTAGTCCGCGTCGACCACCAGCGGACTCGCGAAGTCACTGCCCTGGAAAGAGGCTTCCTCGAGCAGTCGCTCCATCACCGTGTGCAGGCGACGCGCCCCGATGTTCTCGGTGCCATCGTTGACCTGCCAGGCGATCTGGGCAATACGGGAAATCCCGTCGTCGGTGAACTGGACGTCCAGACCTTCGGTATTGAGCAAGGCCCGGTACTGCTTGGTCAGTGCCGCCGAAGGCTCGGTCAGGATGCGCTTGAAGTCGTCCGGCGTCAGCGCAGTGAGTTCGACCCGGATCGGTAGACGACCCTGCAGTTCCGGGATCAGATCCGAAGGCTTGGAGAGGTGGAAGGCCCCTGAGGCGATGAACAGGATGTGGTCGGTCCGCACCATGCCGTGCTTGGTGGAAACGGTGGAGCCTTCGATCAGCGGCAGCAGGTCTCGCTGCACGCCCTCGCGAGAGACGTCGCCGCCGCTGCCGGACTCGCCGCGCTTGGCGACCTTGTCGATCTCGTCGAGGAACACGATGCCGTTCTGCTCGACCGCTTCCAGCGCGCGCTGCTTGATCTCTTCCTCGTTGACCAGCTTGGCGGCTTCCTCGTCCTGCAACAGCTTCCAGGCATCCTTGACCGTCACGCGGCGGTTTTCGGACTTCTGCTTGCCCATGTTGGCGAACAGGCTCTGGAGCTGATTGGTCATCTCCTCCATGCCGGGCGGCGTCATGATATCCACGCCCTGGCTGGCGGGCGTCACCTCGATATCGATCTCCTTGTCGTCGAGCTGACCTTCGCGCAGTTTCTTGCGGAACACCTGACGGGTCGAGGAGTCATCGCGGCCGGCGTCATACTCGCTACCCCGCGGACGCGGCAGCAGCGCATCGAGAATGCGGTCTTCGGCGGCATCCTGGGCCTTGTGGCGCACCTCGACCTTGGCCTGCTCGCGGACCATCTTGATCGCCATTTCCATCAGGTCGCGAATGATCGACTCGACGTCGCGGCCGACATAGCCCACTTCGGTGAACTTGGTCGCTTCGACCTTGAGAAAGGGCGCCCCGGCGAGCTTGGCCAGACGTCGCGCGATCTCGGTCTTGCCGACGCCGGTGGGACCGATCATCAGGATGTTCTTGGGTACGATCTCGCCGCGCATGTCCTCGTCGAGACGCATCCGACGCCAGCGATTGCGCAGGGCAATGGCGACGGCACGCTTGGCATCGTGCTGGCCGATGATGTACTGATCGAGCGAATGCACGATCTCCCGCGGCGTCATCGCCGACTGGGTCAGCGCCGGTCGAGCGTTGGCGCTCTCCTGAGTGACGCCGTTATCGGTCGTGGCGCTGTGAGACGAAATATTCTGAGACATGGGTATGCGGCCTCGTTACAGCTCTTCGAGCGTAATCTGGTGATTGGTAAAGACGCAGATGTCGGCGGCGATGTTGAGCGACTTCTCGGTGATCTCGCGGGCACCGAGCTCGGTATTCTCGAGCAGCGCTCGCGCCGAAGCCTGGGCAAAGTGGCCGCCGGAGCCGATGGCGATGATGCCGCGTTCCGGTTCGACCACGTCGCCATTACCGGTGATGATCAACGAAGCCGTCTTGTCGGCCACGGCCAGCATCGCCTCGAGACGACGCAGCGCGCGATCGGTACGCCACTCTTTTGCCAGCTCGACCGCAGCCTTGGTCAGATGCCCCTGATACTTGTCCAGCTGCGCTTCGAAACGCTCGAACAGGGTGAAGGCGTCGGCGGTACCGCCAGCGAAACCGGCCAGGACCTGGCCGCGGTAAAGACGGCGAACCTTGCTGGCGTTGCCTTTCATCACCGTGTTGCCCAGCGAAACCTGGCCATCGCCGGCCAGAGCCACCTGGTCGCCACGGCGCACGGATACGATTGTGGTCATGCAGTTTAACTCCCAATGGCGCGCCGCCCAGTGTCACCGGAGGCACGGAAAAACGGGTGCGATCGCGTCAGCATTGAACGAGGTGATGAATGACGCGATGCAGCATGACTCATCAAATGTGGGCGGGTGACGGGGAAATCAAGCCGCGGGCTTTTGCGGGTCCCGGAAAGAGAAACGGCCGACAAGGGATGCCGGCCGTCCTGAAGTGCTGTAATGAAAGTGCTGTAATGAGGTGAAGCGGTGAGCTGCAGCGACGAGGCGCCGTCCACGGGATGACGTCGAGCGCTCAGGGCGGGACGATCCCGGGGTTTCGGATTCGAGGACTCAGTTCTGCAAGCGCAGCAGCAACGGCTCGATGCCCTGGGTCACCATCAGATCCTGAGCGCGCGACAGCTCGCGCTTGTCCTCGTAGGGGCCGACCTGGACGCGGTGCCATAGCTGATCGCCATTGGCGCGCACGTCGGTGATCTTGGCCAGCAGGCCGAAGTCCTTGAGTCGGTTGGCAAGGCGTTCGGCGTCGCCAAGATCGCGAAAGGAGGCCGCCTGCAAGACGTAGCGACCGCCGCTGGGCGTCGGCTGCTTGGTCTGATTCGCGGCATCGTCGGCAGCGGCTTCCTGGGTCGTCTTGGCGGTGGGCTCCGGCGCCGAGCTGTCACTGTTGGGGGCGATGACCTCCGTTTCCGGCAGCAGCGTGTAGAACTCGAACGTTGGCGTCGCCGGCGGCTGGGCGGTGTTCTGGCCGGCGCTCGTACCACCATTTTGCGCGCTGCTTCCCCCCCCGCTGGCGGCCTGATTGGAGGTCGGCCGCGGCACCACTGCGGCCACCGGCTCCGGAGAAGATCGATCCAGGTATTGCGACAGTGCGAAGCCGGCAATCAGGCCGGCAATCGCCCACAGCCAGCCCGGAATGCCACCGAGACCGCCGCCCTGGCTGCTGTTGGATCGGCTGGAGCGAGACTTCGTCGTCGCGCCTTTGGGTGAAGAACGAGAGGCCGAGGGGCGGCTGTTCTGATCGGGGCGGCGTGCCATGATTTACATCTCCTCCGGGGCGCTGACGCCGAGTAGCGCCAATCCATTGCCGATGACCTGGCGCGTCGCCAGACCCAGTGCCAGCCGCGCGTTGCGCAGCTCGGCATCGTCGACCATGACTTTCTGGGCGTTGTAGCAGGTGTGGAAATCGCTGGCGAGTTCGGTCAGATACTGCGCGATCTGATTCGCTTCGCGGGCGCGGGCGGCACGCTCGACGACATCGGGATAGCGTGCCAGCCGATTCATCAATGCCTTCTCCTGAGGGGCGTCGAGACGCTCCAGATTGGCCATCGCGGTCGAGTGGTCGAAGGCAAGGTCGTCGCTCTCGGCCTTGCGCAGCACGCTGCAGACGCGGGCGTGGGCGTACTGGATGTAGTAGACCGGGTTGTCGTTGGTCTGCGAGCGCGCGAGATCGATATCGAACGTCATCTGGGAATCGGCGCGGCGGGCGGCAAGAAAGTAACGTGTGGCATCACGGCCCACCTCGTCGATCAGGTCGCGCAGCGTGACGTAGCTGCCGGCGCGCTTGGAGAGCTTGACCTCGACGCCGGAGCGGGTCACCAGCACCATCTGATGCAGCACGTAGTCCGGCCAGCCCTGCGGGATCCCGACCTCGAGGGCCTGCAGGCCGGCGCGAACACGGGTGACGGTCGAATGGTGATCGGCCCCCTGTTCGTCGATCACGGTGGTGAAGCCGCGTTGCCACTTGTTGTAGTGGTAGGCGACGTCGGGCACGAAGTAGGTGTAGTCGCCGTCGCGCTTGCGCATCACGCGGTCTTTGTCGTCTCCGAAATCGGTGGTGCGAAGCCACAGCGCGCCGTCCGCCTCGTAGGTGTGCCCCCCGGAGACCAGTGCCTCGATGGTCTCCTCGACCCGACCCTCGGCATACAGTGAGGACTCCAGGAAATAGACGTCGAATTCGACCCCGAATGCCTTGAGATCGAGATCCTGCTCGCGTCGCAGATAGGCCACGGCGAACGCGCGAATGGCCGCCTCGTCGTCGGGATCGCCCTTGGCGGTGACCTCGCGGTCATCGGCCGTCACGGTCTCGCCGGCCAGATAGGATGCCGCGACATCGCCGATGTAGTCGCCGCGATAACCGTTTTCGGGCCAGCCTTCGTCATCGGGGCCGAGGCCGCGGGCGCGGGCCTGCACCGAGCGCATCAGATTGTTGATCTGAGCGCCGGCATCGTTGTAGTAGAACTCGCGGGTCACCTCGAAGCCGGTCGCTTCCAGCAGTCGACACAGGCAGTCGCCGATGGCGGCGCCACGGCCATGACCGACGTGCAGTGGCCCGGTCGGGTTGGCGGAAACGAACTCGACCTGAACTTTCTCTCCCGCCCCGATCATGCTGCGACCGAACGTGTCGCCGGCATCCAGGATCTGGCTGACGATGCCGGCAATGGCGTCGGTAGCGGCGAAGAAGTTGATGAATCCCGGCCCGGCGATCTCGGTCTTGCGGATCACCTCGTTGGCGGGAATGGCGGCTACCAGCTTGTCGGCGAGCTCGCGGGGCTTGCAGCCGGCCGGCTTGGCGAGCATCAGCGCCAGGTTGCTGGCGTAGTCGCCATGGGCCTTGTCGCGGGTCGGATCGACCTTGATCGCCGGATTCACGTCCGCCGGTAGATCGCCTGACTGCTGCAGCTTGGCGATGGCGGCTTCGAGCAGTTGTGTGATCGTCTCTTTCATTGGCTACTTCGTCGTCGTGGGGCCTGGGCCTGGCATGCGCTGTCTGGCCCGGCGCGGGGCGCCGCGGATCTGAACGTCGTGAAACTGTCGTCACGACGCGGGAAAAAGGGCGGCCATTATCAGTGATTGCGGCATGGCTTTAAACCCTCGGCATCAGCTCAGCGTCATCGGGTCGATATCCAGCGACCAGCGCACGCGACGCGTGGCGCTGCTTTCCAGCCAGCCGACCAGCCAGGCGCCGGCCTCATGCAGAGCGCTGCGCTTTTCCGACGACAGCATCAGTTGCAGGTGGTAGCGGTTCTGACGACGTTCCATGGGGGCGGGGACGGGGCCCAGGCAGTGTACCGGCAGTTGGCGTGTGGCGAGCCATTCGCGCACGGCATCGCCGGCGGCCTCCGCCATCTGGCGGGCATCCTCCTCGCGTGTCGCCTCGAAACGCGTCAGCGCCAGATAACGATAGGGCGGCAGGCCGGCCACACGACGCTCTTCGAGCATCTGATAGGCGAGCGCATCGTAGCCGTCATCCGCCAGCAGGCGCAGGTTGGGGTCGTCGGGATGCAGGGTCTGGACGAGCACCCGACCCGCGCGATCCGCCCGCCCGGCGCGGCCGGCGACCTGGACCAGCAGCTGAGCGCTCTGCTCGAGCGCGCGGAAATCGCTGGCGTAGAGCCCGGCGTCGGCGTTGACCACCACGACCAGCGTCACGTGAGGGAGATGATGCCCCTTGGCTAGCATCTGGGTACCCACCAGCAGGCTGGGTTCGCCACGGCGGATCTCGGTCAGCAACTGGTCGAACGCTTCCTTGCGCCGGGTGCTGTCGCGGTCGATACGATAGACCGGCACGTCCGGGAACAGTGTGGTCAGCGTCTCTTCGGTGCGTTCGGTACCGGCGCCGAGCGGTCTCAGGTCGGCGCTGCCGCAGCCGGGACAGGCGTCCGGCTGGGGCGTCTGGTGTTCGCAGTGGTGACAGACCAGGCGCGGGGGCTGGCGATGCAGGGTCATGCGCGAGTCGCAGTGACGGCACTCGGCGATCCAGCCGCACTGATGGCACGCCAGCGAGGGCGAGAATCCGCGTCGGTTGATGAATACCAGAACCTGGCCTTCGGCTTTCAGTGCCTGACGGATGGCATCGATCGCCGGGGGAACCAAGCCGCCCTGGCGCAGGCGTCCACGCAGATCGACCAGCTCCAGTTTGGCCGGCGCGTGGCGGCTCGGGCGCTGGGTCAAGCGCAGATGCCGGTAACGGCCGCTGCGTGCCTGAGCCAGCGTTTCCAGCGACGGCGTCGCGCTTCCCAGCAGGATCGGCACGCCGTCGCGGTGCGCTCGCGCCATGGCCAGATCACGAGCATGGTAGCGCAGGCCGTCCTGCTGCTTGAACGAGCCGTCGTGCTCCTCGTCGACGATGATCACGCCGGGGCGGGCCAGCGGTGTAAAGATGGCCGAGCGCGTGCCGATGACGATCGGCGCGCGTCCGCTGCGGGCGGCTTCCCACGCATCCAGCCGCTCCAGATCGGTCAGCCCTGAGTGCAGCGCCACGACCGGGGCGCGAAAGCGCTTGCGGAAGCGTGACAGCGTCTGCGGTGTCAGGCCGATCTCGGGCACCAGCACCAGTGCCTGGCGGCCCTGGCCGAGCACGCCCTCGATCAGCTGCAGGTAGACCTCGGTCTTGCCGCTGCCGGTTACGCCATGCAGCAGGCAGGGATGAAAGCGGTCCAGACCTTCGTGGAGTGCGGCCAGTGCCACCGCCTGCTCCCGGTTGAGCGGCAGCGACGGTTCGGCCAGCAGCGCGCCCGACCAGCCCTCGCTGGCCATCAGCGGTTCACTGCTGCGGGTAATCAGCGCCTTGTCGAGCAGCCCCTGCAGTTGGGCGCGGGTATATCCCTGTGCGGTGATCGCGGAGGTGATCATGCCGTGGCGATGTTGCGCCAACAGTTGAACCAGTTCCCGTTGGCGCGGCGCCCGGCCGAGTGCGTCGAGGGCGAGGGCTTCGCGGGTATTCAGCTGCCAGCGTTCGCGGATCCTGGCTTCCAGGGGCCGCCCCTGGCGGAGCGGTCCGGGCAGCGCGTGCTGCAACGTATCGCCCAGAGAGTGTTGATAGTAGCGGGCGGTGAATTGACACAGCCACAGCCAGTCCGCCGGCAACGGCTCGTCGTCGAGGCGCTCGGTGATCGGCTTCAATTGATGTGCGGGCAGCTCGCTGCTGGCCGCGCACTCCATCACGATTCCCACCAGATGACGCCGGCCAAACGGTATCTTGACCCGCAGCCCGGGGCGCCAGCCGCCGACAGGGGGCCGGCCGGCGGGGCGATAATCGAAGAGGCGCCTCAGCGGCGTGGGAACGGCGATACGAAGAACCCGAGGGACCGGCGGGCTGCTATCGGGGTCGGTACGGGAATCTGCCAATTGGCCTCCATGAAGAGTTCTGCTAAAATACGTCGCCTTCCGACGTAGGGTGCGTCTTTTATCCGTGGTGTCATCGTCTTGAAACGGTGCGCTTCGGGATTCCAGGCGGGCCGGTCGCGCGGGAGTGAACCGCGATTCCCTATCCGTGTACGGTGCCTGGCGAGAGATCAGGTGGCGGTACACCGCAAAGCGAGGCTTCACGATGAAACAGTCTATTCATCCCGAATACAAGAAGGTCACGGCGACTTGTTCCTGTGGCGCGACCCATTCGATCGGCACCACGGCTAACGAAGATTTTCACGTCGACGTCTGCTCTCAGTGCCACCCGTTCTACACCGGCAAGCAGAAGCAAGCGACCACCGGTGGCCGTGTCGAGCGTTTCAACAAGCGCTTCGGCGCTGCAGTACGACCGGCCAAGAACGCGTAACGTCGGAACCGACCGGTTGTCAGAAAGCCCGCCACCAAGGCGGGCTTTTTTGTGGGCGATCAATCGGCTTCGATGTGCCTGGCACGAGACGAGTTGCGATAGGAGCTCCCTTCCGGCAACGCAGGATAAGGGATGTTTTATGGCTGGGTGTCCAGGTATAAGTGTCGCCAAATGCATCTAAGTGATTCAAACAGGCGCTTAAAAGTCGTGAAAGCCGAAAAAGGGGAAAGATTTGTGCGCGTTGTTCTTTTTCGATAGTCTGGCGCCACCTCACGGCACGTCGATGCCGAAACATCCCACCTTCATCTCTGGACAATTTCCCATGAGTGACGATAGAAGACAGGCGGCGCTCGATTATCATGCCAAGCCGATCCCCGGCAAGCTGTCGGTCGAATTGACCAAACCGACAGAAACCGCCAAGCACCTGTCGTTGGCCTACAGTCCCGGGGTGGCGGAACCGTGCCGGGAAATCGCCCTGGACCCGGAAAATGCCTATCTCTATACCGGTAAAGGCAATCTGGTGGCCGTGGTTTCCGACGGCAGCGCGATTCTTGGTCTGGGCAATCTTGGCCCGCTGGCAAGCAAACCGGTGATGGAAGGCAAGGGGGTTCTGTTCAAGCGCTTCGCCGGCATCAACTCCGTCGATATCGAGGTCGAGGCCGATTCGCCCCAGGCCTTCATCGATACCGTAGCCAGCATTGCCAATACCTGGGGCGGTATCAATCTGGAGGACATCAAGGCGCCGGAGTGCTTCGAGATCGAGGCGGCGCTCAAGGCGCGCTGCAGCATCCCGGTGTTCCACGACGACCAGCATGGCACCGCGATCGTGACCGCGGCGGGACTGCTCAACGCGCTGGATATCGCCGGCAAGACGCTGGCGACGGCCCGCATCGTCTGTCTTGGCGCGGGGTCTGCTGCCATCGCCTGCATGAAGCTCCTGATCGAATGCGGTGCCAAGGCCGAGAACATCTTCATGCTGGACCGCAACGGCGTCATCCACAGTGGCCGCAGCGATCTCAATAGCTACAAGGCGCAGTTCGCGACCGAGACGCCACTGCGTACGCTGGATGACGCGATCGACGGCGCCGACGTCTTCGTCGGTCTGTCCGGGCCGAACCTGTTCAAGCCCGAGCAGCTCGCGAAGATGGCGGCGAATCCGGTGGTCTTCGCCTGTTCCAATCCGGACCCGGAAATCCATCCTGACGTGGCGCGGGAGACGCGCAGCGACGTGATCATGGGGACGGGGCGTTCGGACTATCCCAATCAGGTCAATAACGTGCTCGGCTTCCCGTTCATCTTCCGCGGAGCGCTGGACGTTCGGGCTTCGGCGATCAACGAGCAGATGAAGATCGCTGCCGTACATGCGCTGAAAGATCTGGCGAGAGAGCCGGTGACCCAGGAAGTGCTGGATGCCTACGACGTCGACTCGCTGGAGTTCGGGCGCGGTTACATTATCCCGACACCGGTGGATTCACGTCTGCTTGAACGAATCCCGGCAGCAGTGGCACAGGCCGCAGTGGAATCCGGCGTGGCGGGCAAGCCCTACCCCTCTCACTATCCGCTGAAAAGCGTCAAGGAGATCTACGGCCGATAACGGTTGGTCGTGGAATATGACGATGCCGCCCCGAGAGGCGGCATCGTGCTTTTCAAAGATCTTGTATGGCGACCCGTGGCCGTCTTTTTACAGCGACCCAGAGCCGTCGGCGGGGCTACCAGCCATAGAGAATCGAGACCGAGGTCGTGGTGTCGGTGCGGGCTTCGGCGCCCGGCGGCGGATGAGTGTTGCTCCTGGCATCGTAGGAGACCCGCAGCGCAAGGTGAGAGTTGAGCTGCGAGGTAATCGACGAGAGTGAACGGGTAGTGACACTGATGTGAGTCGCTTCCGCCGACAGCTCCTGATCGAAGGAGATGTCGTCGCTGAAGTTGTAAGTGTAGTCCAGCGCCGCGTAGGCCAGCGCCAGATCGTCGCTGCTGCCGCCTTCGTAAGCGTCGTCATCGTCATCGTCGCTGTCGTCGGCATAGACGTCATGACGATAGCCTGGGCCGACTTCGGCAGACAGCGTGTGCGTGGGTCCGTTCAACAGCTGGCGCCCGTAACCGGCAATGGTCGTGAACTGCGAGTCGTAGCCGCTGAATCGATCGCGCTCCCAGCGCGCGAAGCCGAACAGATAGTTGTTGTTCTCGAGCTCGTAGCGTTCGCGCGCACCGACCAGATACCGCTCCGAAGTGGTGTTGTCATTGTCCTGGACGCTGCGGGTCTCGGCCCGAAACGTATGCGTATTGCGCCCGGTCAGCCAGGTCAGGCGAGCCTTCGCGAGCAGCGTCTGGGTATCGGTATTGCCGGTCAGCTTGGTGTAGCCGAGTTCGGCGTTGCCGCTGAAGTTGGGCGCATTTTCATCGGGCGCCGGCGGTGCGTAGAAAAGCTCGGCGTAGGACGGCGAAGCCATCAGACAGGTGATCAGTAGCCACCATCGGCAACTGGGCAGGGGCATGACATCTCTCTCAACGTCGCTGCGACGTCCTGTTGCGGTGAAGAGCGGATTGGAACAGCCATCTGGAACGAGGCCGTCGGGGCGCCAGCCCCGACGGCCTTGGTCTTGATTGACCGGGCCTCGACCAATGTATCAGAAGATAGCTTCGTAGGTGCCAGTGCCTTGCGAACCGCTCTCATCTTCGAGTTCCGGGCGGATACCGCGTGGCTGATAGTCAGGCAGGTTGTCCTTGCGGAAAATTTCACTGATGCCGCCGGATTGATCCTCGTGCAGGCGCTTGCCGGTATCCGGATCGATGCGAACCCGAACGATGTCATCGGGGGCTTCGGGAATCACTTCCGGGGTGCCTTCCAGTGCCGGGCCCATGAACGCTTTCCAGATCGGCAGGGCGGCCTGAGCACCGTATTCCGCCGTCGTGGTGTTGTCGTCCTTGCCGACCCATACCGTGGTCACGAGCGAGTTGTTGAAGCCGGAGAACCAGGCATCACGCTGATCGTTGGTGGTGCCCGTCTTGCCGACGATGTCGCTGCGGTTGAGCGATAGCGCGCCGCGACCAGTGCCGTGTTCGATGACGTCGCGCAGGATGCTACGCAGGATGTAGAGCGCGTCCGGATCCACCACGCGGGGCGCGATGCGGCGGGGCTCGCCATCGACTTCGGTCTGTGTCGCATCCGGTGCGCAGTCGCGACAGGCGACCAGCGGATTGGCCTTTTCGACCACGGTGTTCTGGCTACCCTGAGTGACCTCCTTGATGTACCAGGGCGAGACCTGGAAGCCGCCGTTGGCCAGCACCGCATAGGCGTTGGCGATCTCCAGCGGCGTCAGCGAGGCGCTGCCCAGCGCCAGCGACAGCCCGTGCGGCAGGCGGTTCCGCGAGAAGCCGAAGCGTTCGAGGAAGTTCAGCGCGTTGTCGAGCCCCAGCGACTGCAGTACGCGGATGGTCACCAGGTTGCGCGAGGTGTAAAGCCCGACCCGCAGGCGTGTCGGCCCGCGGAACTGGCGCTCCGCGTTTTCGGGGCGCCAGTCGTCGCCGCTGTACTGGGACATCACCACCGGCGCGTCGTTGATGATGGTGGCTGCGGTCATGTCGCCTTCCTGCAGCGCCGCCAGATAGACGAAGGGCTTGAAGTTGGAGCCGACCTGGCGCTGCGCCTGGATGGCCCGGTTGAACTTGCTGGCGGCGAAGCTGAACCCGCCCTGGAGTGCATCGATGGCGCCGGTCTGCGGATCGAGGACGACAATGGCGCCCTCGGCGCCGGGACGCTGTGACAGACGCCACTGATCGCCTTCTTGCATGATGCGGACCAAGTCACCGCGGTCGGCGATGGCGGCGGCATTGGCGGGCTCGCCCCCTCGCCACTTGGCGCTCTTGTACTCGCGCGCCCACTTCAGGCCATCCCAGCCAAGGGTGATGACCTTGCCGTCGGCGTCGAGCACGCGCATCTGCTTGCCGTCGGTGGCGGTCACGATGGCGGGCTGGAGCGGTCCATAGGCGGGCGTGCGCTGCAGCACCTTGAGCCAGTTGCTGACGTCGCCGTCGACGCCCTCGATCGTGGCCTCGCTGGACTGAGCCGCCTGGCGTGCGGTTTCGATGACTTCGGGCGATTCCGACAGCTCTTCTTCCAGGCCCTGACGTTCGGTGCGATCCTGCGCCTCGACGAGGCTCGGCGGGACGTCCTTCTCTTCTGGCCCACGCCAGCCATGGCGAGTGTCGTAGTCGATCAGGCCCTGTACCAGCGCATCGCGCGCCTCGGTCTGCAGCCGACTATCGAGCGTGGTGGTGACACGAATGTTGTCGGTGTAAGCCTTGTCGCCGAAACGCTCGACGGCGTAGGCGCGGGCCATCTCCGCGACGTAGGGCGCATCGACTTCCGCCTGTGCCGTATGGCGGCTGGCGGTGATGGGAGCCTTGACCGCCTCGTCGTAGGCGGCCTGGTCGATCGAGCCGAGCTGGCGCATCCGGTAGAGAATCCAGTTGCGCCGAATCAGTGCGCGTTCCGGGTTGGTCAGTGGATTGAAGCTCGACGGCGCCTTGGGTAGCCCCGCGATCATCGCGTACTCCGGCAGGGTCAGATCGGCCAACGGCTTGCCATAGTAGGTATTGGCCGCGGCGGCGATACCATAGGAGCGATGTCCGAGGTAGATCTTGTTGACGTAGAGCTCGAGGATTTCCGGCTTGCTCAGGATCTGCTCCATCTGCAGCGCCAGCAGGATTTCCCGGATCTTGCGGGTGAAGGTCTGATCCAGGGTCAGCAGGTAATTACGTGCCACCTGCATGGTGATGGTGCTGCCGCCGGACTGGATATTGCCCGAAGAGGCCAGCTCGACAGCGGCGCGCACGAGTCCCTTGGGATCGACCCCGGGGTGGTTGTAGAAATTGGCGTCTTCGGCGGCCAGCAGTGCGTTGATCAGCGGCTTGGGAATTTCGTCGTAGCTGACCGGCATGCGGCGCTCTTCGCCATATTCGCCGATCAACTTGTTGTCTTCGGTATAGATACGCAGTGGCGTCTGAAGCTCGTAATCCTGGAGCTGGCGCACGTCCGGCAAGCCGGGGGCGAAGTAGAGCCCAGCGCCAATGACTGCCAGCACCACGCCGGCGCAAAGCGACAGCAGTAGCCAGAAGGCGGTCGTCAGTAGGCGGGTAAAAAGCTTCATATGAAGGGGTGATCCTTGACTGGTGGCGGTCCGGCCGCGTGCGTGCTCGCTATCCCTGGCGTCGGACATGATTCAGCATCGGGGCATTATATGGATGCGATAGAGTCGGGGCCAGTTTCACTCGTGCCGCTTCCTGCAAGCACCAAGAAATAAGTGTAACAAAATGTCTCAAGTTGGTTTCGGTGCCGCCGTTAACCCTGATTAGGATTTTCGAGTTCCGGCGGGGTAAGACAGTGTTGCGCTTGAAAAGATCCTCTCAAGGTCTGGTGGGCGTGGATATCACGTCCGCCACCGTCAAGCTGCTTGAGCTGGAGCGTCGCGCCGGCGGCTTGAGAATCGACAGCTACGCGGTGCGTCCCCTGCGTGAGGGTGCCGTCGTCGAAAGGCGCATCCGCGACAAGCGCGAGGTCGAGGATACGTTGCGTCGCGCGGTCGAGCATGCCCAGCTTCGCTCCCGGCGCGCCGTGGTCGCGGTGCCCAGTTCGGCGGCGATCACGCGGGTGCTTTCGCTGCCGGCCTCGCTCAGTGACGACGAGATCGAAGCGCGGATCCAGATGGAGTCCGACAAGCATATCCCGTTCCCCCTCAATGAAGTCGCTTTCGACTTTCAGCGGTTAGGTCCCCACCCACGCTATGACGATCAGCAGGAAATTCTGCTGGTGGCCTGTCGCCAGCAGGATATCGAAACGCTGGTGTCGACCATGGAAGCGGTGGGTCTGGAGACGGTGGCCGTGGATGTCGAGGGTTTCGCGCTCGAGCGCGTCTGCCGTGATCTGCGTACCTCGCACGAGGAAGAAGGGGACAGTACGGCGCTGGTGGATATCGGCGCCAACCTGTGCGCATTCCATGTCCTGAAGGGCGGAAGGATCGTCTATAGCCGCGACAATCTCTACGGCGGGCGGCAGCTAACCGATGCCATCAGCAAGCGTTACGGCATGAGTTTCGATGCGGCCGGCCGGGCCAAGAAGCGCGGCGGATTGCCCGACGATTATCGCCAGCAAGTCCTGCTGCCGTTCATCGATACCCTGATTCAGCACATCGGGCGCTCGCTGCAGCTCTATTACACCTCCGCGGGGCAGCAGCAGGTTCGGCGCCTGGTACTCGCCGGCGGCTCGAGTGCGCTACCGGGGTTCGCGGAGCGCCTGCGAGCCCAGAGCGGGCTGGAGGCAACGCTTGCCAACCCTTTTGCGCAGATGCGGATCCACTCGCGGCTGGATGTCGGTGCCCTGGCCGCGGATGCCCCGGCGATGCTGACGGCCTGCGGCCTTGCCATGCGGGCGCTGTCATGACGATCGAAATCAACCTGCTGCCGTGGCGGGAGCGACACCGTCTGCGCCGGACTCGGCGATTCAAGCAAGGGCTGCTGCTGACGCTGCTGCTCGGGTTGGTGGTGGGTTTTTGCATCGCACAGTACGAGGAATCCATGGTGCGAGCGGGGCAGGCCCGGCTGGCATTGATTCAGCGCGATACCGACGCGCTCACGCGTGATATCCAGGTGATGCGCGATTTCCGCCAGCTGCGCGAACGCATGCTGAAACAGATCGAGGTGATCAGCGAGCTGCAGTCGAGCAGGCCCCTGACCATCCGCGTTCTCGATCAGTTGACGGCCACTGTGGTCGACGGCGTCCACTACACCGAATTGCGCCGCAAGGGCAGCAGGCTCGAGCTGAGTGGCGTCGCGGCCTCGAATCGCCAGGTATCCGACCAGATGAGGGCGCTCGACAACAGCGCCGCGTTCGACATCCCATTGCTGTCGGACGTGCAGTCCGACGAGGGCGCGGTGTCGGCCAAGCGCTTTCACATGAGTGTCGATGAGCACGCCATCGACGATATCGAACCGGAGGCGGGTTCATGAAGCGTCCGGCGTCGAACAGATCATGGCTGAGCGATTGGCGGGGCGCGTGCGCAGATCAGTGGCGCCAGCTGCGCGAGTTGCAGTGGCGCGAACTCGACGTCAAGGAAGCCGGCACCTGGCCCGTTACGCTCCAGGGATTGATTGCACTGAGCGTGCTGCTGGGATCGATGTGGGTCACCCAGTGGTTGCTGGCCTCGACGCCGCGGGAAATGCATCAGCGACTGATCACGCAGGAGCAGCAGGCGTTGCAGCGCTTCGAGACGCTCTCCTATCAGGCGGTCAATCTGCCGGCGATGGAGCGCCAGATGGGCGAACTCCAGGCTCGCATGCAGAGCGTTCTCGAGATGTTGCCAAGCGACGCGGAAGTGCCCGCGTTGCTGGACGCCATCAGCGACGCGGCACGCGAGCAACAGCTCGACATCGATAGCATCACGCTGCGCCCTGCAGTGGAGCAGGAGTTCTACATCGAACAGCCCTTCGATATTCAGGTGCGCGGCGACTTTCATCAGATATCGGCTTTTCTGGCCCGCGTCGCCGCGATGCCGAGGATCGTCACGCTTCACGATTTCACGCTGATGCCGGTGGGTGACCATCTCAAGCTGGCGATGCTGGCGAAGACCTACCGCTATCGAGAGGATCGCGATCCGGCTGTCGATTCACAGAAGCGGAGAGGGAAATCGTGAAGTCGAGCCGCATTCTCCTCGTCGGGTGGCTGGTCATCGGCGCCCTGCTCGCCGGCTGCGAAGACGCCAACCTGGGAGCGCTGCAGGCGCACCTGGACACCCTGCGTCACAAGCCCCAGGGACAGATTGCGGCGCTACCGGAGATGCCTCGGTACGCCACCGCCAGCTACGACCAGGCGTATCGCCGGAGTCCCTTCGTGGCTGAAGCGATTGAAGAGGTCAAGCCTGCCGATGTCACGCCACTGCCGGATGCCGAGCGTCCACGTCAGCCACTGGAAGCCTTTGAGCTGGACAGTCTGAGCCTGGTGGGCACGTTGACGGTGGGGAACACCCTGTCGGGGCTGGTCTCCGCGCCGGATGGCGCCATCCATCGCCTCTTCAAGGGCGATTATCTGGGCCGGGATTATGGCCGGATCATCAGCGTCGAGCCGCGAGGGTTGGTGCTGGTAGAGACCGTCCGCACTCCCGAAGGGGGTTGGAGCGAGCGTCTCCAGCGCCTGGACATGGCAGAACAAGAATCCGACGGTGGCAGCCGGCGGCAACGGTAGCAGGGGATACTATGACTTCTCGACGGTGCTTGGTCGCATGCGCAGCAGCACTGACCTTGTGGGCGCTGGCGTTCGCCGCCTGGGCGGCACCGGCAGTGACGACGCTGACGGCGATGACCTTCACCGACCGGGGTGCTGGCCGCCTGGACGTCGGTCTCGATTTCGTCGGCGGCGTGCCGGACATTCGCGGTTATCGCACCGATGCACCCCCGCGGCTGGCGCTGGATCTGCTGCAGGCCCAGAGCGGGCTGTCGCAGTCGAGCTTCGCCATCGGCAGTGCCGGCGTCGATTCGGTCAGAGTGCTGGGAGCGGGGACACGTACCCGGCTGGTGTTCGAGCTGGCATCGCCTGCCGACTACCGATTGGAGCGTCTCGACGGCAAGGTCGTGGTTCATTTCGGCGACAAGGCCGCTGGGTCGGCCGCGACCGATTCGGCCGTCGCGAGCGCGCCTGCTGGCGAGTCCGGGATGGCGGCGGTGTCGACGCCACCCGAGGTGACCTCGATCGACTTTCGACGCGGCGCGGATGGTGCCGGACAACTGGAGCTCGTGCTCGATCGTGCCGGTATCGCCGCCGAGGTGTCGGGGCAGGGACGCCAGGTTTCGGTCTCGCTCCCCGGCACCCGCTTGCCTGACGAGCAGTACCAGACGCTCGACGTCAGCGATTTCGGCACCCGTGTGTCGCGTATCGTGCCGCGTCGCAGCGCCGATGGCATCGTCTTCGACATCGTAGCCTCCGAGGCGGTGGAGCCGTTGGTGACCCAGAACGGCCGCCGTTTGACGATAGAGCTGGCGCCCGCGGGTAGTGTCGAACGCCCCCAGGCCGAGAATCGACCCGAGTATACCGGTCACCGCATCACCCTCGATTTTCAGGACATTCCAGTACGGGACGTGCTGTCGATCATCGCCGAGGAGTCGGGGCTCAACGTGGTCGCCAGCGACGGTGTGCAGGGCAACGTGACCCTCAATCTGACCGACGTGCCGTGGGACCAGGCGCTCGATCTGGTATTGCGCAACCATGGTCTGTCGGCCCGCCGGGAAGGTAACGTGATGATGGTGGCGCCGACCGGCGAGCTGGCCAGCCTGCAGCGCCAGACGCTGGAAACGCGCGAGCAGTCGGCGCAGCTGGCGCCGTTGACCACGGAATTTCTGCAGATTCGTTACGCCAAGGCCGAGTCCCTGGCCACGCTGCTGCAGGGGGGGGAGGGCGTCGGCATGATGTCGGCGCGCGGTCGCGTCACCGTCGATCCGCGTACCAACACGCTGATTCTCCAGGACACGCGCGACCAGCTCGATGCCATCCGGCGCACCATCGATCATCTCGACGTCCCCGTGCGTCAGGTTCAGATCGAAGCGCGGATCGTGATCGCCCGAGACAGCGCGACCCGCGAGCTCGGGGTCAACTGGGGCATGTCGGCCAATGGCGGGCGCCACTTCGATCTTGGCGGCGCGGCAGACGGCGATGCCTCGACGGTGCCCACGACGTCGGACGATCCTGCCTCCTATGGCGGCGGTCTGGCGGTCGATCTGGGCAATGCGACCAACCCCGCCAGCGCGTTCAGCTTCGGCTATCTTTCCGGCGACATTCTGATCGACCTGGAGCTCCGGGCGCTGGAGAGCGAGGGCAAGAGCCAAACCATCTCCCAGCCCAAGGTGATTACCGCCAACCAGCGTACCGCTGTGATCAAGCAGGGACAGGAGGTGCCGTATCAGGAGGCGTCGTCCAGCGGAGCCACCACTACCGAGTTCAAGGAAGCCGTGCTGTCGCTCGAGGTGACGCCGCAGATTACCCCCGATGACCGCATCATCATGGATCTGCGCGTCAATAACGATGATATCTCCGACACCCGCTACGACGGTGCACCGGCCATCGACACCAACGAGATTCAGACTCAGGTGCTGGTCAACAACGGTGAAACCGTGGTGCTGGGCGGCATTCTGACCTCCGAGCAGCTGCGAACGCTGTTCAAGACGCCGTTCCTCGGCGACATTCCGGTGATCGGCAATCTGTTCCGCTATACCCAGGAAAGCAACGAGAAGGTAGAATTGCTGATATTCATCACCCCCAAGATCATCGAGGACGGACTGGCCATTCGCTGATGCGGTCGCTTCCCAATCTTTTCCTGGTCGGCCCCATGGGGGCCGGCAAGAGTACAATCGGCCGCCTCCTGGCGGCCGAATTGCAGCGCCAATTCCTGGATAGCGATCATCAAATCGAAGGTCGCTGCGGGGCGAATATCCCATGGATTTTTGATGTCGAGGGCGAGCAGGGCTTTCGGGACCGCGAAACGGCGATGATCGACGAGCTGACTCGGTGCAGCGAGATCGTCATGGCCACGGGTGGCGGCGCGATCATGCGCGAAATCAATCGCCAGCTGCTGCGGGAGCGGGGCACGGTGATCTATCTGGCCACCACCGTCGAGCAGCAGATTCGACGTACCTCGCGGGATCGCAACCGGCCGCTTCTGCAGACCGCCAATCCCGAGCAGGTGCTGCGCGATCTGTTCGCGATCCGCGATCCGCTCTATCGTGCCACTGCGGATATCGTTGTCCGTACGGATCGTCGAGGTCCCCGAAGCGTGGTGGGGGATATTCTGCGCCGGGTGTCGCGTCTGGCGGAGCCGCTTGGCGAGTCTGCCTCCCTTTCTCATCAGCGGTAAGATCGTTGTCACCTCGAAGGTCCTGTCTTGCCCACATCGAAGGTAATCTGCCATGTCCTCTGTCTCGTCGCTTCCCGTGGAATCGCTGAACGTTTCGCTGGGGGATCGCAGCTATCCGATTCACGTCGGCGCGGGCATCCTTTCGAGTCGAGAGCACCTGCTGCCTTATCTGGCCGGCCGTCAGGTCATGATCGTGACCAACGAGGTGATCGCGCCGCACTATCTCGCGGCACTCAAGGAGACGCTTGCCGGCGCCGAGCTGGAAATTCGGGAAGTCATCCTGCCCGACGGCGAGGCGACCAAGTCGCTGGCGTCGGTCGAGCGCATCTGGGACGCCCTGCTGGCCGCGGGCTTCAACCGGCGCTGTACGCTGATCGCGCTCGGGGGCGGGGTGATCGGTGACATGACGGGCTATGCGGCCGCCAGTTATCAGCGCGGCGTCGCTTTCATTCAGATTCCCACCACGCTACTGGCTCAGGTCGACTCCTCCGTCGGGGGCAAGACCGGCGTCAATCACCCGCGCGGCAAGAACATGATCGGTGCGTTCTGGCAGCCCAGAGCGGTGATCGTCGATACCGACACCCTGCGAACACTGCCGGCGCGGGAGCTGTCGGCGGGGCTGGCGGAAGTGATCAAGTACGGCTTGATCTGGGACCTTTCCTTCCTCGAATGGCTGGAGGGCGAACTGGCGGCGCTTCGAGCGTTGGAGGGGGCGGCCATTCGCCATGCCATCCGCCGCAGTTGCGAGATCAAGGCGGAAGTGGTCGCGGAAGACGAGACCGAGCAGGGCGTGCGGGCGTTGCTCAATCTGGGTCACACCTTCGGCCATGCCATCGAGGCGCATCAGGGCTACGGCAACTGGCTTCACGGTGAGGCGGTCGGGGCCGGCATGATGATGGCGACTCGACTCTCGGCCGAGCGCGGCTGGCTGAGCGAGGCCGATGTCGAACGCGTCGCCGAGATTCTGAAAGCGGCAGATCTTCCGGTGACGGCGCCGGCAAACATGTCAGCGGATGATTTCCTCGATCGCATGCGCCTCGACAAGAAGAATGTCGACAGCCGTCTGCGACTGATTCTGCTCGAAACGCTGGGGCGCGCCTGTATCCGCGATGATACGGATACCGATCGGCTCGGCCGGCTGTTGACGGATTTTCCGCGAGCCTGATCCTTCCTCGTCGCCGGTTCTGCTCTCCGGCACGGCCTCAGTGCGAGCCCGACCGATCCTCGTCACTTCAGTTAACCAATTTCCGCTGGCGTCAGTGGGTGGCGCCAGCTCCGGGCCTCTTTTTCACGCCGTCTGCCCGTCCGGGCATCCATCCCGTCGGTCGGGCTTCGCGTATGGGTGGCGGCAGAAGGCTTCATCGTGGCCAGGAAATTTTGTCGACAACCCGATGCCGGTGTCTGTCTTTTCGATGCGTTATCGATATAATTGGTATGCTCCATGCCGTATCGGTATGGGTGTCGCGCCGAGATCTCACCCCGATCTGGCCATCGCGCAGAAGGCTTAGACTTTA
>NZ_PZJR01000015.1:0-24606 GCF_003206035.1 Salinicola sp. CPA57
AGCGGGCGGTAGCTGCCGTCGGCCTGCAGAATCGAGAGCCGGGCCGGCTGGGCCATCAGCGTCTTGAGCTCGATGTCGCCCTGCTGGGAGATGCAGTCGAGGGTGTAGGTGAACGGCTCGCTCACCCGCTCCTCGCCCACCAGCCGATGGGGCAGCAACGAAGCCCCGGCGATCTCCAGCGTCAGCAGCCGCTGGGACTGCGACAACCCGATATCGAAGGTGTCGAGCAAACTATCCAGTATCGTCTCTGCCATCTTGGCCTCTCCGCCATCCCACCACCCGCTGCTTGTACCGCCACGGTGTCGATGGCTAAATTAACGCTCGTTGATGAGCCCGCTTGGCCGGACTCGACCTCTCACACTTGCCAGGAAGCCCGGATCGATGAAAGGCATCGTTGTACTCGGTGACGCCACCAGCCACGGCGGCAAAGTCATTACCGCGCAGAGCAATTACCTGATTGACGGCAAACCGGTTGCTTGTGTCGGCGACAAGGTCACCTGCCCCAAGGATGGCCACGGCAGCACCAATGCCATCGTCGAGGGTCACCCGACCATGAAGATCAACGGCAAGCCGGTGGCACTGCACGGTCACAAGACCGCCTGCGGCGCTTCGCTGATCTCGTCACACAACGGCGATAGCGGTCACGAATGATCGCCTTCCTGTGCGGCCGAGGCCGCGCAGGACTGTAAGCACCACGCCGTCGAGCGGGTTTCGCCTTCCACACTGAGAACCAGCGCGCTTTCCACTGGCGATAGCGGCGCGATCGCCAACGCCAGGGCCAGCGCCGTCACCGCCTCGCCCGGCCAGCCACAGAATTGATCGATGCCGATGCCGTCATCGATCATATCGATCTCGGGCCAACGCTCGATCAGCGCACTACCGATCTCCACCGCTCTGCCGGATAGGCCCATCGCATCGATGACGACCCGTGCCGGCCAAGTGCTTGCGCCCACCTCATCCGCAGCAGCATCCGATGTCTCGGCGTCATCAAAGCCAGCTGCCGAAGTCGTCGCGGCTAAGGGCCAGACGTCCGATAACAGCTCGAGCAAGGACTGGCGTTTGGCATGATCGCGCCGCGTCGCCCGGACCGGATGATCGCGGGTCATGCCTTTCTCGATTTGCCAACCGGTGTCGAAGCCATGGTCTTCGGGCAGTAGTCGCTGTACCAGGAGCGCAACGACGGCCTCTCCCACATACAGGCCTGCGCTATTCGAGGAGCGCCCCAATAGGCGGCGATGCTGCATCGAGGCGACGCCTTCGTCGTTGAGCAGCGAATCCGCGCTGATCCATAGTACGTAAGGCATCCCACCGCTATCGCCGACGCCGAGCACGGTATGCGGGTCGCCCCCTTGCGAGGTGCGATGAATCTCGCCCAGCGCCGAAGCGTATTGTGTTTCGACGATGGCGGTCCGCAGGTGCTCGACAACGATGGCAGCCGCCTCCGGCGAGCGCATTGGCGCAGTCAGCACGACATCGAAGGCCGTCTCTTCCGGCAACGCTTCGAGCATCATCAGCGCTTCGATCACGATCGCCTGAACCAGCTCGTGGAGTCGTAATGCCTTGGCTTCGAAACGCCCCAGACGAGGTTCCTGGACCGGCATGACATCGGCGACCCGATGGACCAGTAGACGAAACCCGTCCGGGCCATGGAGTGAGGGGGAAAGCGCCGGGGATTGCGCCTCCGGCATGGCGCCAGCACCGACAAAGCCGGATGCGGTCAGCGCCACGCCATCGAGGAGCCGGAGCCTGGCAGCGTCATAATCGCTCCGCGCCGAGCTCGGCTCCTGGGCTGGCTCGGTGGGCTGCTGGCGCTGATGAAGCAGATCAAAAATCGAGGCGCGAGACATGGTCAGTAGTCGTCATCCCTGGACTGCGTGCCCAGCGTATCGCGGATGTTATCGATGACACCGTTGTCCTTGATCACATCCTTGAGCCACTCTTCCAGCGGCATGCGTCCCCACTTAACGGCACGTTCGATCAGATACGGCACCGGGCTGTGAGGCTCGCGCTCCTTGAAGTAGCGTGCGACACCGTTGAGCATCTCGAAAGCTTCGTCGCGACTCCTGGGTTTGGTCCTCAGTTCACCGCCAGGCTCGACGGCGGGCGCCGTGAAACTGGGCTCGACGCGCCCCGGCGCTTCGGCTTCCGCCTCGGCGATCGCTGCCGCCTCCTCCTCCACCGCAACACCGGCACCACGCTCACGCAGCAGCTTCTCGGTGAGGTCGCGGCACTGGACCAGCACTTTTTCCAGCGATGAAAAGCTCGGCGCATCGCGCCCGAAGCGCTGCTCGCTGATGTCGTCCAACTGCGCCAGCGACACCAGCGACGCCGCGATCGCCGTGTGACGTTCCTGTAGAAACTCGGTGCTACTAAGCACCACCGAGCGCTGGAAAATCTCGTCGTTGATCTTGCCTTCACCCAGCGCCCGGTCCATCGCGTCCGGGTCATTGCGGGCCTGGTTCTCGACCTGACGAGATTCGTCGTAGTCGGCCAGGCTGTAGCCCTCGCCCGCCACCAGCGGCAGTGTGCGCACAACGTTGACCAGTGTATCGACCAACCACCCCAGCCGCGCGGCGCGCTCATCGAGATCTTCCTCGTCGACTTCGGGATAGAGCGATTCCCAGTACTCGTCGAGAAGGCGCGTTGTCAGGGCCAGGCCAAACCGAATGCCGTCGAAGCCTTCTCGGTGGACCAATCCCTCGCAAAGCCAGCCGGCCAGTTGCAGGTCCTTGCTCTGTTCTGCCAACGCCTCGCTGGTCAGATTAATGACCTGCCCCCAGTCGGACTGCTTGAGCTCGGTCTGCCACTCACCTTGTGGCAGGTAGGTCGGGTCGGCTCGACGTGCCTCCTTGATCTGATCGAATAGTATCGAAAACGTCAGATCCTCCCCACTGCCACCATGGCTACAGCCCTCGATGGGCGCGAGAAGCGCATCGATGGAAAGCTCGCCGAGTTGATCCATATCTTCGACCTCACACGCATTGAAGGCCGTGGCGGACTACGGCGTCGTCCGACCAGCGGCGGCATTGATTCACCCAGAGAGGCAGCAGCCAATCGGGACGCGCATCGGCTCATGCTTGAGCCCCATGGCTCCACCCGAAAGCCACCGCGACCTGCCTGGGTCAATCAACGACTGCTATCCGTCGAGCTCATTGCCTGCAAGACAGGACGAATAGTCCAGCCAATCAAGAGTATGCCCACCGTTCGCCGCCACGATCGGTGAGCATGTCGATAGCCGCTCCGAAGAGCGGCAAAACGACTTAGGCGTAGACCTTGTTGCGAGTGCGATCCCAGCCGCCTGCGACGTTGCCGCCACCCTGGCCATCGGAACGCTTCTGCTGGGTATAGGTGATCTTGATTCGTGCGTAGTTGAACTTGACGGTCTCGTACGGCAGATCGTGGCGATCTTCGCTATCGTTCTGCTCGAAGCCGGTAGACGTGGAGGTACCTTCCATTTCAGTAGAGGAAACGATGACCTCTTCGAGTTTGACTTCCATGTAGCGCACCTTGTCACCACCGGCGCGGTTGACGTGGAGCACCACTTCCTTGATGTGCTGACCTTTACAGCAGGATTCGAACAACTTGGCAGAAGCCTTGTCGACGAATTTCTGGATGCGGAACTCGCTCAGGTTGACACGCTCGGCAGAGGCGCCACCGGAAGAGCTCGCCGTTGCGGAAGTCGCCTGGCTGGCACCAAAGTCGAAGCTCTTGAGTTCGATCCAATCCGGATGCTTGTCATCCAGACTTTCACCGGGGATGCCGTCGATTTTGAGGTATGCATCAAAAGCCATTTTCTCAGTTCTCCTAGTTTTCTACCTACGGGATGACGCCCTCATGGATGGAATCAACGTGAACCCAACCCCATGAGTGGCATCTCTTGCCAACCTGTCATCATCCATTCATCGGCGATGAAGATGTAGCGTTCAAACAAACAGTTGTTTTTTCAAAAGTAAAAAACAGCATCCCTCGAATAACAATCGCTCATTACAGCGAAATGGCGTCATCCAGAACGTCGGGGGTTAGGAAATCGCCTATGTCATATATATCCAATTTCCTACAAACCCTGGATTGTTTCAAAATGACATCATCGGGATGCAGTTTTTCACAGAAAACCTCTTAACCCAGATTATATAGCGCCATTTTCAACTTTAAAGGCGATATACACATTTAACTACATTTTATATATTTTGTTACAAATAGCAGCCACCCGGATCAAAAGCCTAATTATTCTTGCTTCCTGACCTCGATCTCCACCCGACGGTTGGGCGCCAGGCAATCGATCAAGGCCGCGCGCGGTTGACTGCGATCACACGTCACCAGCGGGCGTTCGCTACCGGCACCTTTAGCCTCGATCAATCCGGCTGGTACGCCCTTACCGATGAGGTACTGACGGATCGTCATGGCCCGCTGCAGCGACAGCTGCTGGTTGGCCCGTTCATTACCGATGGGGTCGGCATGGCCGGTAATCAGGATCTGGCCGAGGTCCTGGGTATTGAGCAGACGCTCAGCCAGCGCATCCAGTTCCTTCTGCCCCGCTGCCTGTAGCCCCGAATAATCGCCGCGCCCGAAGGCGAAGAGCGTGTCGGACTCCAGTACGATCGTTTCCGAACTGGTCAGGGTCTGCTCCAGAAGGCTGTCGATATAGTTGCGACTGCTGGATACCAGGAAGGCATTGGCGGAGATTCTCGGAACATCGGTTTCCTGCACCTGTGCACTGTAGAAATCGATCTGACGACCCGCATAGCGATAATCGGATTGGTTCTCGTCGATCGTGGTGCCAGTGCGACGCTGAATGTCGGGATACCAGAAAGCCGGGAGCTGAGCGCGCAGCACATCGGAATCGATGTCGCCGCGATCGAGATCGGACATCATCAGATAGGTATCCAGCGTGGAACGTCCGAATTTGGCCAGCGAATCCGCACTATTGTCGCGAGGGCGCGCATAAGGTGCGACAGTGTCCGGCCCTTCGACGGCATGCAGTTCGTCGCTGTTCCGCCGGTAGACGTCGATGGTGGTCAGCGTAAACAGCGATCGAGTCAGATTCTGCTCGACCGGCTCCAACATCACGGGTTGCAGCTGATCGAAGTAGCGCTCGCGGATTGCCGGCTCGATCCTGTCTCCCTGATAGAGCCCCCATCCCATCGACCATGGCACTCCATCACCCTGCCGACGCTGATAGTAGTGACTTCCCCAATCTCGCAACGCATCCAGGCTCGACCAACGCGCATACCATTCGGGATGCTGGTCATCCGCCTCTACGGCATCGGCAAAGGTCCCTGACATGGCGGCAATCTCGCCATGATTGCGCACGGCGGAGGTGATCCAGAGCGTGCAGCAGATGGCGCCGAGAAGGCCTGCCGCCAGCGTCCAGCGCAGCTTGCGACGCCGGCCGCGCACGTCACTCGAATAAAGGCCGGCGAGATGCTGGTCGGCAATGATGACCTGGCGAAACAGGTTGGCGATAAAGAACGGATGATTGGTGCGTTCGCCGGTCAACGATTCCGGCTTGGCCAGAGAGAAATGACGACCGATGCGGCCGGCGTGCTCCCCTTCGATGGCGTCGCCTTCCTGCAGCGCGCTGACGAAATAGAAGCCTCGGAGCAACGGCGCGCTCTGGTAGGGATTGGCGTTGGTCAATGCCTCGACGAAACGAGTCAAGGGTTCACGCAGGGCAGCCAGTTCCAGCGGGAAACGAAAGGCCGCGACCTCTCGACGCGTATCGATGACATCACGCTGCACGATCTCGTCGTCACCCATCTGCAGCCAATGCTGGCAGAGCTTCCCCAGTGCGGCATCGAACTGCTGGCTCCAGTTCACATCACCAGGTTGGCGATGTGCAAAGGTATGCCCCAACACCTCACTTTGGCGCTGCGGATCGAGGCGTTCGAAGAAAGTGGTAAAGCCTTCGATCAGGTCGCACTTGGTGAAGACCAGATAGATCGGCAGGCGCGCTTCCAGATGCTCGCGAGCTTCCTGAATCCGCTCCCGCAGACGCCGAGCCAGATTGTTGCGCTGGGTTTCACTGGCCTGGACCACATCACTGATATTGACCGCGACGATCAAGCCATTGAGCGGACAGTCCCGACGATGCTGCTTGAGCAACGATAGGAAGCCCTTCCACTTACCGGCCTCCTCCTCGCTGTTCATGTATCGACCCGCAGTATCCAGCAGGATCGCATCCGAGCTGAAAAACCAGTCGCAGTGTCGCGTACCGCCCATTCCGGCGACCCGAGCGTTTTCTCTCTCGGCAAAAGGAAAGTTCAGCCCGGACTGATAAACCATCGTGCTCTTGCCGGCCGCCGGCTGGCCGACGATCATGTACCAGGGCAGCGCATAGAGCGCGTCCTTGCCTCGCTTTCCCTTACCCTTGCCGCTTTTTTTGAGGCGCTCGATCGTCGTCAGCAGCCGCTCGCGAAGCAGGCTGATCTCCTCCCGGTCCTGGGGGCTGGCCTCGAGCACTGCCGCATCGGCGTCGTCCATCAGCAAATGCTCGAGGTTACGCTTTTGTCCCACGCCTCGGTAAAGCAACAGCACGTAGAGCGCCGAGGCGAGAAGGAACACGACGATGCCGGTCAGCAAACTGGCGAGCGACGAAAAGCCGAGCGCCACCCCGATCCGCCATACCAGAAAGATGGCTGCGAAGAACAGCAACCCCAGAATATAGGGCTGATACTTGAAGAAAGCGTATTTCAGATAAGCGAATTTCAAACGTTTCATCAGTCCATCTGCTCACTGTTGCCCATTCACGACGCGTGACGGCTGCGCGGGAAGTAGGTCATGAAATCGGCCAGGCTCAGTCGGGTATCCGGCAGCGACAAGGTTCCGGGATGCGGTTCGTCATCAGCGAACGGTGCCAGCACATCGATACACAGCCGGCGGTCATCGGGATTCGACAGCACTTCAAAAAACGCCTCGGCGCTACGCCAAACCGGCATCAGCAACAGACGCGGACGCATGAAATCGTCGATCAGCAGACTCATGACCGGGGCACCGCTCTGACAGGCACTACCGACCCATTGCTGCCACAGGTCCGCCACCGGCCTTTTCAAGCCTCGCTCCGCCGGTAGGGGAAGCAGCACCGCAAGCGTGCTGCCAGCACGCCAGCTTTCCAGGGCGAAGTGCAAACGATGCAGACAGGCGCTGGCGATGAACTCCGGCCAGCCCCACTCCAGTGATCTGGCGATGTCGTCAAAGCTGTAATCCTGCAGAAAGCGTTCGTGAATGCGCTGATACAGCGTCAAATCCTGATCGGTCCAACGGCGCAGATCCTCGATCGCCACGGTCGGGTCGATCGGCGCCGATCCGTGGACGGAATCCGTCAGAATCTCCCGCGCTTGCCCGGCGAAGATTTCGCCCAACGTGTGCAGGTACGGCAACACCGACGGCCGCCCTTCCGTCTTCAACATCTGGAAGATGAAGAACGGATAGCGGCGGCCGGAAGCGTCACCCGAACTGATCATCGCGCCCATCACGTCGCTGCCGTTGCGAGCGTGATAATGGAAGAAGCAGACCGGGAGCGCGTCGAACCGATGCATCCAGTCCTCATGATCGAGAAATTGCACCAACGCACGCTGCAACCACTGATCGAGCTCCTGAATCACTGCGCCGGCGGCGTTAACTCCCACGAAATCGGCTTTCGCGGGGATCTTGCCAAAGCAGCCGATCATGCAGACTTCCCTCTCATCGCCTATCCCGTTGCATCGTTACCGACCCGCCTCCTGGATCGCGGGCCTATGATTTTCGCGCTATTTCAACGCCCTGTTGCTACCGTTATCGACTCATCGTCGGGATGGTCAGCGACTTGATTCGGCGCAGATCCGATATCTTCACCCCGCCGAAGTTGCGCACATCGAAGCTCACCGTACCCATATAGGTGCGCCAGCTGAATCGCTGCCGGGCACTGTCGATCGGCGTGATGGCGGCGCTTTCGATCATGCGCAGGAACCCCCAGCGATTGGGATAATCGAACACGGTATGTCGGCGTCCATCGCGATTGACAATGTCCATACGCGCGCCGAAAGACTCGCCATTGCCTGGCCATATCAGACGTTCCCACGACTGGGTATTGTTGCGGTAATGCAAGCGCTGCCCGTCGATGGTCAGGATGATGTCGGTCAGACCCGCAGTCGGATTCACCTGCAGCTCGAACCCATTGCGTAGATCGGAGAGGCTATCGATAACCTGTCCAAGCGCCGTGGCGTCATCGATGCTGGCGAGCATGCGCGGGTCGACCATCGGCGAGCGTTGCCCGCTCCCGGAGCCGGCAAGGTCGCCGATCTCATCCTGACGGAACTGAGACAGCGCCCCCTGATCCGGGTCGATGAAATACTCCAGATCGCGAACCGAAGCTTCGTTGACCGAATCACTGACCGGATAGCGCCCGGCGACCATCTGGTCCCACGGCGTGACGATCTTGTCGTCCCAGGCCGCGTTGAGCTGATGTCTGGCCGGCTCGTTGAGTGCCTTCCAGGTGTCCTCGACGGGAACTCGGAACAATGGCTCGAGCGCCTTGACCAGCGGTGCACGGGAGGTATCCACGCGGGACGCGACAAAGTTGCGCAATCCGTTGATCTCGGTCGGCTGCCCCGAAAGCGTCGCCATGATCAGCGATTTGCTGCTGCGGCCGACATCCTGGGCACTACGGACGTTGTCGACGCGTACCTTGAGCTGACGTAGGTCGAGCAGATACTGGTTGAGCACGGAATTGTCGCTGCCGGTAGCGTCATCGGCGGAGAGCATGCGTGCCACCGGGCGGAAGTGGCGAGTCAACGCGCCATCGTTGATCTTCGGCAATGTCGCCAGATCCACCGTCGCGCTGCCATCGCCGCTGTCGAAGACGCTCATCACGCGCCCCCAGAAGCTCTTGTCCTGCGCTTTGCCGCTGGCATCTCCATCCGAATCGTTGGCCTGCGGATCGTCCCAATCGGTATTGGCCTTGACCGCTTCCAGTACCTGACGCAGTGGCGAACCCTGCAGATCGCTCAGCTCCGCCAGTCGTACGCTGGCCTGATCGAGAGTGTCGAAACGGGAAACGTGAGTGTTACCGAGGAAGCGCTCCCAGGCGATCGCATAGTCGCGCTTGTAGCGCGCCATCAACTGGCTGACGAAGCGCGCCTTGGACTGCACGGCATCATCGACGTCCTCGTCATCCAGTACCCAGTCCGACTCGCGCTGCAGATCGCCGGATACCGTTTCGATGATTGCCGGCCGCAGATATTCGTCCCATACCTGGCGGGTGTAGAAAGCGGGTACGGCCCGGCTGGAATAGAACAGTCGACCAGGCATGTCAGGGGCCATTCTGGATAGCGTGAGCGGATCGTAGCGCTCCTCGACATCCAGCTGGTAGCGCAGGTATTCGCGATCGACCAGACTGCTATCGATCAGGAACGCGTTGAGCCGTTCGCGACTATCGGCGACCAGATTGTCGTCGCGCTCGAGCGCGGGCGCCGTCCCCTGCTGCAGGTAATGCACGTAGAGAGCGGCGTTATCCACGATGCTGTCACGCGATCGGGAGAGTCCTCGCCGGCGAACCGATTCCTGCCACAACCGCGGCAGCGCGGAGGCGACGAAATCGCCCTGATCCTGATGCGAAGCCGGATCGGTGAGAATGAGATAAAGCTTGAGGGAGGAGTAGCTTCCGATCAGCTGCTCGACATCCTCCTGGCTCAGCTGGGTCAACATCTCTTCGGAGAGCGACGGCCCCTGCTCTCCGGAAAGCGTCAATGTCGACTCGTCACCATTGGCGTCACCGACGACGCTGCCCAGTTCACTGGTCCGGCTGCGCAGGCCTTCCTCGAGTTCGGTCTCGGCATTGCTACGCGCCGAAAACCAGGCATCGCGTGCACTGTCGGTGGTTCTCGAACGTATTTCACCGCGAGCACGGCTACTCAGCTCTGACGCGCTAGTCGGTACGCTGCCCAACGTCGGACGCGAAGTCGAGCGCTCCTGCAGACGATCCAGCGCGCCCTGACCGATAGCCTGGCCACGGCTTCCGACTCCCTGAGCGCTGTCGCCGACGGCGGCAGCAGTGCTGCCATCCGCTGAACGCGCCTGGGCATCGTCGCCCGCAGCGTCAGTGTCGATCTCCCCGCCCGCCGTCACAAAACTGCCCAGCGAACGCAGTTGACGCATCAATCGGTTCGCCAGTGGCGCCAGGACGTCTTCGCGCATGAGCGTAGCCCAGGCGTGTTTGAGCGGATCGCGCAGCACCTCGCCTTGATAAAGCCCCAGATCCAGCTTGAGCGGAACGCCGTTCTCGTGATGCCGCTCGATGGCCGCCAACTGCTGTTCCAGATCATCGAGTAGCGCCCGACGTTCGTGAGGCTTGAGCCTACCGGTGCTGTTCCCGGCCATGACATCGTCGAGGTTCTGCTGAATATGATCGACCCACAGCTTGTTGTTGTAGGCAGACCAGCCCTGGGCCGCAATTGCCGCGACACCGAGTACGCCAACGGCACCGATCATGAACGTGGGCAGCGCACGCCGGCCGCCACGCTGGGAATAGTAGAGACTCAGGTTGCGGTCGGGGAAAACCACGTTGCGAAAGGTATCGGTGATGAAATAGCTCTTCTCACCGGCTCGGTTCGCCGGCGCCGCGACCGGGCCAGGCTCGAGAGCGAACTCGGATCGCGTCTGTTCGTCCAGCAGCGGCGGCAGCGTCGGGCCCGTCTGCAACGCGCTGGTGAAATACATGCCGCGTAATACCGGCGCCTGATCGCCGTGCTGCTGAATGTCGAACTGTTCGAGAAAATCGCTGAGCACACCGGAGAGTTCGGCAAAATAATCCGGGAAGCGCAGCAGTTCGCTGTCTGCATCGCTGCCTTCCTCGATCATGCGTCGATCGACACGTTGACGAAGGGCCGTCACCAGCGTCGGAAAACGCTGCTGGAATGCACCGGCCACACCGTCACGACGCAACTCATCAATCGAGAACGTCAGACCCCAGGGCTGCTGACGCTCGGAGGCATCCAGCGTCTCGAAGGTGCGCGTGAATCCGGGCAGCAGGTCGGCCTTGCTGAAGAACAGATAGACCGGCGGGTTGATACCCAGGCATTGGCGATACTCGGCCACACGGGCCACCAGCTGCTCGGCCAACGCATGCGCCTCCTGGCGCGATTGCTCGAGCAGTTCAGGCAGGCTGACAACCAGCACCAGGCCGTTGATGGCAGGCTTGCGGCGCTGCTTGCGCAGGGTCTTGAGAAAATCGGCAAACTCACTCGCGGGACGATCTTCAACCAGATAACGTCCGGCGGTATCGACCATTACTGCTTCACGACTGAAGTACCAATCACAGTGCTGGGTGCCGCTGACCGATGACAGGTTGCTGCCACCTGCCATGGTCGCGGAAAGCGAGGAGCGCGTCAGCAGTGACGTCTTGCCAGAGGCCGCCATGCCGATGACCAGGTACCACGGCAATTCGTAGAGAGAGGCCTTGCCACCGTCGACGGAACGCGCGGCGCGCTGCATCGTCATGGCGTGCTTGAGTCGCTCGCTCAGTACCTGGTAGTCACCGGACTCGCTTTCGGCCGCCTCGCGATGGACTTCCAGCTCCACCAGGTTCTCGATATTTCTTTCTGCACGAATACGGTGGTACTGGCGCATCACCAGCACCAGTAGCCAGACCGCCGTGACCAGCGCCATGGCGATGAAGATCAGCTCGCGATCCTGGGTCACCAGGGGCAGCAACACGACGCACAACGCCAACCCCATCAACCACAACACGATGGAGAGCGGCCAGAAGCCTTTCAGCGAGCGCAGGAATCGAAGAAAACGCATCGTCGGGCTCGCTCGTCAGCGGGTGGATTGGAAAAGCTGCTGGATCTGTTCGATCAGCGAATCGGTTTCGCTACCCAACCACCAACGCAGCCCGCCGTAGACGATCAGACAGATCACCACGATGCCGAGCAGATAGACCCACAGCGGAATTTCGTAGCGCAGCAGTTGCCCGACCTGATCCGGCAGCTTCCAGCTCTCGCTGCGCTCGGCGCCCTGCTGGCGATAACGCGCGATATCCTGCCCCAGGGTGTTGGCGATATAGCGCAGTTGATCGCGATTCTCGAGGCTGTACTTGCCTTCGAAGCCGAGCGCCAGACACAGGTGATAGACCTCCAGCACATCCAGATTGGCACGCACGTCCGAACGCAGACTGTCGAGACGGTCGTAGAACCCCTCCCCGGCGAGGTGCACACCGAAATA
The DNA here is from genome assembly GCF_003206035.1 of Salinicola sp. CPA57. Lineage (NCBI taxonomy): Bacteria > Pseudomonadati > Pseudomonadota > Gammaproteobacteria > Oceanospirillales > Halomonadaceae > Salinicola > Salinicola sp. CPA57. Next base: position 12,196 of record NZ_PZJR01000015.1, read on the forward strand.
GCGGTACTGAAAGGGATGCAGCTCGACATGCTCGCGGATATTGCCAATGCCACCCTTCAGCACGCTCTCGTCGAGAAACGCGCAGAGGGCGTACTGCGCATCTTTCACGGCTTCGGCGCTGTAGTTTTCCGCCCTGGCTTTCTCCTCGAACTCGCGCAGCCACTGATCGACCCGCTCGAGAAAGCGCTCGACACTTTCAGCCTGCTGGCCGCGACGCACCATCAGCACCATGGAGATGAAATCGCGCGACAGCGTCTTGAGCGTGCGCGGCTCGGCGATATCGGAGGGGTGAGCTAGGGCTTGGGTCATTTCATTACCGCCATCAATTCAATGCTGAGATTCTTGAATCCGCTGGGGACGTAAAAAGCGATTGCCTGCGCGTCCATCATGCGTTCGTAAACGGCGCCGTGAGGCTCGAGCGCGAAGTAGTGATTGTCCAGACGAACCGGAATGGCGCTGGGCATTCGCGAGGCGTGGCTCAGGGTGCCGCCGGGCATGGCGGTGTTGACCACCACTTCGATGTCTTCCGGCGAGCCGACCTTGAACGCCCGCGGGACCAGTTCGAGGATCTGCGCACCCGGCATATCGGCGTGAACGCTGATGTAGAAGTCGGCGTCCTTGAGGCGGGCGTCGTTGAGCCGCCCCACATAATAGGAAGGCCGGGTCTGCTCGAGCGGGATCGGGATGTACTGATTGGGCACGACGATCTCGAGCAGTTCGCGCACCACCTCTTCCAATCTCAACAGCCCCGGCGCCGGATCCCGATGATCGTAGTCTGGGATGTCCCCCAGCTTGTGGGACATCGAGAACGTCATCAGGCTGGCAGCGAGCTCGGCGAGAAAGCGGTAGAGCGTTTCGGGATGCAGCCGCGGATTGGCCAACAGGTGCGCCAGCTGCGGGTAGGCACGATTGATGGTGTAAAGCAGCCAGAACAGCGTCACGTCACTGGACCCGAACTCCGCCACCTGGTCGGCGCGCTCGCGACGGCGGCCGGATAGCGCTTCGCTGCGGGCCTGCAGCATGCCGATCAGTCGATTGGCAATACCAAAAGGCAATGAGACGGCGTCGATGTGCAGCACTGGCGGCATGAAATGCTCGCTGTCGAGACTGAAGCCGCCGGCGGCATTGCGCTTGAGCAAGGCAATCGGGCAGTGCGTGAAACCGTCGAGGCTGTCGCCTTCCATCAGCAGGGTGGCATTGAGCTCGAGCGTTCCCAGCTCGTTTTCCAGCGTCCCTTCGTTGAGGTCGGGGCGCGTCTCGAAGCGCTGCACGTAGCGACGGCCACCGTGACGAGGCGCGTCCTGATCCAGATAACTGGGCGACCAGGGCTCCAGCGTACGCAGGGCTGCGTAGATCTTGACCTCTCCATTGCGTGCCAGCTCATCCAGACTGCGACCCGGCGGCAAAGGATCATGTTGCGGCGCATCGATCAGGGCGCCGTCCGGAAACACCAGCTTCAGCCGGGTCAGGCGCAGCGTGCCCTGCTCCAGCGCCCCCTCGTCGAAGGCGATCTCCTGCACACCCCATTGGAACGGATGCTGAGCCTGACGCGTTTCGGCCAGCTGGCGCTGATGAAATTCGTCCTGGTACTGAAAATGCTGAGGCAGGAGGAACATGCCCTCCGACCACATGATGCGGTTTTGTTTACTCACGTCCCTGTCCCGTACCTTTGAATACTGATGCCGCGATGATCGATGGGCTACCGGCCGCCATCTCGTGATGATCTTTGGCCCAATCCATCGCAGGGAGAGTCAATTGCCGAGCAGATCGTGGCCGCGCACCACTTCGACGCGATCTCCGACGAGATGGAGCTTGACCCCTTCCGAAGCGCTCAACAGCCCATCGTTTCTCAGCTCTTCGGCATCGAAGACCACCTGCCAGTGATCGCCGACCGTGTTGCGGAAGAAAGCTGCGACGCCGACATACTGCGCATTGGGATTCAGCGCTGCCGTATCGACCTTCTCCTCGCCCGGCAGCAGCGTCACCTCACGCTGAGACAATAGACTCTTGCCGAGGACGGCTTCCTCATCGCTCCACAACTGACGTGGCGAGGCAGTGGCAAACGCTGGCTGCTCGGTCAGCTGGTAGATTCTGACGACGACCGACAAGGGTTTGCCGTCGACATCCGGATTGACCGATTCATCACTATCGATGGTGACGCGCACCCGCTCCTGATTGCCGAGCAGATCGCCCGCCCAGGTATCCCCCAGGCGATTCCCCATACGATCTGCGACACCGCAACCGGCCAGCAGCGAGATCAACAAACCCATTCCCAAAACGCGTACGGACGCCTTCATTGCCGTCTCACCCACTCTTTTATTTAGTCGTAAGGAGGCCGCGGAGATTGAATCACCGAAAGAAGAGCCGGGATTAAATTATCTCCCGCGACGCACACCCTACCAGATTTAGTGGCTATAATAAGCGCCGGATTTAACATTAGCTTACCCAGAGACATTTATTTACAAAAAGATTGAGAATGACACATGAAAGCACATTTCGTTAAATGGATTCCACTGGCAGCTTGCCTATTATTGAGCGCCTGCGCCTCCGGACCCAATACGCAGGTCAACTACGTCAAGGCGACCGAGCGCTTCGAGGGGACACTTCCCTGCAGTGGCTGCAACGGCATCGAGACTGACCTGGTACTGCAGCGCGATGCCGTCACCGGCGCCCCTGCCGGGTTTTATCTGCATGAGATCAAAATCGATGCGCCGGGCGGTGAGCGCGTCAGCACAAGCTGGGGCAATTGGTATGAAAATCAGTCTATTAACGACTTTAAACGTCAGCTCTACGTACTCAAACCCGAAGTTGGCACAACTCGAGCCTACCTCAGGCTGGACAGCGGAGATCTCCAACCGGTGACCGAGCAGGGAACGCCAGCCGTTGATGAGAAGGGTGAGAGCGTCACACTGCAATCGTTGACGCCAGACCTGTCGCTTCCGAAAAATGAGAGTCGGGGCAATTGAGCCGAGAGTCGTGCTAGAGTAGAGAAAACGTATCTTTACACAAAATGTAAGAGATCTCTTACAAGCTCAATGGCAGATCACCTTAGAGTACCGTCACAAGTCTCCGATACAATCGTTTTCAGTTTGTGCTATGGCTGAAGACAGGTGGTCGTTAATGTATTTGAGTCTTGCGGCTAGCCCGGCACAATAGAGATACGAACAATGAGATACGAACAATGAGTCGCGAGTTGATGCTAATCGGGGTCGCCCGACTTTTATCGAAGTAAACTTCGGCGACGCGAAGCCGCACCGGGAATCGATCATGACGCAGTCCTTCGATGTTGATAGCTTCATCCGCTCGCGCAAGCAGACGCGAGTGGTATCGGATTTGCTCAAGGCACAGGCGGCAGACTACCTGGCGACCTTGGCGCCACTGGTGCGACCCCAGCCCCTGTTCGGCGAATACCTGCAGGGCGCCCCACGCGGTAGTGGCCGCGAAACCCAGCACCACTTCAAGGAGTTCCGCACGCTGTTCGACAAGCACGCGGCGCTGCGCCCCTTCAATCTGATGAACGAGCTGGAAGTGCCGCTCAACATCATCAACTCGACGCCCGAGCTGTTCCCGCTGGAATACGACCACGCCCTCCCCGGCGGCAACTCCGTACGCGTGACCAGTCCGGCGCGCTGGGTCGTGGGCTATTCGTCATTCGAACTGAGCCGCTTCCGCCAGGTGATTCGCGATCCCAACCGTAGCGGCTCGGAACTTCATCGCTTCGTCGTGCACTACCTGATGCTGTTTCACTGCTTCAGCCGAGCTGGCGGCCTGGGGCGCTTGTTCAGGGGGCTGCGCTTCCCGGTCGGTTTCCAGCAGCTCGACGATTTCGGTGAACTCCCCTTCTGCGTGATCAGCTCTCCCGTGGCATCGACCTTGCCATCCGACGAGGTCATTCGGCACAGCACCGAGATTTCCGGCAGCCGCAGTTTCGAGGAGCTGATCTCCGAAGACGCGATCGCTGCCATGCAGGACGATCTGCGCGAGCAGCTGATCAGGGCGGTCAACGCGGCGCCATCTGCCTGAACACGCATGAGAACTTAGAAACCACAACGCACTCGCCATCTCGAGAGAGGACATTGTCATGGCCAAGAACGAAAGTACTCAACACAAGCTGTCGCGTGTCCGCGCGCCCCGTGTGCATCTGACCTACGACGTCGAGATCGGCGACAGCATCGAGAAGAAAGAGCTGCCGTTCGTCGTTGGCGTCATGGGCGACTACGCGGGCAACCCGCTCGAGCCGCTACCCCGGCTGAAGGACCGCAAGTTCGTCAATGTCGACCGCGACAACTTCGACAGCGTGATGAAAGGCGTCAAGCCACGCCTGAGCTATCGCGTCGACAACACGCTGGCCAACGATGGTTCTCAGCTGCCGGTGGAGCTCAACTTCAAGCGCATGGAAGACTTCGAGCCGCAGGAGGTCGTGCGTCAGGTCGAGCCGCTGCGCAAGTTACTCGAGGTGCGCAACAAGCTGGCCGACCTGCGCAACAAGATGGGTGGCAACGACAAGCTCGAAGAGCTGCTGATGGACGTACTGCAGAACACCGACAAGCTTCAGGCGCTGGGCGAAGAGCTGGGACGCGAAGCCGCTGCCAAACCGCAGCAAGACAAGGAATAACAGGAGTCTCCCATGGCCGAGAATCAGACCGACAACACTTCGCAGAGTGAAACGCAGGAAGTCTTCGCCCCGGAGACATCGCTACTGGACAGCATCATCTCCGAAAGCCGCGTGGCTCGCTCGGAGACCGAGCGCACCCGCACCCGTGACCTGATCGACGAACTGGTCAATCAGGTACTCGAAGGCGAAGTCACGCCCAGCAAGGACCTGATCGCGGTACTCGACTCGCGCATCGCCGAGATCGACTCGCTGCTCTCGGATCAGTTGAACGAGGTCATGCATGCCAGCGAATTCCAGCAACTGGAAGCTTCCTGGCGTGGCCTCAAGTATCTGACCGATCAGTCCGAGACCAGCACCAACATGAAGATCCACATGTTGAACGCATCCAAGAAGGACTTGGTCAAGGATCTCAAGTCGGCTTCCGAGTTCGATCAGAGCGCGCTGTTCAAGAAGGTCTACGAGGAAGAGTACGGCACCTTTGGTGGTGCTCCCTTCGGCATGATGATCGGCGACTACGAGTTCGGCCGTCATCCGCAGGACATGTATCTGCTGGAACAGGTTTCTCATGTCGCCGCTGCCGCCCATGCCCCGTTTATCTCCTCGGCCTCGCCGGAGCTTTTCGGCTGGGACTCGTTCACCGACATGACCGGTCCCCGGGATCTCTCCAAGATCTTCGACACGGTCGAATATGCCAAGTGGAAGTCCTTCCGCAACTCGGAAGATGCCCGCTACGTCGGCCTGACGCTGCCCCACGTGCTCGGCCGCTTGCCCTACGGCGAAGAGACCACACCGGTGGAAGAGTTCAACTTCACCGAAAGTGTCGACGGTCGCGATCACAACAAGTATCTGTGGATGAATGCCGCCTACACCATGGGGGCCCGTGTCACCGACGCCTTCTCCAAGTACGGCTGGTGCGTGGCGATTCGTGGCGTCGAAGGCGGAGGCCTGGTCGAGGATCTACCGACCCATACCTTCCAGACCGACGATGGCGAAGTGGCACTCAAGTGCCCTACCGAAATCTCGATCACCGACCGTCGCGAGAAAGAGCTGTCCGATCTGGGCTTCATACCGCTGGTCCACTGCAAGGGCACCGACTATGCGGCGTTCTTCGGCACCCAATCGGCCCAGTTGCCGAAGCAGTACAACACCGACGTCGCCAACGCCAACGCGCGCCTGTCGTCGCAGCTGCAGTACATCTTTGCCACTTCGCGTATCGCTCACTTCATGAAAGCGATCATGCGCGACAAAGTGGGTAGCTTCGCCTCCCGCCAGAACGTCGAGGATTACCTCAACGAGTGGCTGTCACAGTACGTCCTGCTGGACGACAACGCCGGTCAGGAAGCCAAGGCCAAGTATCCGCTGCGCGAAGCTCGCGTCGAAGTCGCGGAAGTGCCCGGCAAGCCTGGTGCCTACAAGGCAGTGACGTTCCTGCGGCCGCATTACCAGCTAGACGAGCTGACCGCGTCGCTGCGTCTGGTCTCCGAGTTGCCGCAGTCGACACGCGGCTCCTGATCCTGACGATCCTGTCGCAGGCACCAGCCCGATGGCTGGTGCCTGCGTCGTCGTGAGGTCAGCCCGAGCCAAGGTCACGGATGCCTACCGAACGCTTCTACGGAGTGGATGTCGAGGTGCGAAATGAGTGAAACGCTGCAAATGGTACCGACGCTGTTCGATCGTCTACTCGACGACGAACCGCAGCACTCGACCGATGCGCAGCCTGGCCATCGCTGTTCACTGGCAGTCTACAAGGCCTCCGTGGTGAGGGATCTCGAACTGCTGGTCAATACCCGCCGCGAACTGGTCGCTGGCCAACTGGATGGCTGGCCGACGCTGCAGGGAACGCTGCTCGACTATGGTCTGCCGGATTTCGTCAGCCGCGGCATCCGCAGCACGGAAGATCGTCGGCTGATTCAGCGCCAGCTGGAGCGCACCATCGAGCAGGGCGACAAGCGATTCAGCCGCGTGCGCGTGCAACTGCTCAACCAGGATAGTCATGACCGGATACTCCAGTTTCGCATCGAAGCGGTGCTGTCGCTGAGTGAAGCCAGCCAGCGCGTGGCCTTCGATGCCGTACTGCAAGTCAATACTCGCCAATACAAGGTGCAGAACCTGATCTAATGCTCGACGACCTGCTGCCCTACTACGAGAAGGAACTCTCGCACCTGCGCTTTCTGGGCCAGGAGTTCGCTCAGCGCTATCCCAAGATTGCCTCGCGGCTGCTGCTCGAGGGGGATTACTGCGAGGATCCTCACGCCGAACGCATGATCGAGTCGTTCGCCTTTCTCAGTGCTCGCGTGCACAAGAAACTCGACGACGATTTCCCCGAAATCGTCGAGGCGTTTCTCGACGTGCTCTACCCGCACTATCTGCGCCCGACGCCAGCGCTCTCCATCGTCGAGTTCGACCCTGGCGCACAAACGTCGCTGACCGGTGCGTACCACCTGCCCCGCCACACCGCACTGCATTCGCGTCCGGTTGAGGACTCGTTCTGCCGCTTTCGCACCTGCTACCCGGTAGACGTCTGGCCAGTGGCGCTCAGCGGCGCCGAGCTGACCCGACTGGAACGCTCTTCGTTCAGCAACCACGGCAACGACAACGTCGCCAAACTGACACTGTCACTGGAAAGCCTTGGCAATACCGACTTCGGCAAGCTGGGCATGGATCGCCTGAGATTCTTCCTCGATGGCGAAGGCAGCCTGATGCATCCGCTTTACGAGCTGCTGTTCAACAACGTGGCAAGAGTCTCGGTGAGCTTCGTCGATGCCGGCCAGCCACGTGAAATCGGACTGGCACCGGGTGCCATCACCCCGGTCGGCTTCGGTCATGACGAGGGGCTGATCGACTACTCCGAGCGCTCGTTTCTCGGTTACCGACTGCTGCACGAGTACTTCACTTTCCCCGAGAAGTTCCTGTTCTTCGACCTGAACGGGCTGGCGAAGCCACTCGCGGGCAAGTCGGTCACACAGATTCAGATCCATTTTCTGTTCCGCGACTACGACCAGCACGAACGGCTGGCCCGTCTCGCGCAGACCGTGGGCCGGCATAACTTCCGGCTCGGCTGCTCGCCAGTGGTGAACCTGTTCCCGCAACAGGCCGAGCCGATCAAGCTGAGCCATACGCGCCACGAATACCCGGTGGTACCGGACGTGCGCCACGCGCGCTCCACCGAGATCGTCTCGATCGACGAGGTGACTCGGGTCATCCGCACTGCCACCCAGGACGAAGTCTCGCCCTGCCTGCCCTTTTTCGAACCCCGGGATAGCGAGAAGCAGGCACGCCAGAGTTACTGGATCGCACGGCGGGTGGCATCCGAGAACGCCCGCGACCCCGGCACCGAGATGCGATTGCGCGTGGTGGATCGCGAGCTGGAAATGCTGGATGGCAGTAGCGATACCCTGAGTCTCAAGCTCACCTGCAGCAATCGCGACCTGCCGCAGCTGATGACCTTCGGTCACCCGCAGGGCGACTTCACCCTCGAACGCGAGCAGGTCGTGCAGCAGATCCGCTGCCTGCGCAAACCGACGCCGCCGGTTCGTCCGCCGATGGGCAAGGGCCTGATCTGGCGCCTGGTCTCGCATCTGTCGCTCAACCATCTATCGCTGGTTTCCGACGGCCGCGAAGCACTGATGGAACTGCTGACGCTTTACAACTATCGCCAGGCCTCGGCGATCCGCAAGCAGATCAACGGCATCAGCTCGATTTCGAGCGAGCCGGTGATGACGCGCATCGGTCACCCGCGTCCGGCCTTCGTCCGCGGCACCGGCATCACGCTGGAACTCGATGAAAGCCAGTTCACCGGCAGCGGCATCTATCTGTTCGGTATGGTGCTGGACCACTTCTTCGGCCAGTACTGCAGTCTGAACAGCTTCACCCAACTCACCCTGCGCTCCCGTCAGCGCGAACAGCGAGTCGCCCAATGGCAGCCGAGAACCGGTACTCAGCCCCTGGTCTGATCGATCAGGCGCGAGCGGAGCCCTGGCGATTCGGGTTCTTCCAGCTCGTGCGCCTGCTGCGGCTGCACTACAGCCGTACCGGACGTATCGACCCGGAGAACCGCCCACATCAGGATCCGCTGCGCTTTCGCTCGCTCCTGTCACTGAACTTTCCACCCAGCGAGATCAGTAATCTTGCTTTCGAGAGCGACAAGGTACGCTCCGCCAGCGGCGATCCGTTGAGCGAAATCCAGGTCACCTTCATGGGGCTGGTCGGTCCCTCCGGCGTGCTGCCGCGACCGTATACCGAGCTGCTGATCAATCGCCATATCGACAAGCGCGACGACGCCGCCCACGCGTTCATGGATTTCTTCTCGCACCGAATGACGGCGCTGTTCTACGAGGCGTGGCAGAAGTATCGCTTTCATATCGAATACGAACGCAAGGGCAGTGCCGACTTCGAAAACTGGCTGCTTCATCTGGTCGGCTTTACCCCGACCACGCTGGAGAAAACGCTGAATCGCGACGACGATCCGGGTTCGCTTCGTCGCGACCTGTTCAGCTGGTTTTCCGGGCTGTGGAGCCAGCGCCCGCGTAACCCGGGCAACCTCCAATCGATTCTGGAATACACCTTCCAGCTCCCCTGCCGTGTCGTGCCCTTCACCGGTCGCTGGATACGCCTCGAGCCGGATCAGTACACCCGGCTCGGCCAGGCCAATGCCCAGCTCGGCCAGAGCGCCGTTGCCGGCACGCGCGTGCGCGACTATCAATCCGCCTTTCGCGTCTCGTTCGGGCCACTGAGCCTGAGCGCCTACCGTTCGCTACTGCCCGAGACCGAAGCACACCAGAAACTGGTGAAGCTGCTGCGTTTCTATGCCGGTATCGAGCTCGATTTCGAGATCGAACTGATCCTCGACAAACACAGCATACCCGCGCCTCAACTGGGCGCGGGCGGCAGCATCAAACTGGGGCGGCTGGGCTGGCTGCAACCCACCGACCGACCGGCCGCCTCCCACGGCCATGCACTCTTCGACATTCCCTACGATGGAGCCACGGCGTGAGTCTCAAATCTCTTTTCGACAAGCTCAACGATCCCTGCCGCGAGGCGACCGAAGGCGCGGCGGCACTCTGCCTGGCCGAGCGACAGTACGATGTCGATATCGAGCACCTGCTGCTCAAGCTGCTCGACAGCGACGACAACGACTTCCTGCGCATTGCCCGTCACTATGACGTCTCGCTCGATCGACTCGCCTCGCAGCTCGAAGAGACGGTTTCGACGTTCAAGACCGGCAATACCCGAACGCCAGCGCTGTCGCCGCGCATTACCCGACTGATCGAGCGCGCCTGGGTCGTCGCCTCGATCGACCACGGCGAGGCCAAGGTTCGCAGCGGCCATCTGTTGTTGGCGCTATTGAAGGATGAAGAATTGCGCCGGGTCTTGATGGATGGCGCCCGTGAACTCGAACGGATCAACGTCGACGATCTGCAGGCGCATCTCGATGACCTGATCGGGGGAAGTAGCGAAGACCAGCATGTACGCCCGCTGGGCGAAGGCGTCGACGCTGGCACTCGAGCCGATGATCGATCATCGGATACCAGGAGCGCAGGCTCCCGCGCGGGCAAAAGCAAGACCCCGGCCCTTGATCAATACACCATCGACCTGACCGGTAATGCTCGCGCCGGACGCATCGATCCGGTGCTCGGGCGTGAAGAAGAAGTTCGCCAGATGGTGGATATTCTGACTCGTCGACGTCAGAACAACCCGATCCTCACTGGAGAGGCGGGCGTCGGCAAGACCGCCGTGGTCGAAGGTCTGGCGCTGCGCATCGTCGACGGCGACGTGCCACCGCCGCTCAGGAACGTCGAACTGCGAACCCTCGACCTCGGGCTCTTGCAGGCTGGCGCGGGCGTCAAGGGTGAGTTCGAGAGCCGGCTCAAGAACGTGATCGAGGAGACCAAGCGCAGCCTGCATCCGATCATCCTGTTCATCGACGAGGCCCACACGCTGATCGGCAGCGGCGGCCAGGCCGGCCAGGGCGACGCCGCCAATCTGCTCAAGCCGGCGCTGGCCCGCGGCGAATTGCGTACCATCGCCGCCACCACCTGGGCCGAATACAAGAAGTACTTCGAGAAAGACGCGGCGCTGGCGCGACGCTTCCAGGTGGTCAAGGTCGAGGAGCCGACGGAGCCGGTCGCGATCAACATGTTGCGCGGCCTCAACGAGCGCATGCAGGATCACCACAAGGTCACCATCCTCGACGATGCCATCGTCCAGGCCGTGCGTCTGTCGCATCGTTACATCACCGGTCGCCAGCTGCCGGACAAGGCCGTCAGCGTGCTCGACACCGCCTGCGCACGCGTCGCCCTGGCACAATCCTCGCAGCCGGCCGCACTGGAAGACGCCCACCGCCGCGTCGACAACCTGAATAGCGAGATCGCCGTTCTCCAGCGCGAACAGCGCGAAGGCAGCGATCACGCGGAAACGCTCGCCGCGCTCGACGAACAGCTCACCGCAACCCAGAGCGAAATCGATGACCTCAGCGCACGCTGGGAGCGCGAACAAGCGATCGTGACGCGCCTGAAGGCACTGGAAGCCGAACGCATCGAGGTCGAAACCGGCAAACAAAGCGGCGACGCCGACGCGCTGAGCCAGCAGATCGGCGAAGTCCGCCGCGAACTGGCCGCGATTCAGGGCGAACACTCGCTGGTTCACGGTCATGTCGACGGCAACGTGATCGCCGAAGTGATCTCCAACTGGACCGGCATTCCACTCGGCAAGATGATGCGCGACGAGATCACCACGGTGCAGCGCCTGCCGGAACTGCTCGGCGAACGCGTGCTGGGGCAGGATCATGCGCTGGCCGAGATCGGCAAGCGCATCGCCATTTCACGCGCGCGGATGGAAGATCCCAACAAACCGATCGGCGTCTTTCTGCTACTCGGCCCCAGCGGCGTCGGCAAGACCGAAACCGCTCTGTCGCTGGCCGACACGCTCTACGGTGGCGAGCGCAACGTCATCACCATCAACATGTCCGAATATCAGGAAGCGCATACCGTCTCCAGCCTCAAGGGCTCGCCCCCCGGCTACGTCGGCTACGGCGAAGGCGGCGTGCTGACCGAAGCGGTGCGCCGCAAGCCTTACAGCGTGGTGCTGCTGGACGAAGTCGAGAAAGCGCACCCGGACGTGCTGGAGCTTTTCTTCCAGGTCTTCGACAAGGGCGTGCTGGACGACGGTGAAGGCCGCGAGATCAACTTCCGCAACACCGTGATCCTGCTGACCTCCAACGTCGGCACCGACGACATTATGCAGCAGTGCCTGGGCGTCGCGTCCCTGCCCGCGCCGGATGCGATCGTCGACAGCCTGCGCCATCAGCTCAACGACGTTTTCAAACCGGCCTTCCTTGGCCGCCTGAATATCATCCCCTACTACCCGGTGCAGAAAGAGATCCTGCACAACATCGTGCGGCTCAAGCTCGACCGCATCAAAAGGCGCTTCGAGCACAATCATCGGGCCGATTTCGAATACGACCCGGCGATCATCGACGCCGTTGCCGAACGCTGCACCGACAGCGACAGCGGTGCGCGCAACATCGACAACATCCTTTCCGGCAGTCTGATGCCAACCATTGCGTCTCAGGTACTGGACCGCATGGCGAAAGGCGAAGCGATCGAAAAGCTGGCTGTCAGCCTCGACGACCAAGGCGAATTCGCTTACGCGTTGAGTTGAGTCTCGATGAATAACAGCGACATCACGGGAAAAAGTCATGGCTGACTCGATACTGGATAGTTTGCTTGACACCTTCGATATCGGGCTGTCGCAGTCCCAGCGGCTGCTGACGCTGGAGATCGCCGGGGCTTCGTTGC
>NZ_PZJR01000016.1:0-201593 GCF_003206035.1 Salinicola sp. CPA57
CCCGGGGCGATTCATTCGTCAAGTGCCTTTCCTGTCAGATGCTTGATGGTTGATCCGGTGTAATGTTGATCCAGAAGCCCAGCGAGTGTCGCAAACCTCAAGAAATGATAGGCAAACCAAGCACTGTAGGACTGTGTGAAGCGCACGCGATGCAGGGCCTTCTGAATAAAAACACTGTCGTCATCCCCTTGCCAAACCGCACAGCGACCCGGTTCCCCGCCTTCACAGATCACCAAGTCCCCCGCTCTGATCCCATAACGCGGGATTTCGTGATCCTCGATGGGCATTATCTTTTCCCTATCTACGTCGAATACTCCCCACCTCAAATTGATGTTTCCCAAGTACGGCCTTGAAGTTCCTCGGTTCTTTTGCCGATCAAGCATCTTCCCTAGGACGGCTTCGAAAGCGATGCCTCCCAACGGGGCGGTGATCCAAGCGGACGGGGTTGTGAGGCGATCATGGGGCTTTGACTCGAGGTCCTTTGGCCGCTTCGGCTTCGCGGGTTTCTTGCCCTTTTCGCCATTGGCGCGCCACTCACCGAGGGCCTTTTGCCAGGCGTCCAGGGCGGCTTTGTGGCGGGTATCGCGTTCGCGCTGGAGGCGAGCGAGGAGGATTTCTGGGGCTTCCAAGCTTGAAGCGTTTTGCGCGCGCCAGTCGGCGGTAAGGCGGCCCTCAAAGGCGGATTTCAGCAGGGACTGGCGGTAGAAGCTGAGGGTGGCGCGCGCCGTTTGAAGGCTCTCGACCCCCTTGTCGATCTCGTCGAACATCGTCTCGATCTTCCCGACGATGCGGCGTTGTTCATTGGTGGGGGCGATTGGCAACTCGAATGATGCAAGGCGCGGCATCTCGATGCTGTGAACCGTCGTGCCGCCCTTGCGACATTTGTCGAGAATGCGTTGCTCGAAAGCTCGCATTCCCCAAGCGATATATTCAGAACTTATGCCATCTGGAAGGGCGAGCGCTTTGAGGTCCTGATTGAGCGTACTCTCTGCGGCGGTGACCGCAATTGGCAAAGTGTGAGCCAAGATTCCAGATCGAGTGACGATCAGGACCGATCCGGCGGGCACAAGTTTCGCTGCAGAGTCCTCAACGGCTTCCTTTGTGATGCCGTCAATCGTTTCCCGAATGATCTTGCTTTTCATGTCCTTGGGCGAAACCCATAGAATGGGACCGTTCCAAAAACGAGGGTTTGCTTTCGAGGGTGTGCCACCCCCGATCCATGTTCCGAAATCGGAGAACTTCGCGCTCGCCCACGTGGAAGGTAGATCAGTCATGCCGAGAGAGCCTTATTCATCTCGAACATGACCTTGTCCATACCATCGCCGAAGAGCGCATACATCTGCCCCATGCTGCCCTTGCCGTCAAATGGGGCCATGTCCAAATCGTCTCGTTCAATAGTAAAAGATGTCGCGAGATGGTCGCGGATCATACGCAGCCAGTCCATCTGTTCTTCAGTGAATTTCGTGCCGGCGCCGGAATGTCGGTTCAGCACCCAGTTCTGGAAGTTGCGCCGCACGCGCTCAGAATGGCAGGTCAGCTTTTCATCCAGTCCGGTCACTCGACGTATCAGCGCCACTAGCGCGGTGAGGTCGCTGGCCGGATTCCCGCCTTTGTAGTCGTCAAGATGGGAATAGGCGCGCCAGACGATGAGCGGAGCGAGGCGCGGGCGATCCTCGGTCAGTTTCTTCAGCACGTCCTTGATCATGGCGTAGGTGACTTCGGACCGACGGGCGGGGGTGTTGAAGTAGATCGAAAGTGCCTCGATCTCGTCGCGGTTCTCGGTAAGGTATTCCTCGAATTCCCCCGCGATCTGCTTGGCGTTCTCGGCCGCGTCGCCCGCCCATTCGGCGCGCAGCAGTGTGTCAAGGTTGTCATGGTCGATGGTCTGCTCGTTGTCCCGCCGGATCCTGTCCATCAGATTGATGAGCGGGCCGGTGAAGACGTTGGCGGCTTGCTTGATGCGTTCCTCGCGCGCGGCCTGCATGGCGGCATCGTCCGGCTCGGGGTGGCCCGCAGCCTTGGCGTCGGCCTCCACCTGATCGGGGTCTATCGCATCGAAGAGGTCGCGCACGATAGCCGTGAGGGGTTTGCCGGCCTCGGTCGCGATCTTCTCTTGGTCCTCGGCCCCGAGCTTGTTGTCAAGCCGTGCGAGGCGAGCGGCGAGAGAACTAACGCTCTCCTCGGACCGGTCGCCCATCATCAACCCCATGGCGAGATCTTTAAATGGGATCGATGGCTTGGTGTCGAGCGGCTGGCTGGCCGTCTTGAGCGATTTAGTCACGCCGACCGCGTCGACAATGACATAATGGGTCTTGGCCTCGGCAGAGGGGGAGACCTTTTTCAGGTCATCGTGTTTCAGAACACGGGTGCCACGGCCCTTCATCTGCTCGAAGTAGGTCTTCGACTTCACATCGCGCATGAAGATCAGGCATTCGAGTGGTTTGACGTCGGTGCCGGTGGCAATCATGTCCACGGTCACGGCGATGCGCGGGTAGTAATCGTTACGGAAAGCCGACAGCGAGGATTTCGGATTCTTCGCGCCGTTGGTGATCTTGCGGCAAAAATCATTGCCTTCGCCGAACTCTTGTCGGACGGTTTGGATGATGTCGTCGGCGTGGCTATCGGTTTTGGCGAAGATCAGCGTTTTCGGCAGCTCTTTCCGGCCGGGGAATATCTCGGGCCACTTGTCACAGAAGGCGCGTATCACCGTGCGAATCTGGTCGGGGTTCACGACGGAGCGGTCGAGCTGGGTCGCGGCATAGGCTTGTTCCTCGTCCTGTGTCTCCCAGCGGCGGGCGCGGGTTTCACGCTCACGTTTCTCGACGAGTTGCTCGGCCTTCAGCGTCTCACCTCCCCGGCTGATTTCGGTCTCGATCAGGTAGATTTCATTGCCGACGTTGACCTTGTCGGCGACGGCCTTCTCGTGGGTGTACTCGCTGACGACGTTCTTTTGGAAGAACCCATAGGTGCGATTGTCGGGCGTGGCGGTCAGGCCGACCAAGTAGGCATCGAAATATTCGATGACCTGGCGCCAGAGATTGTAGATAGAGCGGTGGCATTCATCGATGACCACCACATCGAAGTATTCCGGCGGCAGCTTGGCGTTGTAGACGACTGGCAGGGGCTCCTTGCGGCGCCATTTCTGCTCGGCCGGGTTTTCGTCTTCTGCGCCTTCGTTCAGCTCTTCGCCCTTGAGCGTGGCGTACATGCGCTGGATCGTTGAAATAACGACCTGACTGTCATTCGCGATGGAGGGCGAGGTCAGCCGCTGGACGTTGTAGAGTTCGGTGAACTTGCGGTTGTCGTCGTTCGGGATGAAGGCCATGAACTCCTGTTCGGCCTGCTCGCCGAGGTTCTTTGTGTCGACGAGGAACAGGATACGGCGCGCGCCTGCGTGTTTGAGCAAGCGGTATACTTGTGTGATCGCGGTGAAGGTTTTGCCCGACCCGGTCGCCATCTGGACGAGGGCGCGTGGCTTGTCCGCCTTGAGTGAGGCTTCGAGGTTCGTAATCGCCTTGATCTGGCAGTCGCGCAGGCCGTCCGGGTTGAGACCCTGCAGGGCTGCGATGCCTGTGCGCAGGCTCTTTAGAGCCTGTGCCCAGGATTTTAGGGTTTCTGGCCGGTGAAAGGTGAAGACCTCGCGCGAGCGCGGATTCGGATCGCGGGCGTTGGTGAAGCGGGTGACTTGGTCTGTGCTCTCGTACACGAACGGGAGCGGTTCGGCGTTGGTGACCCATTTCAACTTGGCGTTGGCATAACCCGCGGATTGTTCCTCGACGGAGGTCAGGCGGCCCCCCCATTTGTCAGGCTTGGCCTCAACCACACCGACCGCTTGCCTGTCGGCGAAGAGGACGTAGTCGGCGGGCCCGATATCTGTCTGGTATTCGCGAACGGCTACGCCAAGGCCGACATTGAAGTCGAGTGCATCCTTGTCCTGAACATGCCAACCCGACGCCCGTAGGCGCTCATCGATACGACCCCGGGCGACCTGCTCTGGTGTTTGGTTGGCGTCATATGACACGTGGTAAGGCCTTAAATTTTTTTCAAATTTTTGATGATGGCTACCGGCAACTAGAAATGCAATTTTCGAGCGACGTCATTTAGCTGCGAAACCATTTTAAAGAACGCTTCGCCTCAAATGCTGCCTGAACCGTCCTTCACCGCCGCTTTTCGGGCCGGTGTGGCGCATCGTCCTCAATTATCAGCGGCCGCCCGTCTTTCCAGACCACATAGTAGTGGCCCAGGCGGCATTTTCATTCGAGCATCTCTTTAGCATCTGGTGATAGCTGGGCCATGGCTAGTGTCCACACATCTAGAATCATGATGTCTAGGACTGTTAAAACAACTGGGTACCTAGCGGCGTGTCCAGTGGCGTTCTTCATACCTTCCCCGCCTGCCTGGCAATAGGTGACCAAGCTCAGGTCACGAGCCAAAAAGGATGCCTAAGCCCTATGCCGCCCCGGCAGGAGCGGCTTAGGCTTTACTGCGTGGTCTAGCTCGCTGCCCATTTTAGCAAGGGCTGACGAGCAATTCGCAAACCGAATAAGTTTCGCCCCTTCTTATCAAGGCGCTGCGACGACCGCCATGCGACGCAACATTTCTTCGTAGAACGCCTCGACGCGCTCGATAAGGATCTGAATCATCGCCTCGTCCCGGTAGGCTCGCTTGATGAACAGTGGCATGCCAAGCCAGTAGCTGACGAAGTCGATCCACTCGCGTTCGCTAACCCATAAGCCGCCCTGGCACTGCGCGACGTGCTCCTGAGGAAGCTCATCGGCCAGCAGCAGCTCGATCTGATACTGGGCAGATTGGTGAACCACTCCTGGCTCACAAAATCGTCACGAGAGTGGCAAACGCAGTAACTACGCTTTCACCAAAGCAATGAACCGAACGGGAATTGAGCTGCCCAATGGCCAACGTGCGCACGTCTTGCGTCATACCTTCGCCAGCCACTTCATTATGAATGGTGGCGACTTACTGACGCTGCAGAAGATCCTCGGACACCAGACGATTCAGATGACCATGCGCTACGCCCATCTCTCCCCCGGCCACTTGGCCGCCAGTCTGAAATTCGGGCCGAAAATGCCCGGTCGATACTTGGTCGAGACCGACGAGAAATGGAACCCTGAAACGGGTCGAAAATTGACGTAAGCTACTGATTTTATGGTGGGCCCAGTAGGACTTGAACCTACGACCAAGGGATTATGAGTCCCCTGCTCTAACCAACTGAGCTATAGGCCCTGAAACGCGGGAGCCGTATGATAACCAAAGCGGTCGGCACAGGCTAGCCGCTGTTGAACGGTATGCATGTCCAGGGAGGACAGGATGTCATCGAAAACGATTATTCGCCGCGTCATGGGCATCGGCTTGGCCGCCGGATTGACGGCGTTCTGCGGGCTGGCGCAGGCAGCGTGGCAGCTCGACCCCAATCAGTCCCGGGTGACGGCCACGGTGACCGAAATCACCAGCGGTGGCGAGTCGATCACTCACGAGCACGCCCTGCGCCGCATGGAGGGCCAGATCAGCGCGGACGGCACGCTGAAGCTGCCCATTCGGCTCAACCAGACGGACGTGCTCGATCGTCTGGGCGATCTGCCGCCGTGGATGTCGTCATTGACCAATACCACGCTGGTCACTGTCGTCACGCAACTGCCGCCGGAGCGGATCAATTCGTTGAAAGTCGGCCAGTCGACGGTGGAAATACTGACACTACGTACCGATTCCAACGGCGAGCAGCGCCAGGAAAAGCTACCGGTGCGCTTCACCCGCGAGTCGGACGACGCGGTGCGCGTGCGCAATGCCGAGCCGGTCTCGCTGGATGGCAAGGAATTGATGAAGAATCAGAACGTGCGTTCGATTCTGTCGCTGATGGGTTATCAGCAGATCGGCGACGAAGTGCCGGTGGAGCTGAATGCCGTGCTGGTCGATCGCTGAGCGATGTCTGAAGTCAGACCACCGACCGAAACATTGCCATTCGGCTGCCACTCGCAGAGAAGCGAGTGGCCCTGGCAACTCGTGTTACCCGAGGCACGCTTTAGCGCACTGCGCTTTGAGACAGAAGCCTTGTGTGAAGCGGATCTCGACGGCTGGGATCTCCCGCTGCCGGAGCGCCTGAGAACGGCGGCGGCCAAGCGTCGGGCCGAGTTTTTGGCTGGTCGGTTAAGCGCCCGGCACGCACTCGCCGAACTGACGGGCTCGTCATCGACGCCAGCGCAGGATGCCGAACGGCTCCCTGAGTGGCCGGCGGGCACCCTCGGCTCGATCACCCATAGCCGGGGATTGGCAGCAGCGGTCGTCGCCAGTCGGCCGAACTTTCAGAGCGTCGGGCTGGATGCCGAGGTCGTGATGAGCGCTGAGCGGGCACGACGGCTGGCGCCTCAGATTCTGGTGGCGTCGGAACAGGTCTGGTTCGATCGGCTGCCCGCCGAGCGTCAGGGCGATTTCCTCACCTTGGTGTTCTCGCTCAAGGAGAGCCTGTTCAAGGCGCTCTATCCGCTGGTGCGTGAGCGTTTCTATTTTCCCCATGCGCGCTTGATCCTTTGGGATGCCGAAACCTGCGCGGTGTCGATCGAGCTGCTCAAGACCTTATCGCCGCAGTGGCCGGCGGGCACCGTTCTCCGCGGGCAAGTCACGAAAATCGATGACTATCTGTTGACGCTGATCGCGATCTCGGGAAAATAGTAAGCTGCCAAACTAATTTCGCAGCACGATGCTTATCCGTGCTCGGCCTGCCCGCGGAAGTCTACTCTATGATCAAATGGATTTTGATACTGCTTTTCGTCGCCAGCGTGCTCTATACGCACTATCGCGGCCGCGTGCGTCACAAACCGCTGCGCCAGCTCTCCGACCACTCCACGTTCATGTCGCCGATCAATGCATTGATGACGCTTTTCGGCCGTGACAAGGACCAGCCCTACCACGATCTGGCGAATTATCCGGAACTCGAGAGACTGACCGGCAACTGGGAGACGATCCGCGACGAAGCGATGGCGCTACAGGATCACATCAAGGCGTCCTCACGCTACGACGATGCCGGTTTCAATTCGTTCTTCCGCCGCGGCTGGAAGCGCTTCTATCTGAAGTGGTACGGCGAGAGCCACGCCTCGGCCGAGCAGCTATGCCCGCAGACCACGCAGCTGTTGGCGGGCATTCCCAACGTCAAGGCGGCGATGTTCGCCGAATTGCCGGCGGGCAGCCACCTGACGCTGCATCGCGATCCCTACGCCGGCTCGCTTCGTTACCACCTGGGGTTGATCACGCCCAACGACGACCGCTGCTACATCGACGTCGACGGCGAAAAATACAGTTGGCGCGACGGCGAGGCCGTGATGTTCGACGAGACCTACCTGCACCGCGCGGAAAACGGTTCGGAGCAGAATCGCATCATCCTGTTCTGCGACATCGAACGGCCGATGAAATACGGCTGGGCGCGAAGCCTCAACCATTTCTTTGGCCGGACGGTCATGGCGGCGGCCAGCTCGCCCAATGACGACAGCGACCGTACCGGTGGACTGAATCGGGCGTTCAAGTATATCTACGCCGTACGCCGTCAGGGCAAGGCCCTCAAGAAGCGCAACAAGTCGCTCTACTACGCCATCAAGTGGGCACTATTCGCCATCGTGATCATTGCGATCATCGCCTGGTAGACGAATCCGGCGGACCGTTCAGGGTCCGCCGCCTTCCGTTTCCTTCTTTTTCTTTTTCCTTTCCTTTTTCCTTCCCCCTCCGCTCAAGAAACGCACCGCCGTCCTCGACCATCGTGTAGCGTCCCGATCCGGTTATTGAAAATAATTGTCATTGCGGTTCAGAAACCGGACTCCCCTACGTCTTCTTATTGGCAACATCCATGGATAAGAACGATTTTCATTCAAGGGGAGTCTGTCGTTCATGCATCATGTTCTACGTTATCCGGCAAGTGCACTGGCCTGCGCCTGCCTGTCGTTTCCGGTCTGGGCCCAGCAGACGAACGACAACATTGTCGCCACCACGGCGTCGGCTGAAACCGCCAACCTGGATACCGTCACGGTGACCGGGCAGTCTGCCGCCACCAAGACCGAAACCCCCATCGTCGAAACGCCGCAGACCGTTTCCAATGTCGACCGCGAGGAGATGGACGAACGCGGCGTGCGCACGGTGCGCGAAGCGGCGCAGTACACGCCGGGTGTCTACACCAACCAGGTCGGCGCCTCCAACCGTTACGACTATCTGGTCATGCGTGGCTTCTCCGACGGCAGCCTGAGCAACACCTATCTCGACGGGCTCAAGGTGATGGGGGACGCCAATGGCTACAGCTCGATGGTGATCGATCCATGGTTCCTGGATAACGTCGAGATCGTCAAGGGGCCGGCGTCGGTGCTCTACGGGCGCTCGTCTCCCGGTGGGCTGGTGGCATTGACCAGCAAGAAGCCGCTGTTCGAGGACCGCAACGAGCTCCGTTTCAGCACCGGCACCAACAGCCAGCGCAGCGCAGCATTCGACTTCTCCGGACCGCTGGACGACGAGCGGCGCGTCGCCTATCGGCTGGTCGGCATCGGCAGCAAGGCGGACACCCAGTTCGGCCCGATCGAGGAGGAGCGCTACGCCATCGCGCCGTCGATCACCTGGGACGCCACCGACGACACTTCCGTTACCTTCATGGCGTACCTGCAGAAAGATCCCGAGGGTGGCTATCACTCCGGCGTGCCCTATGAGGGAGCCGTCAGCAGCCATAACGGCCGCCACATCGGCAATGATTTCTTCGACGGCGAAGACGACTACGACAAATTCGAACGCACCCAGCGCATGTTCGGCTACGACCTCGAGCATCGCTTCAGCGATGACGTCACCGCCCGCCAGAAGCTGCGTTATCTGAACTCGGATGTCGAGCTGAACCAGGTCTACGGCTACGGCTGGGTCTCGCCGGATTCCAACGAACTGAACCGCTACTACTCTGGCGGCCGCGAATCCCTCGACGCCTGGACGCTGGATAACCAGGTGGAAGCGAAGCTCCAGAGCGGCTTCATCGATCACACCGTGCTGGTTGGCGTGGACTACCAGAAGCGCAAGAATGATGTGGTCTGGACCGCCGGTAGCTTCCCCAGCCTCGATGCCTTCAACCCCAGCTATGGCGCCGATCCGATCGGAGAGATTGGGGTCACCAACGACGAGCGCCATGAGCTGACCCAGACCGGCATCTACCTGCAGGACCAGATGGCG
Source organism: Salinicola sp. CPA57 (assembly GCF_003206035.1). NCBI lineage: Bacteria > Pseudomonadati > Pseudomonadota > Gammaproteobacteria > Oceanospirillales > Halomonadaceae > Salinicola > Salinicola sp. CPA57. Next base: position 9,196 of record NZ_PZJR01000016.1, read on the forward strand.
ATCGATCGCTGGCGTCTGACCCTCGGCGGCCGCTACGACTGGGTCGATATCAAGAACACCGACCATCGGAACGATAGCGAAAGCACTCTCGATGACACCCAGTTCAGCGGTCGTGTCGGCGCGCTCTACCTGTTCGACAATGGCCTCGCGCCCTACCTGAGCTATAACACCGCCTTCACGCCGACCAGCTTCGTCGACGGTAACGGCGATCTGCTGGAACCGATGGAAGGCGAACAGTGGGAGACCGGGTTCAAGTATCAGCCGCCGGGAAGCCGGGATCTCTATACGTTGTCGCTGTTCCGGATCAACCAGGAAAACGTCGCGACCAAGGAGCAGCCTACCGACGATTACCGCTCCGTCGGCGAGATCCAGTCCCAGGGGGTCGAGTTGCAGGCGCGCACCTACCTGACCGACAACTTCCGCCTGCAGGCCGGTTACAGCTACACCGACATCACCTACGAAAAAAGCGACGTGCCCGGCGAGCAGGGTAACCACGCAATCTATGCACCGCGCCACCAGGCCAGTCTCTGGGGTCATTATGTCTTCAAGAACGGAGCCTTCGACAACGGCGCTCTCGACGGGCTGGATGTCGGCGTCGGCGTGCGGTACTACGGCGATATCTACGCCGACCGCGCCAACACCGAGAAGGTACCCGACTACACCCTGGTGGATGCCGCCGTAGGCTATGACCTGAGCCAGGTCGGGCTGCAGGGCGTCAGCGCCCGGGTCAACGTGGGTAACCTGCTCGACAAGGAGTATGTCGCCTCATGCAACTCGCTCGAATACTGCTACTTCGGCGCGGAGCGTAACGTCACCGCCACCGTTGCCTACGAGTTCTAGCGTGTAGCCGTTCTAGCACGACTCGTTCTAGAACGTCCCACGCTGATCGATCGCCGGCTGCAGGAAGCGGCCGGCTCTCATCGACACCGCATCACTCATCGTTTCGCTCTCTATCGACATGCGCGCTCCCAGCGTCGCATTGGCTGCGCCTTTGTCTGCAAAAAGGTCCGTCACAAACCAACGGACTGCCAAAGGCATCAGGAAGGCAATCAGGAGAAACGTCATGCCACATGACATGGAATTCGCCACGCCCATTCCTTTGCACCGGCTTCGTCCGCCCTGCTCCCCGGAGACATCGATGTTGTTCGGCGAGGCGAGTCTCGACGCCTATCGAGAAGGCATGCAGCGTTGCATGGAGCGGGTGCGCCGCACGCTGACCCGAGCGCAGGGCCCCTGCAGCGGTGTCGAACCCCACGAGTTGCAGCCCGCCTTCGAGGCGATCGATCTCGACCGGCCGCTGAACGATCTCGATGCCAGCCTGGAGGAGGTACAGCGGCTCTATCTCGACCACGCCGTCCATTTCCATCACCCGCGCTATGTCGCACACCTCAACTGCCCGATCACGCTGCCGTCGATCCTCGCCGAGGCAATCGCCACGCCACTCAACACGGCGGTGGAAACCTGGGACCAGAGCGCCGGCGCCACCCTGATCGAGCAGAAGCTGATCGACTGGACCGCGGCACGCATCGGGCTCGGCGACGAGGCCGACGGCGTGTTCACCAGTGGCGGCACTCAGTCCAACCTGATGGCTTTGAGCATCGCTCGAGACAGCGCCTGCGAAGCGATGCCCGGACACGCCGGCAACCGCCATCACGGTCTTCCCGAAAACTACCGCAAGCTGCGCATCCTCACCTCCGAGGTCAGCCACTTCAGTGTCCAGAAAGCCGCCGCGCTGTTGGGGCTGGGCTACGACGCCGTGATCAGCGTGCCAAGTGACGCCGACAAGCGCATGGATATCGACGCGCTTCAGGCGACGCTGGAAGATTGCGACGAGGCGGGGCTGATCCCGCTGGCGATCGTCGCCACCGCGGGCACCACCGATTTCGGCAGCATCGATCCGATTCCCGCCATTGCCGAACGCTGCCGGCAGCGCGGGATCTGGCTGCATATCGATGCGGCCTACGGCGGCGGGCTGCTGCTCTCCTCGCGCCATCGTCACTGGCTCGCCGGCATCGAGCAGGCGGACTCGGTCAGCATCGACTACCACAAGACCTTCTTCCAGCCGGTGAGCTGCAGCGCCTGCCTGGTCCGCGATCGCCGCCAGCTGCGCCATGTCACCTATCACGCCGACTATCTCAACCCCCGCGATCAGGCAGAGGAAGGCACGCCGGACCTGGTCAACAAGAGCCTGCAGACGACCCGGCGCTTCGATGCGTTGAAGCTGTGGATGACGCTACGCACCCTTGGTGCCGAACGCCTGGGCGACTGTCTCGACGAAGTGATCGAACTGGCGCGCCAGACCTATCGCGCGCTTCGAGCGCGTGACGATTTCGAGGTGCTGATGCCGCCAGCGTTGAGCACGCTGGTCTTTCGTTACCGTCCGGGCGGCATGGACGACGAAAGCGATCTCGAAGCGCTCAATCAGCGCATTCGCCAGACGCTGTCGCGACGCGGCGAGGCGGTCATCGCCGGTACCCGGGTCGACGGCCGCTTCCATCTCAAGTTCACGCTGCTCAACCCCATGACTCGCCTCGAGGATCTGATGCCCCTGATTTCGGAGATCGCCCGGGTCGGCGAATCACTCGCCCCGTCGACTTCTCATCCGTCCAACGTCTGGAGCCAGTCATCATGCTGAGCCGCATCTACGACTTCCTCGCCGTCGGCCTGGGGCCGTTCAATCTGGGTCTCGCCTGCCTGACCGATCCCGTCGACGATCTCGACGGTCTGTTTCTGGAGCGTCGCTCGAGCTTCGACTGGCACCCCGGCCTGCTGCTCGAGGACGCCACCCTGCAGACGCCCTTCATGGCCGACCTGGTCACGCTGGCCGACCCTACCAGCCGATTCAGTTTTCTCAACTACCTGAAATCCCAGGGTCGGCTCTACAACTTCTACATCCGCGAGAACTTCTTCCTGCTACGTAACGAGTACAACCGGTACTGCCAGTGGGTCACCACGCAGCTCGAATCACTGCGCTTCAATCACGATGTCCAGAGCATCACCTACGACGACGCCGAGCAGTGCTATCGCATCCGCTGCCGGGATACCCGAAAGAACGAAAACCGCATATACCGCGCCCGCCGGCTGGTGCTGGGTACTGGCAGCGAGCCGATGATTCCGGCGTGCTGCCAATCGGTAGCCGAGCGCGTGGTGCACTCTTCACGTTATCTCGACCACAAGGCGGCGCTGCAGACGAAGTCGGCGATCACGATCGTCGGCAGCGGCCAAAGCGCCGCCGAGATCTATCTCGACCTGCTCGAGGAGATCGATACCCACGGCTATACCCTGAGCTGGGTCACCCGCTCGCCGCGCTTCTTCCCGCTGGAGTACGGCAAGCTGACCCTCGAGATGACCTCGCCGGACTACATCGACTATTTCCACGCCCTGCCCGAGGCGACCCGGGATGAGCTGATGCGCCAGCAGAAGGGGCTCTACAAGGGCATCAATCTCGAGCTCATCAACACGATCTACGACCGCCTCTACACCAAGAGTCTGCAGGGCAAGGTGGATACCCACCTGCTGACCTGCGCCCAGCTGGAGAGCTGCCACTTCGATACCGCCCACCGACGCTTCGACCTGACCTTCAACCAGACCGAGCAGGATCGGCGCTTCGAACACCAGACGGAGGGCGTGATCCTGGCCACCGGCTACGCGGCGCAGACACCGGCCTTCCTCGCTCCGATCGAGGACCGGATCCGCCGCGACGGCGCCGGACGCTATGCGGTCGGCCGTTACTACGGCATCGGCACCGACGACGACATTTTCGTCCAGAACGCCGAGTTGCACACCCACGGCCTGGTGGCACCGGATCTCGGCATGGCGTGCTATCGCAATGCCTGCATCATCCGCGAACTGGCCGGACGCGAGGTCTACCCGGTCGAACGCGGCTTCACCTTCCAGGACTTCGGCGCCCCCGACGAGCGCGTGTTCCAGCCCCGGCGCGCCACGGCATGACCGATACCTCGTTCCCCGATTTCCGCCAGGAGACAACGCCATGACTCTATCGAAAAATCGACTGCCCGCCGCCGAGACAACCAAGTCGCCGCTCAGCAGCCTTTATTCTCGGGAGCTGCGCTTTCGCCGTGAGTGGCCAGCCATCGGCACGCTCGCCCTTCGCCCATTCGATCTCGATCGCGACATCGACACCGTCTTCGACTGGGTCAGCCGCGATAGCGCCCGTTTCTGGGGCATGAGCAACGACACGTGCGATCAGGTCACCGCGTTCTACCGCGACATGGCGCAGAGCGACAGCGCCCAGGCGTTCCTCGGCCTCCACGACGGCCAGCCGGCGTTTCTGGTCGAATGCTACGACCCCCGCCACGATCCGGTCGGAGAGCAGTATCCGGTCCAGTCCGGCGACCGTGGCATGCATTTTCTGGTCGCTCCGCTGGATGGGACCTCACGATCGCCGATTCACGGCTTCAGTCAGGCCGTGATCGATACCATCGTGGCTTTCCTGTTCAGCGACCCGGCGACACGGCGCATCGTCGTCGAACCGGATGTGAACAATGAAAAAATTCACCCGCTCAACCGCCGCGCGGGTTTCGCCTACCAGGGTCAGATCCAGCTGGGGGAGAAAACGGCGCATCTGGCGTTCTGCACCCGCGAGCGCTTCGAAGCGCTAGACACCTCGCGGCGCCCCGTCACCGCACTGCGCGAGGCGGTCGCCCATCTCCGCCCCGACCGCTGGCGGCGCGCCAATCGCGACCTGCTGGGCAAGGCGATCAGCGAGTTCGCCCATGAACGTTTGCTGAACCCGTTAGCGTCATCCGCACCCGAGAGCGATGGCTGGGCCGATTACCGGCTCACCACCGATAGCGACAGCATCGTCTATCATTTCCGCGCGCGCCGGATGGCGCTGGATCACTGGTGGATCGACAAGGACACGCTTGCCAAGACCCGTGACGGCGATCCACAAGCGCTAGACGTGGCAAAATTCCTGTTGGAATGTCGGGCGCGGCTGAACATCGATCCCGACAATCTGCCCACCTACCTGGAAGAGATCGCCAGCACCCTGGCCGGCATGGCCTACAAGCTTGGCCGAGATGTGCCCGCGGCCGGTGCCCTTGCCACGGCCGATTTCCAGACCGTGGAGACGGCGATGAGCGAAGGCCACCCCTGCTTCGTCGCCAATAGCGGCCGGATCGGTTTCGACGTGGAGGATTATCACCGCTACGCGCCGGAAGCCGGCGCCGCGATTCGCCCCGTCTGGCTGGCCGCCGCACGCCACTGCACGGCATACAGCGCCATCGACGGGCTCGACTTCGAATCGCTCATCGAAGACGAGCTGGATGCCTCGGTTCGAGAGCGTTTCATGGCCCGGCTTCACGAGCTCGGCCTCGATCCCGATGACTACTTCCTGATGCCGGTTCATCCGTGGCAATGGCGCCACAAGCTCGCCATCACCTTCGCCGGCGAAGTGGCCGAGAACCGCCTGGTACTGCTCGGCGAAGCGGACGACGACTACCGCGCCCAGCAGTCGATCCGAACCTGGTTCAACGTCTCGCAACCCCGGCGCCGCTACGTCAAGTTCGCGCTGTCGATCCTCAACATGGGCTTCATGCGGGGGCTGTCGCCGCACTACATGAAGGGAACGCCGGCGATCAATGCGTGGGTCGAGAACCTGGTCGCAAGCGACGCCGAACTACAGGCCCAGGAGTTCAGCGTGCTGCGTGAAGTCGCCACGCTGGGCTACCACCACGCCGGTTTCGAGGCTGCCACCGACAAACAGCATCCGTATCAGAAAATGCTGGCCTGCCTGTGGCGCGAAAGCCCTTACACCCGCATCGGCCCCAACCGACGGCTGATGACCATGGCCGCGCTGCTGCATCGGGATGCCAATGGCGATGCGCTGCTGCCCGCCCTGATCGACGCCTCCGGCATCGGCGCCCGCGCCTGGATCGAACGCTATCTGGCGGCCTACATGACGCCGCTGCTGCACTGCTTCTTCGCCCACGATCTGGTATTCATGCCCCACGGCGAAAACCTGATTCTGCAATTCGAGAACCATGTGCCGACCGGCGCGATCCTCAAGGATATCGGCGAGGAAACCGGCATCTTCGATAACGGCCAGTCATTGCCGGAAGCGGCCCGGCGCATTGCGGTCGAGGTGCCGGAGCATCTGAAGGTCCTGTCGATCTTTACCGATCTGTTCGACTGCTTTTTCCGCTTCCTGGCCGAGATTCTGGTGGCTTCGAACCAGCTCGATGAGAACGATTTCTGGCAGCTGGTGGCGACGTGTGTCATCGATTACCAGCAACGACACCCCGAATTCAACGACAGGTTCGAACGCTTCGATCTGTTCGCCCCGGAATTCACGCTGTCGTGCCTCAACCGGCTACAGCTGCGCGACAATCGCCAGATGATCGATCTGGCCGACCCGTCGAAGAACCTGCAGTTCGCCGGCACGCTGGTCAATCCCATCGCCGCCTATCGCCCGACCTCTGAACGGCGACACGCGGCCGAGGAGAAGCGCCACGCATCGACCGTATCGACATGAGGTAACCGACGCCCATTCCGATCCATCGCCGGGCGCGTCGAAGTGCCCGGCCTACAACTAGTTGCCAATACGACTTATTGCTAATGATTCTCATTTTTGCCATGATCGCGGCACTTTTGTCGTTCTGCCCCCAGGGCCGCCATCATGCGCGCAGCAATGTTCGAATCTCTCTATCGTCAGCACCATCATGAACTCGAGGGCTTTCTCAGCCGCCAGCTCGATTCCCGGGATCAGGCCGCCGATCTTTGCCATGAGGTCTATCTCCGCCTGCTCAATACCGCGCCGGATCGCGCGCTCGATAATCCTCGCGCCTACCTTTTCCGCATCGCTCGCAACCTGTTGATCGATCACCGGCGACGCCAGACGCCGGATCTGATCGCCATCGAGGTGCTGGAGCCGGTGCTGATCTGCCCGCATGCCTGCCCGGAGAGCGACGCCTGCCAGCAGCAGTGCGTTCATCAGCTCACGCGAACGCTGGGCAACCTGCCGGACCGGCTGCGCCGGGCGTTGATCTGGCACCGACTGGAAGGCATGACCCAGCGCGAAATCGGTGAACGTCTTGGCGTTTCCGAACGCATGGCCGGGCGCTATATCGCCCAGGCCGTGACCCGATGTCAGGCTGAGCTCGACGGGCTGGATATCGCTGTGACCTGACCTCCGCTAGCGGTTCGGTTGGGGGTACCATGCCATGCCGATGGCGTGGGGCGAGGTCGGCTTGAAACCGAACTGGGCGTACAGCCGATGTGCTTCGCCATCCGCCAGCAGGCTGACGAAGGCGTTTTCCGGTGCCTCGCGCAGAATATAGGCCCGAATCTCGCTCATGATCCGCTTGCCCAGACCGCGCCCCTGATGCGCCGGCTGCACGGCGATATCCACCACCTGATAGAAGCAGCCGCCGTCGCCGACGATCCGTCCCATGCCGACGGTTTCGGACTTTCCTTCAAGCTGGTGAACGATCTGCACGGCAAACAGGCTATTGGGTAAACCCAGCGCAGCGCCGGCAGCGCTGCGTGCATTCATGCCGGCCTCGCGGCGGAGCCGCATATAGGTCTCGGCGTCGGGCGGCTCGAAGATCAACCGATAAGCGTTGTCATCATGACTGGCGTTTTTCATAACGTGGGATCCGTTCGGAAGTCATTTCGCGATCGAGCGATCAGCGTGCCATCACGCCGCGGCCGCTGCCTTTTCGTCAACCAGCGGGGCGTTCTCGAGCTCGCCTTCAACACCGGTACCAACAGCCAAAGCAGTGGCGCCAGCAACCAGCGATAAACGAACCGTGCCACGATCAACAGCGGCAACAGCACCACGACCCAGATCAGGAACTGCCCCAGCCACACCGGCCAGCCCAGCCACCGCGCGGCGTTGGCCCCCAGCGCGCTGACCAGGCTGGGATGACGTGCCACCACGTAGGCCGTGCCGGTGATCGCCGCGACCTTGGCCGCTCTCGACAGGTTGACGAAACGCCCGCCGCCGGCCAGCACGCCGCGCCCGGCAGCCCGCGCGCCCTGCCCCTCGACAGCGGCGCCGGCTCGCACCGCGCGGCCGGCCCGCAGCACCTTGACCGCACTGGTCATCACCAGCAGGTCGATGCCGGCCCAGCCGATATCGGCGACCCCGATGGCCTCGCCCTGGCGCCACTGACTTTCCAGATCGCGCAAGCCACTGGTGAAGAAGTCGCCGATATCGCTCACCACCCGTTCGCCCTGTAGCCAGCTCACGTCATTATCCGGCGTGACCACGAATTGCTGCAGAAAGGCGTGACCTTTGGCTTCCAGAATCGCGATGGCGATCTGGCCGCGGCGTGCCGGCGTCAACGCCGCCGACATCGAGTTCCCGTCGTTCGCCGTGGTCGTCGCGCTCTTTGCTGAATCCGCCGAGGCCCGTGGGCCGCCCTCCTCGTCGTCACTCCACCAGTGATCCAGTTGCTCGCTCGCCGCCCGGTAGCGCGTACCCAGCCAGTGCCGGGCCCGCAGCGTGACGATATCGTGATCGCGGTAATAGATCACCGGCAGTACGGCATCGGCACCGAAACGCACCAGCACACGCTGAAATGCGGGATCGAGCCCGTAATCGCGCAGCGCCTCACGGGCCAGATCGCCGTGATTGCGAATCGCCAGCCAGGCAGCGGCCCAGAGCGCCGGCTCGTCGGCATAGCCCAGAAAGACGGCGTTGATCTCCGGCGACTCCTCGGCCAACGCATCCGCCAGCGACGGCAGCGCGCGCTGGGTTTCCAGTCGAAGCATGCGTGGCTCGAAGGGTTCGTGCGAGGCGACGGCGGTCAGCACGCCTCCCGCGACGAGTGCCAGAAGCACAATCGACAACCAGATCTTCATGGGATCTTGCTCCTCGGGCACTCGTGGATTCGATTCGCCGATAGCTGCCAGCGATAAACAACGACAAGTGTCTTTGATAAGCGTTCGTATTTGAATTAGGATTGCCTTCCATCCTGTGACCCATCATTCGCTGCGAGGTTGCCCCTGCCATGTTCGAAGTCCAATCGGCGAGCTTCGAGATTGCGGGCAAGACGCTGCTCTCTCCCATCGATTTCACCTTCGGTGAAGGCCAGATCTACGGGCTGATCGGACACAATGGTTCCGGCAAGTCGACCCTGCTCAAGCTGCTCGCGCAGCAACAGCCGGTTAGCCACGGTAACATCCAGCTCGATGGTCGCCCGCTGACGCAGTGGAAGCCACGGGAGTTCGCTCGTCACGTCGCCTATCTTCCGCAGCATCTTCCCAGCGCCGAAAACCTCACCTGCCGCGAGCTGATCGGCTTTGGCCGCTATCCCTGGCACGGCCTGCTGGGGCGCCTCACCCGTCACGATTACCAGCAGATCGAACGCGCCATCGCCCTGACTCATACCGAAGCCTTCGCCGACCGCCTGGTCGATACGCTTTCCGGCGGCGAGCGCCAACGCGTGTGGCTCGCCATGCTGCTGGCCCAGGGCAGTCGCTATCTACTGCTCGACGAGCCGCTGGCCGCGCTCGATATCGCCCATCAGGTCGAAGTACTCGCGCTGGTCCGCAAGCTCTGTCGCGAACTGGGGTTGGGCGTGGTCATCGTACTGCATGACGTCAACATGGCGGCACGCTACTGCGATCACCTGGTCGCGCTGCACAGCGGCAAGCTGCTCGCCGAAGGCGCGCCGGCCAGCATGATGAATGACGTCAATCTGGAAGCCATCTACGGCATCCCCATGCGGGTGATGACACACCCCGCCGACGCCTGCCCCATCGCGGTGCTGCAGTAACCGCAACGCCGACACCTATCCCTGATCGACATATGGCTTGCCGGTAAGCGATAGCACTGGACGCTCGCTATCACAGACAGGATGCTAACCTTTAGGGAACCACTGCATAAATGCCTGCACGAGCGAATCGCTACGTTGCGCGGTACTGGTACGCCAGCTCGGTCGAGACTCGCCTAACCCCATGTTATGTCTCGTCTTCTGCGTGCCGTGCGCCTTACGCTTCATCTCGTTCGCCTATTTATTCAGCGCTTCCTTAGCGTAAGGCCTTGTCCGCTCGCCCGGTCGTGCCTTTCGATTCGCCTCCTGCCTGCGAGCTTGTCATGCTGCAACCCGTTTCCCGCCAGAGTGACCTGACCCTCGAGTCCGAACAGACTCCGCCACGCCCGGCGGATGTCAGCACTTTCGCTCCATTGGGGGTACCCGCGTTCCGGATGATCTGGATCGCCAACCTGTTTGCCAATCTCGGCGTGTGGGCACAGTCGGTGGCGGCGGCATGGGTGGTGACATCGAACGACGGCGGCGCGGTGGCGGTGGCGATGATTCAGGTCGCGGCGGCGCTGCCGCTGGTGTTGATGTCGATCGTCACCGGCGTGATCGCGGATAATTACGATCGCCGCAAGGTGATGCTGTTCGGGCTGGGTATCGAAGTGCTGGGCGGCGTGTTCATTACCCTGATCGCCTTCCTGAATCTGCTTTCACCGACCTTGCTGATCGTCTCGATCCTCTGCGTCTCGATCGGCGGCGCCATCACCACGCCGGCCTGGCAGGCGGCGGTCAACGAGCAGGTGCCGCGCAACCTGGTCTCGAGCGCCGTGCTGCTCAACAGCGTCAATTACAATGCCGCCCGCGCCATCGGTCCGGCCATCGGCGGGTTGCTGCTGGCTGCGGTGGGGCCGGCATGGATCTTTCTGCTCAACGTGTTCTGTTTCTGCGGCCTGATCGCCGCCCTGTGGCGTTGGAAACGCGCAGTACTGCCCAAGTCGCTGCCACCCGAGCGTATCTGGGAAGGCGTCAAGGCGGCGCTGCATTTCGTGCAGTACTCCAGCGTTACCCGCCTGGTGATGATGCGCTCGTTCATTTTCGGCATTTCCGCCAGCGCGCTGTGGGCATTGCTGCCACTACTGGCACATCAGCACCCCAGCGGCAGCGCCTCGCTCTACGGCTACATGCTCGGCGGCCTGGGGATCGGCGCGATCGCCGGCAGCACACTGGTCAACCGGGCCCGCCAGCGGGTCGGCAGCAGTCGCCTGATCAGCTTCGCCGCCATGACGCTGGGCCTGGTGATGCTGGCACTCGGCGGCCTCGACACCCTATGGGTACTATTTCCCGCACTCGTCGTCGGCGGCAGCTGCTGGATCGCGGCCGTGGCCTCGTACAATTCATCGGTACAGATACTGGTGCCGGACTGGGTCAAGGCTCGCGCCCTGGCGCTGTATCAGACCGCGCTCTATGGCGGCCTCACGCTGGGCTCGCTGCTGTGGGGGCAGATGGCCGAGGGCCTGGGCGTGCAGACGGCGCTGATGCTGGCGGGCGCGCTGCTGATCGTCTCGGCGTTGTTGTTGCTCCCTTCAAAGCTCCCGGAGCTGGATGCCAGCGATCTGGTCGAGGCGCCCGAGGCGCACACCAGCAGGCCCGATTTCGACTTCAATCCGGCGCGGGGCTCGGTGATGGTGACGGTCGAATATCGCATCGATAGCGAACACCTGCGCGAGTTCGCCCGCGCCGTGCGCCCGCTGCGAAAGCTGCGGCTGCGCAATGGCGCCAAACGCTGGTCGCTCTACCGCGATACCGTCGATCGCGACCTGTGGCAGGAGGTCTTCCTCGTGCCCAACTGGCTGCAGCATCTGCGCATGCTGGACCGGCTGACCCTGGCCGATCGTGCCATCATCGATCGGGTCACCGCCCTCCACAGCGGGCCGGAGGCGCCGCACCTGCGTTATGGCGTCAGCTATCGCTCGTCGCGCCACGCCCTGCCGGCGTTGACGCCGAACCAGACCGCCCCCCTCGACGATCCGGCGACCGATGCCACCTCACCCGGCACCTATCCCCCCGACACCACCGCGTCCTGGCCCAGCAAGACACATGATTCAGGGCGAAACATGACGCAGGACAGAACATGACCCAGAACATCATGAACAGCGCCCGGAATACCCTGCTCGAGGTGTTCGGCTTCCCGGCCTTTCGCGGTAGCCAGGAGGCCGTGATCGAACGCGTCATCGGCGGGTGCTCGACGGCGGCGATCTTCGCCACCGGCGCCGGCAAGTCGCTCTGCTATCAACTGCCGGCGCTGCATTTGCCCCATCTCACGCTGGTGGTCTCGCCGCTGCTGGCGCTGATGCAGGACCAGCTGGCATTCCTCCAGCGCCACGGCGTGGCGGCCGCGAGCCTCGACTCGACCCAGGATCGCGATACCGCCCGCGCGATCATGGATCGCGCCCGCAGTGGCGAGCTGAAGATCCTGATGGTCTCGGTGGAGCGACTGAAGAACGAGCGCTTTCGTCATTTCCTGCGCCAGATCGCGATTTCGCTGCTGGTGATCGACGAAGCGCACTGCATTTCCGAATGGGGACACAATTTCCGCCCGGACTATCTCAAGCTGCCGAACTACCAGCGCGAATTCGACATTCCCCAGGCGCTGCTGCTGACCGCTACCGCGACACCTGCGGTGATCGACGACATGCGCGCCAAGTTCGACATCGCCTTGGATGACGTCATCGTCACCGGCTTCTATCGCAGCAACCTGGAACTGCTGGTCCATCCGGTGGAAACCGAGAGCCGCCTGCCGGCGCTGGTCGAATGGCTATCGCCACGACAGGCGCCGATGTCGGAACCGGAATCGCAAGCGCCGACCATCATCTACGTCACCCTCCAGCAGACCGCCGAATCGGTTGCCGCGGCGATGGCGAAGCAGGGTTTCTCGGTGCGCGCCTATCATGCCGGGCTCGACAGCGAGACGCGGGATCGGATTCAGCAGGAATTCATGCGCGGCGAGATTCCCTGCATCGTTGCCACCATCGCCTTCGGCATGGGCATCGACAAGGGCGATATCCGCAACGTCATTCATTACGACCTGCCCAAGTCGATCGAGAACTACAGCCAGGAGATCGGTCGCGCCGGACGCGACGGCAATCCATCGCGCTGCCTGATGCTGGCCGGTCGCGATGGCCTGCGGGTGCTGGAAAATTTCGTCTACGGCGACACGCCGGAGCGCGAGGGCATTCGCCACGTGCTGAGCGAAATTGCCGATGCCGGCCGCCAGGCGGAGCGCCAGTGGCCAGTGCTGCTCAACACGCTTTCCCGCGATAGCAACGTTCGCCTGCTGCCGTTGAAGACACTGCTGGTCCGTCTCGAAATGCACGGGGTGATCGCGCCCCGCTTTGCCTATCTGGCGGAGTACCGGCTGCGCTATCTCGAAGCGCCCAGTGACCTGATGGCGCGCTTCCAGGGCGAACGCGCCGACTTCGTTCGCCTGCTGGTCGATAACATCGCCATGGCAAAAACCTGGGGCACGGTGGATTTCGAGCGTCTCTACCGCGCCGGCGTCGAGGCGCAGATCGATGCCTCGCGCTCGCGGGTGATCGCCGCGCTCGAGTACTTTCAGGACAAGGGCTGGGTGGTGCTGGAGGGCAAGCGCATGACCGATGTCTACGAAGTGCGCCAATCGGAGATCGACGTCGACGCCCTGACCGACCGTCTGCTCGCCGAGTGCCACGCCAGAGAACGCTCGGAGATCGAACGGCTGCAAGCCATGCTGACGCTGTTCGAATCGGACATCTGTCTGGCCCGCCGCCTCGGCGATTACTTCGGTGACGATTCATTCCAGGGCGACAATCCCATCGCTCACGACGACGCCGGCCAATCGGTTCAGGCCTCCCGAGGCTGCGGCCAGCCCGTTCAGACTGCCCGAAGCCCCAGTCAGGCCGCCCGAGGCTGCGGCCAGCCTGTTCAAGCCGCCCGAAACTGCGGCCAGCCTGTTCAAGCCGCCCGAGACTGCGGCCAGCCCGTTCAAGCCGCCCGAGACTGCGGCCATTGTTCGGTCTGCCAGGGTCACGTCGCTCGCTTGCCCGCAGCGCCGGCACTCCCGGAATTGACCCGAGACGATTTCGAACGCCACGCCAGGCCATGGATCCAGCGCCACCAGGAACAGCTCGGAACGGTGCCGGGCGCGCAGCGCATCGCCCACTTTCTGTGCGGGCTCGCCATGCCGATCTTCACGCCGCTCAAGGCGCGCCAGCTGGCGGGTTTCGGCGTCTACGACCAGCGCCCTTACCCCGACGTTCGCGCCTGGGTCGAGCGCCAGATGGTCGTTGCGGGATGAAACGCCACTGACAGGCTGGGCGTGGAACCCCCGAAATCGAGCCACCGACCTTGTCGATCCCGCGATTCTCGAATACTGTATATAAAGACAGTCATCGGGACACGCCACAGGATCACTGCATGGAACTGATCGACAAGCTCTCCATCCTCGCCGATGCCGCCAAGTACGACGCATCATGCGCCAGTAGCGGCGCACCGAAGCGTTCCTCTCGCGGCAAGGTGGGACTCGGATCCTCTGACGGCATGGGGATCTGCCATAGCTTCACGCCGGACGGACGCTGCGTGTCTCTGCTCAAGGTGCTGTTGACCAACTTCTGTCTGTTCGACTGCCAGTACTGCGTCAATCGGCGATCGAGCAACGTGCCTCGAGCGCGCTTCACGCCGGAGGAAGTCGTTCGCTTGACGCTATCGTTCTATCGCCGCAACACCATCAGCGGACTGTTCCTGAGCTCCGGCATCATTCGCTCCAGCGACTACACCATGGAGCAGATGATTCAGGTGGCCAGGTCACTCCGGGAGACGCATCAATTCCGCGGCTACATCCATCTCAAGGCGATCCCGGAGGCGGACCCCAAACTGCTCGAAGAAGCCGGACGTTACGCCGACCGACTGAGTGCGAACATCGAACTGCCGACGTTGACCAGCCTGAAGACGCTGGCACCGGAGAAAGAGCTGGGTACCATTCATTCCGCCATGGATCACATGCGCCAGCGAATCGATGCCGCCAACGACGACGCCCGGCAGGATGCCCGCCATCCGGTTCGCAGCAACAATCCCAAGCGACAGGCGCCGCGCTATGCACCCGGCGGTCAGAGCACGCAGATGATCGTCGGCGCGGACGCCACCGATGACCGTACGATTCTGCAGTCCGCCCAACATCTCTATCGGGATTTCCGTCTCAAGCGCGTCTACTACTCGGCGTTCAGTCCGATTCCCGAACGTCCCGCCGGGCTACCCCAGGCGGCGCCACCGCTGCTGCGGGAACATCGGCTGTATCAGGCCGATTTCCTGATCCGCAGTTACGGTTTTCAGGTCGAAGAGCTGCTGAACGCGCCGGGCAACCTGGACCTGGAGATCGATCCCAAGCTGGCCTGGGCGCTGGCCCACCGCAACGACTTTCCGGTCGACCTCAATCGCGCCGAACCGGCGATGATCGCCCGCGTTCCGGGCATCGGTCTGCGCAGCGTGCAGCGGCTGGTCGATCTGCGCCGACTGCGCCGCATTCGCTATCAGGATCTGGTCGCACTGCGCTGCCGGCTGGACACCTTGCGTCCGTTCGTCATCACCCAGGACTACCGCCCCGCCGACGCCAACCTGGACAGCACCCGCCTGCGCCAAAGCCTGACCGCGCCACAGCCTGCCCAGATGGCGTTGTGGTAGATCCATGCAACACAAGCGCGCGAGTCATCAGCCGGAGCTTTCGTCATGAATCCTGATCCATCGTCACTGTCGCCACGTATCGCTCACGCTCGCGATTTCGAGGAATGGCGCGAACGGGCGCGGCAGCTGTTGATGGCTGGCGTACCGCCCTCGAACGTGACCTGGCGGGATGGCGATGACAGCCACGACGACCTGTTCTCCTCGCCGCCAGCAGCGGAAAGGCAGCATCCATTCCGGGGAGCGGCTTCGACATCGATCCGAATCGGGCGCGAGCAATTGGCGCTACTGCGCAACGCCGCCCGCTATCGCTCGCGCGGGGGCGAGCAGGCGCGCTGGCCGTTGCTGTATCGGGTTCTGTGGCGATGGGCCCAGGGCGATGCGGCGGCGACTCACCCCGCCGATGCGGATGGTCATCTCTTGCATCAGCGCTGGCATGCGATCAAGCGGGAAGCGCATCACATGCACGCCTTTCTGCGGTTCCATCGGCGCGATGATGCGTTGGGAGAACGCTACGTCGCCTGGTTCGAGCCCGCGCATGACGTGCTCGATCTGGGCGCCGAGCACTTCGCCGACCGCATGGGCGGCTCGCCCTGGTTGATTGCCACGCCGGAAGGGGGCGTGCACTGGAACGGTTCGACGCTCGACTACCGCTTCCCCTGCCCTGCAACCTGGGCCACCGAGGCGCGGACAGCCGCCGAGCGCGCCAATGCCGACGAGGACCATGCGCTCTGGAGAACCTATTTCGTCAGTACCTTCAATCCGGCCCGACTCAACCACAAGGTGATGACCCAACACATGCCGCAGCGCTTCTGGCGCCATCTCAGCGAAGGGGATCTGATTCCCGCGATGGAAGCCAGGGCCCGCCATGGCGGCCAGCGTCTGGCCCAGGAGAGCAGCGTGGGCCAGCGCAAGGGCAAGGCGCTACCGCCCGGCAGGCTCGCATGCCACAGCACGCCGCCGGCCGGCAACGACTAGCCAGTCGCTGTGCCACCCTTCACGGCGTATCGATTCTGGCCACGGCATCCCGACTGGCCAGCGCCCGCTCTTCACCGGTCAGCTCGCGCAGCTGGCCGTCTCGCATTTCCAGCAGCCTATCGGCATGGGCGAAATAATGGTCGTCATGGCTGATCGCGAAGACCGTGATGCCGAGTTCCCGAAAGCGCGGCATCAGTTCGCGATAGAAGGCGCGCCGGAACTGCGGGTCCTGATCCGCGGCCCACTCGTCCAGCAGCAGTATCTGGCGTTGCTCGACCAGTGCCATCAGCAGTGCCAGACGCTTGCGCTGGCCCTGGGAGAGCTCGGTATCGAGAATCTTCCCCTCCTCGAGCTGCAGTTTTCGGGCCAGCTGCAGCGTCTGCAGCCAGTTGTCCAACAGCGCGGGATCGGCATGCCCCCCTTGAGGCCCCATCAGCCGATCGAACTGATGGAAGTCGGTATAGACCGCCGAGAATCGTTGGCGATAGCGGTGCCAGTCGGCTTCGCCGACGATCTCGTCGTCGATGCGGATCTCGCCGGCGTGCGGTCGATAGAGTCCGGTGAGGAGCTTGGCCAGGGTCGATTTTCCGCTGCCGTTGCCGCCGATCAGGTAGACCTGCTCGCCGCGCTCGAGGCGCAGGTTGATCGGCCCTACCGAAAATCCTTCGCGCCCCGCCTTGGCCGGGTAGCGATAGGTGATGTCGCGCATCTCCAGAGACTGCCACTCGCTGTGGGTCTCGACCAGATCGAAATCGGCGCGGTATTCGGCCAGGGCCAGTTCGCGCAGCTTGTCGAACGAGACCTGGGCGGTGATCAAGGTCGGCGTCGCGCCCACGGCCTGGATCAGGGGCGAGCGCAGGAACAGCAGCGTCAGCGAAAACGTCGCCGCCACCGCGGTATTGGCCCAACCCAGGCCGTTGGCGAGGAAAAACACCACGCCGATCGCCCCCAGCATCATGATGTTGGTCCAGTTGCCTGCACTCAGATGGTAGGTGTCGGCACGAATGATGTGATCGCGATAGGTCCGGGCATCGGCCCCGTAAACCTCTTCCAGCAAGTGTCTGGCGCGATCGCGATTGAGCGCCAGCTCCTTGCGCCCGTGGATGATCGTCTCGTAATCCTGGTAGAGCCGACTGTCGGTGGCCCGGGTGATCCGGATGTGATGATAGACCTTCGACACCAGCCACCAGCCGATCAGCATGGTCACGGTGATCCAGATCGCGGTGATCAGCAGCAGCGGCGGCGAGAGCCACAGCAGGTAACCGACCGAGGCCAGCGTGATGATCACGCCCTGAACGAGCTCCGGCAGGCGGACGAAGGCGATGGTCACGTTACGAATGTCGCTGGAGAGACACGACAGCAGATGCGCGCTCCCGAGCTGCTCGAGTCGCTCGATGTCGGTGTCGAGGATGCGCTTGATCAGCCGTCCGCGCAGCCGATAGACGAAGTGGTGTCCGAGCGTCGTCAACGCCAGCTGCGACCCCAGCGTGACCGCCAGCAGCAGCGCGATCAGGCCGATGAAGGGCAACAGTGCCGTGATGGCGGTGCCATCGGTGACGATCAGATAGTGATTGATGAACGCGATCACGCCGATCCCCAGCGCCGCGCTCAGCAGGGTAAGCAGCATGACGCCGATGAACGGCCAGCGATAATGACGAAAGACGACGCGCAGTAGTTCCATTCGGATTCCGTAGCCGGCGATTGGGTTCGCTCATGCCTTCATGCGCGAGACATTGGCCGCAGCACTCCACGGCGGAAGCGATGACCAGGCACGCTTGCGAAGGCATCGAGCGAGAAGCACGGCACCGGGTGATGGCCGGCAGACCGCAGGCGCGAATGATTCTGATCTTCACTCACGAAGTCAAGAGACGTGGCGGCGAGCCCTGTCCTCGGAGGCGACTCATTCGTTGTCGTCGGCGAACATCATCTGTATGCGCGAGCGCAGCCAGCGCTCGGCAGGATCATTGTCGTAGACGCTCTGCCATACCATGCTCAACGGAGAGGGTGCGCGTTCCAGCGGCATTTCGTCCACTCGCAACCCGCCCTGGGCGGCCAGCACGTCCGCGGCGTAATCCGGCACCGTGGCAACCATGTCGGTATCCCGCAGCAGCGAGGCAAGACTGTTGAACTGCGGGACGGCTAACACGATGCGACGCTTGAGCCCTTTTTCGGCCAGCAGTTCGTCGACGTAGCCGTTGAGGTCGCCGTCGAACGACACCAGGGCATGCGGGCGCTCGCAGTAGTCGGCCAGGGTCAACGCGCCCGGACTGCTGTCCGCCCGCAGCACCTTGGCCCGGCTGTGACGCAGGATCTTCTGCTTCGCGTTGGCCGGCAGATCCCGTGCATAGCCGGCGGCCACGGTGACCTCGCCGGTATTGAGCAGTTGGGGCATCAGATGGAAATCGGCGCGCCGGACTACCAGCACGATGCCCGGTGCTTCGGTTCGCAACCGCTTGAGCAGCGCCGGAAGCAGGGCAAATTCGATGTCGTCACTGAATCCAACCCGGAAGACCGCCTCACTGGTCGCGGGGTCGAAGTCGCTGGTCCGGCTGAGCACGTTGGAAATCGCGTCGAGGGCGGGCTGCAACTGCTCGTAGATCTGCTGTGCCCTGGCGGTTGGCACCATCTGGCGCCCGGTACGCACCAGCAGCGGATCGCCGAAGACATCCCGGAGTCTGGCGAGCGAAGCACTGGTGGCCGGCTGCCCCAGAAACAGCCGCTCCGCCGCTCGCGAGACACTGCGCTCCTGCATCAAGGTCTCGAATACCACCAGAAGCTTGAAATCCACCCCACGCAGATCACTACGATTCATGCATGCACTCCGTTCGACGAGTGGCGATGACCGCTCGTCCCTTCAAGTATCCGTCAACGGCAACCCGCGTCCCGGCGCCGTATCGATGAGCGTCAGCGCCTTGTCGACAAGTGTCCGTGCCATACCGGCAAGTGTCCATGCCGTAGCGACCAGTGTCCGTAGCGTATCGATAAATGGCGTTTTCCTATCGATAAGTGGCGTTGTCCTATCGATAAGTGGCGTTGTCCTATCGATAAATGGCGTTGTCGTATCGATGAGCGTTATAGCCACTATCGATCCTCGAGCATAGTGTTTGCCGGCCATCGTCGATAGAGTCGATAGCAAGCTCCAAAACCCTCGAGGTTCACAATGTCACGCGCGATACAGTTTCAACGTTTCGGCGATGCCGACGTTCTGGAAATCATTGAGCGCGACGACCCGCAGCCCGCAGCCGGCGAGGTGCTGATCCAGACCGAGGCGCTCGGCGTCAACTGGCAGGACGTCATGTGGCGCCGCAACATGGCGCCGACGGAAGCCAGACTGCCGGCCGGCTCGGGTACCGAGATGGCCGGTACGGTGATCGCCGTCGGCCCGGGCGTCAGCGCTTTCTCGCCGGGCGACCGCGTGGCTTCGATCCCCGCTTTCGATCCCAATCAGTATACGGCACATGGCGAGCGCGTGGTGTTGCCGGCCGAGGCCCTGATCGCCTATCCGAGCTGCCTGACCGCGGCCGAAGCCAGTGTCCACTACGTCCCTTCGCTGATCAGTTGGCTCGGTTTTCGCGAAGTCGCCGATCTGAAACCCGGCGACACCGTGCTGATCACCGGCGCCTGTCATATCGGTGGCCCCTATGCGGTGCAGATCGCGCGAGCGCTGGGCGCGCGGGTCATCGCGGCAACCCCGCACGAGGCGGCGGTCGACTATCTGAAATCGCTGGGAGCCACGGCGGTCATCCATACCGAGACTCAGGACCTCGCCTCGCGGATCAACAAGCTGACCGACAATCACGGCGTCGATGTGGTGCTGGATGCGCTGGGCGGCCCTCAAATGAACCTGCTGGGCGATGTGCTCGCACCGCGCGGTCGGCTGATCCTCTACGGCATGATGGGAGGCAACCAGACCACCTTCCCGGCCCAGGCCGCCTTTCGCAAGAACATTCAGTTCTACGTTCACTGTCTTTCCAATTTCAGCGGCAAGCCCGAACTGGGCATACCCCAGAATCGTGAGGCGCTGGATCGCGCCATTACCGACGTCGATCGGATGACCCGCGCCGGCGAACTCAAGCCACAGATCGATTACCGGTTTCCGTTCGAGGAGATCGCCGAGGCGCACCGCTATCTGGAAACCTGTGCCAATCATCATGGCCGCATCGTGGTCGAAATGGCCTGATCGAGCGGGGGGGGCGCCCCCCGACCGCAATCGTGCATTGCCAGCCACCTGACGGATTGACGACAATAGACTTCTCGACTTTCGTCTCGATCACGTTCAAGGAAACCGGATGCTCGCGCAACTGTTCGCCGTCATGGCCCCCGTTCTGATTGGCGCGAGCATCGGGTTCGGCTGGATTCGCTTCGGTTTCAACTACCCCACCGAGTTCGTGACCAAACTGGTATTCAACATCGGCACACCGGCGCTGGTACTGGCATCGCTGGCCAATGCCGAGGTCGATCCCCATACCTTCGGTCGCACCCTCGCCACGACTTTCGTGGTGCTGGCCGGTATGGCAGTGGCAAGTTTCGGCGTCGCCAGGCTGCTACGCAAACCCTGGCAGGTCATCATCTCGCCGATGATGTACCCCAATGCCGGCAACATGGGTTTGCCGGTCTCGCTCTACGCTTTCGGCAAAGAGGGATTCACCTTCGCCATGACGGCATGGGTCGCCAATGCACTGATCCAGTTCACCGTTGGCATGATGATGGCGACGCGCGGCAGTCCGCTGAAGACACTGGTACGCAACCCCACGCTATACAGCATCGCCATCTCGCTTACCCTGCTGCTGTCCGGGATTCATCTGCCCGCGTGGCTCGGCAATACCGTCCACCTGCTCTCCGGCCTGACGATTCCCTTGATGCTGATCACGCTAGGCGTGTCACTGGCCAGCATCCAGGCGCGCAATCTCTCGTCAGGGTTCCTGTTCACGCTTTGCCGTGTCCCCATCGCGCTGGCGCTGTCATTCGCCACCGCCGCCTGGTTCGGCCTGCCGCCGGTGGCCGCCAGCGCGGTGGCGCTGCAGATGAGCATGCCGGTCGCGGTCTACAACTATCTGTTCGCTCAACGTTCCCGGCGCGAGCCGGAGTACGTCGCCAGTCTGGTGTTCTGCTCCACCGTATTGGCGTTCGTCTATCTACCGCTGGAACTGGCATTCATGCTCTAACGCCTCGTCCGCATGGCTTGCAAATGTGACGCGAGCAACTACATTACAAAGTGTAATCTTCAAAAGTTAATGGATTACAGGTAGTTGCATGTTCAAGAAGCCGCGAGGCAAGGAGATAGAGATGAAAAAACTGTCATGGAAGCAGACACTCGGCGTCGCCACACTGGCTGCGGGTAGCGCAATGCTCTCTCAGGCCGCACTGGCGCAGGATACCCAGGATCCGCAAGGCCTCTACTCCGCCGATGAGCTGATGGATGCAGACGTCTTCTTGACGAGCAAGCCGGATGAAGACGTGGGTGACGTCGAAGACATCCTGCTGGGCGAGGACATGAGCGTTCAGGCGCTGGTCATCGAAGCCGGTGGCGTACTCGACATGGGCGACAAGGATTTCGTGGTCCAGAAGGGCGACTTCACGGTAGAAACCCGTCACGACGACAACCTCGACGACATGGAATATCGCGTCGTTCTCGACATGGACGGCAGCGCGCTGAAGCAGCAGCCGGAATACACCAATGACTGGTGGCAGAACGCCAAGACTCAGGCGGCCAGCGCGTGGGAAAACACCAAGCAAGGCGCCTCCAGTGCGTGGAAGGACACCAAGTCAGCAACGTCCGATCTTCTGGACGATGCCAGCGACGCGATCGACAACAACTGATCGTCCAGCGCTCTCGTGATGCATCGGACCCGATGCAGGCACAACAAAACCGCCGACTCGCTGTCGGCGGTTTTTTCATGCGCGACTCTGGCAATGCCAGAGCCACTGCATGTCGCGTTTACTGCTGTGGTTGCTGAACCATGCCTTTCACGCGTTGCATCAACTGCGGATCCTGCTGGATGGCCTGGCCAATGGAGTTGAACTGCTCGACACTCATGCCGCTGTCCTTGACCGCATCCACCATCTCGTCGTTGGCCTGCTGACGAATCTTCTGCTGTTCACCCTCTTCGGATGCATTCTGCAGCTGCTCGGTGTAGTCCTGAGAGATCATCGCGATGTTCTGAGACGCATCGGCGAACTGTTGCAGCTGCTCATCGGAGAAGTTCTTGGCCGGAGCCTGGGCCTGGGAACCGCTGTCGGCTGCGTTCTGGTCTTGCGCCATGGCGGGTGCGCTGACAAGTCCGGCCGTCATCATTGCCGCCGCGACGAATGCAGTGATCCTTTGCATGAATACCTCCAAGTACGATTTTATGCGTGTGCTGTAGTGGGATACCGCTCGGGGAAGAGAGTTCCCTGCGAATTGTTTCGGCAGGAAATTTAATGTTTCCTCAAGAAACTCAGGCGGTATCGCGCTAGTCAGCCCGCCAGGCGCTGGCCCGTCATTGAGACAAGGCTGGCGTCTCGGCGGTCGCCCGTCATGGTAGCCATTCGATCATTGCCTGAACACCCTCGCGGACCTTGACCAGCGCCGGCAGCGCCATCGGGTCAGCGTGGTGCTGCGGCAGGTGCGCCAGTAGCGCCGCGCCATCGAAATCGACATAGGCCAGACGAACCGTGAGTTGAGCGGGATCGCAGCCGAAAGCGCTGCCCGGCAACAGCGCCACGCCGGTCTCGGCCAGCAGTCGTGAGGTCAATTCAGCGCTGGTGGTGATACCTCGACGCGACAACGCCTCTCGATATCCCTCGAAATCGGGGAACAGGTAGAAGCCGCCATCCGGAAGATGGGTACGAACGCCCGCCGCCTGCAGCCGAGTGGCACACCAGTGGCCAATCAGGCTGAGCCATGCTCGCTGACAATCCAGATATTGCGTCAGTGCCGGTGTCAGCTGGTAGGCGACGCAAGCCGCTTCCTGAACGGGGCTGGCAACGCTCGACCAGGTCTCCGAAGCGATGCCCAGAAAACGTGCGAAGATCTCCTCTCCCAGCGCTTCGGGCACCTGCATCACGCCCAGCCGCCATCCGCCAGCGCCGCACCACTTCGAAAGACCGCTGGTGGTCACCGTGCCCTCGGGATAGTCGCACGCAAAGGCGCGATGCGCCCTCTCATGCGTCAGTGGTCCGTAGATCTCGTCGGCCAGCACGATCACCCCGTGGCGACGCGCAACCTCGGCCAGCGCCCGCTGGCTATCGGCCTCGGGCGACAGTCCGGAAGGATTGCCGGGCGCATTGAGTATCAGCAGCCGTGTACGGCTGCCACCCCCGCGGCAATGCGCCTCCAACTGCTCGGGCGTGATCTGCCAGCGCGTGTCGAAACTCGCTGGCAGTTTGATCGGCGTCTGTCCTGCCAGGCGCGCCTGTGGTGCATAGGAGACCCAGGCCGGCGCGGGGATCAGAATTTCCGCCGCCGGCAACGCCTTGATCAGGGCGAACAGCAGCAGTTTGCTGCCGGGAGCGATCAGCACGCGCGAGGCCAGCCATGAAGTGCCGTCGAGCTCGCTGTGGAAAGCCGCGACCTTCTCTCTTAGCGCCGGCAAGCCCTGGACGGGCAGATACGCTTTCTTGTCGGCGTGCCTGGCCAACGCTTCTACCGCAGGTCCGTAAACCGGAAACGGCGATTGGCCGAAGCCGAACTTGATGATGCGCTCGCCCCGTGACTCCAGCCATCTCGACTGTTCGTTGATCAACAAGGTATCGGAAGCCGGGGTGGCGTTGATGTCATCGGCGTAGGCGTGATTCAACAGGGCGGTGGCGAGCCCCTGGCGAGCGGTCATGTCAGCGGAATTCCTGATGTCGTCGGGGTATCAAGGCAGTTCGATCATTCGATCTGCCAGCGGGCGATCAAGGCCTCACGACGACGGATCGACGAGACGGCGTCGCCGCCCATGTCGTGGGCCATGTGGGACAACAGCATTTCGATCACCACGAACAGGCTGCTCATGGGATTGAAGAAAAACGGGCCTTCGGCGGACGCCAGCAGCGTCATCTCGGTCATGGTGGAGAGACGAGCGGCGGGGTGATTGGTCAATGCGAGCAGCTGCGCGCCCTGTTCGAGTGCCTGGTGGCAATAATCGACACTGCTCCGGGTCTCCGGCCGGTAGCTGATACCCACCACGAGATCCCCCTCCTCCAGCTCGCGCACCGCTTCGAGATTGATACCGCCCACCGAGTCGATCAGCCGCACGTCGCTGCGCAGATAGCTCAAGTAGTAGGAGAGATAGTGAGCACCTGCGAAACAGGCGCGCTGTCCGACCACGTGAACTCGGCGCGCATCGATCAGGGCACGGACGGCACCCGCCAGCATCGCCTCGTTCAGCCCTTCGGCGGTGCGCGAGAGATTGCCCATCTCTTCCTGCCACAGCATCTGCTGCCGGACCGGGTGATCGCCGTCACTCGGGATCTGACCGAGATCGAGCAGCCGCTCGGCACGCGTTGAATAGAACGCCCCGGTGGCGGCATCGGCCCGGAATAGCGCCTGGAAGGCCTTGAATCCGGTCAACCCCAGTGCATGGGCCAGGCGAGTCAGGCTGGACGCATTGACCCCATGCTGCGTGGCCAGCGCCGAAATGCTGAGCGTCGCTGCCAGTTCCGGCGCCGCGAGCAACTGCTCCAGCAGCTTGAGCCCCCCCGGCGTCAATTTCGGGGCTTGAGCTTCTCCGCGACGTGCAGCGATCGACAGCGCCTGCAAGGCGGCCATCGACGTCGGGGGCGAGTCGAAACCATCGTGAGCGGCCATGACCTATCCCTCCGTTTCAGTTTGTAGGTTATACCTTCGCTTGAATTACGACAAATAAATTTCCTTTTTAGGTAATTTATTTGCATTCCCTGGTTTCGATCTCGATGCCCTTTGATTGTCGATGCCCTTTGATTGGCGGCCTTGTCTTGAACCCCTCTCCCTTCCGTGAGTCACAAGGTCTAGAGTACTCGCAAACGATACGCGTGGAGACGCTCATGAAACGATGGTTGATGACCGGTGCCCTGGTAGCTGGCGCCTTCTTGGCAAACGGCGCCACGGCGCAGGCGGATGGCGGTAACGACCCCGCCAACCCGCTGATTACCGACAAGTGGAACTTCCGCCCGCTGATCGTGGTGACACCGGACCCCGGCCAACCCGCCTATCGGCATCTACGCCAGCAGCTCGATGACACACGAAACCAGTTTGCCGATCGCGACATGCTGCTCTACACGGTCGAGGGCGATAGCGGCACTCGCCACGGCCAGCCGATGACGCCCTACGAAACTCGGGCGCTGCTAGATGCGCTGGGGGTGAACCCCGATCAGGGCGTGACGACGATTCTGGTGGGCAAGGACGGCGGCAAGAAGGTTCAGCTTCGAGGTGACGTTGATCTGCAGGAGATCTACGCCACCATCGACCGGATGCCGATGCGCCAGGCTGGCGATGACTGACCGGCGGGACAGGCGAACCGCCGAGCGCTCATCGTGGCAAGCGCCCTCCAGCGCCGGGCCGAACCGGCTTGCGCTGGCCAGCGGCTAACGCCACAGCGCGAGCTGGCGCAGGTAGCGCGTTCGTGCCTGATGGGGCGTCACCGGCGAGAGCCTGATCGTGGTGCCGGAGGCGCACTGACCCAGTTGGGCGCAGGCGATCGGCGACAGCGCACCCAGCCTCGGGTAGCCGCCGATGGTCTGGCGATCGTTCAGCAGGATGATCGGCTGCCCGTCCGGCGGAACCTGAACGGCACCGAGCGGAATGCCTTCCGATATCATTCCGCCCAACTGACACCGCAGCGCCGGACCTGTCAGCCGAACGCCCATCCGGTCGGCGCGGCTATCCACCTGCCAGCCCTGATTGAAGGCGGCGAACAGACTGGCACCCTCGAAATGCGCGATCTGCGCGCCGGTTACCAGCGCCAGCACGACCTCGTCCCGCGGCATGGGCGGCACCGAAGGCATGTCACGAATCTCTCCGGCATGGCCGGCGGCCGACAGTCGATCACCGACCTGGAGCATCCCGCCACGGCCATCGAGCCCGCCCAGTTGCTCGCGGGCCACCGTCGACAGGCTACCCATGAAGGGCTCGGCGTCGATCCCGCCCGGCAGTGCCAGATAGGCACGCAGGCCCGCCCTCGGCTGATCGAAAGCGAGCACCTGACCCTGTTCGAGCGTGAAGCTGACGTTGGCATCCAGCGGCTCGCCGTCCCGCGTGGCGCCCAGATCGGCACCCGCGATGGCCAGCCGAATCGTCTGCTCCGCTTTCAGCGCCAGGCCGCCGATGGCGATCTCGATGCCGGCAGCATCGGGCGCATTGCCCAGAAGCCAGTTGGCCCAGCCCAACGATATCCAGTCCAGCGCGCCGCCCTGCGTCACCCCCAGGTGGCGGCAGCCGAAGCGGCCCGCGTCCTCGACCAGGGCCAGTGGCCCCGTGCGCTCGACGACGAGTGACGCCGGCCTGGTTTGCATCGCGTTCTGCGTACTCGTCCGCGTCGCCATCAGCGCTCCTCCAGCGGCGTGGTATCGCCGCCCTGTTCGATAAAGGCTTCGCGACTGATCGGCTCGAAACGCACGCGATCGCCGGGGCGGAACAGGCTGATCTCGTCGCGCTCGCGATCGAACAGCTTGACGGCGGTACGACCGAGGATGTTCCAGCCGCCCGGCGAGCGCATCGGATAGATGGCGGTCTGACGCTCGGCAATGCCGACGCTGCCGGCGGGAACTCGCTGACGAGGCGTTTTCAATCGCGGCGTCGCCAACGCTTCCTCGACCAGACCCATGAAGGCATAGCCGGGGGCAAAACCGAGCGCGAAGGCGCAGTAATCGCGGCCGGCATGCCGACGCGCGACGTCATCCGTATCGACACCCAGGCGCTCGGCAATGCGGGAGAGCTCCGGACCGACGCTGTCGTCGTACCACACCGGAATACGGTGCTCCCGACCGGCCTGGTTCGACGCCGGCTTCAAGCCACGCAAGGCGTCCTGAATCAGCTTCCTGGCCTCGATCTGGGACAGCCGGGAGACGTCGTAATGCACCAGCAGCGTGGTATAGGATGGCACCAGGTCGATCATGGCCTCGCCGAGGCGCTCACGCAGCGCGGTATCGGCCGCCAGTATCCACGGCATGTGCGCCTCGTCGATGGCGTCGAACAACCTCACCATCAGCGCGTCCATGCCCACCGTTTCGAGCCGGGGAGATAGTGACTGGCTCATGCGTCGCTCAACTGCTGAAAGGCTTCGCGAATGGCCTTGACCGCCGCCACCGACTCGGCGTTGTCACCGTGAACGCAGAGCGTATCCGCGGGGAGATGCAGCTTGCTGCCGTCACTCGCGGTCAGCGGCTCGCCCTTGGCCAGGGCTACGGCCTGATCGACGATGGCACCGCGATCGTGGTGCACCGCCCCCGGTAGACGCCGCGACATCAGGTGGCCCTTGGCGTCGTAGGCACGATCGGCGAAGGTCTCGAACCAGAGTGTCACGCCCATTGCCGCGGCGAGCTCGCGCACCGGCTCGGGATTGGCGGTCGACATCACCAGCAGCGGCAGGTTGCGATCGTATCTGACCACCGCCTGCATTGCCGCACGCAACAGGTCGAAGTCGCTGGCCATGTCGTTGTAGAGCGCGCCGTGGGGCTTGACGTAGCTGATTCGGGTCCCTTCGGCGCGGCAGAACGCTTCCAGCGCGCCGATCTGATAGAGCATCAGGTTTTCGACCTCCTGCGCCGAGCAGGCCATCGAACGACGGCCGAACCCCATCAGATCGGGATAGCCGGGGTGCGCGCCGATACGCACCCCGTTGGCAGCCGCCATCGCCACGGTCTTGCGCATCACATCGGGGTCGGAAGCGTGAAAGCCGCAGGCGATATTGGCACAATCGACGAAAGGCATCGCCTGATCGTCGAGACCCAGCGCCCAGTTGCCGAAACTCTCACCCATGTCGCAGTTGAGCAGGGGCACGCGCATTCGCATTACCTCGTATCGTTGTTGTTGCTCGTATCGTGGTCGTAGCTCGTATCGTGGTCGTGGAAAGGCGTGCCGCAGCCAAGCCTGAAGGCACTGTAAGAAACCGTCAGCGACAGGGTCCAATCGTTTTTCACGATGCGCAGTATCGGCGCAATCTTTCATCCCGATCATGGCGTCCCCAAACGGCGCAATATGAAGAGTTGACGTTCCCGGCATCGGGCCGAAGAATCGGCCATCCCCTTTCGAATACATAACGAGACACCGATGTTCGATTTCAAGGAGCTCGAAGCCTTCGTCTGGGTCGTCAGGCTGGGGTCGTTCCGCAAGGTGGCAGCGCGGCTGCACCTGACCCAGCCCTCCATCTCCGATCGTATTACCCGTCTCGAAGCCGCGGTCGGTGAATCGCTGCTCGACCGCAGCGCGCGGCCGGTGCAGCCCACGCTGCGCGGTCGCGAGTTCTACGCCCACGCCGAACGCCTGCTGGACAGTCGGGAGGAGGCGCTGCAGCTGTTTCAGAACCAGGAGGATTTTTCCGGCACGCTACGGCTTGGCGTGATCGAGACCATCGCCCACAGCTGGTTCAGCACTTTTCTGACACAACTGGCCGAGCGGCATCCACAGCTGACCATCGAGCTCACCGTCGATATCTCGCCGTTCCTTCACCAGCGTCTGGCGGATAACGATCTCGACATGATCTTCGCCATGGACGGCGTCGCACCGGGGCTATCGGTGACGCAGCTGCCGCTGGCGACCTACGAGATGGGTCTGTTCGTGGCGCCGCAGCACGCCGCGCGTCTGCATCACGGCGGCACGGCTGCGCTGTCCCGTCTTCCGTTCGTCTCGTTCAGCAAGCTGGCACGCCCTTACGGCGAGCTCGTGACCTATCTGGCCGAGCTGGGGATCGAGGATCCGAAGATCCACTGCGCCACGACGCTGATGACCATCGCCCGAATGACGATCGACGGCGTGGGTGTCGGCTCGCTCCCCGTTTCCACGGTATCGGACGCCTGCGAACGCGGCGAGCTGTTGCGGCTGGTATTGCCTACGCCGCTACCGGCAATGTTCTACGACGCGATCTGGCGCAGCAGCAGCTATCCCAGCTTCTGCCGGGGCGTCACCCAGCTCGCGCAGGACTGTGCCGCTCGCTATGCCCAACGCCATCTCGATGACGAACCCCACGGGGAAGTGAAAGCCTGGCCCGATAGTGCGGATAAGAATTAACGATTTGACGCCGTCGCCGACCGACTTGAAGAATGCAAGAGTCCGATATCTCGATCACGCCCCCGTTCAATAACAAGCGGCGTGAATGAAGACCCTATCAATAACAAACGGAACCCAATGATGCGCACATCCGCGATATCTCTGCTGACGATCGCCATGGCGAGCTCGCTCACCGTCGCGACACCGGCACTCGCCGACCAGTGGAATCTTGCCTCTCCCTACGGCGATGCCAGCTTTCACACCCAGAACACCAAGCAGTTCGCCAAGGATGTCGGCGAAGCGACCGATGGCGAGCTGACCATCACCGTGCACAGCGGCGGCTCGCTGATCAGCCACGCCGAGATCAAGCCATCGGTGCGCCGCGGCACCGTCCAGGCTGGCGAGATATTCCTCTCCACGCTCTCCAACGAGTCGCCGATCTACGAAGTCGACACCCTGCCCGGCCTGGCCGGCAGCTATGCCGACGCCTACGATCTGTGGCAGGCCTCCAAGCCGATCATCAGCGAACTCTTCGCCAAGGAGGGGCTGATGCCGCTGTACGCCGTGCCGTGGCCGGCGCAGGGCATCTACACGGACTTCGAGCTGACCGATGCCTCCCAGTTCGCGGGCCTGCGCGTTCGTGCACCGAACATCAACACCCAGCGCTTCGTCGAGAACCTGGGCGGCATCCCGACCCAGACCGAAGAAGCCGATATCCCCACGGCGTTCAGCACCGGCCGCGTCGACGCCATGATCACCTCGGTTTCCACCGGCAAGTCGATGTCGGCATGGGATTACGTGTCGAACTACAGCGATGCCAACCTGTGGTTGCCGAAGAACATCGTCTTCGTCAACAAGCGCGCTTTCGACCGCCTCGACGACGCCACCCAGAAAGCGGTCCTCGATGCCGCGGCCAAGGCCGAGCAGCGCGGCTGGCAGATGAGCAAGGAAGACAGCGCAGAAAGCGCCAAGGCTCTGGAATCCCACGGGATCACCGTGAGCGAGCCCAGCGATGCCCTCCAGCAGCAGCTGAAAGCCGCCGGACAGAAGCTGTTCGACGACTGGCAGGCGCGCGCCGGCGATCAAGCTCAGCAACTGGTCGATCGCTACCGCGAACGTCAAGCCCAGCAGAGCCAATAACGTTTGGTGTAACGGCCCGCCTCGTCGCGGGCCTCGTACGCCGTAGACTTCACTTCACTCACACCCGGTGAGTTTCCGTCATGACCTTCAAACTGAATCCGCTCTACCGGCTCGGTGCCTGGGGTGCCGCGGCCTGCATGCTGGCGATCTGCGGCCTGGTCACGTTTCAGGTACTGCTGCGCTGTCTCGACGCCGTGCTGGTAATGGGCGGCGCCAGTCGTCTCGGCTACGAGATCAGCGGCGTCTCGGAGATCGCCTCCTATCTGCTGGTCGGCGCCACCTTCCTGAGCCTCGCCTACACCTTCACCCACTACGCCCATATTCGCGTCACGCTGGTCATCGCCCGACTGCCGGCGGCGGTCAGAGCCTGGTGCGAAGTGGCGTGCCTGGCGATCGCCTTGGCGCTCAGCGCCCTGCTCAGTTGGGAGATGATCGGGCTGATTCGCGAAAGCCTCGATTACGGCGACGTCTCCTCGGGGCTGATGGCGATTCCGCTGTGGATTCCACAGACCGTCCTGGTCGTCGGCCTCGCACTGCTGTGTCTGGCCATTCTGGAAGCCCTTTCGAACACGCTGAGACAGGCCGTCACGGCGCCGTCGCGCTACGTGGCCCCCGGCGACAACAACGACCCTGGCGATAAAGACAGCTTCGGCGGCGAGTAACTTTTCGCTCCCACAACCAGCGAGGAAGCGCTGAATAAATCGGCGAGCGGGATGAAGAGCAAGGCGCACGGAGCGCAGAAGACTAGACATAACATGGGGTTAGGCGAGTCTTCCAGCACCGCGGAACGCAGCACTTCGCCCGCGCAGACATTTATACGGTGCTTCCCTGAACCGAGGATTCGACTCGTGCTCACGCTCAGTCTTGCAACGCTTTTTACCCTGGCGATTCTGCTCGGCGGCGGCGTATGGATCGCCTTCGCCCTGCTCGGCACCGGCTGGATCGCGCTGACCGGTTTCACGAGCTTCGAGGTCGGCCCCATTCTTGCCTCCGATTTCTGGGGCGCCAGCTATGGCTGGGACCTGACCGCCCTGCCGATGTTCGTGTGGATGGGCGAGATCCTGTTTCGCTCCGGGCTTGCCGACAACATGTTCCGCGCGCTGTCGCCCTGGCTCAACCGTCTGCCCGGTCGGCTGCTGCACTCCAACATCATCGGCAGCGGACTGTTCGCGGCCGTCTGCGGCTCCTCTGCCGCGACCTGCGCCACGGTCGGCAAGATGACGCTGCCCGAACTCGAGCGGCGCGGCTACGACGAGACGCTGGCGATCGGCACGCTGGCCAGCGCCTCCACCCTGGGCCTGCTGATCCCGCCGTCAATCATGATGATCGTCTATGGCGTGGTCACCGAGCAGTCGATCTCGCGCCTGTTCATGGCGGGCGTCGGCCCCGGCCTGCTGCTGCTGGCGCTGTTCATGATCTACCTGGTGATCTGGTCACTGACCGCCGGCAGGAATGGCGGCGCAGGTCATGCCGAGACGCCGATGCCGTTTCTCGACAAGGTCAGAAACAGCTGGCGGCTGATTCCGCTGCTGGTACTGATCGGCGGCATTCTCGGCAGCATCTACGGCGGCGTCGCCTCGCCCACCGAGGCAGCGGCCGTCGGAGTGGTGCTGTCGATGGTGATCGCCCGCTTCAATGGCCACTTCGACAAGTCGATCTTCCTGGAGTCGATGTTCGCCGGACTGCGTACCTCGTGCATGATCGCCTTCATCATCGCCGGCGCGTCGTTTTTGTCGTCGGCAATGAGCTTCACCCAACTGCCGACGCAGCTGGCCAGCGCCATCGCCGCCATGGGGCTATCGCCCAACGTGCTGCTGGTGATGTTGACGCTGTTCCTGCTGGTGCTGGGCTGCTTCCTCGACGGGATCTCGCTGATTCTGCTGGTGACCTCGATCATCATGCCGCTGATCAACGCCGCCGGCATCGACCCGATCTGGTTCGGCATCTACCTGGTGATCGTGGTGGAGATCTCGCAGATCACGCCACCGGTGGGCTTCAATCTGTTCGTGATCCAGGGGCTGACCGGCAAGAACATCTTCACCATCGCCAAGGCCACGTTGCCCTTCTTCCTGCTGATGCTGTTCGCGATCGTGCTGATGCGGGCGTTCCCGGAGATCGTGTTGTATCTGCCACAGGCGATGACCGGCTAGGCTTTGTACGAAACCGGCGCTCGCTCGAAGCTCTCCTCTATTCGACGAAGTCCTCGACGGTGTGCCGGTGCCCCAGCATCAGGGCGTCGGCCACGTGCCGGAACGGGCTGACATCGACGTCGGAACGACCCTCGGCGATCAGCGTGGCAAAGCGTTCGTAGAGGCCGGCGTACTCCGCATCGGGACCTTCTTCGCGTAGCTCGCCGTCGATCAGCAACCGGCTGCCGCCCGCTTCCAGGGTCAAGCGCCCTTCGTCGGTCTCGACGTGAATGTTCCAGATCGGCGGCGTGCCCTGCTGACGAAAATCGAACTCGGCATGAATCGGCACGTTTTCGCCGTCGACGAAATCCAGCGATGCCGCGATCGGCGTCTGGCAGTTGCCGGGCACCTGCAGCTGGGCATCGGTCAGGTGGAACGGACGCGGCAGGATCTCGGTCACGATCGATAGCGCGTTGATACCCGGATCGAACACCCCCATGCCGCCCGGCTGCCAGATCCAGGCCTGCCCCGGATGCCAGACGCGCACGTCCTCCTTCCATTCGATATCGACACGCCGGATCTGGCGCGTCGCCAGCCACTGCCGTGCCGAATCGACACAGTGGGCGTGACGGGAATGCCATGACGCGAACAGCGTGACACCATGGCGCTCGGCGTCTTCCCGCAGGGTTTCGATTTCCGCCAGAGTGGCTCCGGGCGGCTTCTCGAGCATCACGTGCTTGCCGCTTGCCATGGCCAGACGCGCCTGCGCGGTGCGAACGCCAGCGGGGGTGCATAGCGACACGGCGTCGATCTCGGGGCCCTGCTCGAGCAGCGCCTCGAGACTTTCGAAATTCGCAACGTCGGCCACGGAGGCGTTACGGCTGGAGACGGCGGTCAATCGATAACGCGCATTGTCGTCGATGGCAGGATGATGCTGATCGCGGGCGATCTTGCCGTAACCCACGATCGCGAGACGAAGGGTATCCATGACAGATCCTTGTATGAAACAGCCTTGAAATGAGAGCGGCTCGCTCATCGCAGCAGATAGACGATGATCGCGGTGAGCGCCGACACGATGGCGATGCCGATCATGACATCACGGGGAACCCGCTCCAATCCCTCTTTGGCGATGACCGCGATCCGCGCATCCTCGTCGTCCGGCCGATCGTCGGCGCCCAGCCGAACCTTCCAGAACCCGGTGAATAGCGCCGTCGCCGCGAACAGGATACCGCCGATGATGGTGAAGTGGATCGGCAGCACGCCAGTCTCAACCAGCACGAACAGCACCGCACTGAGCGCATGGCCGCTGGCCAGGCCGCGCAATGCCGCCGACGAGCCCAGCGACTTGATCCACAGCCCCATCAGGAAGGTCGCCACCAATGGCGAGGCAACGAACGCGAACACCTGCTGGAGATAGGCCCAGAGGCCGGAAAAGTACTGGATCATCGGCCCCCAGGATGCCGCGATCGCCGCCAGGATGAACGTGCAGATCCGTCCCCATCTGGCCAGTTGGGCATCGCTCAGACTCGGCCTGGCCGGCTTGATGAAATCCAGCGTCAGCAGCGTCGCCGAAGAGTTGAGCGTCGAGGATAGCGTCGACATCAGCGCTGCGATCAGACCAGCCAGGATCAAGCCGGTGAGCCCGGTCGGGGTGAATTCCTGGACCATTTTCGGGTAGACCTGATCGGGATGCTCGAGCCCCGGCAGCAGCGGGATCACCATGGCGCCCGGAATCGTCATGATGAAGATCGGCAACAACTTCAACGCTGCCGCGAACACCGAGGCGCGACCGGCGGCCTGAATATCGCGTGCCCCGAGCAAACGCTGGACGACATACTGATTCATGCTCCAGTAGTAGAAGCCGACGATCGGCACCCCGGTGATCAACCCCAGCCACGGCACGCTGGGATCGTCCAGCGGCCGGATCAGCGACAGCTTCTCGGGACTGACCGCCTCCTTGACCGTCGACCAGCTGTAGTCGAAATGGCCGAAGATGATCCAGGTCATCGCCGCCGAACCGCCGATCAGTACGCAGGCCTGCATCACATCGGTGTAGACCACGGCACGGAGCCCGCCAAAGGCCGTGTAGATGCTGGTGAACAATGCCAGCAGCGCACAGACTTCCCACAGATTGGTGCCGGGGATGAAAGTCGTCACGATCAGGCCGCCGGCGTAGAGCGTGCCCGCGGTATCGAGAATGATCGACAAAAACAGCGTGATGACGGAAAGATACTTGCGCAGCCGTGAATCGAAGCGTCGCTCCATCAGCTCCGGCATGGTCGTCACGCGCGCCCGCATCAACACCGGCAGCACGAAGATGGCCGTGAACATCAGCACCACGCCGGCCATCCACTCGTAGTTGGCCGCGGAGATCCCGTGCTGATAGGCGGCGCCCGGCAGGCCGATCAAAGTATCGGAGGAGATATTGGAGGCGAACAGCGAGAACCCGATCGCCATCGGGCCCAGGCTTCTTCCCGCCAGGAACAGCTCTTCCGGCGTCGTCTTTCCCCGAGCGGTCTTGTAGCCGATAAAAGTGACGATCACGAAATAGGCCGCGATCACCGCAAAATCCCAGAATTGAAGATTTTCCATGAGTTCGTTCGCTTTTGATCTGTGGTTGTTGTGGCGAGCGATGGCGGCGCGATGGCACCGATAGCCAACCGTCGCGACGACGCCTGTTCAGGCGTTCACGAGGTAAAGGTTAGCCAGCACACGGTCGAAAATCCATTCTCGGACAGCGAGCTGCCGTCAACGAAAAGGCCCGGCGGTGTTCTTCGCCAGGCCCTGGTAGTCGCTAGGGAAGCGCTGGATAGATCGACGAGCGAGAGGAAGCGCGAGGCGCATGGAACGAGACATAACATGAAGTCAGGCGAGTTTTCGCGTGCCACGCAACGAAGCGACTCGCTCGCGCAGGCATTCATGCAGCGTTCCCCAGGCGACGCTATCGAGGGTAAAAACCCATGCTCTGGCAGGCGCTGCGTCGCAAGACCAATGTCTCAGGTCTTGCGACGGCTCAACGCCGTCTCCAGCACTCTTGCCACGTGCAGCGCTTCGCGTCCGGCCCCATCGAGAATCTGATGGCGGCAGCTGGTGCCATCGGCCACGATCCAGGCGTCCTCGCCCGCTTCACGTATCGCCGGCAACAGCGACAGTTCCGCCATCTGTCGCGAGGCATCGATGTGTTCGACTTCGTAGCCGAAGCTGCCCGCCATGCCGCAGCACGAAGAGACGATCGCCTCGACGTCGAGTTCGGGAATCCAGTTCAGCACGGTCATCACCGGCGTGAAGGCATCGAAGGCTTTCTGGTGGCAGTGACCGTGAACCTTGGCTCGACCGACCGTCAACGGCTCGAGTTCCAGGTTCAGCCGCCCCGCCTGCTTTTCTGCTACCAGGAACTCCTCGAACAGCATGGCGGCCTCCGCCAGCCGCGTCCCCTCATCACCAAAACCATAGTGCATAAACTCGTCGCGCAGCGTGAGCAGGCACGAGGGCTCGAGCCCGACGATCTTGACGCCGCGTTCGACGTAGGGCATCAGGGTCTCGAGGGTGCGGCGTGCTTCTTCCTTGGCCCGATCGACGCGACCCGCGGCCAGATAGGTTCGTCCGCAACAGAGCGGCCGTTCACTTCCGCGGACGTTGAGATGAACTCGATAACCGGCGGCTTCCAGCACGCGCCGCGCCGCCGCCGCGTTGTGGCCCTCGAAGTAGTTATTGAAAGTATCGACGAACAGCAGCACTTCACCGGCGGGGAGCGGCGCCTGAACCGATGGTCTCTTGTCCACTTCGCCTCGCGAGCTCCGTAGATAATCCCCATTGAAGACCGGTAACGAGCGCGACTCGGCGAAGCCCAGCCAGCGTTTGCCGCGCCCGCCCAGCCAGGAGACCCGTTCGAGGCGCGCGGCGAGCTTGCCCACATGTCGCATCCAGGGCGCGTAACGCGGCAGCTCGGACACCAGCTTGTCGCGCCAGCTCAGACCCTGTTCCTTGACCCGCGCAGCCCGCGCCTCGATCTTGAACTTGGCCATGTCGACGCCGGTCGGGCAGTCGCGCTTGCAGCCCTTGCAGGAGACGCACAGATCCAGCGCGTCAGCCACCTCGTCGCTGGCCAGCCCCCGATCGCCGATCTGGCCCGCCAGCACCAGACGCAGCGTATTGGCGCGACCGCGGGTGAGATGACGCTCGTCGCGGCTGATCCGGTAGCTGGGGCACATGGTACCGGCATCGAACTTGCGGCAGTGGCCGTTGTTGTTGCACATCTCCACGGCCTTGGCGAGACCCTGGGCCGGGTCGCCGCCGCTACCCGGTACGCCCAGGTCGCCGCTCAGCGGATCGCGGGTGACATCCCAGGCCGACCAGTCGAGCTCGGTGGCAACGGGAATGATCTGGTGATCGGCGGGGAAGCGGAACAGCCGCGCGTCGTCCATCTTCGGCGTGTCGACGATCTTGTTGGGGTTGAAGCGATTATCCGGATCGAACAGCCGTTTGATCTCGCCAAAGGCCGCATTGAGCTCCGCACCGAACTGCCACGCGACCCATTCGCCACGACAGATGCCGTCTCCATGCTCGCCGGAATAGGCCCCCTTGTAGCGACGAACCAGCGCGGACGCTTCCTCGGCAATGGCGCGCATCTTGGCGGCGCCATCGCGGCGCATGTCGAGAATCGGGCGCACGTGCAGCGTGCCGACACTGGCATGGGCGTACCAGGTGCCCTCGGTGCCGTGGCGATGGAAGACCTCGGTGAGCTGGTCGGTGTACTTGGCGAGATGCTCGAGCGGTACCGCGCAATCCTCGATGAAGGAGACGGGTTTACCGTCGCCTTTCATGCTCATCATGATGTTGAGCCCGGCCTTGCGCACGTTCCACAGCGCCGACTGCTCCACGCCGGCGGTCAGCCCGACCACGCTATCCGGCAGACCGAGATCGCCCATCAGCATCCTAAGCTGTGCGAGCTGACGCAGTTGCGAATCGAGATCCTCCCCTGCGAACTCCACCAGCAGCAGCGCATCCGGACGCCCGATCAGCGACTTTTCCACCGTCGGTCGGAAGGCCGGATTCTCCAGCGCCAGCTCGATCATGGTGCGATCGACCAGTTCCACCGCCGCGGGTCCCAGCTCGACGATGTGCTGGGTCATGTCCATCGCCTGGTAAAAGGTCGGGAAGTTGACCACGCCGAGCACCTTGTGGATCGGCAGCGGCGACAGCTTCAGCGTCAGCCGGCGAGTGAAAGCCAGCGTCCCCTCGGAACCGATCAGCAGATGCGCGAAATTGGCACGCCCCTCGGGGTCATAAGGAATCGGGTTGCGGCAGTCGAACAGATCCAGGTTGTAGCCGCCGACCCGCCGCAGCACCTGCGGGTAGTGTTCGCGAATGGCTGCCGCTTCTCGCCGGGCAATCGCCTTCACCGCCGTCGCCAGTTCGGCCAGGGGCGATGCCGGCCCGATCTCGTCGAACCAGCCGAAATATGCCTCGCGACCGTCTGCCAGCGTCGCTTCGAGCCCCAGCACGTTGTGAACCATGTTGCCGTAGCGGATCGAGCGCGAACCGCAGGAGTTGTTGCCCGCCATGCCGCCGAGCGTGCACTGCGCCGAGGTGGAAACGTCCACGGGAAACCAGAGTCCATGGGGCTTGAGCCAGGCGTTGAGATGATCGAGCACCACCCCGGGCTCGACCGTGACGGTGCGTGCCTCGACATCGAGTTCGCCGATGCCGGTCAGCCAGCGGCTGGTGTCGATCACCAGCGCTTCGTTGACGGTCTGCCCGCACTGGCTGGTGCCGCCGCCTCTCGGCAGCACCGGCGCGCCATTGTCGCGAGCGATATCCAGCGCCAGAGACAGATCCTGCTGGTCTCTCGGTACCACGACACCCAACGGCATGATCTGGTAGATCGACGCATCGGTGGCGTAGCGACCGCGCGACCCGGCGTCGAACGCCACCTGGCCTTTCAGCTCCCGCCGCAACCGGTTCTCGAATTCGCTCATGGCGGCTTGTCGGGGCCGTCTTGCGACCGGGCTTTTCGGCATCACGCTCATCGCGATCTCCTGTCAGGCGCGAACGGCACCGGCCTGTGATGGGCCCGTCGACGCAGCCGCCGCCAGCTTGCGGGCCGCCGGCGTGCCGGGCGCCGGATTGTCGGCGAAGAATTCCAGCGCGACCTGCAGCCCGCTGCCGAACAGCTCGACCCCGCAGAGCTTGAGCCCGGCTTCGCAGCCGCCGAGCGTGGCGATCAGGGTCAGGTCGTTGCAGTCGCCGAGATGGCCGATGCGGAACATCCGCCCCTTGGCCTTGCCGAGGCCGGTGCCCAGCGACAGATCGAACCGGTCGTAGATGGTCCGACGAACCTCGTCGGCGTCGATCCCTTCCGGCATCACCACGCCCGTCAGCACCGGCGAGTAGAGCGCGGGCTCCTGGCACTGGATTTCCAGCCCCCAGGCATTGACCGCGCGCCGGACGCCTTCGCCCCAGCGCTCGTGGCGGGCGAAGACCTGATCCAGCCCCTCCTCCAGCAGCATGTCCAGCGCCTCGTTGAGACCGTAGAGCAGATTGGTGCTCGGCGTGTAGGGCCAGTAGCCGTTGGTGTTGCCGGCGAGAATCTCGTCCCACGCCCAGAAACTCTTGGGCATGAGGGAGCGCTGGCTGGCTTCGATCGCCTTGGGCGATAGCGCGTTGAAACTGATGCCCGGCGGCAGCATCAACCCTTTCTGCGAGCCGGAAACGGTGACATCGACGCCCCACTCGTCGTGGCGATAGTCGGCACTGGCCAGCCCCGAAATGGTATCGACCACCAGCAGCGCCGGATGACCGGCCGCATCGATGGCCCGGCGCACGGCGGCGATGTCGCTGGTGACGCCGGTCGAAGTCTCGTTATGCACGACGCATACCGCCTTGATCCGATGTTCGCCATCACGGCGGAGACGCTCTTCGATGAGCTGCGGCCGTACCCCGTAGCGCCAGCTCTGCGACGCTGGCAGTGACAGGAATTCCGGCTCGAGCCCGAGGCGCAGCGCCATCTGCTTCCACAGCGAGGCGAAGTGGCCGGTCTCGAACATCAATACCGCGTCACCCGGGCTCAAGGTATTGGAGAGCGCCGCTTCCCAGGCGCCGGTGCCCGATGCCGGATAGATGATCACCGGATGTTCGGTCTTGAAGATCTTCTGAATGCCACCGATGACCTTCAGACCCAACTCGCTGAACTCGGGTCCTCGGTGATCGATGGTCGGCAGGCTCATGGCCCGCAGAATGCGATCCGGCACCGGCGAAGGCCCGGGTATCTGCAGAAAATGACGGCCGGAGGGGTGTTGGTCGAGCTTGAGCATGGCGGCATCTCCAAGAGTGAAGCGGGAACCGCCTCACATCGTTTTAGCACTTACCGGATTTTTGTCACTCAATTGGTTTTTTGCATTCATTACGCAATATGCCCAATAATCGAACGCCGACACACCTCGACATAAGTCGCAGAACGAGATGCGCGGACTGGTGTTCGAGAGGAGTAAGTGCTCAGTGACTGGTCTCGAGGGCTTCAGCCGAGAGTAGCCAGCACCGAACGCTTGCGATAGAAAGAAGGAAAGCCTGGCCAGGGTTCAATGCATGCAGACATTCAATGACGATGGCACCACGCTCGAGACGGCCGCGCGTCCGATGCGCATCCAACGCGCTGCGCTTCACGACAAGATCGTGGAGCGGCTGCACGACCTGATTACCGAAGGTGATCTAAAACCGGGCGAGCGCATCAACGAGCGCGAGCTGGCCGATCGGCTGGCGGTGTCGCGTACGCCACTCAGAGAGGCGCTGCGTGTGCTGGCAGCCGAGAAGCTGGTGACGATCTCGCCCAACTACGGCACCTTCGTGACCCGCATGACGCGCCAGGAAATTCACGATACCTTCGAGTTGATGAGCGCACTGGAGCGTTTTTCCGGAGAGCTGGCGTGTCTCAGAATCACGGCGGGGGAACTGACGGCGATTCGCGAAGCCCACGAGGCGATGCTGGGTCATTGGCAGCGCCATGATCTGCCAGCTTACTACCACGCCAATCAGCGCATTCACGATCTGATCAACCGTGCGGCCCGCAACGATGCCTTGCGCCAGATCTATCTATCGCTCAACCGGCGCCTTCATCCCCTGCGGCTCTCCTCCAATCGCTCGGAGGCGAAGTGGCGCAGAGCGGTGGAAGAACACCGCGAGATGATGGCCGCGCTGGAAACTCGTGATGGATCTGCGCTCGGCGCACTCATGGAGCGCCACCTGCTGGAGAAACGCGACGCGGTGCTGGCCGATTGGACGGATGGTTGAGCAGGCCGCGGGAATCAATCGAGCCGCTGAAGAAAGTCGGTACCGCCGAGGTTACGCATCTGGCGTTGAATCCATGCCGCCCGCTGCTGAACGTGCGCGGAAGGCCGAGAAGCACTCCAGCCCCGCGGATTGGGCAGTATCGCCGCGAGCCGGCTGGCCTGAGAGACGCTGAGATTGGCAGCCGAGGTGCCGAAATAGTGCTGCGCTGCGGCTTCCAGTCCGAACACGCCGGTATCCCACTCGGCAATGTTGAGATAGACCTCGAGAATTCGCTGCTTCGGCCATAGCGCCTCGAGCAGCAGCGTGAACCACGCTTCCAGCCCCTTGCGAATCCAGCTGCGTCCCGTCCAGAGAAAGAGATTCCGGGCGGTCTGCTGGCTCAGGGTGCTGGCGCCACGCAAGTCGCCTCCGTCCGACCAGCTCGTGATCGAGCGCTTGATCTGCGCCACATCGAAGCCCCAGTGATCGGGGAAGCGCTGGTCCTCCCCCGCCATCACCGCCACCTTGGCATTGTCGGAGAGTCGGGACCACGGTTCCCACTGCTGTTCGATGGTCAGGTTGTCTCCGTGGAACCAGGAACTTACCTTGCGCTCCACCATCACCATCGAGCCGAACACCGGCACGAAGCGGAAGATCAGCACGAAGAGTATCGACAACCCCACGAAAGCCGCAATGGCGATCACCAGATAGCGAAGGAACGTGCGCGGCCAACCTGAGGGCATGGCGGAGAGCTCATGGTCGAAAAAGTAGGAGCCTAGTATAACAAGGGCTTGCTGGCATGGGTTCGGCATCGAGGCGAATCGTTGCCCCGTCACGACAGGGACTTCGCCGGATCCCGACGACGGATTTCCAAACGGCCCATCGACGAGGAGCGTTTCATGCATATCGAGCAGTTCATTTGCGAATTCAGCCGCAGCGACGACGGTGCAGACGACTCGCTTGACGCACGACGGCGAGCCTATGAGAGGTTGCATGCTCGAAGGCGCCCGGCGGATCCCGCCGACATGCGGATTCACGACGAGATCCTGGCCGGTGTCGGTGTCCGCCGATTCCGCCCCGCCCGCTGCCACGCCGGCGACGTCGTCTACCTGCACGGCGGCGGCTGGAACCTGGGCTCGGTCGACAGCCATCACGGCATCACCGCGAATCTGGCCGAGCGGTTGCAGCGCGAGGTGATCAGCGTCGACTATCGGTTGCTGCCGGAAGCGAGCTACGCCGAGGCGCTGGCAGATTGTCGCGCCGTGGTCGAATCGCTCGCGCCAGGTGCGGTGATTGGCGACAGCGCCGGCGGACGGCTGGCGATCGATGTCGCCCATACCAGCGAGTGGAAAGGATTGCTCGGCTTGATCTATCCGGTAGTAGGAGCGCCGACGCGGGAGAACCTGGGCGATGACGCGCCACTGCTGTCGAGAGCGGACATTCTCTCACTATGGCGAATGGCGGCGCCTGGCGCCCCCGATGTGCCGGCCAATCTACCTCCAGTCCCGAACATCGAGGCCCTCTCCGCCGAGCGCGATCCCCTCACGCGGCCGCTGGAACGGGCTGTCGACGCCTGGCGCCGGGCCGGCGCATCGGTAGGCTATCGCTGCGCGCCCGATATGGTGCACGCGGCCCTTCACGGCCATGCGGAGCTACCGGCGATGAGGATCGCATGGCAGGATTTCTGCCAGGCGATAGCACGGCGGCTCGAGGACGAAGCCTGAATCGCCGCAGTCCGTTCAGCTATCCAGCTTTGCCTTGACGGCCTCGATCGCGGGTTTGCCATCCCTAGTGGTCACGCCGTCCAGCCATTGCGCCACGGTCTCGTAATGGTCGCGAATCCACTCGCTGGCAACCTCGTCAGCGGGACGCTCTTCGTAACTGTACTCGTAGACCCAATCGTTCTGGTCCTCGATGGCGACCTGGTACTGCGACAGGAAACGATAGAGGTTGGCGTCCTCTGCCTCGAGGCCCGCCGGTACCACGGTCCACACGGTGCTCTCGATCTGCGCCACGCCGCTGTCGTCGGAATCTTCGAGATAGTAGAGATCGTAGCTGACGTTCATCCAGTGCGGTTCCCAGCCGACGAACGTCACCCACTGCTTGTCGCTGATTTTCTGATCGGCATAGGCCAGCATGGCGGCCGTTGAACTTTCCCGCAGCTGCCAGTCGCCCAGCCCCGCCGCATCCTTGTCGATCGCGGCGAGAATGCTGTCATTGATGCCGGTACCCGCTTCGATACCCTGGATCTCGCCGTCGAAGCGATCCTTGTAGCGATCGAGGTCGGCGACGCTGTCCACGCCCGCTTCGTGAACGTATTCCGGAACGACCAGCCCCGAGTTGGCGTTGCTGATGTTCCTGGCGACCTTGTCGACCTTGCCGTCGGCCACCAGCGGATCGATCATCTCCTGCTCGATCGGATACCAGCCGCCCAGATAGACATCCAGGTCGTCGTTGGCCAGGCCGTTGAGAATGACCCCGACGGCCAGCTCGTTCTGCCGGGTCTGGTAGCCCATGGCCTCGAGAATCTGCGAAGCGACCTCGGATTTCACCGTCACGCCCGGCCACGGCGGCACACCGAAACGCACGGTGTCGAGATCGGCCTGCGCCGATCCCGCCGCCAGCAGTGCCAGCGGCAGCGCGGCGGTGATGAGGTGACGTTTCAGGCTGGAATGATCCATGGGTTATCTCCCTTGACTTGTTATCGAATGAAACACCTCTACTGTGACGGTCCCGCTGGCCGATGATTGACTCCAGACGACGCCCGCTACACACCAAACGGCAATAGCGGTGCCGGCTGCTCGATATGGATATGAGCAATATGTATTAAAGAGAATAAAAAACCTGATTTATATTCCATTACAACGACCACCACCGGCTCTGCCCATGAACTTTCAGCAGCTACGCATCGTCCGCGAGACCGTGCGCCAACGCTTCAACCTGACGGAGGCGTCGAACGCGCTCTTCACCTCGCAATCCGGTGCCAGCAAGCATATTCGCGACCTCGAGGACGAGCTCGGTGTCGAGCTGTTCGAACGCCGCGGAAAGCGGATACTCGGATTGACGACCGCAGGCGGCGCGCTGCTCGAGACCATCGAGCGCATGCTTCTCGATGCCGAAAACCTCAAGCGCTCGGCCCACCAGCTGGCGAACCAGGACCAGGGCCGGCTGGCGATCGCCACGACGCACACTCAGGCGCGCTATTCCCTGCCGCCGATCATCGCCCGGTTCAAGGAAAGGTTTCCCAAAGTCCATCTCGAGCTTCACCAGTGCAGCCCCGGGGAGATCGTTTCATTACTGAAGACGGGGGCAGTTGATATCGGCATCGCCACCGAGGCCGTCAACGAGGATGGCGCGTCGTTCGTGCGCTTTCCCTTCCAT
The DNA here is from genome assembly GCF_003206035.1 of Salinicola sp. CPA57. Taxonomy (NCBI): domain Bacteria; kingdom Pseudomonadati; phylum Pseudomonadota; class Gammaproteobacteria; order Oceanospirillales; family Halomonadaceae; genus Salinicola; species Salinicola sp. CPA57. The sequence continues at coordinate 53,676 of NZ_PZJR01000016.1, forward strand.
CACTGGCATCACAGCGTCATCGTGCCTGACGACCATCCGCTGACCAGAGCCGCGCCCCTGACTCTGGAGGACGTGGCCGACTACCCCGTCGTGACCTACCACGAAGGCTTCACCGGCCGCGCCAGAATCGATCAGGCCTTCGAGAAGGCTTCGCTGGTCCCCAATGTCGTTCTGACCGCGCTGGATGCCGACGTGATCAAGACCTACGTCGAGCTGGGTCTGGGGATCGGCATCATCGCATCATTGGCTTACCACCCCGATCGCGACCGTGGATTGGAACTGCTGTCGGGAGAGTCGTTGTTCCCCCGCAATACCACCTATCTCGCCCTCAGACGCGGGCATTTCCTGCACGCCTTCGCCTACGAATTCCTCCAGCTCTGCAGCGCTGCGCTGGACGCAACGACCGTGCAGCAGGCGCTCGGTGCGCGCTGACCCAATAAGTCAGAAACGCGATAAGCAATTCAGTTTTTATTACTTTTTAATCAGATAACAGCTCACTTAGAGTCATTGGACAGACACTCCCACCGATCGACTTCAGGGAACCGATACCCGTGAGAAAATTGACTTCTTGGGCATTCGCCAGCGCACTGGGGCTGTTCGCGCTGAGCGCCACGTCATTCGCCCAGGCGGAAGACATCGAGCTGCTAAACGCCTCTTACGACCCGACACGTGAGCTTTATCAAGCCTACGATCCTTTGTTCAGCAAGTGGTACAAGCAACAGACCGGTGACGACGTCACCATCGAACAGAGCCATGGAGGCTCTGGCAGTCAGGCACGTTCCGTCATCGACGGTCTGCCTGCTGACGTGGCGACGCTGGCGCTGGGTTACGACATCGACGCCATTGCCGATCGCACCGGCAAGATACCCGAGGACTGGCAGAGCGCGTTTCCGCACAACAGTGCACCCTATACGTCGACGATCGTCTTTCTGGTTCGCAAGGGAAATCCCAAGAACATTCAGGACTGGGACGATCTGACGAAAGATGGCATCGAGGTCATCACGCCCAATCCCAAGACGTCCGGCGGCGCCCGCTGGAACTTCCTGGCCGCCTGGATCTACGTCCTGAAGCAGCAACTGGGCGACCTGGGCAAGCTCGACGATCCTCGTTACGCCGATGAAGTCAGCGCCGCAAAAGCGGCAGCAGAGAAATTCGTCGGCGACCTTTACCGCCATGTGCCGGTACTCGACTCCGGCGCACGCGGTGCCACCAATACCTTCGTGCAACGGGGTATCGGCGACGTGCTGTTGGCATGGGAAAACGAAGCATTCCTGGCCACGGAAGAACTGGGTGAGGGTCAGTTCGATATCGTGGTGCCCTCGGTGAGCATTCTCGCGGAGCCCCCGGTCGCGGTCGTCGAGGGCAATGTCAGGAAAAAGGGAGAGGCTGCCGAGAAGGCCGCTCACGCCTATCTCGAACATCTCTACTCACCAGAAGCCCAGGCGTTGGCGGCTGCCAACTACTATCGCCCGGTCAAACCCGAGTCTGCCGCGAAGGAGGATCTCGCACGCTTCCCCGATCTGGAACTGCACACGGTCAATGAAGTCTTCGGTAGCTGGCGCAAAGCGCAAGAAACCTACTTCAATGATGGTGGCGTCTTCGACAAGATCTATCAGCCCTGAATGCCTGGAAGCCGATCTCTCATGAGCCAACGAAAGACGCTGTTACCGGGTTTCGGGCTGAGTCTGGGTATCACGGTATTCACGCTCTCGCTGCTGGTGCTGATCCCGCTGTTGGCTCTCGTCACCAAATCCGCCGAGCTCAGTCTCGGCGGCATGTGGGACGCGCTGGCGGATCGCAGGGTGCTGGCGGCCTTTCGCGTCAGCTTCTCGACCGCCTTTGCAGCCGCCTTCGCCAATCTGTTTCTGGGGTTGATCGTCGCTTGGGTACTGGTGCGCTACCCCCTTCCTTTCAAACGCGGCTTCGATGCCCTGATCGATCTGCCGTTCGCGCTCCCCACCGCCGTCGCGGGGATCGTGCTGACGACGTTGTATGCCCCCAACGGTTGGTTGGGGCAGTTCTTCACGGACTGGGGGATTCGCGTGGCTTTCACGCCACTGGGCATCATCGTGGCATTGATTTTCATCGGGCTGCCATTCGTCGTGCGCACGGTCGAACCCGTGCTTCAGGAACTGGATCGACAGCAAGAAGAGGCCTCGACCAGCTTGGGCGCGTCGCGCTGGCAGACCTTCTACCGCGTACTGCTACCGCCATTGGTACCGGCCATTCTGACCGGCTTTTCGCTCGCCTTTGCGAGAGGGCTGGGGGAGTACGGATCGGTCATCTTCATCGCCGGCAACATGCCGATGAGGTCCGAAATCGTACCTCTGTTGATCGTCACCAAACTCGAGCAGTACGACTACGCCGGCGCCACCGTTATCGCGCTGGCTTCACTGGTCGTTGCCTTCATCATGCTGCTCGTCGTCAACGGACTGCAGCACTGGACGCGCAAGCGCACCGGTCGCGACTAAGGAAAACCTCATGAGTCGTATTCTCCAACCCCAAACCGCGTCGCGAGAGCAAAAAGGAGAAACGCCGTTCGTCCGCTACCTGCTGAGCTTGCTGGCACTGGCCATCATCGGGTTGTTTTTGATTCTGCCCCTGGTCGCTGTCCTGTTCGAGGCGTTTCGGGAAGGCTGGCAGGCCTACCTGACCGCCGTCACCGATCGCTACACGCGCCACGCGATTCTGCTGACCCTGTTCACGGCGCTGATCTGTGTGCCGTTGAACACGCTCTTCGGCATTGCCGCAGCCTGGTGTATCGCACGGTTCCAGTTCCCGGGTCGTAGTCTTCTGACCACGCTGATCGACCTGCCCTTTTCGGTATCGCCGGTCATCGCCGGCCTCGTCTTCATTCTGATCTTCGGTGCTCAAGGCTGGTTCGGCGGTTGGTTCGCGGCCAACGGTTTTCCCGTCATCTTCGCGCTGCCAGGCATCGTGCTGGCTACGATGTTCGTCACCTTGCCGTTCGTCGCCCGCGAGCTGATACCCCTGATGCAAGCGCAAGGCGCCGAGCAGGAAGAGGCCGCAATCATGCTCGGGGCCGGCCCATGGCGAATGTTCTGGACGATCACGCTACCGCGCATCAAGTGGGGGCTGCTATATGGCGTGATTCTCTGCAACGCGCGCGCCATGGGCGAGTTCGGTGCGGTATCCGTCGTATCCGGACATATCCGTGGCTCGACCAACACGCTACCGCTTCACGTCGAGATTCTTTACAACGAGTACCAGTTCAGCGCGGCCTTCGCCGTCGCCACGCTGTTGGCTGGCCTCGCCATCGTGACACTGATCGCCAAGTCGATCGTCGAGTGGCGTCAGCAGCGTCAATGGGAGAATGCATCGTCATGAGTATCCACGTTAACCAGTTGACCAAACGCTACGGCAACTTCACGGCACTGGACGACATTTCGCTGTCCATCGACGATGGCGAGCTGGTGGCACTGCTCGGCCCCTCCGGCTGCGGCAAGACGACGCTCCTTCGCAGCATTGCTGGCATGGAATTCGCCGACAGCGGCAACATCCTGTTCGAGGGCCGCGACATGACGTTCGAGCCCATACGCCATCGCCAGGTCGGATTCGTGTTTCAGCACTACGCCCTGTTCAACCACATGAGCGTGTTCGAGAACGTCGCCTATGGCTTACGCGTCAGGCCGCGTGCCCAGCGTCCCAACGAAGCCGCGATTCGTCAGCGCGTCCATGAGCTGCTCGAGCTCGTTCAACTGGAATGGCTGGCCAAACGTTTTCCGCCACAGCTCTCCGGTGGCCAGCGCCAACGTATTGCGCTGGCGAGGGCTCTGGCAGTGGAACCTCGATACCTGCTGCTTGACGAACCGTTCGGCGCACTGGATGCCAACGTTCGCAAGGAATTGAGACGCTGGCTACGCCGTCTACACGAGGAGCTACATGTGACGAGTCTGTTCGTCACTCACGATCAGGAAGAGGCCATGGAAGTCGCGAGCCGCATCGTGGTGATGAATCATGGGCGAATCGAGCAGGTGGGTACGCCTGCCGATATCTACGATGAACCCCGCACGCCGTTCGTTTCTTCCTTCATTGGCAACGTCAATGTGTTTCAGGGCACCATTCGCAGTGGCGCTTTCCACAGTGGCAGCTGGCGTCTTCCACTAACGGATGCCAGAGATACCCTCCACGCTGCCGAGCAGAACGCGTTCGTCCGTCCGCACGACATCGAGATTGTTCATCCTTCGACATCAGAGTGGCAAGCAAGAGTCCAACACATCCAGCCGATGGGCAGCAGCTATCATATCGAGGCGGTTCCCTTCGCTGATGCCGCTGGAGGAGATGGCCCTCAGATCGAAAGCGGACTGATCGTGATCGAAATGACTCGCCACGCGTTCAAGTCATTGGCGCTAGAGACCGGGAACGTCGTCGGCCTCGAAATTCACCACGTCCACTGGTTTCATCAGGGAGATGCCACGCAAACGCAGTCAATCGCGGTGCCGGCCCCTGCTTGATGGCGTTTAAAACCGCGATTCCCCGAGGTACGCCATCGGCCAATGTCCTGAAGAGATCAACGACCACGAAAAAAGCGGCACGCTTCAAGCATGCCGCTAAACGATCGTTCCTCGGGCCCAACGAAAATCAATGTTTGCGTGATCGGGCTCAGCGCTTGGCGTAGAGTCGCTCGGCGTGATAGCGCAGGTGCTCGTCGATGAAGCTGGCGACGAAAAAGTAGCTATGGTCATAGCCGGGATGCCGGCGCAGGGTAAGCGGATGATCATGTTCCTCGCAGACCGCCTCCAGCCGCTCGGGCTTGAGCTGTTCTTCGAGGAAGTTGTCCGCTTCGCCCTGGTCGATGAACAGCGGCTGGCGCGACGAGCCCTTGGCCACCAGCTCGCAGGCGTCGTACTGGGTGCGCAGGCCGACGTCGTCGCCCAGATAGTTCTCGAACGCCTTCTGGCCCCAAGGCACCTGGATCGGATTGACGATTGGCGCAAATGCCGAGACCGCCGCATACCGCCCAGGCTGGCGCAGGGCCAGCACCAGCGCGCCGTGGCCGCCCATCGAGTGGCCGCTGATCGACTCGCGACCGTTGACCGGAAAGTGCAGGCGTACCACCGAGGGAAGCTCCTCGGTCACGTAGTCATACATCCGATAATGCTTCGACCACGGCTCCCGCTTGGCGTTGAGGTAGAAACCCGCGCCGGAGCCGAAATCGTAGCTGTCGTGCTCTCCGGGCAGATCCAGACCGCGCGGGCTGGTGTCCGGGCAGACGATCGCCACCCCAAGTTCGGCCGCGGTCTCGAGCGCTCCGGCCTTCTGCATGAAGTTCTCGTCGTTGCAGGTCAGGCCCGACAACCACCACATCAGCGGCACCCGACCCTCTTCGGCCTGCGGCGGCAGGTAGATCGCGAAAATCATGTCGCAATCCAGCGCCCGGGAATAATGCTTGTAGCGCTTGACCCAGCCACCGAAGCTTTTGGTAGCCGAGACGAGTTCCAGCTGTTCGCTCATCGACATGGTTTTCTCCTTGTCTCTTTGTGCGCCGCTTTTCATGCGCCCCGAAACCGGCGCCAGAGCTACTGTTCATGGCGCCCCTAACCGGCGCCGGAGCTACTCTCCATAGCGCTCCGAGGCCAGCATGGGTCTGGCTTTTCGCGCGGCCTCGGGCGCGATGAATCAAAAATGCAGAACGGTGCGAATGCTCTTGCCAGCATGCAGCAGCTCGAAGGCCTCGTTGATCTGATCGAACGCCATGTCGTGGGTCACGAATTCGTCGATCTTGATCTCGCCATCCATGTAGCGCTGGACGTAGCCTGGCAGCTCGGTACGACCCTTGACCCCGCCGAAGGCGGAACCTTTCCAGACACGCCCGGTGACCAACTGGAACGGGCGGGTGGAGATCTCTTCGCCGGCACCGGCAACCCCGATGATGATCGATTCGCCCCAACCCTTGTGGCAGCACTCCAGCGCCGAGCGCATCACGTTGACGTTGCCGATGCACTCGAACGAGTAGTCCACGCCACCGTCGGTCAGATCGACGATCACCTGCTGGATCGGGTCGCTGTAATCCTTGGGATTGACGAACTCGGTCGCCCCGAACTGACGCGCCAGCTCGAACTTGTCCGGGTTGACGTCGATGGCGATGATGCGCGACGCCTTGGCCATCTGCGCGCCCTGGATCACGGCCAGGCCGATCGCTCCCAGGCCGAACACGGCGACCGTGGCACCCGGCTCCACCTTGGCGGTATTCAGCACGGCGCCGATCCCCGTGGTGACGCCGCAGCCGAGCAGGCAGATCTTGTCCAGCGGTGCTTCCTTCGAGACCTTGGCCAGCGAGACTTCCGGCAGCACGGTGTACTCGGAGAAGGTCGAGGTGCCCATGTAGTGGTGCAGCGAGGTGCCGTTCTTCGAGAACCGCGTCGTGCCATCCGGCATCAGCCCCTTGCCCTGTGTGGCGCGTACGGCGCCACACAGGTTGGTCTTGCCGGAAAGGCAGAACTTGCACTTGCCGCATTCGGCGGTGTAGAGCGGGATGACGTGATCGCCGGGCTTCAGGCCGGTAACGCCCTCGCCCACTTCCTCGACGATCCCGGCGCCCTCATGACCCAGTACCGACGGGAACAGGCCCTCGGGATCCTTGCCGGAGAGCGTGTAGGCGTCGGTGTGACAGACGCTGGTGGCGACGATGCGCACCATGACTTCGCCCGCCTTGGGGCCCTGTACATCGATCTCTTCCAGCGAGAGCGGCTTGCCTGCTTCCCAGGCGACTGCGGCGCGCGATTTCATTGAACTGTCTCCATTTGAGCGTGAAAGCTTGGACTTCAGGGATCGTCCATCGTTCGTCAGCCGAGGTGACGACCGGTCTGGCTTCAGTCTAGGTGGTCACTGCCATGCAATAAACCTGGCAATCAGCATATGATTATTGCTGTGTGACAATAATCCCGCCACATTCATCGAGGAGTCATCATGACGCGCTGGGAGGGTATCGAGGCCTTTGTCGCCGTGGTTCGTCTGGGGACGTTTTCCCGCGCGGCCCAGTCACTGAAAGTGTCCAATTCTCACGTCAGTCGGCTGGTGGGCCAGCTCGAGCAGACACTGGGGATGCCGTTGCTCTATCGAACGACGCGACAGATTCGACTGACCGACAGCGGCGCGATCTACTACGAACATTGCCGGTCGCTGCTCGATGGCTTCAAGGAGGCCGAGGCCGCGCTCAACGAACTGCAGTCGCAGCCCCAGGGCCGGCTCGCCATCAGTTGCGCGACCACCTTTGGCGAACGTTACATCGCCCCATTGGTCAATGACTTCCACTGCCGCTACCCGCAGCTCGACGTGCGACTGCACTTCACCAACCGCGCCGTCGAGCTGATCGACGAAGGCTTCGATGTCGCCATCCGCATGGGCGTGCTCAAGGATTCCAGCCTGCTGGCCCGACGGCTCTGCCAACGCCGGGAGTACGTGGTCGGCGCACCCGATTACTTTCAGCGACGACCGACGCCGCACAGTCTCTCCGAGCTTTCGCATCACAACTGTCTGGTCGGATCGCGGGACAGCTGGCTGTTCCGTGTCGACGGCCGACAGCGGGAAATTCGCGTTTCGGGGAACTGGCGGGGCAATTCGGGGCCGGCATTGCTGGATGCTGCCTGCAAGGGTATCGGACTGGCTCAATTGCCCGACTACTACGTGGAAGCAGCGATCCGACAGGGACAGTTGATACCCGTCCTGGATCGCTACCAGTTCACCGATACGGGCGTGTGGGCGGTTTACCCGCGTCACCGACAGCTCTCTTCCAAGATTCGCCTGCTGGTCGATTTCCTGGCCGGGCGGCTGCCGGATGCGATTGCGGCCGATTAGGCATTCGCGCCATGACTGCAGGCCATCCGGGCCGGCGACATCCCGGCCCGGCACATCGCGAATCGTCGATTCAATGATGGAAGAAGTGATCGATACCGTCGTTGAGGTAGGCATCGCCGAACTCCGCTTCCCGCGCCAGCGCGGCAGGATCGGGCAGTTCGATGCGTTGGCGCGAGCGCAACAACAGCCCTTCCTCGCGGAAGGCCGTCAGCGTCCGACTGACGTGGACCGAAGACAGCCCCAGCGCATCGCCGAGATGCTGCTGGGACAGCGGTAACCGGATGCCATTGCCCTGCCGCGCCTTGGTTCGATCCAGCCGCACGTACATTTCATAGATCAAGTGGGCCAGACGCTGACGCGCGCTACGTCGCGCCAGATTGACGAGGCGCTCGGTCAACAGGGCCTGCTGATGAGACGAGATGGCGAAGAAAATGGTCGAAAGCGTCAGCGATTCACGGAAAACGTTGACCAGACGCCGATGGGGGAAATGGCACACCACGCCGTCTTCGAGCATGGCAACACCGGTCAGGCGCTCCTTGAAGGCAAATTCCCTCAGTCCGATGATATCGCCGGGCAGGTAGATCTCCAGAATCTGGCGAGATCCATCCTCCATATGACGAAACGAATAGGCCCAGCCTTTGCTGAGCGTACAGAATTCCCGCGCGGGATCGCCTTCCTGCCACAGAACCTGATCGGCCTTGACCTCGGTCGGGCTCTGCTCGAGCTCGGCCAGCAAGGTTTCGTCGTTCTTGGAAAGCTCACCGTAGTGCTTGAAATGACAGACGATGCAACTGTCGTGGCTCATTACCCTGCCCTTGTTCATGCTTTTGGCGACGCCATGTTGAGGGAGTCGATATTGGCACAGCCAGCCGAGATTGTCGTTATCCCATATCAGGGTTCACGACCTCTCTGAGGGTAACGATCCGGGTGGTACACGCGCCTATCTTCCACCATTGCCGAAATCGACAGGCTCAACATTCGATGATGTTGACCGCCAACCCGCCGCGAGACGTTTCCTTGTATTTGTCCTGCATGTCGCGCCCCGTGTCACGCATGGTGCGAATGACCTTGTCGAGAGAAACGAAATGCTCGCCGTCGCCGCAGAGCGCCATCTGGGCCGCGTTGATGGCCTTGACCGCGCCGATCGCGTTGCGTTCGATACAGGGCACCTGAACCAGCCCCGCGATCGGATCGCAGGTCAAGCCCAGATTGTGCTCCAACCCGATCTCGGCGGCGTTCTCGACCTGAGCCGGCGTCCCCCCCATCAACTCCGCCAGACCGGCGGCGGCCATCGCGCAGGCGGATCCGACTTCGCCCTGGCAGCCCACTTCCGCCCCCGAAATCGAGGCATTGGTCTTGCACAGAATGCCGATCGCGCCTGCGGTCAGCAGGAACCGGACCACATCCCGTTCGCAAGCGTCCGGCTGAAACTTCATGTAGTAGTGCAACACTGCCGGCACGATCCCGGCGGCACCGTTGGTCGGCGCGGTCACCATCCGACGCCCCGCGGCGTTCTCTTCGTTGACCGACAGCGCAAACAGGTTGACCCAGTCCATCGCCGAAAAGGTACTCGCGATCAGACTCTTCTCGTTGTCCAGCGCCATCAGACGCCGATGGAGCGCCGGCGCCCGTCGCCGCACATTGAGACCGCCCGGCAGAACACCGGTTTGATCCAGGCCGCTGTCGACACATGCCTTCATCGCCAGCCAGATCCGCCACAGCCCGGCGCGAATCTCCGCCTCGCTGCGCCAGGCCTGCTCGTTGGCCAGCATCACATCGCTGACGGCCAGATTTTCACGGCGGCAGATATCAAGCAGCTCGACGGCATTCTTGAACGGAAATGGCAGCGTGACCGTCGGCGTGATGGCATCGCCCTGCGCCGCCTGCCCGGCATCGACGACGAACCCCCCCCCAACCGAGTAATAGGTGTTGTCGTAGACGACGCCGCTGTCGTCGAAGGCGACCAGGCGCAGAGCGTTGGTGTGGTAATCGAGGATCTCGTCGCACCACTCGATGTCCCGCGTCGCATCGAATGCCACCGGGTGCACGCCGGCCAGTTTCAGCGCCCCTTCGCGCGCGCCAGCCGCCAGCCGAAGCGCCAGGTCGTCAGGGTCGACGGTAGAGGGCCGCTCGCCCATCAACCCCCCCATCACGGCGCTGTCCGTGTTATGGCCCTTACCGGTTGCCGAGAGCGAACCGTAGAGCGTCACCGACACGCGTCGGATGGTCGTCAACAGCTCGCGCTCGCGTAGCGTCGCGACGAAATCATGGGCGGCCTGCATCGGTCCCACCGTGTGCGAACTGGAAGGCCCGATACCGATCTTGAACAGGTCGAACACACTGAATGGCATGCGGCCACCTCATATAGTTCAAATGCCAGGATGTCGCTCTTGCGCCAGGATCTGTCGTTTCAAGAACCGGCACATGGTGTAGTCTGACTTCAGTGTGTTCGCCAGCCTACCCGGAAACAATCGATAAAAACTGCCCTCGGATATAGCATGACTAAATCATGATCCAGCCCCTCAATGCGCAGACCCATGCCTGGCTGAAGGTGTTCGCCGTCAGTGCCCGGCACCTGTCCTTCACTCGTGCCGCGGAGGAGCTTCATGTCACTACCGGCGCCGTCAGTCAGCAGATAAAGCAACTGGAAGAACGCCTGGGGTTCCGTCTTTTCAGGCGGCTGCCACGAAAGCTGGCATTGACGGAAGAGGGAGAACGGCTGGCCCGCGTCGTCGCCCAGGCCTACGATGCCGTCGGGCTGGAGGTCGATCGCCTGCGCGGTGGCGTCATGAGCGGCGTGCTCAGGCTGCGCTGCCTGCCCTCGTTCCTGGCCAAATGGCTGATGCCGAGATTACCGCGACTGCAGGCCCGATTTCCCGATATCGACCTGCACATCACGGCCGAAGACAGCAACCTCTCGCTGCTCGACGGCGGCTATGATCTGGCCATCGACCTCAACGATGGCCATTACGCGGGCCTTCAGACCACGCCGCTGATCGATGAAAAGATCTTTGCCGTCTGCTCCCCGCAACTACTGAGAAGACGCCCCCCGCTCACGCACCCCGAGGCGTTGGGCTACTACCCGCTCCTGCACGACGTGACCGCCTGGCGTGGCAGTCACGATTACGCGGAGTGGGAGCACTATCTGCGGGCCATCGGTGGCGAAGGGGTCAACGTGCGCCGGGGCTACACCTTCAATCGCAACCAGTTGACGGTAGAGGCAGCCATCGCCGGCATGGGTGTGGCCATCGCCCGCCGAACCCTGATCGGCGACGAGCTGGCCAGCGGCCGCCTGATCGCACCGTTCGCCGGATCGGTCGCGACCGGCAAGCGCTACGGGCTGGTCTATCCGCAGGGCGCACTGGACGACCGCCGCGTGCAAGCGGTACACGACTGGCTGAAAGAGGAGGCGCGACGATCCCTGGAGACCACGCCGCGCTTCGATTCCGACGGTTGAGCACCGCCTCCGGACGACTTTTCGCTCGATACTGACGAGCTCGCCTGACGGCGTCTAGCGCACGACCCCGCGCTCACGCAGACCCGCCAGATGCTCGCCTTCGACACCCAGCGTCGCCAGCACCTCTTCGGTGTGCTGGGCGAAGACCGGTGCCGGCCGGCGAATCTGAGACGGCGTCGCAGATAGCTTGCTGGCAAAGCCGATGGTCTGCATGCGTCCGATCACGGGATGATCAAGCTCCTGAACCATGCCGCGCTCCCGGTAGTGCGGGTCGTCCATCGCCTGGGCGAAGTCGTTGATCGGCCCGGCCGGCACGCCGGCTTCATCGCAACGGCTCAGCCAGTGCTGCCGGTCCGCCGTGCACATCAGTTCTTCCAGCAACGTCTCCAGCGTATCGACATTTCGCCCCCGGTCGCTGTTGGTGACGAAACGAGGATCGGCGATCAGGTCAGGTTGTTTCAGCACGTCATTGCAGAATCGCTCCCAGGTACGCTGATTGGCGCACCCCAGCATCATGTAGCCGTCGCGAACCTTGACGGCCTGATAAGGCGCCGAGACCCGATGCCGCCATCCGGTCGGCTGCGGAACGCGCCCCTCGGCGAAATAGGCAGCCGCTTCCCAGGTGAACCAGGGCAGCCCGCACTCGGCGATCGCCACGTCCACCAGCTGCCCCTCGCCGGTCTTCTGCTTGTGGATGTACGCCGCCAGTATCGAATAGATCGCGGTGATCCCGGCCCCGATATCATAGACCGCGACCCCGGTCTTCAACGGCCGCCGCCCGGGTTCGCCGGTCATCGACATCAACCCCGTCATCCCCTGGGCAACCAGGTCGAATCCGCCCTTGCGCCGATAAGGGCCGGTCTGCCCGTAGCCGGAGATCGAACAGTAGACCAGACCGGGATTGATCTCCTTGAGCGTGTCGTAATCGATCTTCAGCGACTGGGTCACCCCGGGGCGATAGTTCTCGACCACGACGTCCACTTCCTTCGCCAGCCGGTAGAACAGCGCCAGCCCGTCGGGCTCCTTGAGATTGAGCGAAATACTGCGCTTGTTGCGGTTGATCTGCGCGAAGCAGGTGGACTCGTCATTGACGTAAGGCCCCATCTGACGACTGTCGTCACCACCCTGAGTCTTCTCGACCTTGATCACGTCCGCACCCATGTCGCCCAGCACCATGGTGCAGTACGGCCCCGCCATGATCTGCGAGATGTCGAGTACCTTCATGCCTTCCAGCGGTAACATGGCGATTCTCCCTGCCGGTCCTCCAACAGACGGCCGGCATCATTGATGGACATGCACGTTACCGCCGCAGCGAACTGCAGTGAACGTGCCGTCGTTCGGATCGATACGCGTTGCTGTCGCTCGGGTTCAGCGGCCCTGCCAGGCGTACGGAGTCTTGTCGATGAAGCGTTTGACGGCGCCGTGAAAATCCTCGCTGGTGTAGCACAGTTCGATCAGGTCATCGCCGGCTTCATGAGTGGCGCGCCGCTGATCCAGAACCCGACTGATGCACGTCTTGGCCGCCCGCATCGTCAGTGGCGCGTGGCCCGACAACCTCTCGGCGAGCTTGCGGGCGGTCTCGTCGAGGTCGTCGCCGTCGACGACCGTCTCGATCAGCCCTGCCGCCAGCGCCTCCTCGGTCTCGATCATCTGGGCCAGCATCAGGACGCGCTTGGTTCGGGAAACGCCGATCAAGTCGATCAGTCGTGCCACGTTGGTTATCGACATGCAGTTTCCCAACGTTCTGGCGATAGGAATTCCGAACTTCAGAGCGCCATTGGCGTAGCGGAAGTCGCAGGCCAGCGCGATGGCCGCCCCTCCGCCGATACAGTACCCCTCGATCAGCGCCACCGTCGGCGTCGCCAAGCGTTCTAGCCCGCCGATCACTTCATCGATACGACGCTCATAGTCGATGCCATCGCGGCGCTCGCGGAATTCGGCGAACTGCTTGATGTCGGTCCCCGCGACGAAGGCTTCGCCGCCCTCGCCGCGAAAGGCGATCAGCTTGACCGCCTCGTTCTCGTCGAACTGCCGATAGGCCTGGGTCATTGCCTGATACATGTGCCAGGTCATGGCGTTACGGGCTTCGGGCCGGTTGAAGCGAATCCAGCCGATCGCGCCCTCCTGGTAACAGCGGATCTCGTCGTCTTGAATCATTGCGGTTTCTCCTCGGATCGAAACATGCCCAATTCCGCAAACTCGGTGTCCCGTCTCAGCTGCCGTAGATCATGTGCACCAGCAGCAGCGCGAAGTCAGGGACGTAGGTATTGAATATCAGCACGGTGAACAGCACGCCGAGGAACCACAGGTTGGTTCGCGTCGTGCGCCAGATATCGGCCTTGGCGATCGAGCACGAGGCGATCAGCACGCTCGCCACCGGCGGCGTCTGCTGGCCGATAGCCAGATTGAGCGTGACGATCAGGCCGAAATGCAGCGGGTCGATCCCGACACTGATGATCAGTGGCAACACGATCGGCACCACCAGAATGATCGCCGCCGCCGAGTGCAGGAAGATCCCCAGAATCAGGAAGATGATGTTGAGCAGCGCCAGGATCACGTACTTGTTGTCGGTGAGCCCGCTGATCGAGCTGGCCAGTTGTTGCGGCAGCTGGGATTCTGTGAGGTAGAGCCCCACCAGCGCGGAACTGGCGACCAGCAGCATGACCACCGCGGTCTGGATGCCGGCGTCCAGGCACGACTTCCATAGCGTCTTCAGCGAAAACTCGCGATAGACCACCGCGCTGATGAAGATGGCGACCACCACCGCCAACGCCGCGCCCTCGGTCGCGGTGACGATGCCACCGAAGATACCGCCGAGGATGATCACCGGAATCAGCAGCGCCCAGATCGCCTCCTTGAACGACTTCCACACCCGGCTGGCCTGGAAGCGCCCTTCGGATGGGAAGTTGTGCTTGCGTGCCAGAAAGTAGCAGACGATCGCCAGGCCCAGGGCGCCCAGAAGCCCAGGAAAGATGCCGGCGACGAACATCTTGACCACCGACTCTCCTGACATCACCGCATAGAGAATCATCGGGATCGAGGGCGGCAGGATGATCGCCAGGCTGGCGGCGGATGAGGAGATCGCCGCGGCAAACTCCTTGGAGTAGCCGCGGCTCTTCATCGCCGGAATCAGCAGACTGCCCAATGCGGAAACCCCGGCCACGGCAGAGCCGGAAATCTCGGCAAAGAAGATCGAGGAACCGATGGTGACCATCGCCAGGCCGCCCTTGACGAAACCGACCAGCGACGCCGCGAAGTCGATCAGACGCCGCGAGATGCTCGAGGCATTCATGATCGCCCCGGCCAGAATGAACAGCGGGATGGCAATCAGCGGAAAGTTGGTCGCGCCCTCGAACATGGTCAGCCCGATATTGGGCAGCGCATAGACGCCGTAGCTGGAATACACCGCGATGGCACCGACCAGGCCCAACGCGATGGCAATGGGGACGTTGAGCACGATCAATACCAGAAGTCCTGCGAACATCAGCGCCAGAATCATCGTGTCACCCTCCCCGCGTCGGACTGGCTTGCCATGTTCGGACTCAGGCCCACCTCCTCCAACTCGTGATCGACGAAGCCTTCCCCGCGTGCCTGACGGATGACTTCCGGCAGACGCAGCAGCTCAGCGACGATGAACAGGACCGAGGCGATCGGCAGCGCCGACTGCGTGAACTGCAGAGAGACAGTGGTCAGGCTGATCATGGTGGAACCGGCCAGGATCTGGACGACTTGCCATCCTGTCACCGCCAGCAGCACGAAGAATGCAATCGTCACCGCCTCTCCCAGCAGCGCGATCGGTAACCGTATCGTGGGCGGAAACGCATTGACGATACTCGGACAGGCAATGTGTGCCCCCTTGGCCGCGGCGAGCGCCGCACCGTAGTAGGTCAGCCAGGCCAGGCTGATAGAGGCCGCTTCGTCGTACCAGGTAAACGGCGACCCCACCAGACGCGACAGGAAGCCGACGATGACGATCCCCGCCAGCGCCATCATGTTGATGACCACGATGACCTCGAGCAGGCGGCTGAATCCATCGCGCAGCGTATTCAGAGTTTTCACAGGCGGCTCCTTCGTCCGCAGCCCGACCGCGCCCCGATCAGCGGACGCGGCCAGGCCCGCGAGTTAACTGGCAGGTTGCAGTTCACGCACCTTGTCGAGCATCCCCTGGCCACCGTCGACGTCCTTGATGAACTTGTCGTAGACCGGCCTGGAAGCATCGATGAAGGCCTGACGATCGACCTCGTTGATCTCGAGACCGGCATCGCGCATCTTGGCAAGCGTCTCCTCGTCGAGCTTCGCCCCCTGCTCGAGCGCGTAGGATTCCATCTCCACGGCGGTCTGCTGGAGCACCTCACGCACATCTTCGGGCAGGCGGTTCCAGCTCAGCCCCGCGGTCACGAAGGCAGGGGTATAGATGTGATCGGAGAGCGAGAGGTATTTCTGCACTTCCTGGAGGCGCGAGGCATAGGTCTGGACCAGCGGGTTTTCCTGGCCGTCCATCGCCCCTGTCTGCAACGCGACGAACACTTCCGAGAGCGCCATCGGCGACGGGTTCGCACCGTAGCTCTTGAACATCTCGACCCGCCAAACGCCCTGGGGCACGCGCAGCTTGATGCCCGAAAGATCGGCCGGCGTCTTGATCGGGCGAACGTTGTTGGTGATCTGGCGGAAGCCGTTCTCCCAGACACCGATGATGTGGTAGCCGCGACTCGCAGCCACGGGGTAGAGCTGAGGCCTTACCACCTCGTCGCGCACCTTCGCCATGTGGTCGCGATCCGCGATGAGATAGGGCATTTCGAACAGCGCAAACTGCGGTGCCACGCTACTCATGACGGTCGAAGGCAGCGCCAGGTCGACCGTGCCCAGCTTGAGCTTCTTCAGCAGTTCCGAGTCGCCGCCCAACTGGCTCGAGCCGTAGACGACCACCTTGGCTTCACCCGCGAGTTTTTCGTTGGCGCGCTTGGCGAATTCCTGGGACACATCGGCGAACAGCGAGCCCGGCTCGCCAACATGAGCAAACTTGACCTGAACTTCCTGAGCACCGGCGTGGTTGACGCCGGCCATCAGTGCTATCGCCAACAGTCCTGCTTTGAGACTTTTCATCACTGGCGTCCTTCCGTCTTTTTATATTGGCTCGCCTGAACGATGGACCGGGGACGGTGACGGGATCCTCTCAACGTCCTTTTCCACTCCTCCCGCAGTGCGAGTACCATGGGATCCTGCCCGCGAATTATGAATTCATAATTCAATTGGAACCAATCCAACATTTGTCTATTGGCGTAAAGTCTCAACGCTAAGCATTTAAAATTAGCGAGTTACCTAAGACCAGGTGTCGAGATTAGCCCCAACACAATGAATTCATTTTAAATTATGCCGGTCGGCGCAAAAATTATGGAAGGGAAGCAATAGGAAGGCGGTGACGCCGATAATGCATCACCGATCAAGGCCGGTGTTCAAAACCCGCAGCAAGAAGATTCGCGACGGCGATCCCGTTGAAACGCCGTGCCCACGTTTCTGGAAGGTATCACGATATTGAAGCATCAATGACGATCACGCCGCGATCAGCCAGCTGTTCGTTCGTCATCGATCACGCCACTCTCCGCAGCCACCACCAGCTTGTGACGCAAGTGCTCACGCAGGATACGGCCGAGCCGCTCGCCGTCGCGGGCCAGCAAGCAGTCGATGATGGCCTCATGATCGGCGACGGCCTGGTCCCAGTAGTCACCGACCATGCGCGTGGAATAACGCACCCGCTGGATGCGGTAATTCAAGCTGCTGTGCGTCTCACGCAGCACTTCGTTACGCGATGCGACCATGATCGCATCGTGAATTCGATGATTGAGCTCGAAATAGGGGCGGATCTCCTTGCGCTTGTAGTACGCCAGCATCTGATAGTGCAGCGCCTGAATATCGGCGACCTCCTGTTCGGTGATGTAGCGACAAGCCAGTTCACCGGAGAGACCTTCCAGAGCGCCCATCACGCTGTAGGTCTCCTCCAGCATCTGACGGGTCAAGCGCATGACCCGCGCACCCCGGTTGGGTAGAAGCTCGACCATGCCCTCGGACGCCAGAACCTTGAGTGCCTCCCGTAGCGGCGTTCGGGATATGCCGAACTGCTCGCACAGCTGCTTTTCCGGAATGCGGATACCGGGAAGGAGCGACCCGTCGTTGATCATCTCACGGATACGGGCGGCGGCTTCGCCATGGAGCGTATTTTGCTGGATCTTGATCATGGTGCACTCAGAACGGTTTCAATACGCCATTCTCCCAATGGCGCATGGATCACGCCACCCAAAATGAATTATGAATACAAAGAATCGAAACGGAGGTCCGCATGGCTCGTAATGTCTATCTCACCCACCAGACACTGACCCGCACCCAAGCCCGCACCATCATTGAAGCGGCGCTGGCCTACGCCAACGCACAGGCCATGAATCCCGTCACCGTTACGGTCATGGACACCAGCGGATACCCGATAAGTTGCGACAGGGCAGATGGCTGCGCCGTTCTTCGACTGGCGGTCTCCCACGGCAAAGCCAAGGCCGCCTTGGGCTACGGACTCTCCAGCGGGACCATCGGCGACCGTAACGGGTCGCGCCCGGCATTCCTGTCGGCGGTTGCCTCGGCGTCCCGGGGCGAATTCATTCCCGTCGCCGGGGGCGTACTGGTACTCGACGCACAGGACCATGTCATCGGCGCAGTCGGCGTCAGCGGAGACAGCTCCGACAACGATGAACGAGCGGCCATCGCGGGTATCGAGGCGGCCAATCTTCGGGTCGGTCTGACACCGGAAAACTGAACGCAAGACACCCTGAGATTAAGGAAACCTTAAAAAAATCTACCGAACAGCGTTTCTTAACGGGTTTGAGGCTGATATCCTTAGCCAGCTATTAATTGCTGTGCAGGAATCGATCATGCCGACTCTTTCCTTCCGTACGGTCGCCTCGAGGGCCGGCCTCTACATCCTGTTTCTGGCAGGGCTGATGCAGGCCGTGCTGATGGTGGATGCAAGGCATGCCGTAGCGGCCGATTTCAGCGAAACCTCGCTGACCGAAATCACCCAGGCGGCATTGCTGTTTCTCTGCACTGTCCTGATGCTGATCATCCGCCAACGCGTCGGGGTGCTTCGCAACGTCAGCCTGCTGCTGGCCGCGTTCTTCGCGATATCCCTCGTGCGGGAAAACGATCTATGGCTGGATACCTATCTCTTCGATGGTGCCTGGGAATGGCTGGTCGTGCTGATGGCACTGCCCGCCCTGCTGTCGGTGCTACGCTCGCGACGCGCCTTTCTCGAAGAATTTTCGCTGATCGCCAATAGCCTGGGGTTCGGCCTGTTTGCCGGCGGTTTCCTGACGACCTATGTGTTTTCTCGCCTTTATGGACGTAGTGAGCTGTGGCATGCCCTGATGGGTGATCACTACCTGCGAATCGTCAAGGATGCAGCGGAAGAGATCACGGAGCTGACCGGTTACAGCCTGCTGCTGTTCGCCAGCGTGGAACTGCTGCTGCTGGCCAGACGGCTTCGCGATCGCAGGCTGCTCGAGGCCGGCTGATCCGGCATAGGCGGATCTGGCATAGGCGGATCTGGCATAGGCGGATCTGGCACCGGTTGATCTCATACCGGCCCTGCCAGCGGATACAAGCAGCCATACGACCTCTGTCACGCCAGTGGCCACGTTACCCGGGGCGGGAACGAGAAAGCCGCCCATCCCTGGGAGGGAGTGGGCGGCTTTCGATAGCTTCTCGATCCCGGCGTACGATACCCGACCGAAAATCAATGTGGATCGAGAAACGTCTAGTTGTCGGTAACCTTGGGTGGTTCGATCTCCAGCTTCTGAGCGGCGATCACCGCCTGGGTGCGGGAGTGAACCCCCAGCTTGCGAAGAATCGCTGTCACATGGGCCTTGATGGTGGCCTCGGAAACATTGAGTTCGTAGGCGATCTGCTTGTTGAGCAGCCCCTCGGTCAACATGTTGAGTACTCGAAACTGCTGTGGCGTCAGTGACGCGATCGCCTCCGCGAAACGCGTGTCTTCCTCATTCCCATCGCCCATGACCCCCGCCAGTTCGGGAGGCAACCAGACTTCACCTTTGAGCACCTCTCCGATCGCTTCGGCGATGGTATCCAGTGAGGCGGATTTCGGAATGAAGCCCGACGCGCCATAGTCGATGGCGCGTCGAACGACATTGACCTCTTCACTGCCGGATACTACCGTCACCGGGATATCCGGCATCTGCCCGCGCAACTGGATCAGCCCGGAGAATCCGTGAGCGCCGGGCATATGCAGATCAAGCAGGATCAAGTCGGCATCGGGATGCCGAGTGACGACCTCTGTCGTGGCCTCCATGGTGTCCGCCTCGACGATTTCCGCTTGCGGCGAAACCTGTCGCAATGCCTGATTGAGAGCCGCCCGGAAGAGTGGGTGGTCATCGGCAACGATGAATTTCTGGGCAAAAGCCATTGATTCTCCTCCGGCGCTGTCTAGATATGTGGCGAGATAGCCGGTTCACTGTCGCCATCTGGACAAGATGATTCAACTATTGATTAACAGCATGTTACCCCATGCGATCGTGGAATCCCAAGTCTCAAATCAACGGGAGGAAAATCCCAGGATAATGGCTGAGTAAACATGCCATAAAAGCGTAAAAAAAGTTCGATCGTCCTGGAAAGCTGGCGCGCTTCCCTCCCTTTGGAGCGGCACGAAAAGTACCGGGAGGAGAGCCTTTTTCAAGACAATCGAACGATAATCATCGATCAATAAAAACCAGGAAGATTTAGCTTAACTAATCATATAGTTAATACGCCGCCTGGTGGTGGGTGCACCGGTTCGCCCGGTGCACCGGGAAGCGTCATGATTTCAGATGACGGTTCTCGATCAGGTCTTCCACCACGCTGGGATCGGCAAGCGTGGAGGTATCTCCCAGGCCATCACACTCGTTGGCGGCAATCTTGCGCAGAATACGGCGCATGATCTTGCCGGAGCGGGTCTTCGGTAACCCTGGCGCCCATTGAAGCACATCGGGCGTCGCGATCGGGCCAATATCCTTGCGCACCCACTGCTTGAGTTCCTGCTTCAGCTCGTCGCTGGGTTCGACGTCATCGTTGAGCGTGACGTAGACGTAAATTCCCTGACCTTTTATATCATGCGGATAACCGACGACTGCGGCTTCGGCGACGGATTGATGAGCCACCAGGGAAGACTCGATTTCCGCCGTTCCCATCCGGTGGCCGGAGACATTCAGCACGTCGTCGATGCGTCCCGTGATCCAGTAATCGCCATCGACATCACGACGGCAACCGTCCCCGGTGAAATAGACGCCTTCGTAGGTCGAAAAGTAGGTTTGCACGAAGCGTTCGTGATTGTTCCAGATCGAACGCGCCTGCCCGGGCCAGGAATCCAGAATCACCAGATTGCCGTCGGTCGCCCCTTCCAGACGTTGCCCCTCGTTATCGAGGAGCGCCGGCTGAACGCCGAAGAACGGCTTGGTCGCGCAACCCGGTTTCAGATCGGTCGCGCCAGGAAGCGGCGTGATCATGTGGCCGCCGGTTTCGGTCTGCCACCAGGTATCCATGATCGGACAGTTCGAGTTGCCCACCACCCGATAGAACCAGTCCCAGGCTTCGGGATTGATCGGCTCGCCGACGGATCCGAGTATCCGGAGAGAGTCGCGTCGACTGTCGTCCATGATGTGCTCGCCGTGCGCCATCAGCGAGCGGATCGCTGTCGGCGAAGTGTAGAGAATCGCTACCTGGTGCTTGTCGACGATCTGCCCGATCCGTCCATGAGTCGGATAGGTCGGCACGCCTTCGAACATCAACGTCGTGGCGCCATTGGCAAGGGGACCATAGACGATATAGCTGTGGCCGGTAATCCAGCCGACATCGGCGGCGCACCAGTAAACTTCGCCGTCGTGGTAGTCGAAAACGGTACGATGCGTCAGTGCAGCGTAGAGCAGATAACCGCCGGAGGTATGCTTCAGTCCTTTCGGCGTTCCCGTCGACCCGGAGGTGTAGAGAATGAATAGCGGATCCTCGGCATTCATCGTCTCGGCGGGACAGTCGGTGTCCTGCGGGTCGACGACCTCGTCGAACCAGAGATCGCGACCCTCGTGCCACTCGATATCGCCGCCGGTACGCTTGACCACCAGCACGGAGTCGACCACATCGGTCCCCTCGCGAGTCAACGCCGCGTCGACGTTATCCTTGAGCGGAACCTGCTTGCCGCCGCGAACCGATTCATCGGCAGTGATGACCACCCGAGACTGGGAGTCGACGATACGCCCTGCCAGTGCATCGGGTGAAAAGCCGCCAAACACCACCGAGTGGACCGCGCCGATACGCGCACATGCCAGCATGGCCATGGCCGCTTCCGGCACCATCGGCATGTAGAGCGTGACCGTATCGCCCTTGCCGATCCCGAGAGACTTGAGGCCATTGGCGAGCTGCGAGACCCGCTGATGCAGCTCGCGATAGGTGATGATCTTGTGATCGTTCGGATCGTCGCCTTCCCAGATGATGGCAGGCTGATCGCCGCGCGAGTCCAGATGGCGATCGAGACAGTTGTGGGCGACATTGAGTTCGCCGTCCTCGAACCAGCGGATGTCGACATTGTCGGAAGCAAACGATGTGTTCTTGATGGTGGCTGGCTTGCGACTCCAGCTCAGGCTTTCGGCCTGCTCACGCCAGAAGCCTTCGGGATCCTCGACGGACTGACGATAGAGCGACTCGTAGCGATCGCGATCGACCCAGGCATCGGCCGCCAAGCGCTCATCGACAGGATATACGCGCTGCTGTTCGCTCATGCTCCAGACTCCCTGTTGATCGTGCTGCGTTCGTACTCGTTCGACGGTGAAAGCCTAGCCGGCTCAAGGTGATAGACCATCGACGGTCAAGTCGGTCAGCATATAACGACGGCACCGGCCACCCCCTATTAGACCTTCGTCTCAATATGTTTCGGCAAGCGTCCCCGATTCGGCCAATCCTCCGGAACCGGGCGCTGTCAGTGGCTGGCAGACGCACGCGGTTTCAGGCTTGGCGATGGCTGCGAGCCGAACGCGCCGGCGTTATCCCGACGCTTCCCGATAGGCAAACGTCAATGTCGCGCGACAATGACGACAACGATAGCGCATCCCTTTCGACACCTGTGCATGACGGCGACCGGTGAAGCGATGCAGTGTCTCGCAGCGACAGCGATAACAGTAAGGCGCGGGGCTGGCGCGAGTCACATCGAAACGATGCGTGGTGACCGGCGTCAGCCCATAGAGCTTGCGCATCACGCTCTGCCACTCATGCCCGTGGGGTCGGGCTTTGGCTCCATCCTCGAGATGAAAGACCAGCCAGTGCGCCATTTCATGAGGCACGATCTCGTCCATGAAGGCCTGCCTGTTTTCGCGCAGCAGCGTTCGATTGAAGCGCAGTCCGCCGCGCTGGTAATGCGCCTGCCCGGCGCTTCTGCCGCGTAGATCGAACCAGATTCCGGGTCTCGGTAATTCAGGATGCACTTCGCGAGCGAGCCGCCAGGCAGCGTCGGCTCGGTGCAGCAACGCCTCTTCCAGCGAGGCATGATCAAGCGCAGCCAGCGCCTGGGCATCACTTTGGCCGAGCGCGGGAGAGGCAGGAGAGGAACGCAGATGGGTCATGGGATGATAGAATGCCGGGGACATGAACGGGCGTCCAGCCCATTGAGCCTTTGCAAGATTCAGGTTGTCCATACATTCATATCGCCATGATCTGGAGCGCCGCATGCCTGACCTCTCGTCCGAATCACCGGATGACGCCATCGAAAGCCAACCGCCTCTGGGCGACGATGCGCTGGCGCGCCTCGATGACTACCTGGACGACGAACGCCTCGGTGAACAAGCGCCCGATGTTATCGCCGCCCACGGCTATCTGGTTGCGCTGGCTGTCTCTCCTCGCGACATCGAACCTAAACAGTGGATCGCCGAGCTGTTCGAAGGAGAGCCGCCGTTCGACAGCGTCGATGAGCGCGATGAGATTCTGGGCCTGCTGGAGACGCTCAAGAGCAATGCCGGCAGCATTCTGGAGCGCGGACACTGGGTCGAGCTGCCGTTCGACACCGAGCTCGACGAGGCCGGCGAGATGGCTGCCGCCATCGAGGATTGGTGCGCCGGATTCATGCAAGGCGTCTTTCTCGACGAAGGAGCCTGGTTCTCGCAGGATGAATCACACGTGGCCGCCCTGCTGCTGCCGTTCATGGCGCTATCGGGATTGTTCGATGACGAGCCGGAGATCGAGGAAATGATCGCCGAGGACGAACAGTTCGTCGCCCTGGCGCGCCAGCTGCCGGAGCTGACGCTGGATCTCTACCTGCATTTTCGGGTGCCACCGGAACCCTCTGGGGGCAAGAACAAGGGCAAGGCGGCAGGCAAGGCCTCGTCCGGCGGGCGCAAGCGCGGCCGCAAGCGCTGAGACAGCGCTGACCGTGTCTCGCCAGCGGCTCCGCCGGAGCCGCTCGATGGCGGTGTCGGCGGCGATCTACTTGAGTCGCGTCACCCAGGCATTGAGCGTGCCGAACAGCCATTCTCTCCCTCGCTGGACCCACGATCGCTCGGCCCAGCTTGCGGCATCGATACGCTCACTGGCGGCAAAGTTGCGCTCGAAAAGCTGCGCGATCTCCGCGGCAAAGTCGGCATCATCGATCTCCTGGTTGGCTTCCAGATTCCACTGCAGACTCCAGTGGTCGAAGTTGCACGATCCCAGCGATACCCAGTCGTCGACGACGCTGAACTTGGCGTGAATGAAATTGGGCTGGAATTCATAGATCCTGACGCCCGCCTTGAGCAGTCGACCGTAGAACCGCTGACCGGCGTAGCGAACGCCCGGATGATCGTGGTGGCCGCCTGCCAACAACAGGCGCACATCGATACCGCGGCGCGCAGCGCGAGCCAGCGCCCGGCGAAGGCTGAGCGTCGGCACGAAATAGGGCGTACACAACCACAGCCTGCGATGGGCGGTGCCGATGCGTCCCTGAAGCGAGACCCGAATCGCCTGATAACGATGTCCCCGCCCCCAAATGGCGCGACCGCGCATGCCGCCGGCGACGGGCTCGGTCGGCAATGAAGCCACCGGAATCGATCGCGACAAGCGCGTTCGCGTCCCTCCGCCTCTGGTCAGCGGAGAATCCCAGACCTGGGCGAACAACCGCATCCAGTCCTCGACAACCGGCCCCTGAATGCGCACGGCGACCTCGTACCAGGCGTCGACGAACTCGTCGACGATGCCGAAACCACCGGTAAACGCGGTGACGCCATCGACGATAACGAGCTTGCGATGATCGCGCATCAGATTGCCGCCCAACCGCGTCACCGACAGCGGATTGAAGAATCGCAGCTCGACCCCGCCATCCCGCAATCGCTGCCGATCGCTGTTCGTCAGGCCCATGCTGCCGACGCCATCGAGCATCAGCTTGACCTCGACCCCGCGCGCCGACGCCGCTGCCAGGGCATCGATGAAGCGCTCGGCCAGAGAGCCCGATTCCATCAGGTAGAGTTCGATCCACAAATGGCGCTGAGCGCCTTCGATGGCCTCTCGCATGGCCGGCCAGAACCGCTTGCCTTCCGGCAACAGTTCGAATCGGTTGCCGTCCCTCCACGTCACTTGCATCAACTGCCGCCTCCTTGGTCGCCGACGATTGACGCACGTTTACGGTGACAAGGAAAGCGGGTCGTTTGGGGTCATCGCTGCCGGCCAGGCTTGTCGCTATACTCGGACGTTTTGCGGACGAAATTGTCTCGATGCCGGCGCTTTTGAGACTTCAAGGAACAAGGCTTCCAATGTTCGGAGATGCAATGACCAGGGGATTCAACGATCGTGATTGAACTTCAACGACTGTGGCATCGCCTGGTCAGTCGCGTGCTCGATCGCTGGCTTGCCTTTCGCCTGGTCGAGCCGGAACCCTTCGCGCTCGATGCCACGCTGCCGACTTTCTATGTCATCGCCCGCCCTTCGCTGACCGACGAGCTGGCTGTCGAACGCCTGACCCGGGATCTCGATCTCCCCGGCGCTGGTGAATGGCACTCATTGGACCGCGCCCTGCTTCCCGGCTGCTTCGCACTGCCGCGTTTGCGGGGGAGCCGCGGGAGAATTCGAGGCCAGCATTCGGCTCATCTGCAGCAGTTGCTGGATGCGCTCGACAACGACACCACCCTGGACGCCCAATTGGTGCCGGTCAGCGTGTTCTGGAGTCGCGCACCCGGCAAGGATTTCGGCTTCTGGAAGATGATGGCCGCCGACGACTGGGCCTGGAGCGGGCGTTTACGCCGACTGCTGTCGGTGGCCGTCAACGGCCGTCATCTGGAAGCGCACTTCGGAGAGCCGATCCGGCTAAGGCCGCTGATCGACGACCCGGCCGTCACCTTGACCCAGCGCAAGGTTGCCCGGGTACTGCGCGTTCACTTCCGACGCATTCGAGCAAGAGTGCTGGGACCGGATATATCGCATCACCGCACGCTGATGCGTGGCGTGGTCGACAGCCGGCCGGTCCAGGCAGCGGTGCTGGAGGCAGTCGCGGCCAATCGCAGCACGCCGGCGCGTGAACACCGCCGCGCCGAGCGTTACGCCCGCGAAATTGCCTCCAACATGTCGTATCCGATGCTGCGCTTCTGCTATGAACTGCTAAAGCGGCTGTGGAACCGCCTCTACGATGGCGTCGATGTACACGGCCTCGACGCGGTCAAGGCCATCGCCGGCGAGCGCACGCTCATCTACGTTCCTTGCCATCGCAGCCATATCGACTATCTGCTGCTCTCCTACGTGCTCTACCGCGAGGGCTTGATGCCGCCGCACATTGCCGCGGGCCGCAATCTCGACATGCCGGTCATCGGCGCGTTGCTGCGGCGTGGCGGGGCGTTCTTCCTGCGCCGCAGCTTCAAGGACAACCGCCTCTATGCGGCGGTCTTCAACGAGTATCTGCACCGCCTGATCGCCCGGGGTCATCCGCTGGAGTATTTCATCGAAGGCGGCCGCTCGCGAACCGGTCGAATGCTCTCTCCGCGCCCCGGCATGCTGGCAATGACATTGCGCTCGTTTGCCCGGGATGCGATCCGCGACGTCGCTTTCGTGCCGGTCTACGTGGGTTACGAAAGAGTCCTGGAAAGCAACAGCTATCTGCGCGAGTTACGCGGCGGTAAAAAGAAGAAGGAGTCTCCGCTCGACCTGCTGCGGGTCCTCAAGCATCTACGCGAGCCCCATGGCCGGGTCACGGTAAGCGTGGGGGAACCCCTGTCGCTGGCGGGTTTCCTGAGTGAAACGGTTCCCGGATGGCAGGACGATCCCGTTTCGGCGCGCCCGGAATGGTTGAGTCGAGCCGTCCCGCTACTCGGGGAAACGCTGGCCCGGCGGATCAACGATGCCGCCAGTCTCAATGCCGTCTCGCTGGTGGCGATGACGTTGCTGGCCACCCCGCACCACACCATCGAATCCGACCTGTTGGCGAACCATATCGGCCTGCTGGTCAGGCTTCAGAAAAACTTGCCCGGCAGCCAGCGCTGTCAGTTGCCGACAGGCGAGCCTGCCGACTGGATCGATCAAGCGGTCAGCCTGGGTTTCGTCACCCGGCAGCCGCAGGCGCTTGGCGAATTGATCACCGCACGTCCGGAACAGGCAACGCTCCTGACCTGGTATCGCAACAACGTTCTGCATCTCTTCATGCATCTGGGGCTGGTGGCATTCGCCTTTCGCAACAACGCTGCCTTCTCGCTGGACGATCTCGATACGCTGCTGTCGCCGGCCTGGCCGTTACTGGCGCGAGAACTCTATTTCGCGCCGCCGAACGATCCCCGCGAGCGCCTGGCTTCCACGCTGGCGGCACTGACGGAGGAAGGCCTGCTGCAAGCCACCGCCAACGGCTGGCGCCGACAACCGGGACATCTCGAGTCCAGCGAACATTTGAGACTGCTGGGCCAGCCGGTGCAGCCCACGCTGGAGCGCGCCTATCTGCTGCTGGCGTCGCTGCTGCGCTATCCCAGCGGCGACCTGACCCGGGAAGCGCTTGAAGAGCACAGTCGTCAACTGGCCGAGCGACTGACACTGCTGGCAGGACTCAACGCACCGGAGTTTTTCGACAAGCGGCTGTTCAGCGGGATGCTGGAGACACTTGAGCAGCAAGGTTGGCTACGTGTCGAGAACGAGCACCTGTTCTACGACGATACGTTGCCACGCCTGCAGATGCGCAGCCGGGCACTGTTCGATCCGGAATTGCGTCATCGTCTGGTGCGATTGACGCACCAGTAGGCGCCGGCTCCAGATGGCATTCGATCCCTCAGACGATACGCCGGGCAGCTTCGCGCCGGCGCTTGAACTCATAGATCATCGCCAGTCCGACGGTGAACAGGATCATCAGCAGCGCCAGCGCGTTGACTGCTGGCGTCAGGCCGGTGCGGACCTTGGAGGCAATGTAGATCGTCAGCGTGGTGTCATAACCGGCGACGAACAGCGTGGTGTTGTAGTTCTCCAGCGACTGCAGGAACGCCAGCACCGCCGCCGACAGAATCGCCGGCCTGAGATAGGGCAGCAGAATTCGACGGAACGTCTGCCACTGGCTGGCCCCCAGGTCCAGGGCCGCGCGCTCCAGCGTGCGATCGAAGCGCTGAAGCCGAGCCGCCACCATCAGCATGACGTAGGCCGCGATGAAGGCGCTCTGGGCAATGATGGTCAGCGCGATACCGCCATTCACGCCCCAGCCGCGCCAGAAAATCAGCGTCGAGATGCCGATGATCACGCCCGGCGTCAATAGTGGCGACAGAATCAGCGCATAGATGAAGGATTTGCCGCGGCCCTCGACCGTGGTCAGGAAAAGCGCACTGGCCACGCCGATGGGGAGCGCCAGGCACAGCACGCCAGCGGCCACCAGCAGGCTGTTGACCAGCGAGTTCCACATGCCACTGTCCGCCCACAGCGCCGAGAACCACCGCAGCGTGGTACCGGTCCACGGGGTGACGGTGGGAAAACGGCTCTCGTTGAACGTCGCTGCCGCCATGATGATCAGCGGCAGAAACAGATAGATGAAGAAAACCAGCAGATAGGCCTTGAGCGCCCAGGAGAAGAATCGCGAAGAGCTCATGAAACGCTGTTCCTGTTTGGCATGGTCTATTTAGCGATGTCGCCGAGGCCGACCTTGAAAACCCGCATGATGACGGTGACGAAGACGATACACAGCACCAGCAGCAGAAAGGCGTAGGCGGCCCCCTGATTCCAGTCACCGCCCTCGAAGAACCAGTTGTAGATGATCTGCGTGAACCAGCGACTGCCCGGCGATCCCAGCAGCGCCGGTACCGCGTAACTGCCTGCCGCCAGCATGAACGTCATGATGCAGCCGGTGGCGATACCGGGCTTGGCGTGGGGAATCACGATACGCCGATGGGTTCGACCCCACCCTGCCCCCAGATCCCTCGCCGCCCGAATCTGATTGGCGTCGAGGCTTTCGATGGCGTTGTAGAGCGGAAAGACCATGAACAGAATGTAGGCATAGACCATGCCCACCAGCACGCCTAAATCTCCACTGAGAAAGCGGATCGGACGATCGATCAAGCCCAGTGCGAACAGCAGCTCGTTGAGCGGGCCGCGAAACGCGAAGATGATGTACCAGGCAAAGGTACGCAGAATTTCGTTGATCCAGAACGGGATGATCAACAACAGCAGACACAGCGCCGCCTGGCCAGGCGTCGCGACCTTGGCCAGATAGTAGGCCAGCGGATAGCTGACGATGAGCGTCAGCCCGGTGACGAGAACGCTCGACCAGATCGTCTTGAAGAAGATCGCCAGATGAATGTCGTTATTGAAAAAGGTCGCGTAGTTGGTCAACGACCAGACATCCTTCACGCCCCCACGCTCGGCCGGCAGCAGCGACGGGTGAAACGAGTAGTCGACCATCTGCCATTGCGGCAGCAACACCATCGCGATCAGCCAGATTCCCAGCAGCGAGACGATGGCCATGGTCAGCGGGAGTCCGAAGCGATTACGCAGTTGCTGCCACATCGACGGCCTCCTCGCGCGATGCTTCCACCTTGGCACCCGGCAGCACGATGGCCTGATGAGGCGAATGGTCCAGCCGGCAAACGTCCCCCACGGCCAGTTGATCGTCGAGGCCAACGCCTGCCCCGGCATGTGGCACGTGCGCGCGAACCGTCGGCCCCTGATCCAGAGCGATTTCCAGCGTCAGCCACGCGCCTTCGAAGTGCTCGCTCCGGACCACCCCGAGGAGCGGCAGATGCGTCTCGTTGATACCCCCAACTTGCCACTGCTCGGGCCGCACATAGAGTGTCGCCTCATCGCCGGGTTTGAGCGGGCTGCTGGAACGTCCGATCAACGGTAGCGCCAACCCGGCCTCCAGCGTCACCATCTCGCCCGCTACCACCGTGACGCACCCCGGAAAGCAGTTGGTTTCACCCACGAAATTGGCGACGAAATCCGTTGCCGGCTGCCGGTATAGCGTCATCGGATCGGCGACCTGCTGGATTCGCCCCTCGGACATCACGGCAACCCGGTCGGACATGGTCAGCGCTTCGCCCTGATCGTGGGTAATATAGATGAAGGTAATACCGGTCTTGCGTTGAATCGCCTTGAGTTCGGTCCGCATATGCTGGCGCAGCTTGAGATCCAGCGCCGATAGCGGCTCGTCCAGCAACAGGACGCGCGGCTCGACCGCCAGCGCACGCGCGATCGCAATCCGCTGCTTCTGACCACCGGAGAGCTCGACAACCGGCTTGTCACCACTACCGACCAGGGCTACCAGCTCGAGCAATTCATCCGCTCTACGACGGCGCTCGCGACGATCGATACCGCGAACTTCCAGCCCGAACTCGATATTCTGATAGACGCTCATCAGCGGAAAAAGCGCCAGATTCTGGAAAATCATTGCGGTAGGTCGCCGGTTGACCGGCACGCGGGTCATATCGGTGCCGCCGATGGCAACGCTGCCTTCGCTGGGAGTCAGAAACCCGCTGATCAGGTTCAACAGCGTGGTCTTGCCGCAGCCGGAGGGGCCAAGAAAGCTGAAGAACTCGCCTGACTCGATCTCCAGAGAAGTCGGCTGAATCGCCGTGAAATCACCAAACCGCATCGCGACTTGGTTCAAGGATACGCGACCGTCCATGACGCCCTCTTCGAGTAATTCGGCTGCCTATCCGCCATTGAACGTTCGCTGACGGTCAGCGTCTCGAGTCCGAATATCGTGCGACATTCCCCTCGAGACCGGCTGACAATGAGCATGGGTGGCGCTCGTCGTTCGAAAACGTGAATCGCGTTCGTCATTAGCAAAATGACGCTCGACAGCCGTGCAATCAAGCCGACAGATAACGGTCCTGATATTCGTTGCGCAACGCCACATACCAGGGATCCTGGACCGGCCACCACCACAGATTGTCCAGATCCTGCTGAGTGTAGGAGTTCTGGAAGAACTGACGCGTCGCTTCTGGCAACAGATCCTCGGCACCCACCGCCGTCGAGTTATAACCGGTGGACTTGACGAACATCGCTCCCGCTTCCGGGGTGTAGTACCAGTTGATCAGCTCGTAAACCGCATCGACATTGCGCGCATTTTGGGGAATCACGAACCCCTCCATCCACGCCAGCGCCCCTTCCTTGGGTGCGCCGTAGGCGATCGGCTCGCCTTCGGTCTGTAGCCGGAAGGCGGTGCTGTCCCATGTCTGGCCGATCATGGCGCCGTTGGTACGGAAAGCACCCTGCGCTTCGTTCTCGGTCGACCAGAACTGGATCACCATGTCCTTGTGCTTGACGGCCTCGGCCAGAATGACATCGAAGTTGGCACGCATCGCTTCTTCGGTCTTGAACGACTCGAGCAATGGCCTGGGAAGCTTGCCCTGCGCTTCCAGCCACAGGCCGATGCCCACCAGGGCGGAATGCGCGCGTACCGTCACCCCAGGGCCGATTTCCGGGTTCCAGAGATCACCGTAACTCAGCTGGGCGCGGTCGATATCCGTGTACCGTGTGTTGTAGGCGATGGCCTCGGTGCCCCAGTCCGACGGCGCGAAATAGCGCTTGCCGTCGACCATTCCACCGACTTCCGATCCCTTCAACGCGGTATCCAGGCAGCCATCCCAGTGAATGCGTGACGTATCCAGCGGCTGAATCAGCTGGTAATCCAGATAACCCGGGACGCGGTCCACGGTCGGCATGATCACGTCGAATCCGGAGCCATCGGTGGCCCGCAACGAATTCATCAGTTCGTCATTGGTGCCGTAAGGGGTAAACGTCGCCTTGATGCCCGTCTTGGCCGTGAAATCCGACAGCATTTCATCGGTGAAATAGCCCGCCCAGGCATAAATGCGCAGCACCTGATCCTGGGCGAAGGCGCGATTGATATAGAACGGTACCGAAGCGGCGGCACTGGCAGCCGCAGCGCCCTGCAAGAAGCGACGACGGGAAAGGGTCATCGAAGGTCTCCTGTTGTTTGTCGATCCACCACCCGGTTAGCAAAATACCGGCCGGCGGAAAACGTTGTTATACGACAGACCTGTTACCGGCGCGTGACGCTCCATCATTATCGAACGTCCGCTCAACGAGAGATTACCAGCCCGTCACGGAAATGACATCTGAACAAAGGTCAGGGTGGGAAGTGCCAGACAGGACAAAGGAATGAAACGCAGAGTGAAGGGCGAAGCCGGGCGGTTGCACAGCGATGGGACTATTCAAGGGCTGAAAATGGTTGTCGACGCGCCATCGCCTAATATCTTTCACCCACGAAAAAGCCGGCCCTGAGGCCGGCTTCGTTCGATAGAGTGGCTCAAGCGGCCACTCGCACGGGATCAGCTTAGAAGCTGTAGACGGCACCGACAGCAACGCCGTCGCCTTCGTCTTCGTTACGGTCACGCAGCGCGCCTTCGATGAAGGTGTACATCGCCGGAGAGATGTTGTACGTCACACCGCCGACGATTTCGTTGGCCGTGTCATCACCGTTGAGGTACTCGGAGCCATCATCAGTCTTGATGTACTGGTAGGCACCGTAGACATCACCGAAGCCGTAGCCGTAGCGAGCGCCCAGCGCGTAGAAGTCAGCGTCGGCATCGCCCTGCTCGCTGTCGAAACGCTCGGCCTTGGCAGCCAGACGCAGCGCATCGATGGTGTACTGAGCGGTGATACCGTACTGATCGCCGGACTCGTAAGTTTCACCGTTCGCGTACTGACCATCGTAGTTATCGAGGTCATCATAGACACCCGCGATGGAGAATGCGCCAACAGCGTACTTCAGACCGGTATAGAAAGAAGCGTTGCTGTCATTGCGAATGTTTTCTTCTTCGGCGTCGCCCTTGTACTGGCTACCGACGGCGAACTGCAGGCCAGCCCAGACCGGGGACATGTACTGGAACTTGTCGCCTTCACGGTCGTCGGTGCCGTAGATACTTTCATCGCCATTGAACGGGTCAAGGGCTGCACCACTGGAGTCGCTAACGTCGAAGTACTCGTTGTTGGAGATCGGATCTGCAATCCAGTCATCCATCAGCGGATCCCAGGAGCCCAGACGTGCGTCACCGAAGTTGCCCTTCAGACCCAGGTAGGCCTGGTCACCATCGTTGATGCCACCGTTGGACTTCTCTTCGTCAGCCTGGTGCTCGAACTCGGCCTTGAAGTAGCCGGTCAGGCCCGGGTTGATGATGTGCTGGCCGGAGAAACCGATGGTCGAACCGTTGTCGAAGACTTCGTCTTCGAAGTTACCGCGTTCGTTTTTGACATTTTTGTAGGCAATCTGGATGTTGCCGTAGATGTCGAGCTGCGTGCCGTCCTGGTTGTAGACAGTCGCTGCCTGGGCAGCGGCGGAGGCGCCCAGGGCACCAGCAATAGCAGTCGCTAAGAGCGTCTTTTTCATCGCGATAGGTTCCTTAACTAGCTTACTGTTCGATCGTGTCTGCAGATGCAGTCGGCTTCGGCACCTTCAACCAGCATCGTCACGCGAACGAATGACGGCTGTGGAACTTAGAAGCCTTGTTATTGTCCAATGCTCGCCCAGAAACCTTATACTGGACGTTGGAGGAACGCAACAAGAAAAAAACACTGTTTTCGTTCCCGTCGCGGCGTCTTCTCGCCTCCGTCGCTCTCACCTATGCTGGTGATAACTACGAAGTTGTCGGGCGCTCGCAGCCTAGCCTCGGGCGGTGACAATCCCATGACACCCCACCGCTCGGCAAGGAAAAGCGGTAGAACATTTGACAGCCTGGCGCCAGAACGAGACTAAAGTTTACTGCCAAATGCTCTGGTCTAACGCCAACGGCTGCTGTCGACCTGTCTTCTCCAGCGCGACGTGATGCTCATCCGACCACGTCGCTACTCCTGAGGCTGCTGGCCGTGCTTGGCCAGCAACGCGCCAATCTTGCGATCCAGCTTTTCGGATCGCTGCTGCGTTTCACGCGTTTTCTGTTTTTTCTGCAAGGCCTCCAGCTGCCGCTTGGCGTGCTTGGCTTCCTCTGCGGTGACGGCCTCGCAATCTTCACCGTCCATGCCGACACGCCGCGCATCCTCCCGGACCGATTTCAGATAGCGTGGCAGATGCACGTAACAGGCCAGCGCGCGGCGAACCAGCTTCTCGGGCCAGGGCTCCACTTCACACAATTCGAGATGAATGCCGGTCTTCAACGGCCGCGTGTGGCCCTTGAAGAACGTTTTCGGGTAACGCTTGTACCACTGGGCGAGCAGCGAGTGCGGCGAAGGCGCCTCGTGTTCTGCACCAAACGCCAGCGAGTTCTGTGGCTGCCCGGCATCCGGCATCGACGGCGCAAAGTCCCCCGGCTCCTCGGGTGGGCGCGATTCGAAAGCTAACGTCCCTTCCTCAATCGTCGGGTGCGCGTCGCCTTCGATCTCAGCCCTCTCGGTCAACCGGGTCTCTGGGTGATGCGCAGCCGGCGGTTCGCCTGGCGTCCCGCTGGACGACGATGTCAGCCGCTGCAGTGGCGAAATCGTCTGGCTGGAGCGGCCAGCGGGCGTCTCGTCCAGTTTCGGCCGGGGCCGTCGGAACGCCAGATTACCCAGCCCACGGGCGCGAGTTCCGCCATCCGGATCTTCGTTATGATCGTGCCCCTTGACCATCAAGGGGTCCAGCTCCGCCAGCGCAAGCAGCCGCTCCTTCAGCGCCCGGTTTTCCGCCTCCAGCGCCTTGTAGCGCTCTTTCTCGGCTTCCAAAGCAGCTTGACCCGCTTCGACCTGGTGCTCGATGGCAGCCAGGAGCGCCTGTGTTCGATCCGTCAACACGGCACAACTCCTCTCAAGTCCTCTCAATCGACATCGGGACACGCCGCCGGTCATCCTGACGACAGGCGCTCGATCCCTCTCGGACGCACGCTTCCAGCACAGACTCAGCCAGAACCGAGCCTACGACGATACTGGACGAAAGCATAATCCGGTGATCCCGTCCTGACGGTGCGTTCAGCCTCCTCCCACTCTTCTCGCGTGAAGGCCGGAAAAAAGGCATCACCCTCGAGCTCGACGTCCACCTCCGTGAGATGGAGTCTCGTGGCCACCGGCAGTGCCTGCGCGTAGATCTCTCCTCCGCCCATTACCATGATCTCATCGGCGCCATCGATCAACGCCTGATGATCGGCAAGTCGCAACGCCTCGTCCAGCGAATGGCAGACCCGGATGCCCTCGCGCTGGTAGTGCGGGTCCCGCGTGATCACGATGTTGAGCCGACCCGGCAGTGCCCGGCCAATCGACTCGAACGTCTTGCGCCCCATCACCAGCGGCTTGCCTAGTGTGAGAGATTTGAAGCGCTTCAGATCCTCCGGCAGATACCAGGGCAGGCGATTATCGACGCCAATGACCCGGTTGGACGACATCGCGGCGATCATCGCGATCGGCGTTTCTCGCGTCGAAGGTTTCACGTCGCTCATACGGCAATCGGTGCCTTGATGGATGGGTGGGATTCATACCCCTCGATCGCGATATCGTCGAACCGGAAGTCGAACAGATCATCGATCGCGGGATTGAGCTTCAGTCTCGGCAACGCCAACGGTTCGCGCGACAGCTGCAACCGGGCCTGATCGAGGTGATTGAGATAGAGATGTGCATCGCCCAGCGTGTGCACGAAGTCGCCGGGCTTCAGCCCGCAGACCTGCGCCACCATGTGGGTCAGCAGCGCATAGCTTGCGATGTTGAACGGCACGCCCAGAAAGATATCGGCGCTGCGCTGGTAGAGCTGGCAGGACAGCTCACCTTTGGCGACGTAGAACTGGAACAGGGCATGGCAAGGCGGCAGCGCCATCTCATCGACCAGGGCCGGATTCCAGGCCGAGACGATGTGCCGGCGGGAGTCGGGATTACGCCGAATCTGATCGACCACCTTGGCGATCTGATCGATATGTTCACCATCGGGCGACGGCCAGCTGCGCCACTGATAACCGTAGACCGGACCCAGATCGCCGCTGGCATCTGCCCACTCGTCCCAGATCGTGACGTTGTGCTCATGCAGATAGGCGATATTGGTCTCGCCCCGCAGAAACCAGAGCAGCTCGTGAATGATCGAGCGCAGATGAAGCTTCTTGGTGGTCACCAGCGGAAACCCCTCGCGCAGATCGAAGCGCATCTGCTGCCCGAACACGCTCAGCGTACCGACACCGGTGCGATCGGCTTTTTCAACGCCGCTGTCGAGCACGCGTTGCATCAAGTCGAGATAAGGCCGCATGGGCACGCTCCTTTCCGGTGACGGGCTCGCCACATACGGCAAGCCCGTCAAGACACTTGTTCAAAATTGAGACCGCCAGGAATCCGGCGGCCAAGCACTCGATGAGTCACGCTTGAGCTGCCGGCTGCCCCACGCGAGCGTCGTCGACGCCATTGTGCCGCGACCAGGCGATCAGCGCGATACCGGCAACAATCATCGGCAGTGACAACAGCTGCCCCATGGTCAGCCAGTCGAAGGCGATAAAGCCGAGCTGCGGGTCCGGGCGCCGGAAGAATTCGGACAGGAATCGAAACGCGCCATAGCAGATCAGGAAGAGGCCCGAGATGAAGCCGCGTCGACGAGGCGACAAGGACGCCATCCACAGCACCCCGAACAGCACGACGCCTTCCAGAAAGAACTGATACAGCGAAGAGGGATGGCGCCCCTGCCCGCCCATCCCCGGAAACACGAGCGCCCAGGGGACGTCCGTCACGCGGCCCGGCAATTCATGGTTGATGAAGTTGCCGATACGCCCTGCGCCGAGCCCGATCGGTACCAGCGGCGCGATGAAATCCGTGAGCTGGAAGAACGCCAGACCATGCTTGCGCGCGAACAACAGCGCCGCCAGCAGCACCCCCAGCAGGCCACCGTGAAAACTCATGCCGCCGTCCCAGACCTGAAAGATCCACAGCGGGTTGTCCAGAAACCGATCGAAACCGTAGAACAGCGCATAGCCGATACGACCGCCGAGTACGACCCCCAGCGCGCCATAGAACAGCATGTCGCCGATGTCATCGGGCTTCAGTCCCAGGCGGTCGGCACGTCGACGTCCCAACCACCAGGCTCCCACGAAGCCGATGACGTACATCAGCCCGTACCAGTGAATCTTGAGCGGGCCCAACGAAACGGCCACCGGATCGATCTCGGGGTAAGCCAGCATGCTTTCTCCTTGGCTACGGGATGGTCCAGATCGCGAGTCAGCCAATCATCAGCTTGACCCCTACCACGATCAGCAGGAGGGCAAAGATACGTCGCAGCGTTCTGGCAGGCAATGCATGGGCGACTTTGACGCCGACTCGAGCCATCGGCACGCTGGTCGCCATCAGGCCGAGAAAGGCTGGCCACATCACATAGCCGGTCGCGCCGGCCGGCAGCGTCATCTCGCTCCAACCCACGGCGATATTGGTGACGGTGCCGATCAGCGCGATCGGCAAACCGATCGCCGAGGACGTTCCCACCGCTTCCGTCATCCGGCTGGTGAAACGTGACAGCCAGGGCACCGACATCACCCCACCGCCGACACCGAACAGGGTCGAGACGCCGCCGATCACGGCGCCGGCTGCCGTCATTGGCCAGCGTCGCGGCACTTGCCCCTGAGTCGCGGGCGGTCGCGTCAACAGCATCTTCAGCGCCATCACCACCGCAAAGACACCAAACAGCCGAGTCAGCGCATGACCGGGTAGCGCCGACGCCAGCAGCACACCGAGAACGCCGCCTGCGAGCAGACCCGGGATCATCAGCCGCAGCCAGTCTCGACGCACGCTGCCGCGACGCCAATGCCCCCAGGCCGACGAGGCGCCGGTGACCACGATCGTCGCCAGCGACGTACCCACCGCCAGATGCGCGACGACAGAAGGATCGAAGCCTTGCGCCAGAAAGGTAAAGACCAGCGCGGGAACGATGACGATGCCACCACCGATACCGAAAACGCCCGCCATCAGGCCAGCGGCGGCACCGACCACGAGATAGATCAGGATCGCGGTCAGCATGGAATGCTCCTGGCCTGCTCGATATCGCTGGAGGGGAGCGTGGCACCCATGCGGGTTGGCGCAGCGGCCGGAATGGTGAAGGCTGGCATGAAGCGATCCTGTAGGCGCAAGGTATCGGTTGATGTTGAGAGCGAGAGCCAAAGATCGAACGCCGAAACCGGGCAGAGATTTCGACCGCGGATCGCTAGCATGCTCATGTTACGCTGCCGCCAGGATGGTGTCATGGCACCGTCTCTCGACCGGATCGCTTTGCCAATCAGGAATCCATGCCATGTGCTTGATCGTATTCGACTGGCAGCCTCGATCCGAGGTGAAATTGCGCCTCGCTGCCAATCGCGACGAATTCCACGCCAGGCCAGCCCAGGCACTGCATCGCTGGCCTGACGCCGAACTGATCGGTGGCCGCGACCTGCAGGGCGGGGGAACCTGGCTTGCCGCGACGCCCTCGCGCGTGGCCGCGCTCACCAACGTTCGCCAACCGGGACCGGCCGCGGCACCCGGCGCGCCCAGCCGAGGCGAACTGGTGCGTCAGGCGCTGGAGACCGACGATCCGGTCGCTTGGCTGGAAACCCTGGCCGCGGGCGGCGCCGAACGGTACGCCGGATTCAACCTGCTGCTGATGTCGGGCCATCGGCTGTGGACGCTTCATCACGACCATCGAGTCACCCACTGGCAACTCGTGTCCGCCGGCATTCACGGCCTGTCCAACGCCAGCCTCGACACGCCCTGGCCCAAGCTCGTTCAGGCGCGGCACGCCCTGCAACA
This sequence comes from Salinicola sp. CPA57, assembly GCF_003206035.1. Lineage (NCBI taxonomy): Bacteria > Pseudomonadati > Pseudomonadota > Gammaproteobacteria > Oceanospirillales > Halomonadaceae > Salinicola > Salinicola sp. CPA57. The sequence goes on from NZ_PZJR01000016.1 coordinate 92,110, forward strand.
GGCGTTGACGGCGCCGGACTGGCGAGTCGACCTGTGGTCGGCCATGCGCGATGCCCGCCAGGCACCGCTCGACGAGCTCCCCGATACCGGCGTCGGCCAGGATCTCGAACGCGTTCTCTCGCCGGCATTCATCGAGGGCTACCACTACGGGACGCGAGCCACCACGCTGGTGACGGCCGCTGCAGGGAACACGATGCTGGAAGAGCAGCGATTCGACCCTGGCGGCGTGCCGGCAGACAACATCACGCGATTGGCGACGCGCGCAACGGGAACGGATCAGTCCTGAGGCGGAAGCAGGTGACCTATCTGCCAATCGTTCAGCCGCTGGCGCAGGTGCGCTCTGACGACCGCGGTGGTCGGCAACGAGAGCGTTTCCGACACCAGCGAGCGCGCATCCTCGATACTGACGCGCCGAATGGCCGCTCGCACCCGAGGCAGGCTGGGCGCGTTCATCGACAGCGCGTCGAAGCCCATGCCCATCAACAGCAGTGCGCCGGCGGGATCGCCGGCCAGTTCGCCGCAGACGGAGGCCGGCACGCCGAGCTGCTGGCTCTCCGTCGCCAGGCGCGCCAGGGCATTGAGCACTGCCGGGTGACAGGCGTCGTAGAGACTGGCCACTCGGGCGTTGTTGCGGTCGACCGCCAGGAGATACTGGGTCAGATCGTTGCTTCCCACCGAGAAGAAATCGACGCGCTCCGCCAGCGCCGATAACTGGTAGAGCGTGGCCGGTACTTCGATCATCACCCCGACCTTGGGCGAGGCGACCTCGATGCCATCCTCGGCGAGTTCCTCGCGAGCTCGCGCCAGCAGGCGCAGTGCGGTATCGACCTCGTCCACACTGGTGATCATCGGCAGCAGGATGCGCAGATTGTCCAGCTCGCGCGATGCCATCAGCATCGCCCGCATCTGCACCATCAGCACTTCCGGGTGATCGAGCGTGACCCGAATGCCTCGCCAGCCAAGAAACGGATTGGCTTCGTTGATCGGGAAATAAGGCAGGTCCTTGTCGCCGCCGATATCGAGCGTTCGCATGACCACCGGCAGCGGTGCAAAGCTGGAAAGCTGCTCGTGGTAGAGGCGGGTCTGCTCCTGCTCGCTGGGGAAGCGCTCGTTCATCATGAACGGGACTTCCGTCCGGTACAGGCCGACACCGCTGACCCGTGGCTTGAGCTGCGCCACGACATCCACCGCCAGCCCCGTATTGACCATGAGCGGCATCTTGTAGCCATCGGAGGTCTCGCTGGGCAGATGCTGCTCGTGCTCGAGCACCTCCGCCAGCGCCTGCTCCTCCTTGATCAGGCGTTCATAGCGTTTGGCCAGTTGAGCATCGGGCCGCACGAACAGCCGGCCCCGGTGTCCGTCGAGAATCGCCGTTGCCCCGTTGATGCGCGGCAGCGGCAGATCGACCATGCCCAGCACGGTGGGAATGCCCATGGCGCGGGCCAGAATGGCGACGTGCGAATTGCTGGAGCCGCGAATCGAGACCAGCGCCGCCAGACGCCCCCTGGGCAGCTCGCCGAGCGTTGCCGCACTGATCTCGTCACCTACCAGAATGGCATTGTCGGGGTAGGTCGATGGCGTCAGTTCATTGCCTTCCTGCAGACGCGCCAGCACGCGGCGCCCCAGATCGCGGATATCCGCCGCTCGCTCGCGAAGATAGCCGTCGTCGACCCGCTCCAGGTATTGCGTATGGCGCCGCACCACATCGGCCAGCGCCCCCGGCGCCCACTGCCCTTCGCGAATCCGCTTTTCGACCTCGTTGCCCAGCGCCGCATCGCCCAGCATCTGCTGATAGACATCGAACAGCGCCAGCTCCTGGGTGGAAATACGGCTGGCAAGGCGCGCGCCGGCCTTGCGGATATCTTCGCGCACGTGGGCCAGAGCCGCATGCAGGCGAACCACCTCGGCATCCGGGTCGGTGGGGATCAGATCGGGAACGCTATCCAGGTCCGCCGGCGGCGCGATCACCACGATCTCGCCGATGGCCATGCCCGGCGATGCCGCCACGCCGGAAAACATCGCCTGACCGTCAGGCTCGGCGCGGCGATTGAGCGTCCCCGATACCAGCGCATGAGCCAGCACGCCGGCCAGCTGCGCCGCCATGGTAACCAGAAACGCCTCGTCGCCCTCGTCGAAGCGACGCTTTTCCTGCTGCTGAACCACCAGCACGCCCAGCATTCGCCGCTGGTGGATGATGGGCACACCCAGGAAACTCGAGAATCGCTCCTCTCCGGTCTCGACGAAATAACGGAACTGCGGATGCGCAGGCGCATCCTCGAGATTCAACGGCTCTTCCCGCTGACCGACGAGTCCGACCAGCCCTTCACCGAGCCGCATCGTCACCACGCCTACGGCCTGGGTTCGCAGGCCAATGGTGTCCATCAGCACCAGACGATCGCGCTCGCGGTCGAACAGGTAGATGGAACAGACATCGGTGCGCATCGCCTTACGGATGCGACGTACCATGGTGGCCAGCGCGGCATCCAGGCTACGGGCGCCGTTGACTTCCTGAACGATGCGGCGAAGAGTATCGAGCATGGGCCTTTTTCTTGTGGGCGAGGAGATCCTCGTGGTGGCTTCGGGTGGACAGCGCCAATCCCCGAAACCTCAACCGGATATCGGCATCAGAATCGGGGAGCGTGGCCCGTGAACTCAAACAGCAGGGTCGTTCTACAGCCTGGCCATTTCCTCCAGCGACAGTCGATGAAAATCTGGCGCCAGCTCCCGCAACGCGCGTCGGTAGACCTCACGCTTGAAGGAGACCACCTGCCCTAAAGGATACCAGTAACTCACCCATCGCCAGCCATCGAATTCCGGCTTGGGGGTGCTATCCACGCAAACCCGACTGTCGTGACAGCGAATTTTCAGTAGAAACCACTTCTGTTTCTGGCCAATACAGATCGGTTTCGAGTGTGTCCGGACCATGCGCCGGGGCAGACGGTAGCGTAGCCATCCTCGCGTACAGGCAACGACATCGACATCCTTGGATGTCAGCCCGATCTCTTCCTCCAGTTCCCGGAAGAGTGCCTGATGCGGCGTCTCGCAAGCATTGATACCACCCTGCGGAAATTGCCACGCCTCCTGTCCCGCCCGACGCGCCCAGAGCAGCTGGCCGTCACAGTTGGCAATGATGATGCCAACGTTCGGCCGAAAGCCATCGGCGTCTATCACAGCGTTCACCTTAGCTCAATCGTCGTTGGGATCATTCTTCCACAAAGCGAGAAAGGGCATCAATACGCCTTAAGCCAACCGGCCATAAAACCTTCACTCAAATCCTTCGGTTGCACCCACTGCCCCATCGGAATCCCGATCGGTCAGGTTGAGGCATAGCTTCATAGGGGATTATCCTCAGGCCACGTTGACGACAGCGGCTTCTCGAGCCGTTGCCGGGATGCGCGCGTGGGCAAAGGGGCGGGAGTTTGCGATACTGCCGAGCGCTCGTATTCATCGCTGAAGCGACAAGCGTTCGACACTGTCGGGAGCTGACTGACAGACCTCTCTGACAAGACTTGTCGAAAAGACCTGGCCGAAAAGACCTGGCCAAAAAGACTTCGACCTACCAAGACGCGCCGCACGCCAACACGGGAGCCCACCTTTGAGCCTGGCCATCTTCGATCTCGACAATACCCTGCTGAGCTGTGACAGCGACCATTCCTGGGGCGAATTCCTGGTGGAACAGGGCGCCGTGGACGGCGAAAGCTATCGCCGTGCCAACGATCAGTATCTGCAAGACTATCAAGCCGGCCAGCTGGATATCATGGCGTATCTTTCGATGGCGCTGAAACCGCTGAGCGAGCATAGCGAGGCGCAACTCAACGCCTGGCACCAGCAGTTCATGGCCTGCAGGATCGAACCCCATATTCTGCCGCAGGGCGAGACGCTGCTGGCGTGGCATCGTCAACGGGGCGATTTCCTGCTGATCGTCACCGCGACCAACCGCTTCATTACCGCCCCCATCGCCGAGCGCCTCGGCGTCGACGATCTCATTGCCATTGAAGCGGAGCGCGAGAATGGGCGCTACACCGGTCGTGTCGAAGGGGTTCCCAGTTACCGCGAAGGCAAGGTCACGCGCGTCATGCAGTGGCTGGACGATCACCCCACCCTGACCCTGGACGACGCCTGGTTCTACAGTGATTCGATCAATGATCGTTATCTGCTGGAGGCCGTGAGCCAGCCGGTGGCGGTCGATCCCGACGACGAGCTCAGAGCCCTGGCGAGTGAGCGGGCGTGGCGCATACTGTCTCTGCGCTAGTCCTCGGCGGCGTTCGAGCGTGGCGAGCCGTGTTCGAGTCAGGCATGGAGGGTTGCGACAGTCTGCCGACGTCACAAAGACCAAGCCCCGACCAGGGCCGGGGCTTCAGGTAGAACGAAAGGCACCATCAGTCGGTGCGAACGGACCGATCGTCAGGCGCCTTCGCCACGTCGGCAGCGGAAGGCGCATGGACCGCATGCAGACGGCTGATGAGCTGGTCTTCCAGCGCGAAGCGCTCTGTCATCGTCGCGCCCAGCTTATCGAGCCAGCCGGGAAGACGGTCGGTATAGCGCTGACAGCGCGCTGGCGTGGCGTACTCGTTATCGAAATCGAGCACCATCTGCGTCGATGCATCGACACGGGCCAATAGCTTGTCTGCCACGTCGAGCGCTTCGCGGTCGTCGAAGGCTCTAGCCTCCTCGCGCAGCTGTGGATAGATCTCGAAATGTCCGGCGCTGATGTAATCCATCAAGGCTTCGCTGAAAGCATCGATGCGCTCTTTCGACACCGCCGAGAGATCGCCATCGCAGAATTCGCGGAGATCGACCAGTGTCACCAGCATGTCGTGGCGCTGGTCCAGCCATCGATCGATCAGCGTATGAACGCCACCCCACCGTTCCTGGGCGGTTTTGCAATCTTCCAGCATGATCAGACTCTCCCTCGTCGCCTGTTTCCCGGGAGGCATCGAACCCGATTCAGGACGCCTGCCCCACCGGTTCGCGAACCGTTTTGCCACTGTAGCGCAATCGGGACACGATCATCATCACCGGAATGATGCCCAGGACGACGAAACCCAGTAGCGTCCATTGCGGCAACGTCACACCCCACAGCGACCCCTCGACCAACGCACACTCTCCGGAGCCGTGCAGCACCCGCGCCATGACGTCCCACAATGGCAGCATGTCCATCATGTAATCCAGACCCGGTCCGCAGCTGGGGACACTATCCGGAGGCAGCGTCTGCAGCCACACGTGCCGACCCGCCACGCCGATGCCACCCAGCACCGCCAACAGAGAGAGCGCCGCGTAGACGAGACGGCCGCCGCGTGCGGGGTTGTGAATCGCGCCGATCAGGAACACGACACCCGCGGATATGACCGCGACGCGTTGAAAGATGCACAGCGGGCAAGGCTCTAGGCCGACGCCATACTGGAGATAGAGAGCGACGGCCATCATGAAGCAGCACATCAAGAGGCCCAGCAAACACCACTGACGAGTACTGGCCTGTGCCATCCAATGCTTGATTTGCATGTCCTTTCCCACTGAATGCCGGCGCACGTTCGCGCCGGCGGTTTTCATCCTCGACGACCGCCGGTCACGAGTACGTTCGACGACAGTCGATCCTGGGTACGCTCGATGAACGCCAATGGTTCACTGACTCACGTCGCCGACCGAGGTTCCCTCGCCCGCTGGAAATATTCGGCGAGAAACTGGCCGAACGAGAGCCTGTCTTCGGCTTCGATGTCATGCTGCTGTTGATGCGATGTCTCGACCAGTTGGGAAAACAGTTCGGCGCGCGCCTCGTCCATCGGCGTCGAACGCCAGTGCTGCGCCTGCTCCTTGGCCAGATCGGCAATGAAATCCGCCCACTCGCCACCATGCGCCTCCAAGGCACGCAGCATCTGCGCGGAAGGCGTCAACTCGGGGTCATCCAGGCGCGGGGCAATGGCGGCAATCGCGGCAACATGAAGATCGTCTCCCTCGAGGGTATCGAGCAATTCGGCCACCTTGCGCATGCCTTCGATGATCTCGTGGCCGCGAACACGCAGCGACACCCGACGATCCCCGATCTGCAGCTCGAGCGCCGGATCGCGCCCCTGCTCGACGACCAGCCGGCGATTGTCGTCCAGGCGGTCGCACTCCTCGTCAGGGATCCAGGGGCTATCGGAAAGCAGGCACCAGAGCAGGAAGGTATCCATGAAACGCATCTGCGGCTCGTCGATCCCCAGCGGCAGAAACGGGTTCAAATCGAGACAGCGCACCTCGATATATTCCACGCCGCGCGCTTCGAGGGCCTGAGTTGGCGTCTCGTCATGTCGCGCCACGCGCTTGGGCCGAATGTCACTGTAATACTCGTTCTCGATCTGCAGGATATTGGCACTGAGCTGCCGCCATTCGCCATCGACATCGACGCCGATCCGGCGATAGCCAGGCCATTCGGTCGAGATCGCGTTGCGCAGCGTCCCCACATAGTTGGAGAGCGAGTTGAAGCAGATCTTCAACTGCTCCTGCACCTTGTTCTGATAACCCAGATCGGACATGCGCAGGCTGGTGGCGTAGGGCGCATAGAGGGTCTTGTCGCCCAGCGGCTTCAGCTTGTCGCAGCGGTCATCGCCGCCCTCTTCCCCCAGAAAGCTCCGATCCAGTGCCGGCGAAGCACCGAACAGGTAGAGCAACAGCCAGCTGTTGCGACGGAAGTTGCGAATCAGGTCGAAGTAACGCGTCGAACGGAAGCCCTGCAGCGACTCCTCCTGGCGACCTTCCATTTCCTGCAGCATCGGCCAGATATCGTCCGGCAGCGACACGTTGTAATGGATTCCGGCAATCGACTGCATGATGCGGCCGTATCGCGCGTCGAGCCCCTTGCGGTACACATACTTCATGGTACCGACGTTGGACGTGCCATAATCGGCGATCGGAATACTGTCGTTACCCGCCAGCCGCGCCGGCATGCTGGCCGGCCACAGCCACTCGTCATCGAGCTTGCGGTAGGTGAAACGCACCAGATCGCCCAGAAACGAGAGTGCATCGGCGGGACGACAGTAAACCGGCGTGATGTACTCGAGCAGCGCTTCCGAATAATCGGTCGTGATATGCGGATGGGTCAGCTTGGAACCGAGCGCATGCGGGTGAGAGGTCTGCACGATGGCACCCTTCGCATCGACGCGTAGGCCTTCCTTCTCGATGCCACGGCGCAGGCGACCCAGCAATCCCTTGCGGGCCGGCGCCATCAGTTGGCCAACGTTCTTGGCGAGTTGATCAGACACGCTCAACACCTTATCTCGTTGGAGGAGCAGCACTCCCCCGTTTGTCCGTGCGTCGACGAGGCGGCCGGGACTCGTTCCTGTCCGGTCCGCCTCGAGCAAAATCTCATTATGGAGGCGGCGATAGCACTTTCAAGGCTAACGACTTCTCCGTCGACGCCATTCCCGGCGACATGTTCGACGCCGCTTCCGACGCTATGTCCGCCGCTGAGCCTTGCGCAGCGCCTCGGCCATCGCGCCACCTGGCTGCGCAGGCTGACGGTCGCCGTTGCCCTGACGCGCTTGACGACCCCGATTCGCTTCGCCACCCCGCGACTGGCCGCCGCTCGATCGACGCTCGCCCGCTGGCGATTTCTCACCCGCTGAGTCACTGAGCCGCATCGTCAGGCCGATGCGTTTACGGGCCACGTCCACCTCCATCACCTTGACCTTGACGATATCGCCGGCCTTGACCACCTGGCGCGGATCGTCGACGAACTTGTCGGCCAGTGCGGAAATATGCACCAGGCCATCCTGATGTACGCCGACATCGACGAAGGCCCCGAAGTGGGTGACGTTGGTCACGACCCCTTCCAGCAGCATGTCGGGCTCGAGATCACCAAGCTTCTCGACCCCCTCGCGGAACGTTGCCGCCTTGAATTCCGGGCGCGGATCGCGACCGGGCTTGTCGAGTTCCGCCAGGATATCGATCACCGTCGGCAACCCGAACGTCGCATCGATTCCCAGCGCGTCATCGACGTAATCCGACGGTTTGAGTGACTTGAGATAGCGGCTATCCCCGATCAGACCGCCCAGCTCACGCCCATTGCGTTCGGCGATGCGCGCCACCAGCGGATAGGCTTCCGGATGCACGGCACTGGCATCGAGCGGATTGGTGCCGCCCATGATGCGCAGGAAGCCGGCACACTGCTCGAAGGTCTTGGGCCCCAGTCTGTCGACGCTGAGCAACTCCTTGCGAGTCCGAAACGGGCCTTCGCGATCACGCCGCGCGACGATATTGTCGGCCAGCATCGTGCTGAGGCCCGAGACTCGGGAAAGCAGCGCACTGGAGGCGGTATTGAGATCCACGCCCACGGCGTTGACGCAGTCCTCGATCACCGTTTCGAGACTGCGGGACAGGTTCACCTGGGAGACATCGTGTTGATACTGCCCCACGCCGATCGACTTGGGGTCGATCTTGACCAGTTCGGCCTGAGGATCCTGCAGCCGGCGGGCAATCGATACCGCGCCACGAATCGAGACATCGAGATCGGGAAACTCCTTGGCCGCCAGCTCCGACGCGGAATAGACCGACGCTCCGGCCTCGCTGACCATCACCTTGGTGAGCTGGCGCCGCGCCACGCGCTTGACCAGTTCGGCTGCCAGCTTGTCGGTTTCGCGGCTGGCGGTCCCGTTACCGATCGCCACCAGCGACACCTCATGGCGCTCGACCAGCGTGACCAGGGTGGCCAGCGCCTCGTCCCAGCGCTTCTGCGGCGCGTGAGGGTAGATCACCGCTTCCTCGAGGAAACGCCCGGTGGCATCGACCACGGCAACCTTGCACCCGGTACGCTGACCCGGATCGAGACCCAGCGTCGTACGCGGTCCCGCCGGTGCTGCCAGCAGCAGATCCTTGAGGTTGGCGGCGAAGACATCGATCGCTTCCTGCTCGGCGCGCTCTCGCAGCCGACCCATCAATTCGGTCTCGAGATGCGTGTAGAGCTTGACGCGCCAGCTCCAGCGGACCACTTCTTTCAACCACCGAGAGGCGGCCTGCTCGGCCCCCAGATCGATGCCGACATGACGCGCGATCGCTACCTCGGCAGGATGAATCGGCGCGTCGTCTTCGCCGGCCATGGCCAGCGAGAGCGACAGCACGCCCTCCTTGCGCCCTCGAAACATCGCCAGCGCCCGATGTGAAGGCGTCTTGGCGAGACCTTCGTCGTGCTCGAAGTAATCCGAGAACTTGGCCCCTTCCGCCTCCTTGCCCTTGACCACCCGGGCGCGAAGCTGGCCGTCTTCCCACAGCCGTTCCCGCAGGCGACCGACCAGTTCGGCCGCTTCGCTGAAGCGTTCCATCAGTATCTGCTTGGCCCCGTCCAGCGCGCTCTTGGCGTCCTCGATGCCGTGGCCAGCACCGGTAGCGCTATCGGCAAACGCCGCCGCTTCGCGCTCCGGGTCGAGACTCGGATCGCTCAGCAGCCGGTCCGCCAGTGGCTCCAGTCCCGCCTCGCGAGCGATCTGCGCCTTGGTCCGACGCTTCTTGCGGTAGGGAAGGTAAAGATCTTCAAGGCGCTGCTTGGTGGTCGCCGAATTCAGCTCGGCGCGCAGCATCTCGGTCAGCTGGCCCTGCTCGTCGATCGCCTGCAGGATCGCTTCGCGGCGTTCTTCCATTTCACGCAGGTAGCGCAGCCGCTCTTCCAGCGCCCGTAGCTGGCTATCGTCGAGACCGCCGGTGACTTCCTTGCGATAGCGGGAGATGAACGGGACGGTGGCGCCGCCATCCAGCAGTTCGACAGCAGCACTGACCTGAAGCGGGCGAACGCCGAGTTCTTCGGCGATCAACGCAATGATTGCGGTTTGGATCTTGGACATGAAAACCATCACGATGGGTAGGATCGCGCCACGTTAGCACACCGGCGCGAATGGCTCACACCTCGACGCTGCCGGCGTGCCGGAAACCGGACGGGGATGACCGATGGTCATCCCCGTCAATGGCTGCCGTGCAATCGTCGGACGTGACGACTCAAGGTTTTCGATCCGGCACTTCAAACATCAGCGATCGGGCTATCAGCGCCGGCGAGCAGGCTGGCCGCCTCATCCTCGAGGCTGTCAGCGTCCCCATCGGCGCTATCGGCAGCGTTGTCGCGTGCTAGAGCACCTGCGGACCGGCCGCCAGGATCGCCGTATCGACGTTATCGAACTTGGTGAAGTTGGCGGTAAACTTGGCCACCAGCGCATTCATCTGCTCGCGGTAGGCTTCCTGATCGGCCCAGGCGTCGCGAGGGTCGAGCAGTTTGGCATCGACACCCTCCACCGCCACCGGAACGTCGAGATTGAGACCGTCGATATGACGGGTCTCGACATTTCTCAGGTCGCCTTCCTGAATCGCGCGGATGATGGCGCGGGTCGTCGGAATGCTGAAGCGGCTGCCGCCCTGGCCGTAGGCACCGCCGCTCCAACCGGTATTGACCAGGTAGACGCGGGATTCGAACGCCTCGATACGCTTGATCAGCAGCTCGGCGTATTCATGTGCCGGGCGCGGAAAGAAAGGCGCGCCAAAGCAGGTCGAGAAGGTCGCTTCCAGGCCGCTGGTGGAGCCCATCTCGGTCGAACCGACCTTGGCGGTGTAGCCGGATAGAAAATGATAGGCCGCCGCTTCCTTGGTGAGCAGCGACACCGGGGGCAGCACGCCGCTCATGTCACAGGTCAGAAAGATGATCGCGTTAGGCTCGCCGGCACGATTCACCTCGATGCGCTTGTCGACGAACTCCAGCGGGTAACCGGCACGGCCGTTCTGGGTCAGGCTGTCGTCGGAGTAGTCAGGCACCCGATCCGCCTCCAGAACCACGTTTTCCAGGACGGTGCCGAAGCGAATGGCATTCCAGATGATCGGCTCGTTCTTGCGCGATAGATCGATGGTCTTGGCATAACAGCCGCCTTCGAAGTTGAAGACGGTGCCCTCGCCCCAGCCATGCTCGTCGTCGCCGATGAGGTAGCGCTCCGGATCCGCCGACAGTGTCGTCTTGCCAGTGCCGGAAAGGCCGAAAAACAGCGTGGTTTCACCATCTTCACCGACGTTGGCGCTGCAGTGCATCGGCAGAACGTCCTTCTCCGGCAGCAGAAAGTTCTGAACCGAGAACATCGCCTTCTTCATTTCGCCCGCATAGCGCATGCCCGCCAGCAGCACTCGGCGCCGTGCGAAATTGATCATCACGGTGCTTTCGGAGCGGGTGCCGTCGCGCTGCGGATCGCAGACGAAATCGGGCGCGCTTAGCACCGTCCACTCGCTCTTGTCCTTAGGATTCCAGTTGTCGGTACGCACGAAGAGATTGCGCCCGTAGAGGCAGTGCCAGGCCGTCTGCGTGACGACGCGGATCGGCAGGTAATACTCCGGATCGGCGCCGACATGCAGCTCCGAAACGAAAGTATCGCCGCCCGCCAGATAATCCTCGACCCGCTCCCATAGCGCATCGAAAACATCAGGGCCGATTGGACGATTGACCTGCCCCCAGTCGATCAGATCCGACGTGGAGGGCTCCTCGACAATGAAGCGGTCCAGGGTAGAGCGTCCGGTACGCGCTCCCGTCTCCACCACCAGTGCACCATTGGCGGCCAGCACGCCTTCTCCCCTGACAAGGGCATATTCGACCAGCTCGGCGGTGGTCAAATTGGTGTGCGCTTTGGCGGAGCGGGAATCGCCGGCAGCCTGGAAGGCTTGAGAGGTGGTCATTGTCCAATCCTGGGCGCTAAGGCCTCTGTTCGTGTTTTATCACAGCGTCGAAGATCCGCCGTCCCGGTGACATCACTCTGGGACAGGCGACCTCGGCGTCTGGCGGGCGAAAAAGGATCGCCATTATGGCAAAAAGCGCCCGGCGCGCAAACGCCGAACGCTCGATGTCAATTCCGCCTTGATCGAAGCCCGGCTACCACCGAGCGCCGGTATTAGTGCAGCGTCGGCGACGGCGCCTGCGGGGAGTCGATGATCGCCTCGATCTCTGCCGCACTAAAATGGTACTGCGTATGACAAAAATGGCACTGCGTATCGATGGCTTTCTGCTCATCCAGAATGCTGCGCAGCTCGTCGGCCCCGAAAGTGTGCAGGGCGTTGGCGATGCGCTCCCGCGAGCAGGTGCAGCCGAACGCCAGAGGCTTGGGCGTGAACACCCGGGTGGTCTCTTCATGGAACAGTCGATACAGCACGTCCTGCGCCGGCAGCGTCAGCATTTCCTCGGCAGTAATCGTCGCGGCCAGGTGAACGACGCGATCCCAGGCGTCGGGGTCACGATTGGAGGCGTCGTTCGGTAACTGCTGCAACAGCAGGCCAGCGCTGCGCTCGCCATCGGCGCTCAGCCACAGGCGAGTGGCCAGCTGCTCGGACTGCGCGAAGTACTCTTCCAGGCAGCCCGCCAACCGGTCGTGCTCCAACGCCACGATGCCTTGATAGCGATTGCCTTCGGCAGGATCGAGCGTAATCACGATCTGTCCGTCGCCCACCAGTTGGCGCAGCGTCGCATTGTCGGCAAATACCTGATTCTCGTCATAACGTGCGATGGCCCGCAGCTGCCCGCCGGGACTGGATTCGGCCATCAACACATCGACGCCCTGCTTGCCCCGGATTTCCAGGCTGACCGTGCCATCGAGCTTGACGGTCTCGGTCAGCAAGGCAACCGCGCTCAACAACTCACCCAGCTGATATCGAATCGGCTCGGGGTAGTCCTGACGCTCAAGCACTTCCCGGTAGGCGGTCTCCAATTGCACGATCTCGCCGCGTACGTTGGTGTCATCGAAGAGGAAGCGCTGAATTTCATCGTTCATCAATCGGATCTCGTCGGATGCCGGACGAATCGCTGACGCTCGTCCGGCCATGGCAGAAGGGATGTCGGAAACCGTTCAAGGCGCAGGCGCCGAACGTTCAGTCGTCGCCGTGCTGGCGCTGGAAGCGGTGAATATCACGACGTTGGCGTTTATCGGGGCGCTTGATCGGCGGCTGCATCAGTTGATTGGCCAACTTCCGCTGGTGCGCCTCGCGCGCGCGACGATCGATGCTGTCCGGCGTCTCGGCATAGAGTGCCTGAGCCTCGGGGGCGCCACGGCGTTGATCCGACAGCGCCAGGACTTCGACGGTCGCATGATCCCAGCCTTGCGGCACCTCGATCAGCGCGCCGACCTCGACGGCCCGGCTGGTTTTCACACGGCCGCCGTTGTAGCGAACCTTGCCACCCTCGATCGCTTTCTTGGCCAGCTGGCGCGTCTTGAAGAACCGCGCAGCCCACAGCCACTTGTCGATACGTATCGTTTCACTCATGGGTCTGTTACCTCGACCTGCCTAGATGGGGGCCGCTGGTCCCGGGTTCAAGCCGGCGTTGCAGGCATCAGCGACGCGAAGCGCTCGACGACGGTAAACGTCGGATGCTTACACCCCGGTTTGCGGCTGTCGGGCTGATGAATGCCCAGCAGATGGCGGATGCCGTAACGCTGCGCGCTGCCCAGCACCTCGGTGTTGTCATCGATGAAGAGGCTCCGCGCAGGGTCGAACGGATGCAGTCCCTGCATGGCGTCCCAGAATGCCGGCTGCTCCTTGGGCACACCGACATCCGCCGACGACACGATGCGATCGACGTAGCGATCCAGCCCGGTCAGCGGCAATTTCAGCCCGAGGCTCTCACGATCGGCGTTGGTCGCCAGCACGACCTTCACCGGCGCCGCCTTGAGCCACTCCATGAACGCCAGCGCATCGGCGCGCCAACCGATCAGGTGCGCGACCTCGCGTTTGAGCGCGACGATATCCACCGATAGCTCGCGACTCCAGTGCGCCAGGCTGTACCAGTCCAGCGATCCACGGGCATCGAGGATTCGCGCTTCCAGCGCCGAGCGGTGCGCATCATCCAGCCGATGCAGCTCGACGTAGCGACGTGGCAGGTGCTCGAGCCAGAAGTGGCTGTCGAAATGTAGATCGAGCAAGGTACCGTCCATATCCAGGAAAACGGTATCGATCGTGTTCCAGTCGATCATCGGAGAATTCTCGGCCGTCAGGTGAAGGAAATCCTCTCGCGGAACGCCCCTATTCTCGCCAGGATGCATCAGGGTCATTTCCCACGAGGACAAGCGTCGATTATTGTACCCAGTGCAACCCGCCCGATGCACGGAGGCCGCATGGTGCCGACAGACTCTCCCTCGAAATCCTCGATCAAGCCGGCGATTCTCGCCCGGCGCAATGTCGCCCAGAGCGAACTGTTCGCCATCGAATCGCTCGACCTGCGCTTTGCCAACGGTGCGGAGCGGACTTTCGAACGCTTGAAGGGCAAGGGCCGCGGTGCGGTGATGCTGGTGGCGATGCCGGATCCGGATCACGTGCTGCTGATTCGAGAATACGCGGCGGGCTTCGACGAATACACGCTGACGCTGCCCAAGGGGCTGGTCGATCCCGGCGAAGATATCATCACGGCAGCGAATCGGGAGCTGATGGAAGAGTGCGGCTATGGGGCCAACCGCATCGAACCACTGGTGGAGCTGTCACTGGCCCCCAACTACATGAATCATCGCATCCAGGTGATGCTGGCCAGCGATCTCTACGAAAGACGCCTGGAAGGCGACGAGCCCGAACCGCTGATCGTCGAGACGCATGCCATCGACGACATCGTCGGGCTATTGGCTCGCGATGACTTCCACGAGGGTCGTGCCATTGCGGCGCTGTTCATCGCTCGCGAGAAGCTGCGCAGCGAGCGTGAATCGGAAAGCTGGTGGTAGGTTTGTCACTTTCACCCAGGTAAGACCTACCATGTTCCCTCCGAATCCATGCTTCGAGTCCGTGCCTCGAAGCTCCCGCTTTGAATTCGTGCCTTGAAAAACGACGATCGCCCCGCTCAGCGGGGCGATCGTCGACAGTAATGCCAGTTTTCGGAGCCTCTATCGCGAGACTTCAAACTGCTTAGTTGGGGTTCACATCCTGCGCGGAGTCGACGCCGTGGTTGTTTTCCATATCGTCTTTCATGGCACCCTTCGCGGCAGAGGTATCCTGCGCAGTACCGCCTTCGGCTTTCAGGCTGCCCGGCTGCGTATTGGCAGAACCGGTCTGCGCGTTGTCAGTGTCGGGCAGGTTGTTCTCGGTCGGGAGCGAACCGCTAGTGTCGCCGGCCGCAGTACCACCCTGTGCTTTGGTCGTGTTGTCTCCGGACTGGGTGTTGGCCGAGCCGGTCTCCGGGCTGACGCTGGGCGCCTGATCCTGAGCAAAGGCGCCTGCCGTCGGAAGAGCGATGAGTGCGGCAAAAATGGCGGCGTTGACTTTTTTCATTTGAATCCTCCGTAATTCATCCTGATTCGCGACACGGTCCCAGCAGCCATTGCCAATGCTGCTTGTGTCACGTCGACTTGCCTGAGCAATCTATACAAAACCTAGACAACAATTCGTCAGTTAGCAAATCTTGCCGCCAGATTGTTCCTCGCTGTCGTAGCATTCGATAAATCGTCGCGCGACCGGCGACAGCTCTCGATCCCGGCGCCAGAGCATCTCGAAAGCGGGATTGCGCGTCTTGAAGCAGTAGCTCACCCGAGCCAGATGGCCCCGCTCCACCTGCTCGCGCGCAATCCGCTCTGGCAGCAGCGCCAACACTCCCTTGTCTCGCTCCAGCATCGCCAGAATGGCATATGTGGACGAAATCTCGATCGCCTGCACCGGTTGCGATAGACCGGCGGTCACGAACTCCTGCTCCAGCATTCGCGGCATGCTGACGGGATAGACAATCCACGCCTGTCTGGCCAGCGTGGTGAAATCGGGCTGCCCGACCTCGACCAGCGGGTGTCCGGGATTGGCGACCACCCACAGCGGCTCGGGAAAGTGGCCGTGGCATTCGTAGTCGCCCGGGCGCCGACCGAAGTTGGAACGACACAGCGCGACATCGATCCGCCCCTGGTCGAGCAGACGCAACAACCCTTCGCTCGTATCCTCGATGACCTGCAGCGACAGCGACGGCTGCTCGGCACGAACCTTGACGATGGTCTCGACGATCGCGGCGATGGCACCCATCGTGCCGCCCACCGCCAGATGGCCGCCGTAGCCCTGCTGTATACCGATCATCTCCTCGCGCAGATGCGCCACGTCGGTCTGAATCAATCTGGCGTAGCGAATTACGCAACGTCCCAGATCGTTGGCTTGCAATCCTCGCGCGCTTCGCAGGAACAGTGGCGACCCCAGCGTCGACTCGATCTCGTTCAACGCGCGTGTCGCGCCGGGCTGGGAGATAGCCACCTGCTCGGCGGCCTTGTGAATGGAGCCGCACTCGTCGAGCGCCATCAATAGACGCAGCTGGCGCAATCGCAGGCGCGACATCAACGTTTCCAGCGTCGGGGGCATCGACGAATCCTCTCGCTCACGATGTGACTAGAAATAAGACTTTGGCCGAATGCGCCGTCGTTATCACTCGATCAGTAACTCTCAGTAGTGCATTGCAGAGCGAGCGGATAGGGTGTGGCTACCAGCAATATCCTAATAAACCGCTGATTATAAACGACTTTAAGTCTAAAGTCGCATAGACCAAAGTGGCACCAGCCGCTCGAGGAGCCGATTCATGGCACTGATCGACCATACCACCGAGGCACCCGCCTCGATCATTCGCCTGCACGAACGCGATGATGTCGTCATCGCACGCTTACCGCTACCCAAGGGGACCGAGGTCCTGCCGGGCATCGTCCTGACAGGAGCGGTGCCCGCCGCCCACAAGATCGCCGTCCGGGATCTTCGGACGGGAGACATGATTCGCCGCTACGGCCAGATCATCGGCCGCGCCACACAGCCCATTGCACCCGGTGACCATGTCCATGTTCACAATCTGAGTATTGGTGACCTCGAAGGTGCCGGACACGAACAGGACTATGCCATCGGTAGCGAGGTAACGCCCGTCGAGCGGATTTCCCCCACCGCCACGTTCATGGGTATCCAACGCACGGATGGCCGAGTCGCCACACGCAACTACATCGGCATTTTGACCTCGGTCAACTGTTCGGCAACGGTCGCTCATGCCATCGCCGATCATTTCCGGCGCGACGTTCACCCCGAAGCAATGGCGCCCTATCCCCACGTGGATGGCGTGGTCGCCCTGACCCACGGCGTCGGTTGCGCAGTGGCAGCGGATGGTGAGGCGCTGCAGATGCTGCAGCGCACGCTGGCCGGATACGCGCGCCATGCCAATTTCGCCGCCGTGCTGGTCATCGGCCTGGGCTGCGAAACCAATCAGATCGATGCCTTGATCGAGTCCCAGGGCCTCAAGCCGGGCCCCAAACTGCACCCTTTTACCATCCAGCAGATCGGCGGCACCACCAAGGCCATTGCCGAAGGCATACGGCACATCAAGCAGCTGCTCGGCGAGGCCAATCAGGTCGAACGCACGCCCTGCTCGGCCGAACATCTGCGGGTCGCACTGCAGTGCGGCGGCTCCGATGGCTACTCCGGCATTACCGCCAATCCGGCATTGGGCGTTGCCGTCGACCGGCTGATCGCCCATGGGGGCAGCGCCGTGCTCGCCGAGACACCGGAAGTCTACGGCGCCGAGCATCTGCTGACACGTCGGGCAGTCAGTCCCGCCGTCGCCCACAAGCTGATCGAGCGTATTCATTGGTGGGAAGAATTCTGCCGCGTGCGTGGTGCCTCGCTAGATAACAACCCCTCGGCCGGCAACAAGGTCGGCGGGTTGACCACGATCCTCGAGAAATCGCTGGGCGCCGTGGCCAAGGCTGGCACCACGCCGCTGGTCGAAGTGCTGGAATACGCCGAGCCGATGCGCGAACGCGGCCTGGCCTTCATGGATTCTCCCGGATTCGACCCCGTTTCGGTCACTGGGCAGGTGGCCAGCGGCTGCAATCTCATCGCGTTCACCACCGGCCGTGGCAGCGCGTTCGGCTGCGCACCGGTGCCATCCATGAAGCTTTCGACCAACACCGCGCTGTGGCGTCATCAGTCGGATGATATGGATATCAACTGCGGCGCCCTGACCGACGGCGACGTCAACCTGGAACAGCTCGGCGAGCAGATATTCCAGCGCTTTCTGACATTGGCTTCCGGCGAGCGCAGCCAAAGTGAACGCCACGGCTACGGGCAACAGGAATTCGTGCCCTGGCAGATCGGCGTCATTACCTGAATTCAACGCCCTTCCGCTACTTTTCGTGCGCGATTTGGGCTTCCGTTTGTCAACCAGGCTTTTCGCTCTTAAATCAGCGGGCGCCGTCGCTGACGGCGTCTGATCATGATAGGCATGGAGAAAATCGCATGTCGGCTCCTGTATCTCGCATCCCCATCTACGACACACTCAATCGTATCCCCGGCGGCCTGATGATCGTGCCGCTGATACTCGGTTCGATCGTGGGTACACTAGCGCCCTCCGCGCTGGAGATCGGTAGTTTCACGACCGCGCTGTTCAAGGATGGCGCCATGGCCTTCATGGGCCTGGTGATCTTCGCCACCGGCATGCAGATCACTCCACGCAATGCCGGCCCCATTGTCGGTACCGCCAGCGTCATACTTTTAACCAAGAGCCTGATTCCCGGTGTTCTGATCGCGGTGCTCGGTTTGACCACAGGTATGCACGGCCTGTTCGGCATCTCGATTCTGGCCATGCTGGCCGCGATGGATAACAGTAACGGCGGTATCTGGCTCGCCTTTACCGGACGCTACGGTGATCAACGTGATCGCGGCGCCTACATCGCCAGCGCGATCAATGATGGTCCGTTCTTTACCCTGATTTTGATCGGAGCATCGGGGCTGGCAGACATTCCTCTGGAAGTCTTCATGGCCGCGATCATTCCGCTATTGCTGGGCATTCTGGTGGGCAACCTCGATCCAAAATGGACCGAGGTTCTGCGTCCGGTACCGGAGATGGTGATTCCATTTTTCTCCTTCGGGCTCGGCACCGGCATCAATCTCACCGATGTATTACATGGAGGCATTACCGGACTGGCGCTGGGCTTGATCGTCGCCCCTTTTACCGGAGGACTAGTCTATCTAGGCTATCGATACCTGCTGAAACGCGGTCCACGTAGCGGCATCGGCTTCGCCGCTGGAACCACTGCCGGTAATTCCATTGCGACGCCAGCGATCGCTGCCGCGGCCGATCCTTCGCTCCAATCCTATGTCGGCGTCGCAACGACCCAGGTCGCAGCCTGCGTACTGGTTTCCGCCCTGATGGCACCAGCCATCGCCTCGTGGCTGCTCAAACGCAACGGCGAGCTGCGATCACCGGAAGACACACGAAAGGAAGTTGCGGAAATCGGCGATGCATCCAACCTGGTGCGGTCTGAGGCAATCATGAAGTGACCGTTCTGGATACCAGTGCCCCAAACGATTCGAGCCAGCGCATTCGCTGGCTCGATCCATTGCAGTGACTGATGGCGACGCCGAACCGCATCAGGACAGGGTGACGACCTGCCCCGACTCGGCGCTTCGAATGCCGGCCTCCAGCATTCGCATGACTGTCAGTGCGTCTTCCGCCGTCACCGGGAGCGGTACCCCGTTCTGAATGGCATCGCGTACCCCGGCATAGTAGGCGAGATAGTCGCCGGGCAGGGTCGCCACCTCGTGCAACTCGGGCTGAATGCCCTCCCGCACCTGACCCACCGTCATCATGCCGTGGCGCCAATCTTCCCCCCAGTACGGCGACGGCAGACGATCGCCGCGCTTGAGCATGTCTTCCTGTGGATCGAGACCGTGCTTGACATAGCTGGCCCGCGTCCCGTGAACGGTGAAACGGGGCCCGGGGACAGACACCAGCGTACCGCCATGCAGTATCACGCGGCACTCCTGGTAGCGAAGTACGGCGTGAAAGTAGTCGTCGACTTTGGCTCCTTCGCGCTGACAGGCGAGATCGAGCGAGATGGCATCCGGCATCCCGAACAGCACCAGACTCTGGTCGAGCAGGTGGGATCCGAGATCGAACCAGGCACCGGCCCCCGGCACCGGGTCTTCACGCCAACGCTGCGCGACTTCCGGCCGGTAACGATCGAAATGCGACTCGAAATGCACGATCCGGCCCAGCGACCGGGTATCGATGAGTTGACGCACGGTCAGGAAATCCGCATCCCAGCGCCGGTTGTGAAACACCGACAGCAAACGCTTCGCGTCGGCGGCCTGCTCGCACAACTGGCGGGCTTCGTCCGCCGTCACGGTAAACGGCTTGTCGACGACGACATGCTTGCCGGCAGCCAGTGCCTCGCTGACCAGCGGATAGTGGGTCGCATTCGGCGTGGGAATCACGACCAGATCGATATCATCGCGGGCGAAAAGCGCCTGCGGCGTCGGCTCCACCGGCACGCTCGGCCAGTCGACATGAACCTTGTCGGCATCCCGGCTCGCCACGGCCACCAGCGAAAGCCCTTCCTGGGCGGAGATCAAAGGCGCATGGAATCGTTTGCCGGCCATGCCATAGCCGACCAGTCCCACGCGGATGGATTCCTTCATGCGGCGTCCCTTAGAGATGAATTCGCGATCGCTTTGCCGAACGACCGGCGAAGCACGAATTTCCAAGGATATCGCATCCTTCAAGGCAATGATTTACCCCAAACGATGGAGGCGCGCCACAGGATCCGCAGGCCGACGCCGCCGCCTTGCCAGCGCGACGCCAACGGCCAACGTCAAGCTAGCCTGGACATCAGGTAGAGAGGGAATCGGCGCTCGAGACAGAAACATGCACCGAGCGTGAGAGGAGAGAGAAAGACAGAAAGATAGCGTCGGCCATCAAGCCTTGGCGATGACCAACGGCAGCCGACGCTGCTGCCACGCCGACGGTAGTCTCGCCTCCATCCAGTGTCGCATCGGAGCGACCACGAAGCGCTGCATTAGCAACGCCAGAACGACGATCAGCGCGAGATGGAAAGCCATCGTCCATAGCGGAATCGCGAACTTGAGCGCCGCGTTGCTGCTGTCCGCGATCCAGCTTTCGTGCCATCGCTGTAGAAGCCAGCGTGTCGCTCTCGCAGTCGGCCCGATCAGCGGGGTGTGCAGGGCAAAGATACACAATGCCGATTCTCCTAGGCGCTGGGCCCAGGCGCGTATCGTCGCGCTCTCAGGGGCGCCAAACGTACACACACTCAGCAGTACCAGTCCCTGGAACGGCAGCAGCAGTCCATTGTGGGTCAGATAGTAAAGCTGCAGACCATCCAGCTTCAGTAGCCAGATACCGATCGGCACGCCGCACAGTCCGGCGGCCAGCAGCGGATAGCGAAAACGTCGAAACAGCTCGCTCACGCGCTCCGATTGCCAGGCGCGGTAGAGCAGGATGCCCGTCAGGAACTCGGGCAACCGGAATAACGGGTTACGATGCAGGACGCCGACCGTCACGTAGTCGAACGAGCCTGCCAGCGTCGCCACCAGCGGACCCAGCGCATAGAGTCCCCAGACACCCAATAGCACCAGCCCCCAACGCTGGAGCCGCATCAGTCGCGGGGCCAACCAGGGAAAGCAGGCATAGAAGAAAAGTAACGCCGAAATCGACCAGGACGCACCGTTCAACCACAGAAAGCGAGGCTCCCAGGCCTGTAGCAATGTCAACTGCAGCGCGATATGCCCCAGCGCACTCGGCCACGAGATACGTTCCGCAAATGCCGCGCGCGCTTCGTCGCTCAGCGGGTAGTACGGGTGAGTGTTGAAGTAGACGTAGACCCCTTCGGGCCGAATCGGATATTGCAGCAACAGCAGCCCGATCGATAACAGCATGGTCATCACGTGAATCGGGTAGAGATTGCACAATCGTCTGGCGACGAACGCCGGCCCGTACATTTTCATCTCGCCGGCGTGATCCAGCGCCACGTGAGCGAGCAGGAACCCGGATAGCATGAAAAACGTGCTGGTGGCGAAAAAGCCCATGCCGATGACGCCTCTCAGCATATCGGGCATGTCGCTGTAGATGCCCCCGAAATGGTAGGCGACCATCCACAGCGCCATGAGAAACCGAAGCCACTCCAGCCCGTAATAACGCTGCCGCTTGATAGTGGACATCGCCACCTCCTTTCACACCGCCAGACGACATCCGTCGATCCGATCTGCAGACAGGACTTCGAGAAGCCATCCCCGAGTGGTTGATACCGTGGCTGATAAAACGCCGAGAAGAGTGCGGCCAGTTCGAAGATCGTAAGGGTTTATGAGAAACGTGATGCCTTGGGAGTTGGCCGAGCCGCGAGGATCAGCGCGAACGATGGGATATCGTCGCCAAAACGTAATCAGACGGCAACAACATTCATCAATGCGTATCGGCAATCACCGGGTTTTACACAAAGCCGCCACCCCTGTCGCCAATGAGCGACACGGTAGTCATCTTCCAACCTCGGTATTTCCGATCGGGAATGCGCTAACCTGATAAAGGCGAACCGACCTGGCCCGATCATCCCGTCATGTCTTCGTTCGGCGTCGACATCCTTCACTTTTTCCGGATCAGGAGTCAGCATGAGCCACAATCCCCCCGTCGCGTTCATCACCGGTGCCACATCCGGATTCGGGCGCGCCTGCGCCCATCGCTTTGCCGAGGCTGGATGGGCTCTGGTACTCAGCGGCCGGCGTCAGGAGCGTCTGGACGCGGTCAAACAGCAGCTCGAGGGCAAGGTCCCGGTTCATGTCGCCACGCTGGATGTCCGAGACCGTGAAGCCGTTGCCCGGGTGATCGACGAATTGCCTGCTGCCTTCGAGGCGGTCAAGGTACTGGTCAACAATGCCGGTCTGGCGCTGGGCGCCGGCCCGGCCCAGGAAGCCAACCTGGACGATTGGCAAACCGTCATCGACACCAATATCACCGGGCTGGTCAATGTGACGCGGACGCTGCTGTCGACACTGATCAGGGTCGGTCGCGGTGCCGCCATCATCAACATCAGCTCCACCGCCGCGCTGTGGCCCTACCCGGGCAGCCACGTCTATGGCGCGTCCAAGGCGTTCGTCAATCAGTTTTCCTACAACTTGCGCTGCGATCTCAGAGGCACAGGGGTTCGCGTCACCGACATCGCCCCCGGCATGTCGGAAACCGAATTCACGCTGGTGCGAATGAAAGGGGATCAGAGCGCTCACGACAAGCTCTATGGCGGCGTGGAGCCGATCCAGCCGGAGGATGTCGCCGAACAGGTCTTCCTGGCCGCGACGTTACCGCCGCATCTCAACATCAACCGCCTCGAGATCATGCCGGTGTGCCAGTCCTGGGGTGGCCTGTCGGTCAATCGAGACGGATGAACGCCGAGCGGAAGGGAAGCCCGCGACTCACTGGAAATTGCAGACGATGGAGAGCAATCTCGATGCTCGACCGCGCTTGCCACCAAGGGCACTCTCGATAATCACAATCACGGATCGACATGTCTGATTCCTCCTCCGCCGCGGCGACCTCCGCTCGCGAGCGGCCACCCCTTTGGCTCACTGCGGCCCCCGGGCTTTTCCTGTTGCTGTGGTCGCTGGGGTTTCCGGTTGCCAAGATCGGCACCCAGCAAGTGGACCCGCTGCTTTTCCTGGGTCTGCGATTCGTGCTCGTGCTGGCGATCATGCTGCCGGTCTGGCTGTGGCTACGCCCGCCGATGCCGACCCGGCTCAGCGCCTGGGGCCATCAGGCCGTGGTCGGGTTCCTGATCCAGACCGTCTACTTCGGCTGCTGCTACAGCGCCTTTGCGCTCGGCAGCTCCGCCGGCGTCGTGGCGCTGGTGGTGTCACTGCAGCCAATCCTGGTCGCGCTCGCCGCCCCGGCGATGGTCGGAGAAACCATCGGTACGCGGCGCTGGCTCGGCTTCGGGCTGGGCTTCGTCGGCGCCGTAGTGGTGATTCTGGGCCGGTCGACGGTGGAGGGGATAACCACGGGCGGCTTGTTGTTGACCATCGCCGCCCTGCTCGGCATGAGCGGTGCGACGCTCTACGAAAAGCGCTTCGGCCAGCCGCTGCATCCCGTCAGTGCCAATCTGATTCAGTACTTCACCGGCTTGCTCACCACGCTGCCGCTGATCGTGCTGTTCGGCCACTTCACGCTCGACTGGGACGGTGCCCTCGTCGGCTCGCTGGCTTACCTGGTCATCGGCAACTCGCTGATCGCGATATCGCTGCTGCTGGCGATGATCCGTCGCGGCGAGGCTTCGCGAGTGTCGGCGCTCTTCTATCTGGTACCGCCGTGCGCGGCGCTGTTTTCCTGGTGGCTGATCGATGAACCCATGCCCGCGGTCTCCTGGCTTGGCATGGCGATCGCTGCCGCCGGCGTCGCCCTGGTCAGCCGCAAGCCCCGCAACCGGCAAGCGTGAGCCCGGCGACGGCGGGCCATGCGGTTCCCTTCGTTCAGCTCTTGGCGATCAGCAGCGCACCGGCGCCGATCATCAGCGATCCGGCGCCCCGATTCAGGCGCCGCTGGGCGCGGGACGAGCGAAAGATCCGCCGTGTCCGCGCCGCACCGGCCGCGACCAGGCAGAGCCCACTCATCAGGCCGACGACGGTCAGCGCTACCAGTAGCGTCAAGGAAGCGCCCCCGAGCCGATCCAGATCGACGAACGTGGGCAGGAAAGCGATGTAGAACAGGATCACCTTGGGATTGGACGCGGAGATCAGAAAACCCTGCGTCACGCCAGCAAGCGCTCCGCCGTTGGCGCCAGTCGCTGGCATTTCCTCGTCCTGGGTCGGGCTCGTCCACAGTTTCCAACCCAGGTAGAACAGGTAGAGCGCACCCAACACCCGGATAACCCCGAAGACTTCCCCCCAGTGCTCGGCGAGGGTCGCCAGACCGAAGGTGGCAAGCAGCAGGTAGAGCACGTCACTGAGCGTCATGCCGACTGTCAGTGACAGACACCCTCGGAAGCCGGCATTCATGCCGGTAGCGATCAGGGCGAACACCCCCGGACCGGGAGTGATGGCGAACAGAAAAATCGCCAGCAGATAGGTGGCAGCGCTTTCGGGAGTCATGAGGGTCAGTATTCCGATGTCGGCGAGTACCGATTATCCGATCCAAAAAAGCGGCAGCGCAAGTGCGCTGCCGCTCGGGTTTCGCGAACCGCAGGGGTTCAGCAGTTACCCTTTTTTGCTTGCCCCGGCGGGCAGAAGTCACCATCGCCGTGGCGATGATCGCCATCGCCGATGATGACCGGCGGTTCCGGGTCGATCCGCGCCGGGTGATAACTGCAGGCACTCAACAGTACCATGGCCAGTAACCCCCAGATCGCCGTGATCACATAACGCGACCGCCGCCGTTTCTCGCTATTGAACACACCTTTCTCCTCATGTCATGCCGATCGTCACGCCGGCCTCGTCCATCAGCGTAACATGATGCAAGAGCTGGGCGTCTCAGCGGCCGAACACGACCTTGGCAACATCCCGATAGACCTGGGCGAAATGCACGGTCATTCCCGCCTTGAGGTAGTCCGGCAACTCATTGTAGTCGCGCTGATTGGCCTCCGGCAGGATCAGCTCGAAGATCTCGCTGCGACGTGCGGCGATCACCTTCTCGCGAATACCCCCGACCGGTAGCACCTGCCCGGTCAGCGTCAGTTCGCCGGTCATTGCCAGCGGCCGATCGATGTTCTGGCTTTTCGCCAGCGACATCAGGGCGGTTGTCATGGTGACGCCTGCCGAGGGCCCGTCCTTCGGCGTCGCGCCTTCCGGCACGTGGAGGTGGACGAAAGCCTCGTTGAAGAAATCCGCATCGGCACCGTACTCGCCCAGATGCCCCAGCGTGTAGCTGTAGGCGATATTGGCGGACTCCTGCATCACCTCGCCCAGCTTGCCGGTCAGCTTGAAGCCGCGGGTCAGCGCATGGACCTTGGTAGCCTCGATCGGCAAGGTCGCTCCGCCCATCGCCGTCCAGGCCAATCCGGTGACCACGCCCACGCCCTTGAGCACTTTCTCCTTGCGGAACAAGGGGGCGCCAAGGAACTCTTCCAGGTTGTTGACCGAAACCTTGACCGTCTCCTGATGCTGCTCGAGCATCTTGACCGCCGCCTTGCGCACGATTCGATGCAGCTGTTTCTCCAGCTGACGCACGCCGGCCTCACGCGCATAGCCCTCGATCACCTGCTTCAGCGCCGCGTCCGTCAGATTGATGCGCTTCTTGGGAATGCGGTCCCGCTTCAACAGCTTCGGCCACAGGTGATGCTTGGCGATCGCGACCTTTTCCTCGGCGATGTAGCCGGAGAGCCGGATCTGCTCCATGCGGTCGAGCAGCGCCGGTGGAATGGTGTCGAGCTGGTTGGCCGTACACACGAACAGCACCTTGGAGAGATCCAGGCGTACGTCGAGATAGTGATCGAGGAAATCGACGTTCTGCTCGGGATCCAGCACCTCGAGCAGCGCCGAGGCCGGGTCGCCCTGAAACGACTGGCCCATCTTGTCGATCTCGTCGAGCATGATCACCGGATTCTCGACCTCGACCTCCTTGAGCGCCTGCACCAGCTTGCCCGGCATGGCGCCGATATAGGTCCGGCGATGGCCCTTGATCTCGGCTTCGTCGCGCATGCCACCGACCGAGAAGCGATAGAACTTGCGGCCCAGGGCATCGGCAATCGAGCGCCCGACCGAAGTCTTGCCCACCCCCGGCGGGCCGACGAGCAGCACGATCGAACCGCCCACGTCGCCCTTGAACGACCCTTCGGCCAGGAACTCGATGATCCGTTCCTTGACGTCGCCGAGACCGTCGTGATCTCGATCGAGCACGCCTCGGGCGCGCTTGAGGTCGAGCTGATCCTCGGAAGTGATGCCCCAGGGCAGCGAGGTCAGCCAGTCGAGATAGTTGCGCGTGGTGCCATATTCTGGCGAGCCTGTCTCCAGCACCGACAGCTTGCCGAGTTCGTCGTCGATTCGGCCCTGTACCCGCTCCGGCACCTGCAGGCTTTCGAGCCGGTCGCGAAAGGTATCGACATCGCTCTCGCGATCGTCTTTCGATATACCCAGTTCTTTCTGGATCACCTTGAGCTGCTCACGCAGGAAAAACTCGCGCTGGCGCTCCTGCATTTGCGAATTGACCTGCTCGCTGATCTGGTTCTGCAGCTGCGCGACCTCGATCTCCTTGCGCAGCAGCGGCAACACCTTCTGCATCCGATCCATGATCGGCAACGTCTCGAGAACGCTCTGCAGCTCGCGCCCCTTGGCCGAGGTAATGGCCGCGGCGAAATCGGTCAGCGGGCCCGGCTCATGCGGGCTGAACCGGTTGAGATAGCTTTTCAGCTCCTCGCCGTAAAGCGGGTTGATCGGCAGCAGTTCCTTGATGCCGTTGATCAGCGACATCGCATAGGCGCGAGCTTCCTCGGCCTCGGCATCGACCGGCTCCCGCGGGTAGGAGACCTCGACCAGATACGGCGGCGTCTTCGACAGCCAGCGGTGAATGCGGAAACGCCGTACGCCCTGGGCGATGAACTGGATCTGCTGCTCTTCGCTCTGGTGACGATGCACCTTCACCGCCGTCCCGATCTCGGGAAAACTGTCCGGACTCAGCGCTTCCATGCTCACGTCGCCCACGAACGCCACTCCCACCATGTGGTGGGGCGTGTTGCCGACGCGTTTCATGGTCTCTTCCCAGCGCTGACGCTGAATGATCAGCGGCTGTACCTGGGCCGGGAAAAAAGGTCGATTGTGGATGGGGAGAAGATAGATCCGCTCCGGCAGAGAATCGCCTGAGGGAACGACGGCACCACTGGTCGACTGTGACGCGTGTTGATCGTGGTCGGCGGAATTCTGGCCATCGGACGAATCCTGACCGGCCTCGGACGAGTGACGGTGAGTCTCGAACGCGTTCTGGACGGTGTCGAAGTCGTCCGCGGAATCCCGATTATGATCGCTCATTATTCACCCTGAGTTCGTGGCCAGTGCTGGCCGAATGACCTAGGGATGCGGGCACCGAGGCCGGAGTTCAAGTCGTGAGCGCGGGATCGGGGAATAAATCGACGGGCCGAACGCGGCGGCTCGGCCCGGTTGAGATGGCGCAGTCGTCACTCTGACGCGGACGTCGGCGGCAGCAACGGCATCCGTTGGCCGTTGAGTTGGAGCACACCATCCGCCAGTTCGACCTGCAACGGATCGCGACTCATCGGCAGACCCAGTGCCATCAGCATCATTGCCGGCGCGCCTTCGAGGGTGAGGCGTCCTTCCAGCCGCGGCAGGAGTACGCGCTGTAGCGTTTCGACGTTCATCGTATCGAGATCCCAGCTCTCGATGCCGTTACCGTCGATGCCGAGCTCGCCGCTGCCCCGCATCTTCATTCCCAGCACCGGGCTGTTGGCGGTCAGGCTATCCAGCGAGAGGTGCGGCGATCCTGCCAGCACCGCCTTGATCGATGGCCGCAGCGGCTGCAGCGCCGACTGGAGCTGCTGATCGTCGTCGGCGTCGATGGCGCTCTGGATATCGGTCAGATGCTCGTCCAGCGCGGCCACCAGCGAGCGATAGGCATCGCCATCGACGTGATCCAGCGTCAACGCAAAGCCGCCGTCGAAGACCGACTGATCCTGCACTCGCGTCTCGCCCATCTTCATCTGCAGCTGCATCGCCAGTTGCTCGGCATCGAGCGTGGCTTCCACTGCATAACTGACATCCTTGGAAACCACCGCGGGGTTGCCATTGGGCGTGACGGTGGTGGTGGGGATGGTCAGCGACATCGCCTGATGGAAAGCTTTCTCGTTGCCCTCGAACGTGCCGGAGAGCGAGGTTCCCTCGACCAGAATATCGGCCTGATCGTCGGCCATCTGCAGGCGTGGCGCCTCGCCGTTGAAGGTCACCTTGTCGTCTACCTGCTCGAGATCGAGCGTCAGCCCGGCGAAATCCAGCTGCATGTCGCGCGGAGCGGTCGTCTCTCCGGCGACTTGCTGCGCCGGCACGCTGACGGTCTGGGAGAAGCTCGGCAGCATAAAATGGGCTTGCAACTTCTGCTCGCGGGTCAGGAAACGTCCGGTCCAGGTCACCGGGCCTTCGCTTTCGATCACTTCTCCGAACAGCGCTTCGCCCTCGCTGCCTCGGATCTGGACCTCGCCGTTCAGCGTCGTTTCGAGCAGGCCGTGACTCGCTTCGTAAGGGACTTCGACGACGACGGGATCGGTATTCTGAGCCGCCTCCAGATAGCGCGCTTCGATGCGACCGCTGGAATGGAACCAGCCGCTGTCGACATCATCACGCGATACCTGCCAATCGGGGCTGGCATCGAGTCGCGAGACCAGATCGTCGATCTCGCTGTCGAAGCGCTGGCTCGAATAGGCTTGAGCGCCGAGATAACCCGCCGCTGCGACAATCACGATCCCGCCGACCACGCCAACCCACTTGCGCATTCTCTGATCCCTCGACAATCATTTTTTTGACGGGCGTCTTCAAACGACGCCAGCATGCGTTCAGTGCAACCAGAACCACAGGTGCATCGTGCTCCAGGCATACACGCCGGCGAGAATATCGTCGAACATGATGCCGATACCGCCGGCAACCCGACGGTCGACCCAGCGAATCGGCCACGGCTTGAGGATGTCGAAGATACGAAACACCACGAAACCCCACAGCGCGGCTTCCCAGGAAAACGGCACGGCCGCCATGGTCAGCCAATAGCCGACGAATTCATCCCAGACGATCCCCGAGTGGTCGTGGACGCCGAGGTCGCGGGACGTCGTCTCGCAGAGCCAGATGCCGACCAGCGTGGCCACGCCCATCACGCCCATGTAGATGGTCAGCGGCAGTCCCGACAACAGCCAGTAGAACGGAATCGCCGCCAGAGTGCCGAAGGTTCCGGGCGCAAACGGCACCGCACCACTGCCCAGCCCGAAGGCCAGGAAATGCGTCGGTCGACGCCATACACTCGCGGGCGCCCGATTCATGAGGCGATCTCCGGAAAATGGTCCCACCCGCTGCGTCCGAGATGACGCGGCGGAACTCCCTCGATGCCCTCGCCTTCGATGATTCGCCCGATGGGCGTCAACGGCAGATGGAGCGGCGCCAGGCGACGCTGGGCCTCGGCAAGATCCGACGCCGCCAGCGTCACCAGCAGTTCGTAATCATCGCCGCCATTGAGCACCTGTTCCCGAACCTCGTCCAGATCGAGTGAGGCACGCAGTGGTGTGGCCAGCGGCAATGCGTCGATATCGATCCTGGCTCCCAGCCCCGAGGCCATCAGCACGTGCCGAAGATCCGACAGCAGACCGTCCGAGATGTCGATGGCGCTACTGGCCAGGCCGCGCAGCGCCTCCCCCGCGGCCAGGCGAGGCTCCGGACGCAGATAGGCCTCGAGCAACGGGTGCCCCGACTCGCGCTCGCCGCGCTGCCAGCGGGCAAGCCCGGCGACGGCGCGGCCGGGATAACCGGTCACGGCGATCAGATCCCCTTTACGCGCGCCACTTCGCCGCAACGCCTGGCCGGCCGGCAGCTCGCCGTGGACCGTGACGCCGATCGTCAGCGGACCGCGGGTCACGTCGCCGCCGATCAGCTCGCAGCCGCTGCGGGCAGCCAGCGCCCGGAAACCTTCGGCGAAAGCCGCGAGCCACTCGGTGTCGGCCGCCGGCAGCGTCAGCGCCATGCAACACCAGCGCGCTCTGGCGCCCATCGCCGCGAGATCGCTCAGGGCGACGGCCAGCGACCGATGGCCGATGGCCGCCGGCGGCGCGTCGTGGGGAAAATGGACATCGACGACGGAGGTGTCGACGCTGATCGCCAGCTGATGGCCGGGAGACGGCGCGAGCACGGCACAGTCATCGCCATTGCCGACGACGACATCGCCCCGCTCGGCGGCCGCAGGCCGCGACAGATAGCGAGCGATCAGCTCGAACTCGCTCAACGAGACGCGATCCATGTCAACGACGGCGAGCAGCGACCTCGGCGCCCCGCAGCCGCGAGGCGAGCTTATCGAGGATGCCGTTGACGTATTTGTGGCCATCGGTGGCGCCGAATATCTTGGCCAGCTCGACGCCTTCGTTGATGACGGCCCGGTAGGGAACTTCGGGGCGGTGAGAGAGTTCGTAGGTGCCGAGCCGCAGAATCGCCAGCTCGATCCGATCGAGATCCTCCAGACGCCGATCGAGCAACGGTGCGATGGCGGCATCCAGTTCGGCGCGCTGACTGGCGGTGTTGTGAAGCAGATCATGGAAGAGCGCCTTGTCGGCAATCTCCATCACCTTGTGCCAGTTTTCGTGATCCTCGAGATCGTCATCGGCGATCTGGGAGCGGAATTCGGCCTCGACGGCAGTGATCGACTTGCCGGTCATCTGCCACTGATAGAGACCCTGGACGGCCAGTTCGCGAGCCGCGCGGCGCGACTCCTGAGCCGGCGTCGGCTGTCGTGTCGGTGAACTCATGCCTCGCCTCCCAGTCGCTTGAACAGCGATACCATTTCCATTGCCGCCATGGCCGCTTCGGTGCCCTTGTTGCCCGCTTTGGTGCCAGCACGTTCGATGGCCTGGTCGATCGAGTTGACCGTCAGCACGCCGTTGGCGATCGGTGTATCGAACGCCAGCTGCAGACTGCTCAACGACGAATTGCAGTTTCCGGCGACGTACTCGAAATGTGGCGTGCCGCCACGAATCACCGCACCCAGCGCGATGACGGCATCGGGGCAGGACACCTGCAGTACGCGCTTGACCGCCAACGGCAGTTCCCAGGCGCCGGGGACATGGATCAGCTCGATGTTCTCTTCACTGACGCCGTGCCGCGTCAGACTGTCGACGGCGCCTTCCACGAGGCTGTCGACGACATGATGATTGAAACGGCCGACGACGATGGCGTAACGGCCATCGACATCGGTGAACTGACCTTCCAGTTGAGCGATCGGTTGCATTGTCGGGTTCCGGATACACGGCGCCAGATTCGTCATGAATTCGAATCTGGACGCGATAAAAACAGTCTGATTGGCCGGCGCCAGAACCTAGCGCTCGGCGCGCGAAGCCGGCCATCTTACCATGGCCGCGCAGCCTTACCATGCCCGCAGAGGCTTGGCTGACTCTTGCTCAGGCGTCGCCGCTGACCAGTTCGACCACTTCCAGGTCGAAACCGGAGAGGGCCGAGAAGCGCCACGGCGAACTCAACAGTCGCATCTTGCCGACCCCGAGCTGACGCAGAATCTGCGCCCCCGTACCGATCGACAGGAAATTTCCCGAGCCGTCGGAAGCGCTGGATCGTGGCGAAGCGCGGCGCCCCATCAGCACGTCGAGCTGTTGCTTGAAGTCCCCCTGGGGCCGCGCATCGTCGAGCAGCACGAAGACGCCGGCGTCGGCCCGACCGATCTCGGCCAGTGCAGTGTGGGCCGTCCAGTGGCTATCGGCACGACACAGCGCAAGCAGGTCGCGAAGCGTGTCGCCGCCATGCACCCGCACCGTCGTCGGCGTGGCGTGTTGGGGCTTGCCCTTGACCAGCGCCAGGTGATGCCGATCCTGAATGGTGTCGTGGAAGACATGCAGGGTCATATCGCCGAACGCGGTTGCCACTGGTGTCTGCTCGACGGCGTCGACGGTGCGCTCGTTGAGCATGCGGTAGTGAATCAGATCGGCAATGGTGCCGATCTTGATGTCGTGCTCGGCGGCGAAGCGTTCGAGTTCCGGCCGCCGCGCCATGCTGCCGTCGTCGTTCATGATCTCGCAGATCACGCCGGTCGCCTCGAAACCGGCCATGGCGGCCAGATCGCAGGCCGCTTCGGTATGGCCGGCCCGGCGCAGAACGCCACCCGGTTCCGCCATCAGCGGAAAGATATGCCCAGGCTGGACGATATCTTCCGGCCTCGCGCCACGCGCCGCCGCGGCACGCACGGTGAGCGCGCGATCCGCCGCGGAAATGCCGGTGGAAACACCGCTGGCCGCCTCGATGGAGACGGTGAACTTGGTGCCGTAGCCGGAGCCGTTGTCGCTGACCATCAGCGGCAGCTTCAACTGCTGGCAGCGCGCCTTCGACATCGGCTGGCAGATCAGGCCTCGGGCATGACGTGCCATGAAGTTGATATGGTCGGCCTCGACGCACTCGGCCGCCATGATGATATCGCCTTCGTTCTCGCGATCTTCGTCATCCATCAGGATGACCATCCTGCCCTGTCGAATCTCTTCGACCAGAACGTCGATGCTGGCCAGCTGGCTCGATTGCGCTGTCGTCATTGCTGATTCGTCCACGGAAACTGCCGTCTGCTGAAACCACGTCTACGGGAATGCCACGCAACCCGCCGGCCGCTGGAGGCCAGCAGGCTCGATGCGGCACAGCCTACCTGTCGCGAGACGCGGACGCTACTGTCGGATGGCCGCGACACGGACCCGCAAGCGAAGCGCTTGCGCCCGCTGCAAGCGTCAGCGGCTCTGCTCCTGCCGCGCCGCAGCAGTGACCGGCCGTGCCGAAATGCGCCAGTCCTCGCCCACCGCGCGGATCTCGTCGATCTGCAATCGGCGCTGCTGGCTCATCGTCGCCAGGCCCGGCAAGGCGAACAGCGGACGTGCCTCGCTACCCAGCAGCGTCGGCGCCATGAACAGCTCGAGCCGGTCGACGCAGTCCGCTTCCAGCAAGGCCCCGGCCAGGGTCGCACCGGTCTCGACCAGCACCTCGTTGCACCCCTCGCGAGTGGCCAGATAGCGCAGCACACCCGTGAACTCGACACGCCCTTCGGCGTTGGCCGGCATGACCAACACTTCGGCACCCGCCGCTTCGAGCTTGCGCCGGCGTTCGCTCATCTCCGGCTGGATCGTGCAGACCAGCGTGCGCCCCGGTTCGCTCAGGCACGCCGCCGCCAGCGGCAACCGCAGCTGGCTGTCGAGGATCACTCTGAGAGGCTGACGCCGGGCGATCGCCTCGGCATCATCGAGCCCCAGCTGGTCGGCGCGAACGGTCAGCCGGGAGTCGTCGAAGATGACCGATTCCACCCCGGCCAGTACCGCGCTGGATGCCGCTCGCAGACGTTGCACCTGCTGCCGGGCGGCAGGCCCGGTGATCCATTGGGATTCACCGTCTGACATGGCCGTCCGTCCATCGAGACTCATCGCCATCTTCAAGGTGACGCGCGGCAGCCCCTCGCGCATGCGCCGGATGAAACCGGGATTGAGAAGACGCGCTTGCTCCTCGAGCAGGCCGACCTCGACTGCGATACCCGCCTCGCGCAGCATCGCGAAACCGCGACCGGACACCTCTGGATTGGGATCCTCCATGGCCGCGACCACCTTCGCCACGCCGGCGTCGATCAGCGCCTGGCTGCAAGGGCCGGTACGCCCGGTGTGCGAACAGGGCTCCAGCGTGACATACACCGTCGCACCTCGGGCGGCCTCCCCTGCCTTCCGCAGCGCGTGAATTTCCGCATGCGCCTCGCCGGCACGTGCATGGAAGCCCTCGCCGACGATCTGCCCCTCCTTGACCAGCACGCAGCCGACTCGCGGATTGGGGTCGCAGGTATACTGCCCGCGCCAGGCGAGCCGAATCGCCCGATGCATGCAGGCGGCGGGGGAAAGACATTCGGAACTGGCAGCAGACATGGCGACTCGCTCGAAACGACGGATGGTCTGACAACGAAACCGGAACGAAAGCGCCGATTCAGCGCGGATTGTCCTCGTCACCCGACGATAACGTCGGCTCCTGGGACAATCGGTCGATCTCGGCACGAAATTCGTCGAGATCCTGGAAACGGCGGTAGACCGAGGCGAAACGGATGTAAGCCACGTGATCGAGCCGCTGGAGGGTTCCCATCACCTCTTCACCCACCTCGCGCGCCTCGACTTCCCGCTCGCCTCTGGCCCGCAGCCGCTGGCGAATTCGCTCCACGGCCGCCTCGAAGGATTCCACGCTGACCGGGCGCTTCTCCAGGGCCCGCGCCATTCCGGCACGCATCTTCTGCTCGTCGAAGCTTTCTCGCGAGCCGTCGGACTTGACCACGCGCGGCATCACCAGCTCGGCGGTCTCGTACGTCGTGAAGCGCTCGCCACATTCGGCGCACTGGCGGCGACGACGCACTTGATCCCCCTCGGCCACCAGGCGGGAATCGGTCACCTTGGTATCGTGCGTACCGCAGAAAGGGCAATGCATCGTCGGGGCTACCTGTCAGCGTGGGCGATTGGCAGAACCGCCGCTATTGTTGAAAGAACGAGATGACGGATCGAGTGAACGGGGTAACGGCGTCAAATGCACGCCAGGACCGTGTCACATGCACGACAGGACGGTGTCAAATGAACGATGGATAGTGTAACGGTTTGGGCAACATAGCGGAAATACGCCGAAAAACTGCAGCGGTTTTCATGTTGGCCCAACTTCTGCAAGGATAATGTGACGGTCATTCACAATAGACAATCCGTCACCACAACAAGTCCGTCACCACAACAAGTCTGTCACCACAGCAAGTCCGACACGACAATGTCTCGATACGCACGCCGTCGCGTATGCCAACCGCTGAATCAGGAACCTCTCTCCATGCCCAGCCGTGCCGCGAATTATCCAGCGCTTTCCGAAGACGCCTTCATCGAGCGCGCGAGCGCCCGCCTGGAAGAGGTGTACGGCCCCCGCCGTGATGAGGTCATGCGCCGTCTGATGACGCTACTCATGCACCAGCGCAGCGCACTGGACAGTTTGCCTCGGCCAACGTGGAGCGAGCGTGACCAGATCCTGATCACTTACGGCGATACCATCACCGATGGCGAGCGTCCGCCGCTGGAAGTGCTGGACGATTTTCTCGCCACCCGTCTCAACGGCACGTTCAGCGGCCTGCATGTCCTGCCGTTCTTTCCGTGGAGCAGCGACGACGGGTTCTCGGTGATCCACTATCGCGAAGTGAACCCCAAACTCGGCGACTGGCAGGACGTCCGGCGGCTCGCGTCGCGGGTGGATCTGATGGTCGACCTGGTCATCAACCACGTCTCACGCGATTCGCTGTGGTTCATCGACTATCTCTCCGGGACCCAGCCGGGGCGGGATTACTTCATCGAGATGGATCCGGAGACGGACCTCTCGCAGGTCACCCGGCCACGCAATTCGCCGCTGCTGGTGCCGGTATCCACACGCCGCGGCACCCGCCATCTGTGGGCGACGTTCTCCGAGGACCAGATCGATCTCAACTTCGCCAATCCCGATGTCCTGCTCGAGTTCATCGGCATCCTGCTCTACTACGTCCAGCAGGGCGCGCGTCTCATTCGTCTCGACGCCATCACTTACCTGTGGAAGGAGGTCGGCACCCGCTGCGTCCATCTCCCCCAGACGCATGCCATCGTGCGCCTGCTGCGAGCCATTCTGGATTTCATGGCACCGGGCACCCTGCTGATCACCGAGACCAACGTGCCGCATCAGGAGAACATGAGCTACTTCGGCCTTGATCGTCTGCGCCCGGATCGCGAACGTCAGGATCGCGAACGTCAGGACCACGACGTAGATCCGGCCGCGATGCCCGACGAAGCGCACATGATCTACCAGTTCACGCTGCCGCCCCTGCTCGTGCACACGCTGACCAGTGGCGATGCGACGACGTTGAGCGAATGGGCAAGAAGCCTGCCTCCGCTGCCACCGGGTTGTACCTATTTCAACTTCACCGCCAGTCACGACGGTATCGGCGTCCGAGCGCTCGAAGGTCTGCTGCCACCCCACGAGCTCGACATCATGCTCGAACTGATGCACCGCTTCGGCGGCTACGTCAGCATGAAAACCAACGCCGATGGCAGCGACTCGCCCTACGAAATCAACATCACCTACTATGACGCCATGAAAGGCACCCGGCGAGGCGCCGATGCCTGGCAGGTCGAACGCTTCCTGTGCAGCCAGAACCTGATGCTGGCACTGCAGGGCATTCCCGGCGTCTATTTCCACAGCTTGACCGCGACGCTCAATGACCACGGCGGGGTCGAGCGCAGCGGCAAGCTGCGCTCGATCAATCGCCGTCGCTGGCCCAAGGAAGAGCTGGACGAGCTGATAGACAGCCGCAGCACGCCGACCCGCGAGGCGTTCACGTCGCTGAAACGACGGCTCAACATCCGCGCCAGCGAACCCTGTTTCCATCCCGAAGCCACCCAGCGGGTGCTCGATACGCCAGCGGGCATCTTCGCCATCGAACGCGGACCGTTGGCCAATGGCCGCCGCCTGCTGGCGATCTACAACATCAGCGACACCCGCCAGCCGCTGAAGATCGACGAGCTCAACGACGGTGATTGGTACGATGTCCTCAAGGACGGCAAGCGCTGGAGTCCGCATCCCGACGAACGCGACATCCTGCGCCCTTACCGCAGCCTGTGGCTGGTACAGCCCTAACGGATGGAAGAGCCGGGCTGGAATGAAGAGCCGGGCTGGAATGAAGAGCCGGATCGGAAGACGTATCGGGGAGATGCGCGGAGAGACCACTGGCGGAGACGGATCGCGCGGGCGAAGAGGTCCGCCCCGCGCTTCCCCGCCCGCACCGCCGTTCGATCACCGGATTCGGTAGCAGTGACGATCAGACGTCGCCGCTGTTGTCCAGCTCGACCGCCTCGTAGAGTCGATCCTGCAGATCGGGGATGGCAGCCTGCACCCGATTCCAGCTAGGGATGAACGGCTTGTCGCGCGGCGACTCGAAGAACGCCGCACCGGCCTGCATGATGTTGTCGGCGAAGAGCTCCACCGCCGCCTCCTCGCTGTGACGATCGAGCTTCAGCCCGTTCATGGCCGCATCGTGGTCGTAGGCTTCGATCAGATCCAGCGCCACGCGATAGTAGGTCGCCTTGACGGTGCGGAAGCTTTCGACGCTCATTTCCACCCCGAGCGTCGCCAGCTTGCGATACATCGCCTTGGCGATATCCATGCTCATGCGATTCAGCCCGCCCGCCGGATCATCTTCCGAGACCGGCTGGTGCTTGTGATCGTAGGCATCGGCGATATCGACCTGACACAGCCGCTTGGTCGAGAAGTTGCGATGCACCTCGGAGAGTACGCCAATCTCCAGACCCCAGTCGCTGGGGATGCGAATGCCGTCGAGCACATCGGCACGCATCGAAAACTCTCCCGAGATCGGGTAGCGGAAGCTATCGAGATAGTCCAGATAAGGCAGCGGGCCGTAGATCATCTTGAAGGCCCGGATCAGCGGCGTGACCATCAGCCGGGCCACGCGGCCGTTGAGCTTTCCGGAGGCAATCCGCGAGTAGTAACCCTTGCAGAACTCGTAATGGAAACGCGGATTGGCCACCGGATAGATCAACCGTGCCAGTAGCCCCCGATCGTAGGTGACGATATCGCAATCGTGCAGCGCCACCGACTCGGCCTTGCCGGACGCGCGCACATAGCCGGAGCAGTACCAGACGTTGCAGCCTTTGCCCGGCTCCTGGGGAGCCAGATTTTCCTGGGCCAGCTCCTGGTGAAGGGCCTGAAGACGCGGGCCGTCGTTCCAGAGAATGCGGTGATGTTGCGGCAGGCGCGAGAAGAACTCGCGCGCCTTGAGGAACTGTTCGCGATCGGCCCTATCGAGACCGATGACGATCTCGCTGAGATAAGGCACCTTGCACAGCTCGTCGACGATATGCGAGAGCGCCGGTCCTTCCAGTTCGGAGTAGAGCGACGGCAGGATCAACCCCATCGGCCGGCTGCGCGAGAACTGCTTGAGATCGGTCTCCAGCGCTTCCACCGAGCGACGCGTGAGGTTATGAAAGTTGGTAACGATACCGTTCTGATAAAAGTCACTCATGAGCCGCCCTCGTGATGTTGTCGTCTGGCGTCGGTCCTTGACGCCTGTTGTCGGGACTCTCCAAAGATAGCCGCCGGGACTCTCTCTTAATCCTCCAGATCACCGGACCACCCCAGCTCCCGGGTGAGCCAGTGAGAGACGCCTTCCGACCAGCCGGCCGGCCCTGGCGCCCGGGTTCGATAGATCCGCGAACCCTCCAGCGGCATGGGTTGACCGTGATTCGCGGCGATGACGACCGCCATGTCGGTGGCAGCCAGCAGCGCCAGATCGTTGGGACCGTCGCCCAGCCCGATCGTCTGCGGACGATAGCCTCGCAGCGCTTCGAATCGCGCGACCAGCCAGTCCGATGCCTGGCCCTTGTCGACCGCGCCCATCACATGCCAGAAGCGCCCGCCTCGGGTCAGCCGCAGGCCATCTGCCCGAAGTGTCTCATGCAGTGCCTGCAGCCTGGCATCGTCGTCTTCCCATACCAGCGGCTCGCTACCTTCCCGAGCCATGGCCTGTTCGGCGCCGGCGGTGCTGAGCCCGGTGAGCTCCCGCACCTCGGCCAACGCCATTTCGCCCATGCGACGAAAGCGCAGACCGTGACGTTCACGCACCACGTCCAGGCGTCTGCGGATATAGTCCACGTCCATGCTCGGGGTCTTGACCACCAGACCGTCCGGAGACGCAGGGTCGCGATCCAGTCGCGCATGCTGCCACGATGGCGGCAGGCCGATGACGGCGCCGTTCTCGGCAATGAACGGCGTGTGCTCGAGGCCCAGCTCCTGACGCAAGGCGAGCAGTTCGGTGCGCGTCTTGCTGGTGGTGGGAATGACCGGGATCGCTTGGCGTTCGAGGCGCGAAAGCCACGCAGCCGCCGGCTGCCAGTTGTAGGTGTCGTGATCCAGCAGCGATCCATCGAGATCGGTAAACACCAACAGGGGAGGTTTGTTCAGGGCCGGCTGTGTCATTGCATCACCTGCATGGCATCACCTCTTCAAGTCGTACACGATCGGCTGCCGGTCAGCAGTCGCATAGATGAAGGTAGCACGGATCATGCCAAACACGACGGCCCGAGGCATTCGGGGAAGCCTCGGGCCGTCGGCGGCGATTCCGCGCCGCTGTGCAGCCGCTAATGCATGCTTTTGGTGCATCGACGCGAGCGCCATGCGTCACTGTGGCACGCTGACCGTCAGCGCTGGCCATGACGTGCCGCGATCGCGGCGACGCCGGCCAGCGTGGCCCGGTCGCTGTCTATCGCCTCGACCCGGATGCCGGCCGAATCCAGCGCAATGGTGTAGCTTTCGCGCAGCGACGCGGCGCCGATCAAACGCACCGTGTCGAGCCCGGGGCGAGCCTCGCGCATGGCATGCACCTCTTCGCCGATCAGTACGCCGGAGAGGAAGCTGCCCACCTGCCCCGCTTCCAGCCCTGCATAGAGATGACGACTGCGCGCCTCGAACAGCGCATGCATCACGCCACCGGGGCGACCGGCCCGGGAAATACCCAGCCGGAATGCGGCCTCGTCGAACGGCGCCTCGTCGCGGGCAGGCTCTCCCGGCAGGGTGTGAAAGCGCACGGCGTGATAGAGCTCGCCGGTCATCACGGTGGTGAATTCGACCATGCGGCCAGCGTCGAGACGCGCCCACTTGCTGTGCGTACCCGGCAGGCAGCAATCGCCGCTGTCGGTGCCAGCCAGCGCCAGCGCGCCGAACGCCTGGACCTCCTCGCCGCGCATCACGTCGACATGCTCGGGCGTGACCTGCTTGACGCCCGGCACGATCCAGACGTTATCGAGCCCCGGCGCGGCCACCACATTGTTCGCCAGATCGGCAGCCGTCGCCGGCAGCTCCAGCTGCGGCGCCTCGTGCCAGCCCCGCGCCGACCCCACCATTCCGGCGAGATAGATCGGAACCCAACCGCCTTCGCGCCAATCGTCGGTCTGCGACGCACAATAGTGCGGGAACTCGCTCTGGCTCAGCGCGCGCAGGCCGGAAGCCGAGCGCCGGCTATCCAGCACGTCGCCGCTGGCCGTATCGACCAGAAACGCGCGAAAGTTGCTGGTCCCCCAGTCGATGACGATCAGGCGATCGGGCGTGTTGCCGCTCATGCATCGGCCTCGCGTTCCAGCTG
Source organism: Salinicola sp. CPA57 (assembly GCF_003206035.1). Lineage (NCBI taxonomy): Bacteria > Pseudomonadati > Pseudomonadota > Gammaproteobacteria > Oceanospirillales > Halomonadaceae > Salinicola > Salinicola sp. CPA57. The sequence goes on from NZ_PZJR01000016.1 coordinate 132,683, forward strand.
ATCGGCATAGTGGGCGACCTCGCTCAGCCGCTGCCACTCCTCGACCAGTTCAGCGGCAATCCGTCCGACTTCGTCGGCGCTGCGTCCCGGCTTGTAGAGATTGCTGCCGAACCCGAAGCCAGCCACGCCATGGGCATGCCACTCGCTCATGTTGCTCTGATCGATGCCGCCGACCGCCAGCACCGGCAAACCCTTGGGCAGGATCGCGTTGATATCCTTGAAATAGCCGGTCCCCAGACGGGCCGCCGGAAATAGCTTGAGCGCCGTGGCGCCAGCCTTGGCCGCCGCCAGCGCCTCGCTCGGCGTCATGCAGCCGATCATCGGCGCCAGGCCGTGTTCGACACCGGCGCGAATCACTTCCGGGTCGGTATTGGGCGTGATCAGGAGCGGTGCGTCGAGATCGGCCAACCGCTCGGCATGAGCGGGGTCGAGTACCGTACCGGCACCGATCACCACGTCATCCGGGCAACGCCCGGCGATGGCGGCAATACTGTCCCAGGCCCGTGGCGAGTTGAGCGGGATCTCGATCAGCTTGAAGCCTGCCGTCACCAGCGCGTCGAATACCGCATCGATCTCTTCCGGCGTGATCCCGCGCAGAATGGCCACCAGCGGCCGCTCGCGCAGCGCCGTTTCCAGTGCGAACTTGCGTGTCTCGTTCATGTTGTCTCCTTTACCACTCCGCGACGGAACCATCTTCATGGGTCCAGACGGGGTTGCGCCAGCGGTGACCGACCTTGGAGCGCTCCTCGACGAAAGCCTCGTCGATCTCCACACCCAGTCCCGGCCCCTGGGGAATCGCACAGAAACCGTCCTCGATCGCCAGCGCGTTCTTGTCCACCAGATAATCGAGCACGTCGTTGTCCCGATTGTAGTGGATCCCCATGCTCTGCTCCTGGATGAAGGCGTTATGGTTGACCGCATCCACGTGCAGCGACGCGGCCAGCGTCAACGGGCCCAGCGGGCAGTGCGGCGCCAGCGCGACATCGAAACAGGAGGCGAGCGTCGCGATCTTCATCCCTTCGCTGATGCCGCCGCAGTGAGACAGATCAGGCTGGACGATATCGACCATCCCTTCGACGAGCAGATCACGGAACTGATAACGCGTGTGCAGCCGCTCGCCGGTGGCGATGGGGTATCCAAGGCCGCCGGCGATGTGCTTGAGACTCGGCAGATGCTCCGGCAGCACCGGCTCTTCGACGAACATCGGGTGATACGGTTCGAGCTCCCGCAGCAGGGCCTTGGCCATCGGTCGATGCACGCGACCATGGAAATCGATACCGATGCCGACATCCGGACCCACCGCATCGCGGGCCTCGGCAACACGCGCGATCGCCTCGTCGACCTTGGCGTGAGAATCGACGATCGCCATCTCGGCGGTGCCGTTCATCTTGAACGCGGTAAAGCCCTGCTCGACCAGTGCCTTGGCACCGGCGCCGACGTCGCTGGGCTTGTCGCCGCCGGTCCACGCGTACATCCGCATCCTGTCGCGACAGGCACCGCCCAGCAACTGATGCACCGGCACGCCGAGATCACGCCCCTTGAGATCCCAAAGCGCCTGATCGATGCCGGCAATGGCACTCATCAGGATCGGGCCGCCGCGATAGAAACCGGCGCGATACATGATGTTCCACAAGTGCTCGATGCGATGCGGATCCTGACCGATCAGATAATCGGAAAGTTCGTGTACCGCCGCCTCGACGGTGGCCGCGCGCCCCTCGACCACGGGTTCGCCCCAGCCATAGCAGCCCTCGTCGGTCTCGATCTTGAGAAACAGCCAGCGCGGCGGTACTTGCCAGGTCTTGAGTTGCGTAATTTTCATGGATCACCTGTTGCTTTCAGTTCAGTCGATTCCGGGAAACGCCAGTACGCTAGCGAGCTTGTGTCGGCAGCGGCAGCATGATGGAGGGCGGATTCGCCATCAGATCTTCCATGCCGAGATCGCGGCTGGTCCGTTCCAGCACCGCAAGCGCCGCCTGCACGGCCGTTTCGGGCTGGCGCAGACGGATCGCCTCCATCATCCTCAGATGGCGCGCCATGCTGTCGTCGAGCGCTTTGGCGCTATGGTTGGAACGTTCGACGATCAGCGCGATTGCGGGCTTGAGCACGTGGCTGATCTGTGCCCAGATAAGATTATGGGACGCCGCGAATATCGCTTCGTGGAAGGCGACGTCGTAGTCGTCATGCGTGTGGCCCTGCCAGCGCAGATCGGCCTGTTCGAGCGCCCGGATCATGCCTTCGTAGGCGGTCTCGATGGCGAGCAGATCCGAAGCCGTGGCGTGGGTCGCTGCCAGGCCGGCCACGAACGGTTCGACGGCCACCCGGAAGGCGAAGACTTCCCGCTGCAGCCGCGGGTTGGGCTTGGCATAACGTGCCATCCACGCGCTGACCTGGGGATCGAGCAGATGCCAGGCCGACAGCTCGCAGACCCGGGTACCCTGGCCGGAGACGCGCACCAGCAGGCCGGCATTGACCAGTTTTTGCAGCGCGCTGCGAACCGTACTCCGACTGACGCCGAAGCGCACACAGAGGTCGACCTCCCGCGGAATCGTGGCGCCGATCGCATAGTCGCCACTGAACACAGCCTCGGCGAGAGCTTCGGCGATATCCACTCTCGGGGCGGAGCAAGAACCGGTCACAGGAGAATCTGCTGCCATGGCGATGTTCAACTCAGTGGCGCTTATGTCCGACATAGCTTCTCGCAAGACAGACGCGTTGGCTCTTAGACCATGGTCATGACCAAGACTAAAGTCGTAGAAGGCTTGATATCGAAATACGCAGACGAAGGCGCAGGCATGGCGAGATCGTGTCTCGAGCGCTCATCGGGGACCAGAACGACGACGCCCCTCCGAGGAGGGGCGTCGTGAGCCGAACCTGACGGTCAACGATAGACCGGCAGGCGCGCGCAGACGGTTTCGACCAGGGTCTTGACCTCGGCTTCCGTCCGGCTGGAGTCGCCCGCCTGCATGGCATCGAGAATGTCGCAGATCCAGCCGGCCAGATCCCGGCATTCCGTTTCACCGAAGCCGCGAGTCGTCACCGCCGGCGTGCCGATACGCAGACCGGACGTCACGAACGGGCTCTGCGGGTCGCCCGGCACAGCGTTCTTGTTGACGGTGATGTGAGCGCGACCCAAAGCGGCGTCGGCATCCTTGCCCGTCAGACCCTGCTTGACCAGCGACAGCAGGAACAGATGGTCTTCGGTACCGCCGGAGACCACCTCGTAGCCGCGTTCGATGAACACGCCGGCCATCGCCTGGGCATTCTTGACCACCTGTTGCTGATAGGTCTTGAACCCGGGGTCCATCGCCTCCTTGAAGCAGATCGCCTTGGCCGCGATGACGTGCATCAGCGGGCCGCCCTGTCCGCCCGGGAAAACGGCGGACTGCAGTTTCTTCTCGATGTCGGCATCGTTCTCGGCCGACAGGATGAGACCGCCGCGGGGACCACGCAGCGTCTTGTGCGTGGTCGTGGTGACCACGTGAGCGTGAGGCAGCGGACTCGGATAGACGCCTGCCGCGACCAGACCGGCGACATGCGCCATGTCGACCAGCAGAAACGCGCCGACTTCATCGGCAATCTCGCGGAACCTGGACCAGTCGATGATCTGCGAATAGGCGGAGAAGCCGGCGATGATCATCTTCGGCTGATGCTCGCGCGCCAGCTTGGCAACTTCGTCGTAATCGATCCGGCCGCTTTCGTCGATGCCGTACTGAATGGCGTTGTAGTGCTTGCCCGAGAAGCTCGGCCTGGCACCGTGGGTCAGGTGACCGCCGGCATCCAGGCTCATCCCCAACACGGTGTCGCCCGGCTTGACCAGCGCCTGGAATACCGCGCCGTTGGCCTGAGAACCGGAGTGTGGCTGAACGTTGGCGTAGGTGGCGCCAAACAGCTCCTTGGCGTAGTCGATCGCCAACTGCTCGACCACATCGACGTGCTCGCAGCCACCGTAGTAGCGCTTGCCGGGATAGCCTTCCGCGTACTTGTTGGTCAGCTGCGTGCCCTGGGCCTGCATCACGCGTGGGCTGGCGTAGTTCTCGGAAGCGATCAGCTCGATATGGGCTTCCTGGCGCACGACTTCCTGCTGCATCGCGTCCCAGAGGGCGTCATCGAATCCGGCAACCTGCATCTCTCGGGTGAACATCGACGGGTATCCTCGGCTCGGGGATGGTTCGACTGCCACCGGCGCAAGTCCGGCATCCGGCGGCTCGATCTAGATTTGACGGGCGCAATGATACCCCAGCGCTGACGACCTTTCCCATGAAAGTCCGTCATGCACGGAAGCATAATTTCTCACCTTGGCTTTAGCCTCGGTAAAGCATGCTCGTTCGCGCCACCCGATGTTCCAGGCCCGCCAGCCAGGACGTCTCTCGAGCTTCGCGAACCACGGACGCTTTCCATCACACCGCTTTCCATCGCCTCAGGTCTCCCCCAGCAGTCGCAGGCTATCCATCGGCGCTTGTCGGCGTGCACCTCGAGACAGCGCGAAGCCGATGCCCCCTACCGCTGCAGCACCCAGCACCGGCATCACGCCCCACATCAGCCAGTGCACCCTGGGGGCCAGCCCCAGCCAGCCGTAGATACCCAGCGCCGACGCCTCGGCCAGCGCCGCGCCCATCAGCCCGCTGGCAAACCCGAGCAGCGCGAACTCGGCCCACTGCATGCGCGACAGCGCGCGGTTGCCGGCGCCGAATACCCGCAACAGCGCACCCTCGTGGGCTCGCGCCGGCCGGCTGGCCGTGAGTGCCGCGTAGAGCACGCTGATGCCGGCAAGCAGCACGAACCCCAGCACGAATTCGATGGCTCGCGTCACCTGGACGAGGATCCCCCGGACCTGCTCCAGCAGCGCTTCGACGTTGAGCACCGACACCCCCGGATACTGTCGCACCATCTCGCCAAGCATATCGTTGCTGGCGTCAGGCAGGTGGAACGAGGTGATGTAGCTGTGACCGAAGCCATCCAGCGCACCGGGCGGGAAGATGATGAAGAAGTTGGGCTGGAAGCTCTCCCAATCGAGATGGCGCAAGCTGGTGATGCGGCCGGTCACGCTGTCGCTGCCGATGGTGAACGTCAGCTCGTCGCCCAGCGAGAGGCCGAGCCTCCCCGCCAGCTCCTGCTCGATGGATATCGGAGCCGGGCCATCGCTCGACGGCGCTGCATCGGCGTCGAACCACTCTCCCTCGGTGATCCGGTTGCCCTCGGGCAGCGCGGCACGCCAGGTCAGATTGAGATCACGCCTGAGCGCACCATCGGTCTGATGGGCTTCCGGTACCTGCTGCTGCGGCGGCTTGCCATCGATGGCGGTCAGCCGGCCCCGCACCATCGGATAGAGCCCGCTGGAGCTGTCGGCCGCACCCTCGATCAACGATTCGACGCCCGCACGCTCCTGAGGCTGGATATTGATCGCGAAGTAGTTGGGCGTGTCCGCCGGCAGCTGGGCCTGCCAGGTCGTCAGCAGATCGCCACGGACCAGTGCGATGATCGCCATGGCGGCAAAAGTGACCGAAAACGCCAGCAGCTGGCCCAGACTCGCCGTGCGCCGCCTTGCCAACTGACGACCGCCCAGTTGCCACGCTCGAGCCTTTTGGCCTTGCTGCGGCAGGCGAGCCAGTACGCCAAGCAGCAGGTGCAGCATCAATTGCCCCACACCCCACAGCACGACCAGGGCGATCAGGCCGCCCACCAGAATGCCGATCGACAGCACCGGATCGCCGGAATAGAGCCACAGCAGAGCGCCGAACACGAGACTGGCGAAGGCCACCACCAGCCACCCGGACGCCGGGATCGGATCGAGCTCGCGGCGCAGCACTTTCAGCGCGCTGACACGCTTGAGTCGCAGTAACGTCGGTCCGGCGAACCCCACCAGCACCGCCAGCGCGGTCAGCACGCCCATCAGCCACGGCATTCCGCCCGGTGGCGGCAGCTCCAGCGGCAGAAAACGCGTCAGCAGCGCCAGCAGCACCGCCTGCCCGGCAAGCCCCAGCAGCGCGCCGATCGCGGCCGCGACCAGCCCCAGCCACGCCAGTTGCCAGGCAAATAGCTGGCCCAGCTGTCGCTGGGAAGCCCCGAAACAGCGCAGCAATGCTGCCGTATCGAGATGGCGATCGACGTAGCGACGAGTGGCCATGGCCACGGCGACGCCGGCCAGCAATACTGCCGCCAGCCCGGCCAGGCTGAGATATTTCTGCGCGCGCTCCAACGAGCGACCCAGGCTGGGCCGATCCACACGCACATCGCGAATCTCGACACCGGCCTTGCGCAATGCGTCCAGTCGGTTCGAGAGACTGTCGATCGCCGCCGGGGGGCCGGCGGCGAGCAGTTCGTATTCGATGCGCGAACCGGGTCTGACCAGCCCGGTCGCCTCGAGATTCTGGAGATTGAGCATGATACGCGGCGTCAGCCCGGCGAACCCGCCCTGCTGATCGGGTTCACGATCGATCAGCCCGGTGATGGTCAACGACAGCGCCCCAACCTGGACCTCGTCGCCGATGGTGACGTCCAGCAGCTGAGCCAGCCGCGGCGCGATCCAGGCGTTGCCGGGCGGCGGGCCCTGCGCGAGTTCTTCGACACCGTTGCCTCGGTCGACGCGAACCTGCCCGTAAAGCGGGTAATGGTCGTCGACGACCTTGAGCCCGGCCGGCTGAAAGGCGTCCGCCTGACTGACCATCGACACCAGATCGACCTGATCGCTCAACGTCAGACCGGCCTGGCGCAGCTCCTGCCGGAGCCCGTCGTCGAAGGGCTGGCCCTGTTCCAGCACCAGATCTCCGCCCAGTAGCTGGCCGGCCTGACGGGTCAACCCGCGATCGAGCCGGTCAAGGAAAAAGCCGATCATGGTGGTCGCCGCCACGGCCAGCGCCAGCGCCACGAACAGCGCTCTCACGTCGGAGGCCCGCAGGTCACGCCGGAGCCCCTTGAGCGACAGTGCAATCAGATTCATGCCTCGACCCCGTGATGCTGACGCCCGACCGCCTGCAGCCTGCCGCCCTCGAGCTGCAGACAGCGATCGCAGCGCCTGGCGAGGGCCATGTCGTGCGTCACCAGGATCAGGGTCGTGCCGGACTCGCGATTGAGATCGAAGAGCAGATCGATGATGCGCTTGCCGGTCGTCTCGTCGAGATTGCCGGTGGGCTCGTCGGCGAAGACCAGATCGGGATCGGTCACGAAGGCTCGTGCCACCGCCACCCGCTGCTGTTCGCCACCGGAAAGCTGTTTCGGCAGATGATCCAGCCGCGCGCCCAGACCGACACGCTCCAGACATTGACGACTTTTGGTCGCCACGTCTTGCCGTGGAGACAGTTCCAACGGCAACATGACGTTTTCCATGGCGGTAAGAGTGGGTAATAACTGGAAATTCTGGAACACGAAGCCGACGCGACCGGCTCGTAGTGCCGCCCGTCCGTCTTCATCGAGGGCGCTCAGGGACTGACCGAACATTTCGAGCTCACCCGAGCTCGGCGCATCGAGCCCCGCCAGCAACCCCAGCAGCGTCGACTTGCCTGCCCCGGAACTTCCAACGATGGCAACACTCTCACCGCGGTCGACTTCCAGCGCCAACGATTCGAGGATAACGAGCTCTCGTTCCCCGCTTGTTACCCTTTTGCCGAGCTGGTTGGCGTATAAAATTCGCGTTCGTTGATTGTCCGAGGAGTAAGACATGGTGCCTGGTTTCCCTGTGCTTGATATCAAAAGGCCTTTCGCCAGAATGGCGAAGCGCTGTGCAGGTGGCGCACTATTGTTGTGTCTTACCGTGCTGTCGCTGGCACCCGATGCGGCGCGTGCCGACACCATTCTGGTCATGGGCGACAGTCTGAGCGCGGCCTACGGCATCGATCCGCAGGCGGGGTGGGTCAGTCTGTTGAAGCATCGGTTGGATGACGAGCACGAGGTCGTCAATGCCAGCATCAGCGGAGAGACGACATCCGGCGGCTCGGCACGACTCCCTAGCATTCTCGGACAATACCATCCCGATATCGTTCTGCTGGAGCTTGGCGGCAATGACGGCCTGCGTGGCCTGTCCCCCCAGCAAATGCAGGTCAATCTGGGAAAGATGATCGAGCGTAGCCAGAAGCAGGGCGCCCGGGTGCTGCTGCTGGGCATCGAGGTCCCACCCAACTATGGCCCCGCCTACACCGAGGCCTTTCGCGCCGTCTATACGCAGCTGGCCCGCGACTATGGCGTGACGCTGCTGCCGTTCCTGCTCAAGGGCGTCGATCTCGACAGCATGCTTCAGAGCGACGGGATACACCCCACCGCCGAAGCTCAGCCGATCATCCTCGAAAACGTCTGGTCGAAACTGGCGCCAATGCTGTCGGCCTCGGCGAACGGCAGCGACTGAACTGCCTCGGGACTGAACTGGCCTGGAGACTGAACGGGCTTGGAAACAGGGCCGCCCTCGGCAAGGTTTCCACCGGCTCGCCTCCGCACCAGCATGACATGCGCCCCGTCCCATCTCCCGATTTTGACCAACGTGCTATCGTCACCACCTTGAAAACACTCGCGGCATGGCGAGTCTGGATTCGACAAGGAGGTTGATGATGGAGACAGAAACGGCCCTGGTCGCCGCTTACGAACTCAACGGGCAAGGCGGCGGCGCCCTTCTCAGCGTGCGCCAACTGCGCGAAGCGTGGGCGGATCCTGAACGCCCCCTGTGGATGCATCTCGATTTTCGTCACGAGGATGTTCACACCTACCTCGAGGAGATCGCCGGGCTCGACGAGGCACCGATCGAGGCGCTGCTGGAGGAAGATACTCGCCCCCGCGTTGCCAAGTTCCGTAACGGGGCCGTCACCACGCTGCGCGGTATCAACCTCAATCCTGGCGCCGCGCCGGAGGATCTCATCTCGCTGCGCATCTGGTGCGCCCCCAATCGGTTGATCACCCTGCGCCGTCGGCCATTGAGATCGGTCAGCGACGTGCGTGAACGCATCGATGGCGGCGACGGCGCGCTGTCGGTCCCGGATCTGCTGGCGTGGCTGACCGAGACGCTGGTCGACAAGGTCGGTGATGTCACGCATCAGCTCGACGATCGCCTGGGCGAACTCGAGGAGGACCAACTGAGCGATCGTGAAGTCGATCCCGACGATCTCTCTCGCGTTCGGCGCTCGTTGGTTACCTTGCGGCGTTTCATGGGACCGCAACGGGACTGTCTGGATCAGATGGCACACGGTCCCGAATGGCTGGACGAAGATACCAAGGTGTCGATCCGAGAAAGTGCCAACCAGCTGTCACGCTACGTGGAGGATTTCCACGCCATGCAGGAGCGCGCGCTGATCCTGCAGGAACAGCTCTTCAGCGAACATAACGAGCGCATGAACCAGCGCATGTACATGCTGGCGATCGTGACCACCGTATTCCTGCCTCTGAGCTTTCTGACCGGTCTGCTGGGCATCAACGTGGGCGGCATACCCGGCGCAGACAGCCCATACGGCTTCGTCGTGTTCGTGACGATTACCGCCGTGGTCGGCGGCTGGGTGATGTGGCTGCTCAAACGCAAGCACTGGTGGTGACGCTCAGCGCGCGGCGCGATCCGTGTGACCCAGATCGCGCTCTGGATCGAGACGATCGCGAACCCGGCGCTTGAGCTCCTTGACGTCGGGGAAGCCGCCGTCGCGTTTGCGCTCCCATAGCGTTTCGTCGTCGTAGAACACCTCGAAGTGACCACCATGGCTGGGCGCCAGCGCGACTTGCTCGAGATCTTCTCCGAAGGTCTGCAACAGCTCCTGCGCGTACCAGCCGGCACGCAGCAACCATTGGCATTGGGTACAATAGTGAATACGAACACGCGCCATATCGCTCTCTCCTGGGAAGGTTAGCGACATGATGCGGCGCTGAAGCGCCACAACTCAAGCGGAGCGCAGCGCGATTCCGGGCAGCTCATATTCGTCGGATCGGCGGTCGACGCAACGCCTCGGCACCAGAAAGCCATTACTCGGAAAACAGGGAACGTTTTTCATGTCAGCCCAGCAAGCCAGCCTCACTCGCCTTTTCGAGCGCGTCACCGGTGACGAAGATAGTCGCATGTGTCGTGACATCTCCGACGAAGCCTGTCACGAGCAGCCCGGCAACTTTTTCCGCCACCTGATCGCCGCCCTCGGCAACAAGCTGGCGGACGAGCTTTCCAACGCCCGTCTGATTCTCCCCTGGCTGATGGGCGCGATCGGCGCACCGATCTGGATGGTGGGTCTACTCGTGCCCATCCGCGAGGCCGGCGCCCTGCTGCCGCAACTGATGATTGCCGGCTACATCCGCCTGCGCCCTGTCCGCAAGTGGGTATGGGTGATCGGCGGCATCGTCCAGGCGATCGGAGCACTGCTGCTGGCGCTGCTCGCCCTGTTTGGTCACGGCAATTGGGGGGGCATGCTGGTATTGATCGCGCTGACCGGCCTGGCGCTCGGCCGCGGGCTCTCGTCGGTCGCGACCAAGGATGTCCTTGGCAAGACGATTGCCAAGCAGCGTCGCGGCACCTTGATGGGGTGGAGCGCCAGTGTCGCCGGCGCGCTGACGCTGATCGTCGGCGCCGGCATGGTCATTCTGGATGACCAGCCCGGCACCTGGGCGCTGGCGATCCTGCTGTTCGCCGCCGCCCTGGGCTGGGCGTTGAACGCGCTGTGCGCGGCCATGATTCGCGAGACGCCGGGCGCTACCGAAGGCGGCGCCAACGCCTGGGACAGCATCAAGCAGGGCGTCTCTCTGATGCGCCGCGACCGTCGTTTCCTGCACTTCAATCTCTCGCGCGCCCTGCTGCTGTCCAGCGCCCTCGCGCTTCCCTATCTTGCCCTGCTGGGACAGCAGAACAGCGGTACCGATCTGGCCAGCCTCGGCATCCTGATCCTGACTTCCGGGGCAGCCAGCATGATTGCCGGCCCGATCTGGGGGCGACTGGCCGATCGCTCCAGCCGTCGAGTGATGCGCAACAGTGCCATCGGCGCTGCCGTCTGCTGCCTGGCAGGCGCCGCCTGCGTTTGGCTTCCGGCGCAAATACGAACCAGCGTATGGCCCTACGCCCTGATCTATGGCCTGCTGATGATCGCTCACGCGGGGGTCCGCCTGGGCCGCAAGACCTATGTCATCGACCTGTCCGACAGCAGCACCCGCGCGCTCTACGTCGCCTTTTCCAACACCTTCACCGGCGTGCTGATGCTGGTCGTCGGGCTCCTGCTCGGCGCGCTGGCGCAATGGCTGGGCAGCGCGGGTCTGATGTTGATGCTTGCAGTGCTGGCGGTCGCGGCGGCCCTGAGTTCGCACGCGCTGGCGGAGGTCGAGACGCCGAGCTGACGTAAAGCGTTGTAATCCCATCGCACCATGGCATCATTATTGAAAGTATCGCTCCTACAATCCGTCGAATGCCCAGCCTGGAGGCAAGGATGGCCAGTACCAGTAAACACCCGCCCATGATCAGTCCGGCCTTGTTGGAGCGTATCGTCAACGCCTCGGACGACGGCATCGTGGTGGCCGAGCAGGAAGGCGACGAGAATATCCTGATCTATGCCAACCAGGGCTTCGAACGTCTGACGGGCTATACCATCGACGAGATTCTCTACCGCGACTGCCGTTTCCTGCAGAACGGAGATCGTGATCAACCGGGAATCGACAGAATTCGTACCGCACTGCGTGAAGGCAAGTCGTGCCGCGAGGTGCTGCGAAACTATCGCAAGGATGGCAGTCCGTTCTGGAACGAGCTGTCGATCACCCCGGTCTACGACGATGAGGACCAGCTCACTTACTTCATTGGCGTGCAGAAGGATGTCACCAACCTGGCCAAGGCGCTGGAGGAGCTGGAGACGTTGAAAACCGAGCGCGATCCCGCCTGAACGGCATCCGGGGATCATCACTTATCGCCGCCAACTGCGGCGATAGTTTTTTTTAAGCCAGGAAACGCTTGTACCCGATCGGATTCGACGATATATAGCCCGGAGCGTCACTGAGATGCGATTTCACGGGAGGGCCAAGTAATGAGCCGTGAGGATTATGTCGAGGATCAGGATTTTTCCGAAGCCATCAACGACGAACAGTTCGAACGTCCCCGCAGTAGCAAGGCAGACTCGCTGCGCGCCAGACGCCAGGTCGAGGCATTGCTGGAAGAACGCCGCCTCAAGCGTGCCATCGAAGACGACTGGTACGATGATTTCGGCGACGAGGAAGAGTAGGTCGTAATTAAGAGCAGGTCGTAATAGAGCAGGTCGCGACCCTGAACGTTGTACCGACGGGCGCCCAGGCGCCCGTTCGCATTGTCGGCATGAGTCGTTTACCCTGCCCTATCCAGGCTGCGCCCCGTTGGCGGGCGCTGCAGCATCGATTGCCTGTCTTTATCCACTGTGACTCACTGAATCGGATTTCCATGGCGCAATACGTTTACACCATGAACCGGGTGGGCAAGGTCGTCCCCCCGAAGCGCGAGATTCTGAAAGACATCTCGCTCTCCTTCTTCCCTGGCGCAAAGATCGGCGTGCTCGGTCTCAACGGCTCGGGAAAATCGACACTGCTGCGAATCATGGCCGGCGTCGATACCGAGTACAACGGCGAAGCTCGCCCGATGCCGGGTATCAATATCGGCTATCTGCCGCAGGAGCCCGAACTCGACGACAGCAAGAACGTACGCGAGACGGTCGAGGAAGCCCTGGGCGAGGTCAAAAAGGCCCAGGTGGAACTGGAAGCCGTCTACGCCGCTTATGCCGAGCCGGACGCCGACTTCGATGCCCTGGCCGCGCAGCAGGCGCGCCTGGAGAACATCATCGAAGCCGCCGACGCCCATAATATCGAGCGCAAGCTGGAGGTCGCCGCCGAAGCGCTCCGCCTGCCGCCGTGGGAGGCCAGTGTCGGCCATCTGTCCGGGGGGGAGCGTCGCCGCGTGGCGCTTTGCCGTCTGCTGCTGTCGAGCCCGGACATGCTGTTGCTGGACGAGCCGACCAACCATCTGGATGCCGAATCGGTCGCCTGGCTCGAGCGCTTCCTGCACGACTATCCGGGGACGGTGGTGGCGATCACCCACGACCGGTACTTCCTCGACAACGTCGCCGGCTGGATTCTCGAACTCGATCGCGGTCACGGCATTCCGTTCGAAGGCAACTACTCTCAGTGGCTCGAGTCCAAGGAGCAGCGCCTCGCCCAGGAGTCCAAGCAGGAAGCCGGCCGTCAGCGCGCGATCAAGCAGGAGCTGGAGTGGGTCCGTCAGAATGCCAAGGGCCGACAGGCCAAGAGCAAGGCGCGCCTCAACCGGTTCGAGGAACTGCAGTCCGGCGACTACCAGAAGCGCAACGAGACCAACGAGATCTACATTCCGCCCGGGCCACGACTGGGCGACAAGGTCATCGAATTCCACGATGTCAGCAAGCGCTTCGACGAGAAGATGCTGTTCGACAATCTCTCGTTCCGGGTTCCGCCCGGCGCAATCGTCGGCATCGTCGGCGGCAACGGGGCCGGCAAATCGACGCTGTTCAAGCTGATTGCCGGCAACGAGCAGCCGGATAGCGGCGAGGTGGTACTCGGCGAGACGGTCGACGTGGCCTACGTCGAACAGCTCCGCGACCATTTCGACAACACCCAGACCGTGTGGGAAGCCGTCTCCGGTGGTCAGGACATTCTCAACATCAACGGTTACGAAGTGTCTTCCCGCGCCTATGTCGGCCGGTTCAACTTCAAGGGTACCGATCAGCAGAAGCGCCTGAGCGATCTGTCCGGCGGTGAGCGTGGGCGTCTGCAACTGGCCCAGACGCTGAAGCAGGCCGCCAACGTGCTGTTGCTGGACGAACCTTCCAACGATCTGGATATCGAGACCCTGCGAGCGCTGGAGGAAGCCTTGCTGGCGTTTCCCGGTTGCGCGCTGGTCATCTCGCACGACCGCTGGTTCCTGGACCGCATCGCGACCCATATTCTCGCCTACGAGGGAGATTCAAACGTGGTGTTGTTCGAGGGGAACTACAACGAGTACGAAGCGGATTATCACAAGCGAGTTGGCAACGACACGCCGAAGCGAATGAAGTACAAGCGTATCGACGCCTGAGCCCAAAACCGCTGCTCGCTCCGACTGCCGCATGAACCAATACCCCGCCTGATGGCGGGGTAATGGTTGGTGACGGTGGCTTTCGATTCGTTTCAGCGGCCCCGTCCGCGAACCAACGAGACGACGAACAGAATCAAGAAAATCACGAATAACACTTTGGCGATCGTCGCAGCGATCCCAGCGACACCACCGAACCCAAGAACCCCGGCAATGATCGCGACGATGAGGAAAATCACGGCGTAGCTAAGCATGGTAACTCTTCCTGTGCTGACCCATTGGACTCGCCTGGGCCGGGCTATCCGGCTTCGGCAAACCGCCCTCTCGTTCCGTGAGGACAGACTCATCCTTGTCGTTCGCCGCCTTTTCGTCAAGTTTCGTACCCGACGACTCGCTCAATAAAAAGACTCCTCGCCAGGCGGGCGGGTCTTGAAACGCCGATGCAGCCAGAGATACTGCTCAGGCCGCCGACGAATCGCCTGCTCGATGAAGGCATTGACCTGAGCGGCATCGGCGACATCATCGCCGCTGGGGTAATTCTCAAGCGGCGGTAGATACTCAAGCGTGTAGGTCCGGTCGTCCGGATTGCGATGGAACATCAGCGGCATGACCGGCGCTCCCGTCATCCGCGCGATCTTGGCCGTCAGCTTGATCGATGCCGCGGAAACCCCGAAGAACGGCGCAAATACGCTCACCTCTCGGCCGAAGTCCTGATCCGGCGAATACCAGACCGCGTGACCCGACTTGATGCGACGGACGACCCCACGCAAGTCGTGACGGTCGATCGCCGCACCGAAGATATTGCGCCGGGCACGGGTCATGAAATCCTCGAATACCGGATTGTCGTGAGGGCGATAGACGACGTCCGCGGGAAAGAACAGCGAGTGCAGGGCGCCGCCGAGATCCAGGGTCGAGAAATGGATGCCGATGATCAGCGCTCCCTTTCCCTGCGCCATGGCGCGCTCCATGTGTTCGGTTCCTCGGAAAGTCACTCGATGGCGCAGATGTTCGGGATCGCGACACCAACCGGTCGCCGTCTCGAGAACACCGATTCCGTTGGCGATGAAGGTCTTCTTGACCAGTTCCGCCCGCTGCTGACCGTCCAGCTCGGGAAAACACAGCGACAGGTTGGTGTCGGTGATATGACGTCGACGCCTGGCGAGCTTCCAGGTCAGCAACCCGAAGCCGCGGCCCAACGCCAGCTTGAGACGCCAGGGTAGCATCGCCCCCGTTCGCATCAGCCCGATACCAAGCCAGGCACCCCAGTAACGGGGATGAGCGTGATTGGCAGGATAGCGTTTCTTGGCCATGATTCTTCCGATGTCGTATGAATGCCGGATCTCGTATGAATGCCGGGATGTCGTGTAAAAGGCGGATAGTGTAGCGAACTGGCGCGGGCGGGCTCTAGGCGCCCGAGTGATAACGTCGCGGCACCCTCGGCAGCAGTCCGGTCAGCAACGTGTAACCGATGGTATCACCATGGCTCGCGACTTCATCGACACTCAGCCCTCGTCCCCAAAGCACCGCCTCGCTGCCGATATCGGCTTCGGGCAGGTGACTGATATCCACCGTCAACATGTCCATCGACACACGCCCCACCAGGGGGCAGCGTTGACCATCGACCAGTATCGGCGTGCCGTCGGCGGCATGGCGATCGTAGCCGTCGCCGTAGCCAGCGGCGACCACTCCGATCCGAGACGGCCGTGAGGTGTGCCAGCGGGACCCGTAGCCTACCGGCTCCCCGCCCTGCAGAGATTGCACCGCGATGAGACGCGAGCGTAGCGTCATGACCGGTTTGAGCGACACCCCTGCGGGCAGTTCGCTCTCCAGAGGGTTGCTGCCGTAAAGCATGATGCCGGGACGATTCCACTGGCCATGGGTGACTGGCTTGGCCAGCGTCGCTGGCGAATTGGCGATACAGAGCGGGGCTTCGAGACGCTGACGGATCGATTCGATGACCCGCCACTGATGCTCGAACTGCGCGGTATCGGATTGATCGGCACTGGCAAAGTGGCTGACCAGATGAAGATCGCGGACCCGGCGATGAGCCGCCTTCAATCGGCCCCAGCGATCGACGAACGATTCCGGGTCGTACCCGAGCCGATGCATGCCCGAATCCAGCTTGAGCCAGACCGGCAACGGTTGCGCCGCCGGATAGTTCATCACGGCATCGAACTGCCAGTCACTATGCACGACCTGCCACAACCCCAGCGCTTCGACCCGGGCCAGCTCCTTGACCTCGAAGATTCCCTCGAGCAGCAGTATCGGATGGCGAATCCCCGCCTCGCGCAGCGTCTCGGCTTCCTCCAGTGACGCCACCGCAAAGGCCGGCGCCACGGCCTCCAGCGCTTTCGCACACGCCACCGCCCCGTGACCGTAGGCGTTGGCCTTGATCACCGCCATGGAGCGGCTTTGCGGTGCCAGGGCTCTGGCGACGGCGTAATTGTGGCGCAGTGCGTCGAGATCGATATCGGCAATGAGCGGCCGGGCCATGACATTTCCTTCGATACCATCAGAAAAGCCGGTGGCTGACACCGGCCGAATACCGTCATGTTACCTTGTCGAACGGTACTTTCACCCTCTTGGACGACGTTCGGGGTCGATCGACTCGAGCCGGCTGACTGGCAAACCATCCGTCCATGAAAACGACGACGCCGCTAGGGCAGCGGCGTCGATTTTGGTGCCCGATGCGGGCTGCTGGCACAGCCTGCCGACAAACCGTCTCCGGCGGGGCCGGCTGCCTGAGTGGAGCCAGCAGCGCCGGCTTCTGATCAGGGGGCGGGCGGCGGCGGCGTCGGACGCGCGCCGATGTCATCAACAGCCGACGCGCCATCATCGTCGATCGTGGTCAGAGAGACCGGATCACTGTCGCGCAGCCAGCGATTGGTACCGCGAATCACGTCGAGATTCAACACGCCAGCCTGCTGGCGTAGCTGCAGCAGATCCGTGACATAGGTGTAACGGGCATCGGCATAATTGGAAATCGACTCGTAGAGCGACTGCTCGGCATCCAGCACATCGACGATATTACGGGTACCTACTTCGTATCCGGCGCGGGTCGCTTCCAGTGCGCTGCGACTGGAGACGATCGCCTCACGCTGCGCCTCGACCGACTCGACGTCGTTGCTGACCTGGGCGAACAGCGAGCGCACCTGCTGCGTGGTAAAGCGACGCTGATCTTCGAAATCGTACTGGGTCGCCTCCAGCGTATAGGTATTCTCGCGGACCGATGCACTGGTGGATCCGCCGGTATAGATCGGCAGGTTGGCCTGAACACCGACTTGCAGATCCTCTCCGTGGCCTCGGGTGTAGTCATTATCGCTATCGGAATAGGAGTAGTCCGCGAACGCATCCAGCGTCGGCAGATGGCCTGCCTGGGCGATATCGACGCCAGATTTCGCGAGTTCCACGGACGCCTGGGCATACTGGATCGACGGGCTGCTGGCCAGCGCCAGGTCCACCCAGTCGTCGCGATTGGCGGGCATGGGTGGCTCGATCGGCAGATCGTCCGCCAAACTTTCGATGCTGGGATACCGTCGGCCCGTCAGGCGCTCGAGTGCTTCGAAGCTCACCTGAAGGTCGCTCTTGGCCGCAATCCGCTCAGCTCGGGCCGAATCATAGGCGGCCTTCGCCTCGTTGACGTCGGTAATTGCCACCAGACCCACGTTGAACTGTTCGTTGGATTGCTCCAGCTGCCGCCCGATCGCCTTCTCCTGCGCCTGGCTGGCGTCCAGCACCTCCTTGGCCCGCAGGATCTCGAAATAGGCCTCGGCGACATCATAAAGCAGTTGCTGCTGATCGATTTCCAACTGCAACGACTGCTGACCGACCTGCTTCTTGCTCTGGAGGTACTCGTACCAGTTGGTCGCATCGAACAGCGCCTGGGTGACATTGACGCCTGCGCTACTGCCGTTGTAGCTGTCATCACTACCCGCCCCGCCACTGCCGCTACCGGCGCTCAGCGTCGAGCTCTGTTCGTCGAAGACTTTCTGGTGATACAAACTGCCGGTCGCGCTGATCTGCGGCAGCAAGTCGCCACGCTCGACGTCCTGGCCCGCTTCGGTACTCTTGAACGTCGAGCGCGAGGAGTTCAACGTCGCGGAGTGCTCCAGTGCATCCTGCGTGATGGTCAGTAGATCCGCCGCATGGGCCGAGGGCACGAACGCTGCCACGACCAGCAGAGAAATGGCATGTCGCAAGGGGGAGCGCGACGGCAACGAGATGAGAGGCGACATCGAGACATTTCCTATCGTTGAGCACTGAAGACGATATACAACCGATCATGCGAGTCAGGCTTGAAGGTGTACAAGCCAGCCGACACTAGCGGTAGCGACACTGTCGGCATCGCCCAGAAACCCAATCATGGCTATTTTTCCGGCGGACTCAAGACGCCGATAGTCTTCGACGCCATCAGGGCCACACTACAAATGGCCGAGGCGCCAGCATGTCTGCTGACGCCTCGGCTGAGGTTTACATACAATGCCGCATGTATGCTGCCGGATCAATAGCGAGACCAACCCTTCACGGACATTTGCGCATTTATGCGCCCGAAGCCGCTTATTCGAAGATCGAGTCCATCGACAGGCCCTGTTTTTCCAGCATGCGGCGCAACTTCTTGAGTGCCTCGACCTGAATTTGACGGACCCGTTCACGCGTCAGTCCGATCTCTTCGCCGACCTCTTCCAGCGTGGCCGCTTCATGCCCGCGCAGGCCAAAGCGACGAAGAACGACCTCGCGCTGTTTTTCGCTCAGCTCGATCAGCCATTCGTCGACATGCTGCTTGACGTCGTCGTCGACCAGGTTGGATTCCGGGCCATCTTCGTTTTCGTCGGCGATCGTATCGATCAGTGGCTTGTCGCTCTCGGCGCCCATCGGGTAATCGACGGAGGAGACACGTTCGTTGAGTCCCAACATGCGCTTGACAGTACCCACCGGCTTGTCCAGGAACTCGGCGATCTCTTCGGCGGTCGCCTCGTGATCGAGCTTCTGAGTCAGCTCGCGGGCGGCACGCAGATAGATATTGAGTTCCTTGACCACGTGGATCGGCAGGCGAATCGTCCGCGTCTGGTTCATCAGCGCCCGTTCGATGGTCTGGCGAATCCACCAGGTGGCGTAGGTCGAGAAACGAAACCCTCGCTCGGGATCGAATTTCTCGACGGCGCGAATCAACCCCAGGTTACCTTCCTCGATCAGATCGAGCAGCGACAACCCCCGATTGAGATATCGCCGCGCGATCTTGACCACCAGGCGCAGATTGGACTCGATCATCCGCTGACGCCCGGCCGGGTCGCCCTTCTGCGCAAGACGGCCGAAATGCACCTCTTCTTCGGGAGTCAGCAGCGGCGAAAACCCGATCTCGTTGAGATAGATCTGTGTCGCATCGAGACTTTGGTGGTAGGAGTTTTCTTCACGGTTCAACGCTTTCTCAAAAGCGCTTTCATCATCCTTGCGACCCGCATTGTCGATATCGACTTCTGCAGTATCACCGTCGAGCTCAACATCCTGAATTTCCCGTTCAAGCATGCTCATGTCCACTACCCCCAATCTTGGCTACCTGAGTCCCTCGCCATGACCATCCTTCATCAAGGCGACCGCGTATTCCTTGCAGTGTTATAACTTTCCCTAGTTATCCCGGTTCGCCAAATCCCCGTATCGAATGTCGCCGTTATCGATCACCGACCTCGACGTCGCCCCGTAAGGCAACTACGTTGAGGTCGAGTAATTGGATGCGGCCTTCGATGATGGATTCGGCAAGCCCTTCATCGACAGTCCGAAGACTGTCGATGTAAAAAATCAACGCGCAGGCAGGTATTGCAGTGGGTCTTGAGGTTGTCCGTTCACGCGAACCTCGAAATGTAGCTCGACTTGGTCAGCATCCGTCTGACCCATCGTCGCTATCGTTTCTCCGGCCTCAACGACATCGTTTTCCTTCACTTTCAACGCGTCGTTGTGAGCGTAAGCACTCAAGAAGCGATCATTGTGCTTGAGGATGATGAGGTTGCCATATCCCCGCACACCGTCGCCGGCATACACCACAATCCCTGGTCCGGCTGCTTTGACAGGTTGCCCCTTTTGACCGGCAATATCAATGCCGGGAGTTATGTTCGAATCATCCTGGAATTTGCCGACCACCTGACCACTGGCCGGCCACTGCCAAGGCACGTTTTCGACCGGCTTGTAGGTTCTATCGGAACGGTCTGGCGCCCCGCTGGGCTCGCCCGCGACCTCGGTACCCGCATCGTTTCCTGCCGCCGTCTTCGTGTTGCTCCGGTTCATGGAAGCAGAAGACGATGACGATTCGGTGTCAGTTGGCGTCGAACCGGACGCCACTTGCGAGCTGCTGGACTGACCCGCGCCGGCGTTGGCGTTTGCCGTAGAAGAACTCTGCTGCGAGCCGCTGCTCGCCTCATTCCGAGCGACGTTCCGGGTAGCGCTCGACGTGCCGCTCTGGTCATTGCCCTGCGCGTAGACCGGTCCCGGGTTCGAAGAGGACGCGCCGGTGGTGCCCTTCCCTCCATTCTGCGACGCGTCTTGCGCGCTTCCCGCTGCCGCGCTTCCGCCTGAGGGCAGCAACCAGGAGGGGTTGTCACCGTCGGCCGCCGCGGACTGCGCCTGATTGACACCGCTACCCGCAGCGCCCAGCCCCGTCGCGGTCACTCCGCCGCCACTACTGGCAACGGTTTGGCCGGCGTCGATAGTCGCCCCGGCTTTCAGCCTGAGTTGCTGGCCCGGCTCCAGACGATAGGGAGGCGAAATGCCGTTGAGCTGCGCAAGATCACGGAAATCGACCCGGTTCTGCCAGGCAATGCCGTAGATCGTATCGCCACTCTTGACGGTGTAGCTGGAGTTCGTCGTGCTGTTGCGGCTGACGGAGAGATCCTGCACCTGAGGCCGGCCGCTCGAAGTCGAGCAGGCGCTCAACCCCACGGCGAAGACGGGGAGAAGCCCCAGTAACAGTGCAGTTCGACGTTTACTCATAAGAAAATTCCTTTTTCGTGACGGACAGCGAACAGCAGCCGATGAACCGTGTCATGACGCCTCCCGGCGCTCTCCCAGACACATTACCACCACAATGCCGGCGAGGATCAACACGCCGGCCAGCAGCCACTGTGAGGGCTGACCGGTGATCGCCGCGTACTCCGAAGGCATCAGATAGTGGTATGCAAGAGCTACCTGCTGGCCATCGGCTCCCATGCGGTAGCTCGCTATCTGACGCCAGGGCCAGAGTTGCGGCAAGGAACCCAGAATGAAACCGACGATCGCCATCAGCGTGATCGCATGATAATGACGCAACAACCAGGACAGCAGCCGGGAAAAGGTGAAGAGACCCAGGAGACAGCCAGCCCCAAAGACGGCTATCAGGCCGACATCGAAACTCTTGATGCCGCTCATCACCGTGCCGTAGAGCCCCATCACCAGCAGCAGAAAGCTGCCCGACACGCCCGGCAACAGCATCGCACTGATGGCGATGGCACCCGCGACAAAGAGCGTCGCGTCGCCGGCTCGGCTCATGTCCGGCAACAGGTGCGGCAAGAACGCCGCAACGACCAACCCCATCAGCACCGGGAGCAGGTAACGCCAGCGCCAATGGCCGACCTGTCGCATGACCACCCAGGCCGACGCCAACACCAATCCGAAGAAGAACGCGTTGAGCGGCAATTGATGATGCGCCATCAACCAGGTCACCAGATGGGCAACCGTCACCAGGCTGAGCCCGATCCCCACCACCAGCGGCACCAGAAAGCGCAGGTTGAGGTAGCTCACCAGTCCGGTCAAACCCTGCTGACGCCAGACGCCGAAGGCGCCCGGCCCGAAGCGTTTGATGGTCTCGATCAGCTCCTGATAGATACCCACGATCAGGGCGATGGTGCCCCCCGAGACGCCCGGCACGGCATCTGCCGCACCCATTCCCATACCCTTCAATACGGTTTTCGCGATGCGCTTCAACGAATGACTCCCTCAAGCAATGGTACGAAACGCACCTCTTCGAGACGCTGATGATCGAATGCCAGACCACGCCGGCGGACCCGCGTCAGCCACTGACGTCCTTCGCTGTCCGCCAGTGGCGCAATCAGTACCCCGCCGTCACGCAGTTGCCTCAACAGCGGCTGGGGCAGCTCACTGGCGCAGGCGGTCAGCAATACGACGTCGAACGGCGCCGCCTGCGGCCAGCCCATGCCACCATCGGCGTGGCGTAGATTGACGTTGTGCGCGCCCAGACGCTTCAGGCGCTGCCGAGCCCGAGACTGCAGCGCCGCGATACGCTCCACGCTCCAGACGCTCCTGACCAGACGCGACAGAATCAACGTCTGGTAGCCGGAGCCAGTGCCGATCTCCAGCACGCGCTGCGGCTCGGCCAGAGCCACCAATTCACTCATCCGCGCCACGATCCAGGGCTGAGACAGGGTCTGTCCCAACCCCAGTGGCAGAGACGTGTCTTCATAGGCACGGTGCGCCAACGCCTCGTCGAGAAACAGATGGCGCGGTTCGGCCGCCATCATTTCCAGCACGCGAGCATGGCGGATTCCGCCTGCCGCCAGACGTTCGACCATGCGATTGCGTGTTCGTTGCGACGTCATGCCGACGCCGCTCAGCTCTTCAGGCGTGTGACAGTCCATCCAGCCAGCCCTGTACGTCGTTTAGCGTCTCGTGACGGGTCAGATCGGTTTGCAGCGGCGTGATCGAGACGAAGCCCGCCTCGATCGCCGCGAAATCGGTATCGGGACCGTCATCGGCATTTTCCGAGACCGCCGCGATCCAGTAGCGGTCACGCCCGCGTGGATCCTTGACGTGTATCGGCTGCGAAGCCGGACCGCGATACCCCAGACGCGTCACCCGGAAGCCGCGAATGTCGCCCCACGGCAGATCCGGCACGTTGACATTGAGCAGACTGCGAGGCGGCAGCGACAGCGCCTCCGCCGCGCCGACGAGACTCGCTGCAACGCGTCCGGCGGTCTCGAAGTGGCGCTGCCCGCAGAGCGAAATGGCCACTGCTGCCATGCCTAGATTGCGTCCTTCCATGGCCGCCGCGACGGTGCCCGAGTAGAGCACGTCGTCACCCAGGTTGCCGCCATGATTGATCCCGGAGATCACCAGATCGGGTTTCTCTTCCCACACGCCGTTGACACCCAGATAGACGCAGTCAGCCGGCGTGCCGTCGACGCTGTAGAACCCATTGTCCAGTGCGGTCAACGCCAACGGTCGTGTCAGCGTCAGCGAATTGCTGGCACCGCTCATGTCACGATCCGGCGCCACCACTCGCAGCCGCGAGTAGCTTTCGAGAGCTCGCGCCAGAGCCCTCAATCCTGGAGCATGGACGCCGTCGTCGTTGGACAACAACAGTCTGCGCATCTCTTGATCCTCATGATGAGTTGCCGAAATCGGCGGCGTCAGATCAGCGACGGATGCTGAAACAGCTCTCGCAGCACCGACGTGGCAAAGGCACCTCGCGGTAACGAGAAGGAGAGCCAGACCGCATCATCCGCGGCTTCCCAGCTGGCGTCGGCAAGCCGCAGCCGAAGCGACCTCCGATCCTGACGTACCCCGGCCTGGATGAGACCGTCAGCCAATTCGGCAAAGCCGGTCGCGATGGCCGTTTCCCGCCCGGCGACGTCGGCAAGGCTCTCCAGCCGGCCCTTTCCCCACAGCGGCCCGGTCGGATGCAGGTCACCGGCCTGCGCTCTGGCCAGCAGCTGCTGATCGATCGTCTCGCAGGCAAAGCGGCTCGCGGTGCCATCCAGATTCAGTACGTCGCCAGGCTGCGGCACGCACCAGCTGCCATCGGCTACCCGAGCCGACAGCACCGCGTTGAAAAGATAGCTGCGCGCCGTGGATAACAGCAGCCCCTGCGGATCCTGGCGTTTGCGCCAGCCACGAGCCAGCAGCTGGCGGGCGCGATGCAGATTGCGTCCGGCGGGGCCAAAACGCTGCGGGCCGAAATAGTTGGGCACGCCGTCGGCAACCAGTCGATCCCAGCGCTCTCGCGTAGCCGAAGAGGCAATCGCTTCGCCCTGGATTCTAAGACGGAACCGATTGGCCCGATGCACGCCGCGTTTCAGCTTACGCGGATGCCGAACCGCTTCGAGACACTCGACATGGCGCTCGGCCAGCCCCGCCTTCCAGCCCGGCGGCGGTTCGCGACCGGGCAGCGCCAGCGAGAACCACTGACGCGTGACCGCATCGCGATCCTTGAGACCACTGAAACCCACGTCCCGCACCGGGATGTCGACCGCCCGAGCCAGCAGACGCGCCAGATCCGGCGTGGTCGACCCGCGCTTTTCCAGCCACAGCCACAGATGCTCGCCCTGCCCTTCCGGCGTGAAATCGAACTGCTCCTCGACCTGGAAATCCTCGGCCCGCTGGCGATAGTCACCGGCGACGGTCGGCATGCCCGCGACGTAGCACCAGTTCGGCGGCCACGAATCGACGGTTGGCGGCGCCGGATCGCTCATTCGCCGCTCGCGATCAGCAGCGCCACCGCTTCCGCGGCGATACCTTCACCACGCCCGGTGAAGCCGAGGCGCTCGGTCGTCGTCGCCTTGACGTTGACCGCGCCCAGCTCGACGTCAAGATCGGCCGCGATCGTCTCGCGCATCCCCGGAATCCATTCGGCCATGCGCGGCGCCTGTGCCATCAGCGTGGCATCGAGATTGCCGATTCGATAGCCGGCGTCATGCACCAGCCCGACGACGTGGCGCAGCAGCGCCCGACTGTCGGCACCTTTCCAGGCCGGGTCGGTATCCGGAAAGTGACGACCGATGTCGCCCAGCGCACAGGCGCCCAGCAACGCATCGCTGACGGCATGTAAAAGCACGTCGCCGTCGGAGTGGGCGACGAAACCGCGATCGAACGGCAAGCGGACCCCGCCAATCATCAGATGGTCGCCGTCACCGAAGCGGTGCACGTCGAAACCATGTCCGATTCTGACACTCATGCTTCCACTCCTTGCCCGCCGACATGCGTTGCCGATTCCCGCTGCACGGCCAGAATTCGTGCGGCCATGGCCAGATCCTCGGGATGGGTGATCTTGAGATTGTCGCGGCTACCGGCGACGAGTCTGGGTGCCAGCCCCATGGCTTCGATCGCCGAGGCTTCATCGGTCACCGTCATGCCGGTGGCCAGCGCCGCGTCGAGCGCCTGACGGAGTAGATCGAAGCGGAATACCTGCGGCGTCAGCGCGTGCCAGAGACCATCGCGCGGTTCGGTGTGGCTGACGCGACCGCGGGCGTCGGCGCGCTTCATGGTATCGGCCGCCGGCGTCGCCAGCAGCGCGCCGATCGCCTCGTCTTCGAGCGCTTCGCGCAGCGCCTGCAGATCCTGGAGCCGCACGCAGGGTCGGGCGGCGTCATGCACCAGCACCCAATCGTCGTCCGCCGCCTGCTCCACCAGTGTCGACAGCGCACGGCCTACCGTGTCGGCACGTTCATCACCGCCGCCGACACGCTGCCACGCCTCGAAAGGCACGTCCGCAGGATCGAAATACTCGTCGTCGGGGTCGAGACACAGCCGCAGAACGGCCTCGGGAAACGCCTGATGCAGGCGCTCGAGCGTGCGGGCCAGCACGCTTTTTCCCTGGAGCATCAGGTATTGCTTGGGGCGGTCGGCCTGCATGCGCTGGCCACGCCCGGCGGCAGGTACGATCAACCATAGCGTCATGGCTGCACGACTCCCGTACGGGCGGCGGGTCCATCACCGGAATCGTCGACACCGGGCACCCAGAAGAACTGCTCGTCCTGGCGAACCATGCCGATATCGCTGCGCGCGCGCTCCTCGATGGCATCGAGACCGTTCTTGAGATCGACGACCTCGGCGGCCAGACGATCATTGCGCGCCTTGAGCGTATCGGTATTACCCTCCAGGGTATCGGCGCGCGCCTGGATGTCGTTGAATTCTCGAATGCCGCCCTCGCCGAACCAAAGCCGGTACTGCATCAGCCCCAGCATGACAACCAGTACTACAATGACCCATTTCCACATCGCCAAGGCTTCCGGTCGGCACGTTTCATTTCGAACAGTTCTTCCTGAACAGTTTCGTTCCAGACAGCGCACCTACCCGGAAAAAGGGAGGCAGGCCCGCTGTCGGAGCGGGCTCATTATGCCATCATCGCCGCACGCGGCCCACCGTCACGACAGAATCCGAATCGGAGGATCCTCATGTACAAACTGGCGTTCTTCGTTCCCGAATCCCACCTGGAAAGCGTCAAATCCGCGGTCTTCGCCAGCGGTGCCGGCCGCATCGGGGATTACGAGGCGTGCTGTTTCCAGCTGCGCGGCCAGGGCCAGTTTCGGCCACTCGCAGGGGCGCAGCCGCACATCGGTGCCGCCGGCAGGCTGGAAAGTGTCGAAGAGTATCGGGTCGAACTGGTCTGCGCGGACGATCGAATCCGCGCGGCGATCGCAGCGTTGATCGATGCGCACCCCTACGAGGAGCCGGCCTTCGACGTCTGGCCGCTGAGCAGTCTGGCGTCGCTGCCGAAAGGCCGATTCGACGAGCGCTGATGGCCGGCCGCGCTCAAGCGGAACCGAAAAAGCGTTCGCGTTCTTCCTGGCCAATCTGGCTAAGGTGCAGTTCGAAAGTGCCCCGACGGCGATCGTCGAAGAAGTGTCGCAGCGTGCGCTCGATGGTCGGAAACGCGAGTTCATCCCACGGAATCTGCGACTCTTCGAACAGCTCGACCTCGAGACTTTCCGGGCCGGCCGCGAAATCGCCATCGAGATCACCGAGAAAAATCATGTAGACCTGATTGATGTGCGGCAAACTGATCAGGGTATACAGTGTCGGATCGTCGACGACAGCGCGAGCCTCCTCGCGAGTCTCCCTCAGCGCGGCCTCCTGGACGGTTTCGGCGTTTTCCATGAAACCCGCCGGCAGGGTCCAGAACCCCTTGCGCGGCGAAATGGCGCGTCGACACAACAGGATACGCTCTCCGGCGACCGGTAGCGTACCAGCCACGATGCGCGGATTCTGGTAATGGACGGTGCCACAGGCATCACACAGAAACCGGGGACGATCGTCACCATCGGGAATCGCAAAACGCACGGTATGGCCGCAGTGGCTACAGTAATTCATAGAGTCTCGGTTCAGAGCGCCTCGGTTTCACGGGAGCGGGATTCGAGATTTCGCGGGAGCCGCCGGTCGCCGTGGATCGGCACGCCGGACCGTTCAAGGTCGAAAGCCAGGGTCGAAAGCTAGAGTCAAAATGCATGTTAGAGAAAGTCCGTGAACGCCTGCAAGCACATCGCCCGCGTCGTTTGAACAATGCCTATCCTCAGGCGGCGGTTCTGCTACCCATCGTCGCTCGGCCCGAGCCCACGCTGCTGTTCACCCAGCGCACGGCTCATCTCTCCCAGCACGCCGGACAGGTCGCCTTTCCGGGGGGCAAGCGTGAGCCCGAGGATATCGATCTGCTCGCCACTGCGCTGCGGGAAACGCAGGAGGAGATCGCCCTCGCACCCGCGCAGGTCGAGATCATCGGCCGGCTGAGTGACGTCATCTCGCTCTACGGTCTGCGTGTGACGCCATACGTCGGGCTGATCGCCCCCGATCTGTCGCTGGTGGCCGAGCCGGGGGAAATCGAGACGATCTTCGAGGTACCGCTGCGTCTTTTCATCGATGATCGCCGCAGCCACACCGATGTCATCCCCGTCGACGACCGGTCCTGGTATGTTCCCAGTTACCCTTTCGAGGGCCGCGTGATCTGGGGATTGTCGGCCATGATGCTGGTCGAGCTGCTGGCCGTCGGGTTCGAAAGCGACATCGCGCTGGACCGCAAACCCGAGCAGGGAGAGCTGCGCTATCACCCGCAGCGCCGGCGCCAGACCGCGGCGCGTTCCGACCAATCCGGCAAGGTTCTCAAGTGAGGGCTTCATGACACCTCGAGATGCCCATCACGCCTTCTGGGACAGTACCCAACTACCCGCGTTGATCGACGGGCTGGTAGAGCGCGGCTGGTATGTCGGCGAGCGCTTTCTCGGTGCCGGACTATGTCAGGAGTTGCTGGACGAACTGCAGCTGTTGCATCAGCGGGCGGCGCTTCAGGAAGCAGCCATCGGTCGCGGGGACGAACGCACGCTGAGGCGCGACATTCGCGGCGACGCCATCCACTGGCTGGATCGGGAGAGCCTGGCGCAACGGCGTTACCTCGCGCTGATGAGCGAACTCCAGCAGCAGATCAACCTCGCGCTCTACGCCGGACTGTTCGAATTCGAGGCTCACTTCGCCCACTATCCGCCCGGGGCGTTCTACCGCAAGCACTACGACAGCTTTCGCGGTCGCGCCAATCGCATCATTTCGACGGTGCTTTACCTCAACCCGGACTGGCCGGTCGACGGTGGCGGTGAAATGGTGCTCTACGACGAACACGAGACCGAACGCGAGGTGGCGCGCGTTCCCCCCGACGCCGGGACCTTTGCCTGCTTTCTCTCTGATCGCATTCCGCATGAAGTGCTGCCGACTCGACAGCCTCGCGTCAGTATCGCCGGTTGGTTCCGGCGCAATGCTTCATTGGGCGGGGTGATCGACCCGGCGGCCTAATCGGTCGCCGAGGTCCGATGGCTGGGATTGTCTCGTCTTTGCGCCAGGGGCGTCGCGGCGTCGCCGGCCCCGTCGCTCCTGGTGTCGTTCTCCCTATCATCGGGGAGCGCCGTTTCCACATCCGGCACCACCTGCGACAGATCTTCCAGATGCTCGTGCTCGATCGCGCCCTGTACCAGCTCGTCGGTCACGCTGAGCTCGGCGCCCACGACCGTTTGATGGGGATTGGAAGTGAATGGTGCCATCGGCATCGGCGCCGGACGCCGACTCCGGCGCCAGACGAAAAATGCCACCAGCACCGCGCCCAGCCCTGACAGCGCCACGAACAACCCGGCGTCGCCGACATGAATCATCAACGGCGTGATCAGCGGCGGACTGAGCGTCGCACCCAGCGCATTGATCAACAGCAGACCCTGACTCATTCGCACCAGCGCGCCGGCCGGCGCACGGTCGGCGGCATGGCTTACCGCCACCGGATAGAGTGCAAACACGCCACCGCCCACCAGAAACAGCATGGCCGCCAGCACGCCAGGCAGATCCGGCAACAGCAACACCCCGCCGCACAATAGCGCCAGGACTCCACCAATCAGAATCAGCACGATCTGACGGTCGTGCCGATCCGACCAGCGACCGATGGGGTATTGCAGCAGCATGCCGCCAAGAATCACGATCGCCATCATTTCACCGATCTGCTGCACCTCGAAACCGCTGCGCTGCAGGTAGAGCGGCAGCAGGCTGTAGATCGCCGATACTGCCAGTCCCGAACCGAAACAGCCCATCACGCCGGTCGGCGTCACCGTGATCAGCCGCCAGGGCGACAGCGGTTCGGCGTGCTCGATCAACGGCGAGACCCGCGGGATCATGCCCAGCGGCAGCACCGACAGCGACGCCAGCATGGCGATGATCATGAACGGCTGGCTGGCACCGGCATGGTCCGCCACGCCCAGCAGCAGCTGCCCGATGACCCCGGCGCCGTAGAGCGCGATCATGTACAGCGCCAGCAGCCGGCCTCGCACTCGCGTATCGGCGGCGGTCAGCAGCCAGCTCTCGATGACCAGATAGACGCCCAGCGTCGCCCAGCCGCCGATCAGGCGCAGCGTGAACCACAGCTCGGCGTTGAGCCATAGCCCTTGCAGCAGCACGGTGACTGCCACCAGCGACGCGAAGCAGGCATAGGCGCGGATATGGCCGATCCGCAGCAGCAGCCGATCGTTGAACAACGCCCCGATGGCCAGCCCGATATAGTAGGCCGCCGAAACCCAGCCGATGGTGGTGACCGACTCACCGGCCGCATCCAGGCGCAGGGTAATCAGCGAGGCCAGAAAGCCGTTACCGATACCCAGGATGAAAAGACCGAGTAGCGGTGCCAGCGCCATGGAAAGCAACTGCCGGGACATAAGGCCAAGAACCTCGAACGTGCAAATCGAATAAGGCCGGCGACCCGTGCGTGAGGCACCGCGCCGACAGTTCCATTCGAGTCGGCGATGGATCACATCGACTCGAACGATCAGGAAAGCGTGTGAGTGCTCGCAGACTCGGTGATGGCGTTGGCTCTCGCCAGGGAGGCAACGTCATGAAGCCAGCAGCGAGCGCACTATACGCCCGGTGTTGCGCCAAAAGAAGCCAGAAAAACGTCGTTAAAATAGGTCATTGCGCCGTTTTGGCGCAACGGCGGGATCACCATTACCGGTGGTTATTCAAAGCACCTGATTGACAAACGAAAATTACCGTCAACATCGCGTCGAACACCGTAATACCAACCACGTCGCCACCAACGAAGGGTGGCCGCCAGCGGCTTTTTGTCACATAACGGCGTATGCTTGGCCATTAGCACGCTAATCCGTCCGTTCTTCCCTTCCCTGCCTCACGCCCAGGACACCATGCCCGCAGACGCTTCCGCCAGTCCCGACAGCCCCGTTTATCGCCAGCCCGGTTTCGTCCCCTTTCTTGCCTCCCGTCTCTGCGCGGTCTTCGCCATGCAGATCCAGGCGATCGTGGTGGCGTGGCAGGTCTACGACATCACCCACGATCCGCTGACACTGGGCTATGTTGGCCTGGCGCAGTTTCTACCGATGGTCCTGCTGCTGCTGCCGGCCGGCGACGTGGTCGACCGCTTCGATCGCAAGCGGATCCTGCAACTCAGTTGGGCCGCGCAGGCACTCTGCAGCGTGTTGCTGATTCTGCTATCGCTGGAGCAGCCCGATTCGCCGCTACCGTTCTACGCGGTGCTGGTGCTGTTCGGCGCCGCCCGCGCCTTCACCGGGCCCACGCTGCAGAGTCTGCTGCCGCAGATCGTGCCGCGCGATCAGTTGGGCAAGGCGATCGCCGTCAACTCGTCGATCATGAAGATCGGGGTCATCGGCGGCCCGATGCTGGGCGGGCTGCTTTACGCCTTCGGCCCGACGCTGACCTACAGCGTCAACCTGGCCTGCTTCCTGGTCGCCCAACTGGCGCTGGCCGGCGTGCCGGTACGCTATGCCTTCGAGCGCGTCCAGACCGACGATACCGCCTGGCAGCGTTTTACCGCCGGCATTCATTACATCCGCAACAAGCCGGTGATTCTCGGGGTCATCTCGCTGGATCTGTTCGCCGTGCTGTTCGGAGGGATCGTTGCGCTGCTGCCGGTCTACGCCCATGAAATTCTGCATGTCGGCCCGGAGGGGCTCGGCGCGCTTCGCAGCTCGATCGCCATCGGCGCGTTTCTGATGGGACTCTATCTCGGCGTTCGCGCCATCAAGCGCCATGCCGGCATGATCATGTTCGCCGCGGTGGCGGTGTTCGGCATCGCCAACCTGGTGTTCGCCCTCTCCCACTGGTTCTGGCTCTCGTTCGGCGCCCTGCTGATCGCGGGTGCCGCCGACATGATCAGCGTCTACGTGCGCCTGACGCTGTTGCAGCTCGCGACACCAGACGAGATGCGCGGCCGGGTCAACGCCGTCAACATGCTGTTCATCGGTGCCTCCAATGAACTCGGGGAGTTCGAATCCGGCGTCACGGCGTCGTGGTTCGGCACCGTGCCCGCAGCTGTCATCGGCTCGGTCGGTACATTGGCGATCGTCGGGATATGGATGTGGAGCTTCCCGGTGCTGAGGCACGTCGATCGTCTCGACGGCGTCGAAGAAGAGCCGCCAGCCCCGTCACGTCCCGAACCCGCCGGCAAGTCGGCGTGATTCGATGAAAAGACCGGCAAACGCCATCACGCGTCCCGGCTTGCGTACTCGAACAGCTTGGCCAGCCGCGCTGCCACCGGCGTCAGCGGTACGCCACGGCGTTTGATCATGTGAAAGGTCGCCAGCGGCAGCGGGTCATCCAGGGTCAGCTCCATCAGTTCGCCCATGCCATGCTGCGCGGTCATCTGCGAGGCAAACGCACCGACCATCTCGCTGTGCTGGATCAGATTGAGCGAAGTGGTGAACGAGTCGCACACCACGCTCACCTGATCACGCGAGAAACCGTGACGTTCCAGGGTGTCGGCGAGATCCGCGTAATAGCCGCTTCGTGCCGTTGGCAGCACCCAGTCGCAGTCGATCAACTCCTTCAACCGGGTGGCGCCCGCTCTGGGATGGTCCCGTCGCAGGACCACGACGAAGGGCGTCGAGAAAAGCGGTAGCGCCTCGAGATCGCTATCGAGCACGCCGCTGGAGAGCGTATTGATCGAGAAGTCCAGCTCACCGTCGCGCAACCCCGCCACCATCGATGACAACTGGCCTTCGATCACCCGTAGCCTGACGTTGGGCAGTTCCCGCCGGAAGCGCGCGACGACCTGTGGCAGCAGCGTGCGCGCGACCGTGGCCGAAGCCCCCATCACGATCTGCCCGCGCAGCACCCCATTCAACTGCTCGACGTTCTCCCGCGCCCGGCGCAGTTCCTCGATGATCAGATGCGCGTGTTGATCGAACGCTCGCCCGGAGTCGGTCAGCGTCACGCCCTGGGAAGTGCGCACCAGCAGCGCCGCGCCCAATCCCTCTTCCAGCTCGCGAATCGCCTTGGTCAGCCCCGGTTGGGACAGCCCCAGCTCACGCGCTGCCGCACGAATACTGCCGCGGCGCGACACCTCGACGAAGGCCCGAATCTGGTGGAGCTTGATCGGATACTGCATACGGCGACTCCCACTGCGCGATCACCGCAGGTTATCACCAAAAAGTAATCGACATCTTTTGCGAATCTCGAGCCGGCTCTACTGTTGACGAGTCGACGCCACCAGACTCCCGACTTCAGCCCCGGGTTTCCGGATCCAGATCTTCAGTCTGACGTTCTGAAGACGATGACGACGACATGCTCGAGGTCCAGACGCCACAACACAATCGATCGTCGGCTCCGAGCGCGGCAATAGCGCGATATAACATTCGATCGGCTCATCCGATCTACAACAACCGACTCAGGAGTTCCCCATGGAAGCGACCGCGTCCCGTGACGCCGCTCGCCCGCGGCTGTCGATCCGGCTGCTGAACGCCATCGAGCGTTTCGGCAACCGGCTTCCCGACCCCTTCATGATCTTCGTCATGCTGGCTGCCGCCGTGCTGGTGGCATCGGTGTTGTTTGCCCTCGCCGGCGCCACTGTCGAACATCCCGGCAGCGGCGAGGTAGAGGCAATTCGCAGCCTGGTCTCCGCCGAGGGTATCCAGTTCATTCTCGACTCGATGCTCGATAACTTCACCGGCTTCGCGCCGCTCGGGCTGGTGTTGTCGATGATGCTGGGTATCGGCCTGGCCGAAAAGCTGGGGCTGCTGGAGACGCTGGTGCGCCACACCATTCTTTCGGCACCCAAACGGCTGGTGACTTACACCGTGGCGTTTACCGGGATCATGATGAACGTCGCCTCCGACGCCTCGCTGATCCTGCTGCCGCCGCTGGCCGCCATGGTCTATCACTCCCTCGGCCGCCATCCGATCGCCGGCCTGGCGCTGGGATTCGCCAGCGCCGGCGCGGGCTTCACCGCCAACCTGCTGATCGTCGGTACCGATGCGCTGCTGTCGGGCATTTCCACCGAAGCGGCGCGCATCGTCAGTCCCGACATCGTGGTGACGCCCGTGGACAACTGGTACTTCAACTGTGTCTCCGTGTTCGTGCTCACCATCGTGGCCGCCGTCGTCACCGAGCGTGTCATCGAACCGCGCCTCGGCACCTATCAGGGCGACGTCGAGCAGGTCGAAAGCAGCGAGCCGGCAAATGCCCGCCGCGGTCTTCGCAACGCCGGCATTGCCGCGCTGATCTACGTCGCTGCCATCGCGACACTCCTCTTCTGGCCGAACTCGCCGCTGCGCGGCCCCGATGGCGAGCTGATTCCGTCGCCGTTCCTGAGCGGCATCATTCCGATCATCCTGTTCTTCTTCATCACGGTCAGCGTGACCTGGGGCATCACCGTCGGCCGCATCAAGCGCTCGCGCGACGTGTCCGAGAACATGGCAGAGGCGATGCGCGATCTGGGCAGCTACATCGTGCTGATCTTCGCCGCCTCGCAGTTCATCGCCTGGTTCAACTGGACCCACATCGGCACCTGGATCGCGGTCAACGGTGCCGACCTGCTGACCGCCATGGACTTCACCGGGTTCCCGGTCATCCTCTGCTACATCGTCTTCACGGCCTTCATGAATCTGCTGATCTTCAGCGGCTCGGCCAAATGGGCGCTGGAGGCACCGGTATTCGTACCGATGTTCATGCAGCTCGGCTATCACCCCGCCTTCGTCCAGGTCGCCTACCGCATCGCCGACTCCTCGACCAACATCATCTCGCCGCTCAATCCCTACATGATCGTCGTGCTCACCTTCATCCGGAAATACGACAAGAACGCCGGGCTCGGCACGCTGATGTCGCTGATGCTGCCCTACACCCTGGCATTTCTGAGCATCTGGATTCTTCTTCTGACGGCGTTCTACCTGCTGGGGCTGCCCTACGGCCCGGGTATCACCACCTATCTGCCCTCTTGAGGCGACAGGACACGACTGTGGGCAAGCGCATCAAGACACCCAACACGCGGAGAACATCACAATGAATACCGTGACCAAACCCGAGCTGACGGCAGCGGTCGAGGCCCTGATACCGCAGTTGACCCAGTGGCGACGGGATTTCCATCGCCATGCCGAGTCCGGCTGGGTCGAATTCCGAACGGCCTCTCTCGTTGCGGAAGAGCTGGACCGGCTCGGCTATGGCGTCAGCGTCGGCCGCGACGTGATCGACGCCGACAGTCGCATGGGCGTACCCGAGCCGGAAGTGATGGCCCGGGCACTCGAGCGCGCCCGCGACCAGGGCGCCGTCGAACGCTGGCTGCCGGCCCTCGCCGGCGGCTACACCGGTGTGGTAGCGGAATGGGATACCGGCCGCCCGGGGCCGACATTGGCCTATCGCGTCGATCTCGATGCGCTCGATCTCGATGAGTCCAGTGACAACGACCACCGGCCCAGCCGGGAGGGATTCGCCTCCTGCAACGCCGGCATGATGCATGCCTGTGGCCATGACGGTCATACCACCATCGGCCTCGGCCTGGCGCGTCTGTTCGTCGATCTGACGCCGCAATTGTGCGGTCGAATCAAGCTGATCTTCCAGCCCGCGGAAGAGGGCGTACGCGGCGCCCGGTCGATGGTCGAAGCCGGCGTGCTCGATGACGTGGATATCTTCATCGCCACCCATATCGGCACCGGCGTGGCCAAGGGAACGGTCGTCTGCGGTCATAACGGCTATCTCGCCACCACCAAGCTCGATGTCACTTTCACCGGCGTGCCCGCCCATGCCGGTGCCAACCCGGAGGCCGGCAACAATGCGCTGCTGGCCGCGGCCCAGGCGGCGCTTGGCCTGCATGCCATTCCGCGCCACAGCGCCGGCGCCTCGCGCATCAACGTCGGCGTGCTCAATGCTGGCAGCGGCCGCAACGTGGTGCCCGGCACGGCCACGCTCAAGCTCGAAACGCGGGGAGAAACCAGCGCGATCGATGCCGAGATGCAGCGCCGGGCACGGAATGTTTTGCACGGCGCCGCGGCGATGCAGGGCGTCGAGATGGCGTACAGCCTTGCCGGCGAAGCGCGCAACTGCGAACCGAGCCCGGCGCTGGTCGAGTTCATTCGGGGGCATATCGCCGAGCTCCCCGGGATCGACACCGTGATCCCCATCGAGAATCGTCCTTCCGGCTCCGAAGACGCCACGACCATGATGCAGCGCGTGCGGGAACGTGGGGGGCTGGCCACCTACATGGTATTCGGTACCGAGCTCGCTGCCGGCCACCACCATCAGCGTTTCGATTTCGACGAAGACGTGCTGCCGCTGGCCATTCGCACCCTGGCCTATCTGGCACTGCAGGCAGACGACCCGGCCCTTCACCGCCGACCTTCCGAGACGCTTTAAGGAAAAAGTTTTTCATGGATATGAATGCGACTGACGATACGATCCGACAACTCGACACCCTGATCGAGAGCAAGCGCGATCGCTTCATCGATTACGCCAATCAGGTATGGGAGCTCGCCGAGACCCGTTTCGAAGAAACCCGCTCTGCAGCGACGCTAAGCGACGCACTGGAAGCCGAGGGTTTTCGGGTCGAGCGCGGCATCGCCGGCATCGATACCGCCTTCGTTGCCAGCTACGGCAGTGGCAAGCCGGTCATTGCCCTGCTTGGCGAGTACGACGCCCTGGCCGGACTCAGTCAGCGCGGCGAAGCGAGCGATGCGGAGCCGCTAATTCCCGATGGCAATGGCCATGGCTGTGGCCACAATCTGCTGGGCGTCGCCGCGCTCGCCGGCGCCGTCGGCGTGCGCGACTATCTCGAGGAACGGCGCTCGAAACAGGGTCTCGCCGGCACGATCCGCTTCTACGGCTGCCCGGGTGAGGAAGGCGGTTCCGGCAAGACCTTCATGGTACGCGAAGGCGCCTTCGACGATGTCGATGCTGTCCTGACCTGGCATCCGCAGGCGTTCAACGCCATCTTCTCGACCCCGACGCTGGCCAATATCCAGGCCTACTTCCGCTTCAAGGGCACCTCGGCCCACGCTGCCAACTCGCCTCATCTCGGCCGCAGCGCGCTGGACGCCGTGGAGCTGATGAACGTCGGCGCCAACTATCTGCGCGAGCACATCGTGCCGGATGCGCGCCTGCACTACTCGATCACTCGCACCGGCGGTGCCTCGCCCAACGTCGTCCAGGCCGATGCCGAGGTACTCTACCTGATGCGCGCCCGGCGCATGGGCGACGTTCAGGCGATCTTCGAGCGTGTCCAGAAGATCGCCGAGGGCGCGGCGCTGATGACCGGAACCACCGTCGAAATGGAGTTCGACAAGGCATGCTCCGGCTATCGCCCCAATCGCACCCTGGAAAAGCTGATGCAGTCACGGTTCGAGGCGTTCGGAGCCCCGCATCACGATGACAAGGAAAAGGCTTACGCCGAGCGAATCCATTCGACGGTCAGCGCCGATGACCTGCGCACCACCTACGCCAACATCGTCAGCGCCGGCGGAGCAGCCGCCGAAGTGTATGTCGATGGGCTCGAAGGCAAGGCTCTGGTCGACGATATCGCCCCCTACAGCGCCAGCGACGCACTGATGTATGGATCCACCGATGTCGGCGACGTCAGTTGGGTGGTGCCGACGGCTCAGTGCTATGTCAACTGCTTTGCGCTGGGCACTCCCCTGCATACCTGGCAGGTCGTCGCGCAAGGCCGCAGTTCCCTGGGCCACAAGGGCATGCTACAGGCCGCCAAGGTGATGGCCGGTACTGCCGTTGCGCTGATGCAGAACCCGGCTGCCTTGGCCGAGGCCCGAGAGGAGCTGGACAAGGCCACGCAACGCGAGCCCTATCGCTGCCCGATTCCCGACGATGTCACGCCCTCGCCGCTGAAAGGGTGACAGGAGACGACGAGGAGCATAATGGCGGAAAACCTCGAGACGGCATGACCAGATAACGCCGTCTCTTCGACGACAGAGACGTTTTCATGAATGCCGACACGCTCGAAAACTCGATACGCTGCTAATACTTCGTAGCAAAAGAACCATTCTTGTCGCCTGCCCCGTCCAACCCCGAAGCTAAGCCCGTGAAACCTAGGCCAAAGGCCAAGCGCGATCGCCCCCTAATGAAGCGGTCCGCTTTTTCGTTTTCGGACCCCTTACGCAGGCGATAACTTCATGAACCGGCCCGCTTTATCGTTTTCGATCGATGGCAATGTCGCTTTCGATGCATCGGATTTTACCCCGTCTCGCTCGCCAATACGGCAAGACGCCGCCCAGCGCACTTCCCTGACCGACATTCATTGGCAACGATTTTCCGTCGCGTATGACTTCCCCGTGGCGTTTACGCGAGAGATCTTTTCTGCCGACAACACGCTGCTGGCCGATGTCATCTCGCGCCGGGAGCCCCACAAGAACCACCGTTGCCTGATTTACGTCGATGCGGGCATTGCCGCCACCTGGCCGGATCTCACCCGCCGTATCGAAGCCTATTTCACCGCTCATGCGAGCCGAATGACACTGCTGACGCCACCGATCACCGTGCCGGGTGGAGAGTCCGTGAAGGCCAATCGGGAGACGATCGACGGTGTGCTGGAAGATATCCGGCACTACGGCGTCGATCGTCATGCCTACGTCATCGTCATCGGCGGCGGCGCGGTGCTGGATGCGCTCGGACTCGCCGCAGCCATGGGCCATCGCGGCGTCCGCCTGATTCGGCTACCCACCACCGTGCTGTCTCAGAACGACAGCGGTGTCGGGGTCAAGAATGCCGTCAACTTCAAGGGCTGCAAGAACTTCATCGGCACCTTCGCCCCACCCTGGGCGGTGCTCAACGATTTCGACTTCCTGTGCACGCTCTCCCGACGCGACAGGCTCGCCGGCATCTCCGAAGCGATCAAGGTGGCACTGATCCGCGATGGCGAATTCTTCGACTGGCTGGAAGCCAACGCCGATTCACTGGCCGAGTTCGACCCGCGCACCGAAGAGATCATGATCCGCCGCAGTGCCGAGCTGCACATGCAGCAGATCGGCCGCGGTGGCGATCCGTTCGAATTGGGCTCGTCGCGCCCGCTGGATTACGGCCACTGGTCGGCACACAAGCTCGAGGCCCTGACTCACCATGGCATCAGTCACGGTGAAGCCGTCGCCATCGGTATCGCACTGGACGCACGCTATTCCGTACTCAAGGGCCTGCTGCCTGCCGGTGCCGAGTGGCGCATCGCGTGGCTGTTGAAACGTCTGGGTCTGCCGGTCTTCCACACCCAGCTGATGGAGCTGGGCGACGACGACCGACTTGCCATTCTGGCGGGGCTCAAGGAGTTCCAGGAACATCTGGGCGGTGAGCTGACGGTCACGTTGCTGGCCGGATTGGGGCGTGGACATGACGTTCACGAGATCGATGAAACCACCATGACAGCCGCGATCGATTGGCTGCAAGAAGAGGCGAACCGCCATGCAGCTGCCTGATGATCTGGGTCAACTGACCTACTGTCTCAATATTCATCCAACTCAAACCTGGGAAGCGGTGCGCGAGGCGCTGCTCGGGCCGGTCAAGCGAGTGCGGGAAACCGTCTGCCCCGAGGCGACCTTCGGTGTGGGTCTGCGCCTGTCTGCCCAGGCGCTGGAGGAGCTCCGCGCCCCCGATGCGCGTGCCGAACTCAAGGACATCCTCGCGCGGGAGAACTACCGCGTGGTGACCATGAACGGCTTCCCGTTCGGCCCCTTCCACGGCATACCGGTCAAACAGAATGTCTATCAGCCCGACTGGAAGCAGCGCGCCCGGCTCGACTACACCTGCTGGCTGGCCGATCTGATGAGTGAACTCGGTGCCGCTGGCGATACCTTGAGCCTGAGTACCGTTCCCGGCACCTACAAGCCAATGGCCGAGGGTGCGGAAGCGCAGATGGCCGACAATCTGCTGAAAGCGGCATCCCACTGCGTCAAGCTCGCCCAGAAGACCCAGGTCACCATCGCCATCGCGCTGGAGCCCGAACCCCACTGCTTCCTGGAAACCATCGAGGAAACCGTCGCTTTCTTCCGCGATTGGCTCTACTCCGACGCTGCCGCCGATCGTCTGGGAGAGCTCTGCGGATTGACCCGCGATGAAGCGAAACTGGCGCTGCCGCGGCATCTGGGCGTGTGTTACGACGTCTGCCATGCCGCGGTCGAATTCGAGGATCCGGCCGCCAGCATCGAAGCCCTGCGCACGGCAGGCATCCTTATCCACAAACTGCAACTGAGCGCGGCACTGCGGATCCCCCAGTTCGACGCGACGAAGCGAGAGGCGCTGGTGCCGTTCTGCGAGCGCACCTATCTGCATCAGGTCGTGGTCGACTCCGCAGACGGACGGGTGCGGTATGCGGATCTGCCCGAGGCGCTGGCCGACGACGCGAGAGTCGACGGTGAAGAGTGGCGAGTGCACTTCCACGTCCCGATCTTCGTGGACGCCATTGCGCCGTTCGAGACCACGCAGTCGTTTCTCGCCGATATTCTCGCCCTGCACCGTCAGCAACCGATTTCGCAGCATCTGGAAGTGGAGACCTACACATGGCAGGTATTACCGGAGAACCTACGCACCGAGAGCGTGGAAGCAGCCGTGTCGCGAGAGCTGACGTGGGTCAA
Source organism: Salinicola sp. CPA57 (assembly GCF_003206035.1). NCBI lineage: Bacteria > Pseudomonadati > Pseudomonadota > Gammaproteobacteria > Oceanospirillales > Halomonadaceae > Salinicola > Salinicola sp. CPA57. The sequence goes on from NZ_PZJR01000016.1 coordinate 172,757, forward strand.
GCAGCAGTTGACCTGACCGCCATCGAGCCCGAAGAGGTGGAGCAGCGAGCGGCGAGGTCTCGGATACCGGGGCTGACGTCAAAGGTCTGGCTGGAGCTGGGCAGGGTTTCCAACCTGCCCACGGTCTGGAGCAATGCGCTGGCCGGTGTCGTTCTGGCGGGGGCCGGTACTGGCGCCCTATGGAGCGCCACCGCGGCTTGGCCGTTGCTGCTGGCACTGACGCTCTTCTACCTTGGCGGCATGTACCTCAACGATGCCTGCGATGCGGAGATCGACGCGCGCGAGCGTGCCAATCGTCCGATCCCGCGAGGTGATATCGACCGCCTGACCGTCACGCTGCTGGGCGTCGGGATGCTGGGTCTGGGCAGCCTGCTGCTGTTTCTGAGCCACCTTTCTGCCGGGATCACCGGACTCGCGCTGGTTGCCGCGATCCTGGGCTATGACTGGTGGCACAAGCGTATCGGCTGGAGCCCGCTGTTGATGGGCGCCTGCCGGCTCCTGACCTATCTGACGGCCGCGCTGGTGGTCGCCGGCGTTCTCAATGAAGCCGTGTTGTGGGGTGCGATCGGACTGGCCTGCCATGTCGTCGGCCTGACCTACGCCGCCCGCCAGGAGGCCTACGATCGGCTGGGCGCCACCTGGCCACTGGCCGTCATGGCGGTGCCGGTCGTGTTCATGTTGGCCGCCATGCTGACCGGCCCCGAACCGTCGCTGCTCGCACTGGTCCTGTGGCTGGGCTATCTGATCTGGGGGACGCGCTGTCTGATGTGGCTGTTTCGCCGGGCGCCGGGAGACGTACCTCGCGCCGTCGTCGGCCTCATCGCCGCAATTTCGCTCTATGACGCCACGCTGATGGCCGCCATGGGAGCGACCACCATGGCCATGCTCGGCGTCCTGGCTTTCGCCGCGACGCTGGCACTGCAGCGAGTGACTTCCGGGACCTGAATCACACGCCAACCGGTGGCGGACGCCGCCGGTGGCAGGACGATCTTCGCCAAACGGACCAGGCCGAACCCGCATNNATGCGGGTTCGGCCTTTTTTTGCCGTGCGTCAGGCGCTGGCGTTATCGATAGCGGTCCGGCGGTACGCCGTATCCTCATCGTCGCCTTCGAAGACGTGAGCCAATACCAGTGCCTTGAAGTCCGTCGCCTCGACCGGCCCTTCGGGCAGCAGGCCAGCTTCCGACGAGATCACCAGCGGCCCCATGTCGGGATCATCGGTCAGGCGTCCGTGAGCGCCCTTGACCAGTGTCGTATCCTTGAGCGAGATGACGTCCAGCAGTTGCCGCATGCCCAGCTTGCGCTTGGCGAGACGCCAACCTGCCGACAGTTTCGGCGACTTCAACGCCGGGTCGAAAAACAGCTCCACCGGGTCGTATCCCGGCTTGCGATGGATGTCGACGGTGCGCGCATAGTCCGGGGCTCGGACATCATCCAGCCAGTAGTAGTAGCTGAACCAGCGATCCGGCTCGGCGATCGCCACCAACGCGCCCGAGTTGGGATGATCGAGGCCATTGTCCCGCTTCTCGTTTTCGCCCCACACGGCCTCCACACCGTCGAGTGCCTCGAGTAGCGCCCTGACGCTCGGAATCTCTGCCGGGTCGCTGACGTAGACGTGAGCGACTTGATGATCGGCCACCGCAAATGCCCGTGATGCACCGGCATCGAGTTGTTCCCGCTCCTTCTCTCGACGCACCGCGACCAGACCCGCCTCGCGCAGCGCGCGATTGATATGAACGGCATCGCGAACCGGCGTGATCCCGTATTCGGAAACCACGATGACCCGACGACCTTCCCGATCGGCCGCATCGATCAGTTCCCCACATAGCGCATCGACGTCCTGAAGATCACGCTGCAGCTCGGGATGCGAAAGGTCAGGCCCCAGCCGCTGAAGGTTATAGTCCAGATGCGGCAGGTAGCTCAGCGTCAGGGTGGGATCGCGGGTTTCCATCACGTGGCGCGTCGCGTCGCTGATCCAACGGCTCGATGTGATATCCGCCATCGGCCCCCAGAAGGTGAACAAGGGAAAGGTGCCCAGCTTGGCGTCGAGTTCGTCGTGGAGATCCGCCGGGTAGGTGTAATGATCGGGCAGCTTACGGCCGTCCGCGGGATACATCGGTCGCGGCGTGGCACTCCAGTCGGCGGTCGAATACATGTTGTACCACCAGAACATCTTGGCGCAGGTAAAACCGGGGTTCCTTCGTTTCCCGGTTTCCCAGATCTTCTCGCCCGCCACCAGCCGGTTGGATTGGCGCCAGAACCAGACCTCGGCAAGATCCTGAAAATACCAGCCGTTGGCCACGGCCCCGTGCCCACTTGGCGGCAACCCGGTCAATAGCGTCGCTTGAACACTGCAGGTTACCGCCGGCGTTACGGTATTCAGCGGTCTCAATCCGCCACGCGCGGAGAGTCGTTTCAGGGCCGGCGTATGCTCGCCGACCAGTTGAGGCGTCAGCCCTACCACGAGAATTACCAGAGTCTTTTGCATGGCCTGCCTGCCGATGGCATTACGTTATCAGTACCGTTCCAACCACATCGAAACGATATGTAAATCCTGCATATCAGCTCGAAATCAACCACACAATCGGAATGATGGATACAGCCCTATTTTGAGAAATTATCATGAGAAAAGGTTTGGATTTCGAATGCCTTGAGTTCATAAAACTCATCTGAAAAAAGCAATGAACCTTTGCAGCGCGAACCCTCAATTAGCCAGATAATTGAGCTTGGGGGTTCTTTTCCTCACCCGATAAAGTAGCGTCAAAGACAACCGGCTCGGAAACCTTACATGTCTGTTACATCGTTGGCGTTATTGCGTGAATGGGTCTGTCGTCAGTCGCCCGAACATGCCCATTGGCTCGCCGAACAGTACGCGTTGTTGAGTCAAGTGGGCAACGAGAAGGATCTTCATCTGTTTCTCGGTCTGGTGGTGCGCCGCGTTGGCAAGCAGGATCTGACGCTGACCTCTCAAGACCTGGCGATGGCGAATCAGACTTACCCGGGCTGGAATCCCGATGGCTGGAGTCTCGATGGTGCGGCTCGTGTCGCTGCGCTGCTCGCGTTCAAGGGCTCTCGCCCGTTCTCGGCCACGTTCCAGGATCTGGTCAGGACCGCCGATGCCCGTGAGCTGATCACGCTGTATCGGGGCCTGGCGCTCTACCCCCGGCCAGAATCGCTGACGTTCGAGGTGGGCGAAGGCTTGCGCTCCAATATGCGAGCCGTGTTCGAATCCATCGTGCATCGCAATCCGTACCCGCGCGACCACTTCGACGACCACCGCTGGAACCATATGGTACTCAAGGCGCTGTTCGTCGGCAGCCGGCTTTCCCCCATCGTCGGTTTCGATGATCGGGCCAATTTGGAGCTGGCGAGGATTCTGCTCGATTACGCCCAGGAACGCTGGGCAGCCGGGCGTGAGGTCAGCCCGGAGCTGTGGCGCTGCGTCGGCCCCTTCGCGGAGCAAGTATCGGCTTACGGCGCGTTGCAGCGGGCGCTGTCGGGGACGCCCATTGAGCGCGGCGCAGCCACCCTGGCGCTGATCGCTGCCGACACTTCTTCCGCCCGAGACCTGCTTCAGACGGTGCCGGATATCACCGCACTGGTCGCGGACGGCCGTCTCGACTGGAATCACCTGCCCCTCAAAGAGGCCGCCTGAGATGTTCATCGATCCCCACGCCCACATGGTGTCTCGCACCACTGACGACTACGAGGCCATGGCCGCTGCCGGCATCGTGGCTCTGGTGGAGCCGGCCTTCTGGGTCGGTCAGCCTCGTACCTTCGTCGGCACTTACGTCGACTATCTCTCTTCGCTGGTCGGCTGGGAGCGTTTCCGCGCCGGCCAGTTCGGTATCCGCCATTACTGCACCATCGGCCTCAACTCCAAGGAGGCCAACAACGAGGCGCTGGCTGAGGGGGTCATGGAGTGGTTGCCGCGTTTCGCCCTCAAAGAAGGTGTCGTCGCCATCGGCGAAATCGGCTACGACGAACAGACGCCGCTGGAGGACAAGTACTTTCGCGACCAGCTGACGCTCGCCAGGCAGCTCGAACTTCCCGTGATGGTTCATACCCCCCACCGCGACAAGAAGCGCGGTACGTCGCGCTCGATGGACGTGTGCGAAGAGATGGGGCTGGATCCTTCCTGGGTCGTGATCGATCACAATAACGAAGAGACGGTACGTGAGACGCTGGATCGCGGTTACTGGGCAGGCTTTTCCATCTACCCCTCGACCAAGATGGGCAACGCGCGCATGGTCGATCTGCTCAAACAGTATGGTGGGGATCGCATCATCGTCGACAGCGCCTGTGACTGGGGAATTTCCGACTGTCTCGGCGTCCCCAAGACCGCACGGTTGGCCCTCGCATCCGGTATTTCCGAGGCGGTGGTGCGCCAGGTCACCTACGAAAATGCGCTCGCGGTCTACGGCAAGAGCGGTCAGATGCAGGATTCCGACTGGCTCGATCCCGCCCCCATCGACCAGCGCACGCTGTTCGAGGGCAACTCGATCCTGCGTGGCGGTCGCGCCCCCCTTGTCGAAACGAAAGCCGGTCCGCACCGAGACAATCTGCTTATCGAGTAGTGCCCACCATTTACCGCTCTCTTTCGGCGTATCTCGGCGGACTGGTACCCGACGCCTCTCGACGGCAAAATGCGGACAACTACCGCACGCCGACGAGAGGAATCTCATGCCTTCGCCGCTCGATAACGTCGTCACCGAGTCCAATACCGAAGCGAGACGACCGGACACCACGCTGGCCATGATCGTCTATGCCTTGCTGCTCGGCGTCTTCATAACCGGCATCACCCCGGTGATCGGCGTCGTCATCGCCTACGTCTACCGCGGTAACGGCCCACGCTGGCTGGACGAACACTATCGCTATCACATCCGCACGTTCTGGATCGGCCTGCTCTACGCTTGCATCAGTTGGGTGCTGGCCTTCGTGCTGATCGGATTCGTGCTGATGGCGCTACAGGCCGTATGGCTGATCGTCCGTTGCGTGATCGGATTCAAGGCATTGCAGGAACAGCGGGCACCTGACAAGGTCGATAGCTGGCTCTGGTAACCGGCCCGTCAAGTAGACGCGCATTGAAGAAGAGAAACGAATGATCGAAAGTCTGCAAGCTCGCGCCATCCATCTGCTTTGGCGCCTGCTGTCCCATTGTCGACTGAAAACGACGTGGTCGCTGGCAGGCGCTGCCAGCCGCGTGCTCTATGCCGTCTCCCGACGCGAGCGCCATGTGACCCGGCGCAATCTCGAGGTCGCCTATCCGGGTGACAGCAGCGAGCAACGGCGTGAGCGAGTGCGCGAGAGCCTGCGCCACTCCGCCGCCACCATGCTGGAACTGGGTTTCGCCTGGATCGCCAAGCCGGCGCGCGTCGAAGCGTCAGTCGTCGAGGTTCACGGCCGCGAGCTACTCGACAATGCACGCGCCGACAATCGCGGCGTGATCGTGCTGGCGCCACATTTCGGCAACTGGGAAGTGCTCAATTTCTGGCTGTCCAGCCACTTTCCCTTCACCGCGATGTACGAGCCGCCCAAGATCGCCGAACTCGATGCCGTCATTCGCCATGGGCGCGAGCGCATGGGCGCGGAACTGGTGCCGACCAACCCGCGTGGCGTCGCCGCCTTGCTCAAGGCGCTCAAGCGTGCCGAAGCCGTCGGGATCCTGCCGGATCAGGAGCCCGACTGGGGCAGCGGCGAGTTTGCCGATTTCTTCGGCCGCCCCGCCTATACCGCCACGCTGCTACCCAAACTGGTCGCCCGCACTCAGGCTCGTGTCGTGACCGGGGTCGCCAGGCGTCTGCCCGATGGTCGTGGCTTCGCGATTCACTTTCTCGCCGCCGACGACCGCGTCTACGACACCGACGAAGTCACATCGGCCGCAGGCGTCAACGCCTGCGTCGAGTCCGCCATCGCTCTCGACCCGGCGCAGTACCAGTGGGAATACAAGCGCTGGAAGAAAACCGAGCAGGAGCAGCAGAAGGTTCCCGGATATCGGGAGCAGCGTCTCTACAGCAAGCGCTGACCATTGCTGAACAGTGTCGGGTTACTGTGCCAAACCCCCGAAGTGCCCGGCCTGGTAATCGTCGATCGCTTCGACGATCTCCTCACGGGTATTCATCACGAATGGACCGTGCGACACCACCGGTTCCCCGATCGCATCAGCGTGACCGAACAGCAGTCGAGCGTCGGTGGTGGCTTCGATTTCGACGCCATCGCCGTCACGATCCAGTTCGATCAGATGCCGCGACTTGACCGGCGCGCCGCCCACCGTCACCTCGCCATCGACGACGTAAAGAAAGACCTGGCGGCCACTGGGCGCCGTCAGTCGATGGCTCGCGCCGGCAGGAAACGACAGCGTCGACATGAAGACGTCGGTCAGCGTCTCGATGGGACCTGTCGATGCGCCATGCTCACCGGCAATCAGGCAAAGCTCTCCGCCACCGTTCAGTGAAATGGCAGGAATCGACTCTCGCTGTAATCCGACATAGCGAGGTTCGCTCATCTTCAGGCTGGCCGGCAGATTGATCCACAACTGCAGGATCTCCAGCGGGCCCCCGTCGCGCAGAAACTCGGGCGGTGAAATTTCGGCATGCACGATGCCGCTGCCCGCCGTCATCCACTGCACGCCACCGGCACGAATCACGCTCTGATGATCGGCGCTATCGGCATGGGCCAGCGAGCCTTCGAGAATGAAGGTCACGGTCTCGAAGCCCCGGTGTGGATGTGGCCCGAACGGCAAACCGCGATTGTTGGTGGGGTAGACCTGCGGGCCGTGATGGTTGAGAAACAGAAACGGATCGAGCTGATCGAGCCCGGGACCCGGTAACGGCCGGCGAGTCGTCAGATCGCCGATATCATCGCGGATCGCAGCGTGCTGGGCGATGACGCGGCGTGGCGTAGACGCGGACATGAAGGCTCTCCCTGATAGATTCATTCGCAGTCTAGATCAGGCCACGTACGAAAAAAGCGAATGATTTTCACCGTTTCATTGCATTGAATCGTCGCTGGCCTGGTCGAGACACAGCAGCGCCTGTTCGATCAATGCCACTAGCGGCGACTCGGCCGGCGAAAGCCGGGACACCATGACCAGTTCACGATGAAACCGCTGCTCTTCCAGAGAGATCACCCGCACCGGCAGCGGCTGCTGGCGACGCCACAACCCGGCAAGCGGAATCAGCGCGACACCCAGACCGCATTCCACCATTCGCGCGATGGCATCGATCTCGTCGAGCTCCAGCCGAATCGACGGGCGCAGACGCCGACGCTCGAGAAACCGCACCACCTGACGTCCCCCGAAAGAGCCCCGATCGTAGAGCACCAGCGGATGGCTCTCGAGCAGGGACTCCGCCGGTCCCTCCTCGGCATCGAGTGGCGCGATCATGACGAACGGCTCGCGAGCGATGACTCGGGAATAGAGGTCGGGAGGCAAGGCGAACGGTGGCCGGACGATCAACGCCATATCCAGATCGCCCTTGTCGACCTGGTCGAGCAGCGCCAGCGAGACGCCAGGCACGACGCGAGTCATCACCCCCGGTGCCTCGCGGGTCAGCGTTTGCAGAACCTCGGGCAGTACTCCGCTCTGCAGGCTGGCGATCGCACCCAGATGCCACTCCCCGGTCAATCCATCCACATCGGCGTGCCGAATCCGGCTGGCCAACGCCAGCATTTCATTGGCCTGCGGCAGCAGCCGACGTCCGGCCGCATTGAGTCGAACGGCACGCCCCGTCCGATCGAACAGCGGCTCGCCGATATCGGCCTCGAGAGTTCGGATCTGGGTGCTCACCGCGGACTGGGTCAGCCCGACCGCACTGCCGGCAGCAGAAAAGGTGCCGTGACGGACGACGGCAAGAAAGGTCCTGAGTTGTTTGAGCATGGGCAGCCAGCGCGTCGAGAATCCACAATATTTGATATCAGGCAGCAATAATATGCGCTTTTCATCAAATAAACCCGCAGTCAGAATACCCCGAACCTCACAGCGACAAGGAACACCTCATGGCACTTTCCCCTTTTCATCTCGCAATCCCGGTCCACGACCTGGCCGCCGCCCGCCAGTTCTACGGCGAGACTTTCGGCCTGAACGAAGGCCGCTCCAGCGAACAGTGGGTCGACTTCGACTTCTACGGTCACCAGTTGGTGATTCACGAGCACCCGCAGACGCCCTCGCAGGAATCGGCCCATACCAATCCCGTCGACGGTCACGATGTCCCGGTGCCGCACTTCGGTATCGTGCTGAGCTGGCCGGAGTGGGAAGCGCTGGCCGAGCGCCTGCAGGGCTTTGGCACCCGGTTCGTGATCGAACCCTACGTGCGCTTCAAGGGTCAGCCCGGCGAACAGGCCACCATGTTCCTGCTCGATCCGTGCGGTAACGCCCTGGAATTCAAGGCGTTCAAGGATATGGGCCAGCTCTTCGCGAAGTGATTTTTGCCGGTTAGCCAGGGCGTAAAATTCCTGTCTTCAGGCCGTAAAAAAAAGCTGCCGATCAGAAGATCGCCAGCTTTTTTCATTGAGAAACGACGCAGCCGCTAGGCAAGCCGCCGCAGATGCAATCCGCCGATCGCCAGCGCTGTCAGCAGCAATACCGCGATGAACAGCGACACCCCGTTCCAGCCGCCCCAGTACCAGAAGGCACCACCGAGCGTGCCGGCGACACTGGAGCCGAGATAGTAGCTGAACAGATAGAGCGACGACGCCTGCCCCTTGGCCTGCCTGGCGCGCAGGCCGACCCAGCCGCTAGCCAGCGAATGCGCGGCGAAGAAACCAAAGGTGAAGACCAGCATGCCGATCAGGATCAGGCTGATCGGCTCGAACAGCGTGATGGCCAAGCCTGCCAGCATCATCGCGATGAACATCCAGAAGATCCGCTGACGCCCGAGCCGGTCCGCCAGCGACCCTGCCCAGGCCGAACTGTAGGTGCCTGACAGATAGGCGATCGAAAGCAGCCCCACCAACGCCTGGCTCACCTGATAGGGCTCGGCCAGCAGACGGTAGGCGATATAGTTGTAGAGCGTGACGAAGCCGCCCATCAGCAGAAAGGCTTCGACGAAGAGCCAGGGCAGCCCTCGATCCTTGAAATGAACGGTGAAGCCGGAAAGAACACTGCGCCAGTTGAGCGGGCGGGGGGTGAAGTGCCGGGATGGCGGCAGCCAGCGCATGAACAGCAACGCCGCGATTAGCGCCACGATGCCAATGGTAGCGAGCGTCCAGCGCCACGGCACCCAGTCCACCATCACGCCGCTGATCAGGCGACCGCTCATGCCGCCGATCGAGTTGCCGCTGATGTAGAGCCCCATCGACAGCCCCACGTAGCGGGGATGAATCTCCTCGTTGAGATAGGTCATCGCCACCGCACAGAGCCCGGAAAGCGACAGCCCCGCCAGCGCTCGCATGATCAGAATGCCGGTCCAGTTGGGCATCACCGCCGCCAGCAGCGTACAGGTCGACGCCGCCAGCAGCGCGACCGTCATCACCAACTTGCGCCCTACCGCATCGGAAATGGGACCGGTAATCAACAGCCCGACCGCCAGCATGCCAGTCGATACCGACAGCGACAGACTGCTGGTGGCTGCATCGATACCGAAGGCGTCCGACAGGATCGGCATCAGCGGCTGCACGCAATAGAGAAGCACGAACGTTGAAAAGGCGCCGAGAAAGAGCGCCAGCATGGTCGGCCGGTAACCGCGCTGCCCGCGCTCGATGAAACCGCTCTCGACGGTTTCCGCCTCGCGTTCCAGCTGATGATGAGTGGCCTGCGTAGCGCGGTGGATCTCGGATGAGGAGTGGCGAGACAACCCGGTTCTCCCGATATCGATGACCGAAGCCGACCGGGAATGAAGGTGCTTCGGGGGCATCAGGGGTTTAGAGATTCGATGTAGACCTTGGTAGGTTACGCCGCCGCCATTAAGCTTTCTAATATATTATTCGATGCTTTTGAGAGGTTTTTCGACTCAATGGAGCTGCGAGTTTCCCCATGGAACTACGATATCTACGTTATTTCGTCGCTGTGGCCGAAGAGCTTCACTTTAGCCGCGCCGCCGAGCGGCTGGGAATCTCGCAGCCACCGTTGAGCCAGCAGATCCAGGCGCTGGAGCGCGAACTAGGCACGCGTCTGCTGACTCGGACCAATCGCCGCGTCGAGCTGACCGAGGCGGGCCGACTGCTGCTCGATGAAGCGCGTGACATTCTGGCGCGAACCGAACGCGCCACGCGTCGAGTGTCCCGGCTCGGGCGTGGCGAGGCCGGTCAGTTGCGTATCGGCTTCACCACGTCGGTACCGTTGACGCCAACGCTGCCGCAGACGCTGATGCGTTATCGGCAAGGCTACCCCGACGTCGAGCTTCGCATGCACGAGCTCAACAGCCAGCGCCAGATCGAACCTCTGCTCCAGGGTGACCTGGATATCGGGATCATGCGCCCCGCGACCCTGCCGGATGGCCTCGCGGCATTCACCTTGATTCGCGAACCGCTGATGGCCGTGGTCAATGAACAGGGCCCGCTCGGCGGCAGCGCGCTACCGTTAACGCTCGACGAACTGGCAACCCACCCGTTCGTCTACTTCTCGCCCGCCGCCGGCACCGGCCTGCTGGATCAATTCAATGCGCTATTCGCCAAACGCGGCTTGGCGCCTCGGCTGGTCCAGGAGGTCGGCGGTCCCAACACCATCATCAGCCTGGTCGCCAGCGGTCTCGGGGTCTCGATCCTGCCCGCCTCGTTCCAGCATATCCAGGTCGACAATGTTCGCTATCGGCCCATCAGTGACGGGGACGCGGTTTCCGAGGTGTGGCTGACCCATACGAGACACCAACTGACGCCACAGGCCCAGGCGTTCATCGATCTGGTCGAGCGCGCCGTCGATCCATGAAGCGCAGTTTTATCGACACCACAACCGTGGCCCGGACGTAAACCCTGCTTGACCCAGCCCGACCCTCGCCACAGACTGCTGATGGCGATGAACGCTATCGCCAGCTTGACGGGGTGCCGGTGGAACCGGCTGAGATCGTCCTGCGCCGAGAGTCTTTCGACGGCGCCACGACGGATCCCGACGAACCTGATCCGGCTAGTACCGGCGTAGGGATCAAGCGGAGAATCTCATTCCCGGATACCGTTCCGTCGATTCGTTCTCCCCCTCCTGCGCTGTGCGCCGGCCTGACCCGATAGCCTTGGCAAATACGCCTGGCAAGTCATGCCACGGAGCACGACCGAACATGAAATCCCCACAGTTTCTCTCCGAAACCGCCCGCGTCGACAGCGCTGCCATCGCGCCGTTGCCAGCCTCGCGAAAGATTTACGTCGAAGGCTCGCGTCCCGATATCCGGGTGCCGATGCGCGAGATCGCGCTCTCGCCGACGCAGACACGAAGCGGACTCGAACCCAACGCACCGCTCACCGTCTACGATACTTCCGGCCCTTATACCGACCCTGCAGCGGAGATCGACATTCGTCGCGGGTTGCCCGAGCTGCGCCGTGGCTGGATCGACCAACGCGATGATACCGAATGGCTCGAGGGCCCGAGCTCTCGTTACGGCCGTCTGCGCGCGGAGGACCTGCGCCTTTCGACACTGCGATTTCAGCTCCGGCGCACGCCACGTCGTGCCCGCATGACAACAGAGGGACGGGATGCCAACGTCACCCAGTTGCACTACGCCCGCCAGGGCATCATCACCCCGGAGATGGAGTTCATCGCGATTCGGGAGAATCAGCGTCGGCGAGAGGCAAGCCGTGCCCATCTCGATCCGATGCTCGGCTCTTACCAAGATCCCATGCTTGATCATCAACATCCGGGCGAATCTTTCGGTGCCGAGCTGCCCGACGAGATCACGCCGGAGTTCGTGCGCGACGAAGTGGCTCGCGGCCGGGCGATCATCCCGGCCAATATCAATCATCCCGAGAGCGAGCCGATGATCATCGGGCGCAACTTTCTGGTGAAGATCAACGGCAACCTCGGCAATTCGGCCGTGACCTCCTCGATCGAGGAAGAGGTCGACAAGATGACCTGGGGCATCCGCTGGGGCGCAGACACCATCATGGATCTCTCCACCGGCCAGAACATTCACGAGACGCGGGAGTGGATCATCCGCAACTCGCCGGTACCGATCGGCACGGTGCCGATCTACCAGGCGCTGGAGAAGGTCGACGGCGTGGCCGAAAACCTGAGCTGGGAAATCTTCCGCGACACCCTGATCGAACAGGCGGAACAGGGGGTGGATTACTTCACCATTCACGCCGGCGTGCGCCTGCACCATGTTCCGATGACGGCCCGGCGCGTCACCGGCATCGTCTCCCGGGGCGGCTCGATCATGGCCAAATGGTGCCTGTATCACCACAAAGAGAGCTTCCTCTACACCCATTTCGAGGACATCTGCGAGATCATGAAGGCCTACGACGTCTCGTTCTCGCTGGGTGACGGTCTGCGCCCCGGATCCATCGCCGATGCCAACGACGAAGCGCAGTTCGCCGAGCTCGAAACGCTGGGCGAGTTGACCCGGATCGCCTGGCGACACGACGTGCAGGTAATGATCGAAGGCCCCGGCCATGTGCCGATGCAACTGATCAAGGAGAACATGGAGAAGCAGCTCCAGTGCTGCGATGAAGCGCCCTTCTATACGCTCGGCCCGCTGACCACCGATATCGCACCCGGTTACGACCACATCACTTCCGGCATCGGTGCGGCGCAGATCGGCTGGTACGGCTGCGCCATGCTCTGCTATGTCACGCCCAAGGAACATCTGGGCCTGCCCAACAAGGATGACGTCAAGACCGGCATCATCACCTACAAGATCGCGGCTCACGCTGCCGACCTGGCCAAGGGGCACCCCGGCGCCCAGCGTCGCGACAACGCGCTGTCCAAGGCACGCTTCGAATTTCGCTGGGAGGACCAGTTCAATCTCGGACTCGACCCGGATACCGCCCGTGCCTATCACGACGAGACGCTGCCCAAGGATGCCGCCAAGGTGGCCCACTTCTGCTCGATGTGCGGGCCGAAGTTCTGCTCGATGAAGATCACCCAGGAGGTCCGCGAACGCTTCGGCGGCAATGCCGACGAGGTGATCGCCGCGCGGGACGCCGGCATGAACGAGCAGGCCGAGCGGTTCAAGCGTGAGGGCGGTGAGCTGTATCGGGAAATCTGATACCGCCGGCGGTACAACGCCTGTGCAAGCGGGCCTGCGTCTTCCGAGCGTCGACGCAGGCTTCACTGCCGGATCGACGCGCTGAGACTTTGGTCGCAATCAGGTTATATGCCATCCCGTTTTCGAATGGACGGATCGCAAAAGGCCCGGGGATGCGTAAAATGCGCGCTTTTGCCCCCGGCAATTTCGCCTGCACAAGGACCACGCGCATGACTGCAACAACCTCCCGGCCAAATCTATGGCGACGCATTCCCCTGTGGCAAAAGATCATCACGGGCCTGGTGCTGGGTGTGCTCGCCGGTGCGTTGATGGGCGAACAGGCCAGCATGTTCAAACCGCTCGGCGATATCTTCATCAACGGCATCAAGATGCTGATCGTGCCGCTGGTCTTCTCGACCCTGGTCGTCGGCATCACCGGGATGCGCGACCCGCAGAAGATGGGCCGTGTCGGCGCCCGTACGATCGGGCTCTACCTGATCACGACCGCTTTCGCGATCGTCATCGGCCTGGTCGCCGCGACGATCTTCCAGCCGGGCGTCGGCGCGGATGCGTCGATGAGCGCGGCGCAGCAGACCAACGACGCGCCGTCGCTGGTCGATATCGTCGTCGGCCTGGTGCCGTCGAATCCCCTTCAGGCGATGATCGAGGGCAATATCCTGCAGATCATCGTCTTCGCCATCGGGCTCGGCATTTCCCTGATGCTGATCGGCGAGAAAGGCGAGCCCGTCGTGCGCGTCTTCGAAAGCTTCGCCGAAGCGATGTACAAGCTCACCGCCATCGTCATGGCGTTCGCGCCATTCGGGGTCTTCGGTCTGATGGCCAACGTCTCCGGACAATATGGGCTGGACGTGCTGCTGCCGCTGGCCAAGGTCATCGGCGTGGTCTACCTCGCCTGCATCGTTCATGTTCTGGTCGTTTATACCGGCCTGCTGAGCCTGGTCGGCCGATTGAATCCGATGCGCTATCTGCAGGGCATCATCGACGCCCTGGTCGTTTCGTTCTCGTCGGCCTCCTCCTCCGGCACCCTGCCGGTTTCGATTCGTTGTGCCCAGAAGAATCTCGGTGTCTCGGAAGGTGTATCGAGTTTCGTGCTGCCGGTGGGCGCGACCATCAACATGGACGGTACCGCGATCTACCAGGGTGTCGCGGCGCTGTTCGTCGCTCAGCTGGTCGGGGCCGATCTCACGATGATGGATTACGGCATGATCGTACTGACCGGCACGCTGGCATCGATCGGTACGGCCGGCGTACCCGGTGCGGGGCTGATCATGCTGTCGATCGTGCTGGCGCAGATCGGACTGCCGCTTGAAGCGATCGGGGTGGTGGCGGGAATCGATCGTATCCTCGACATGGCGCGCACCAGCGTCAACGTCGCCGGCGATCTGATGGTGACGACACTGGTCGGCAAGAGCGAGAAAGAGCTGGATCTGGAGATTTACAACAGTCGCGGCAAGGCTTGAGTGCTCCAGCCGATGCTGGCTGTCGAGTTTCGGTACTGAACCCAATTGAATTGAACTGAACTGAACTGCCAGTCTGAGACGAGAGCAGCCCCGGCGAATGCCGGGGCTGCTGAATAAAGAACCTTGGAGTCATGAAACATTGGCAACTACGAGGTTCGATGACTCGAGTTGTTAGTGGCGTGGTTTGGTGGCGTCCTTGAGATTGCCCTTGGCAGACTTGGCATCCCCCTTGGCTTGCTGAGTTTTGCCTTTACCTTCGAGCTCGCGGTCCTTGGTCATCTTGCCAGCCGCTTCCTTTACCTTACCGGCGACCTTGTCGACCTTGCCTTCCGTCTTGTCTGACTTCGAATTCGTAGTCATCAGTACTACCTCGCTTTTCGTGGATATCCTTATCCGCTCGCCGCGTTGTCAATACCGAGCCCTCGGCGACGGTGAGCGTATCCTCAGCGTAGTTCGCCGCGGAAAAGCCAAATGGAAAATTTGGTAATGTTTTGTGCTTGAGTTGCGGGCGTGACCACGGGACCGATACCAAGAGGCCGATCACCGCAATGGTAAACAGGCAGGAAAGGTGGGGGTAACCGGGAAGAAAAGAAGCCGCCCGAATGCGGGCGGCCCGACGACCTATCAGGTGCGCAAGTCAGGTGCGCGAGGTGACTTCCAGCAGGTGATATCCGAACTGGGTTTTCACGGGTCCGTGCACTTCGTTGACGGCACCATTGAAGACGACTTCATCGAACTCCTTGACCATCTGACCGCGACCGAAAGTACCCAGCTCGCCGCCCTGACGCCCGGAGGGACAGCTGGAATGCTGACGCGCCACTTCGGCGAAATCGCTGCCGGCTTCGATCTGCTGCTTGAGCTCGAGACACTTCTGTTCGCTGTCGACGAGAATATGGCGGGCGCTGGCCTGTGCCATGACATCACTCCTGAATCTTGATCAATGGGAAAGGGCCATTCTACGAAACCCCACCGGCCTGAGTCACCGACAATCGATCTCCGTTTTCAGCCGAAGCGCCGCTCCAGATAGCGATTGATGTCCGCCGACTCGTACATCCACTCCACCGCACCATTCTCCTTCTCGATGCGCAGGCACGGCACCATCGTCCGTCCGCCGCCCGCCATCAGGTCCTGCCGATGCCGAGGATCACGCTGGATATCGCGCAGTTCGATGGGCAGCGCCAGCCGCTGAATCCGACTGCGAACGCGCTGGCAGAACGGGCAACTGTTGAAGTGATAAAGGGCGAGACGCTGGCAGGCATGGTCGATGTCGTTCTGTACTTCCGCCGAGCGCACGATTGGGGTCGCTGAAAACATGGTCGTTAACCACCTCAAAATTCGGTTGGACATGATGATCGGTGCCGCCCTTCTGAGATCGCGTCAGTTCGAAGGCAGCGACATATCGGTGTCCGACGTATCGGCCTCGGTATCTTTACTGGCTTCATCGAGCGCGGCGGCCTCCTGATCGTCAATCAGCACCGGAATCACCAATGGCGCGTTGAACGGCATCGTCATGCTCGCAGGGGTCGGCGCCGTGACGGGTGCAGGTACGTAACGCTGGGCGGGCGGTTCCGGGGGCAGCAGAAACTCGCTGGAAACCAGCGGCTGAGCGTTCTCGATGTCACCGGGCAGTCTTAGCGTAGCCTGTATCAGTGGCGCGGCGAACAGATCGCGAAACTCCGGGCGAGAGATGCGGCCGCTACCGTCGGCATCCAGCGTGTGCCAGTTGCCACCCAGTCCCAGCCGTTCGACATCCACCGGCATCAGATAGCCATCGGCGTCACTATCCGCCGTCTCGAAGACATGGTCGGCGCTGACCTGGTCGATGCCCGCGGATGTCGGGCGGTCGACGACGACATCGCGACTGGGCGACGAAGTGGCACATGCCGCCAGCAGCAGTGCCGTCGGCGCCACAGCGAGCCACGCCCGCGATCGCCAATCCCGTTTAAGGCTCATCGTGTATTACTCATCGTGGAACTCCCTTCGCGATTCGGGCTGACAGCGACGGTGGAATTAGCGCCGCGGATCGCGCAGCGTGCCGTCATCCAGCCGCTGCTGCCAGCTCTGCCATAAACTCAGTCGGCTCGACTCGCCGACTTCACGTCCACCCCCGCCCAGCTTGCTGATCCAGAGATGGCTGCCGTTGAAACTGTAGATCGGGACCAGATCGTTGCGACGGGAGGCGGGTTCGATCGGCTTGACGATATTGTCGAGAACCACCGGTGGCGTCGTCGGAGACGGTGCCCAGGTCACGACCATATGAAACTGATCGTAGGGGATGTACTTGACGTAGTGCAGCCGCAACTGCGCATCCGGCACGCCAAGCTCCCGCAGCGTCAAATACTTGGCCATGGCAAAATCTTCGCAGTCCCCCGCGCCCACGCCGAGAAACTCGAACGGCGTGGCCCAGTAATCTTCCACGTGCCACACATCGATATCGTCGACGAAACGCAGCTGATTGAAGAAGTCGTTGACCCCGGCCAGCTGCGTATTCACTGCCCGCCCTTGCAGCTGATCGATAAGCACTTGCCATTGTCGTATCCGCTGCCACCCCGTCTGGCCATAGATCGAGACAACCTGCTGCTCTGGGGGCAACCGCGGCAGCGCCTCGGCCGCTGGCAGTCCGCTCTGCAGCAGAACGACCATGCCGGCGAGGCCCAGCAGCCGCAGGGCGCGGCGGCCAGACGTGCCGCGCTCGAGAACTGACCTCATCGTGTCAGACCGACGCCACGAGTGTGCGGTCCGGGCTCATTGCAACGTCAGCGGCGAGATCGGTGCCAGGTAACCCTGATACCCATCGGCGCCCACCGCCTCCACGCGTTGGCGCTGCTCGTCGGATTCGACCCGTGTCACGATCACCCGCGACTCGACCTGATGCGCCGCCATGCAGAGGCTTCGCAGGAATTCGGTATCCACCTCTTCGCGCACGAAGAAGCCCTGGTCGATCTTGACGTAGTCGGGACGCAATCTCGCCAGATAGGCCATCGCCTGCAGGTTGCGAGCAAACCGATCCACCCCGCAGCGGGCACCCAGTCGATGCGCGCTACGAAACAGTTGCTGAACGATATCGAGATGCTCGAGCGCAATCTCTTCACTGACTTCCAGATCGAGCATGGCGGCGAACCGTGGATGCGATTCGAGCCAACCGATGAGCCGTCGATACGCGGCCTGATCCACCAGTGAATCCGCGGTCAGGTTGATCGCCAACCGGCCCTCGAACTGCCCCGCTCGCTCGCCGAGGCTCTCGAGCACGGCACGATCGAGCAGTGCTCCCATCTGGAAGTGGTTGATGACAGGGAGAAACGCGTAGGCCGGATGCTGAATATCACCCTCGTTCAGGCGAACGAAAACCTCGCGATGCAGTTCGCTGCCGTCGATCATCAGTACCGGCTGGGCCACGAAACTGACGTTGCGCTCGGTCAAGGCATGATCGATGACTTGCCGCCACTCCTGCCTTCCCCGCGCCGCCAGCGTGTTCTCGGGACGCACCACGACCCAGCGCCTGCTCAGCTCGATCGCGTCGCGCAGGGCGCTGTCGGCGCGTGCCAGCGCGCCTTCACGCGTCATTCCCGACTCTTTCAGCACCACACCCGCGCGGGTGTGCTCGGAACGCGTCTCGGCCAGCGGATTGGCATCGACGACGTCGTCGAGACGATTCAGCGTCTCCTCGAGCCAGCGCTCCCGCGTTTCGTCGTCGCAGTCCGGCAGGATCAGCGC
Source organism: Salinicola sp. CPA57 (assembly GCF_003206035.1). Taxonomy (NCBI): domain Bacteria; kingdom Pseudomonadati; phylum Pseudomonadota; class Gammaproteobacteria; order Oceanospirillales; family Halomonadaceae; genus Salinicola; species Salinicola sp. CPA57. The sequence goes on from NZ_PZJR01000016.1 coordinate 191,058, forward strand.
AAATTCCTCGGCGGAAAGACGCGCGGCCAGTACGGCTCGCCCGCCCAGCTGGGCGCCCTGCAGATGACTGCCCAGACTGCGAATGGCCTGATCACGCGCCTCGAAGCCATCACGTCGGTAGAGTTCCTGCAGATGATCGATACGTAGAATCACCAGCGCCCCCCCCACTGGGGCCGACAGCCATTCGTCGAGCGAACGCGACAGATAGGCCCGGTTGCCGAGCTGAGACACGGCGTCCTGTTCGGTCATGCGCTGCAGCCGAACGACCTGTTCCGCCTGCTGCTCGAACTGCTGATTGAGTCGGGCCCCGAGCCGGTTGACCGACTCCGTGATGCCCTGCAGTTCGCGGATGCGGCTGGGCTGAAGCGGCGTGTCGAAGCCATCGATCTGCATGTCGGCGATGCTGCGGGCCAGGCGGTTGAGCGGCCCCAGCAGCAACTTGAAACCCAGCACACACAGCAGCACGGCACCGACCATACCCACGGCCATCCAGGTCAGCATCTGCAGCGCCAGCGACCACAGCTGATCGTAGGCGCCAGCGCTCTCGGATGCGATGCGTACGCTGCCGAGCGCCGACCAGCCCCCGCTGATCTCGCGCTCACTCACCGCGTTGGGCAACGCGACCAGATGCTGGAACCAGCCCGGCGTCTCGCTTTCACGACGCGACCCGATGACCAACGGTTCTTCCTGGCCGACGGCTTCGAGACGAATCTGACGTACCGCGCCGCCGTCGGCAGCCGCCCGCATGAGCGTCTCGGCGCTGGTCCAGTCGCCGATCTCGACGAAAGGCACCAGCGACAGACTCAAGGCCTGGGCCAGGTTATCGACGTCGGCTTGCTGACGTTCCGCCAGGGATGCCCGGGTCTGATGCACCTCGATCGCGAAGATACCGGCTGAAAACAGCAGTAACAGGCCGACCATGATCGCGACCGAACGCCGAAACAGGCTCATAGATATCTCCTCAGCCCTGGGGGCGGTCGTTGGCGGCTTCCGACACGGGATAGCGATCGTCGGGACCACCGATCATGCCGACGTTCACCTGCAGCGTGTCCAGCAGCTGGCCGGTGGCGGACAGCAGTCGGTAGTTGGCCTGGCGTAGCGAGAACTCCGCCTGTACCTGCGCCTGCTGCGCATCGAAGAGCTCGGTCTCGCTATCGAGCATGTCCAGAAGCGTGCGACGCCCGATATCGAACTGCTTGCGATAGTTGACCCGAGTCTGCTCGCTGGCCTCGACGTGGCGTCTGAGAAACGGCAGCTGGCTGGTGATGTAGTCCCGCGCATTCCAGGCCAGCCGCAGTTCATCGCGGATCTCGCGCAACGAGCGATCGCTGTCATACCGCACGGCGCGCAACGCTTCTTCCCGCGAGTGCATCTCGGCACTGTCGATACCGCCGCGATAGAGATTCCAGGACATCACCAGATCGGCATTCCAGTCGTCGGCGTCGTTGCCCTCGTAGTCGTAATCGCGGCTGGCCAATCGGCTGGCCTCGGCCCGGAAGGTGGGCAGGAAATCGCCACGCTCGGCAGCCACCTCGTGTCGCGCCGCCTCGATCGAATGCGATGCCGAAATCACCAGCGGGTTGTCCGAGGTCGCCATCGCCATGGCCGAATCGAAGTCCCCGGGAACGGCGCCCATGTCGACATCATCGGGCAAGTTGAGATTACGGGGAGACTCGCCGACGTAACGCACGAAAGCCGAAACGGCATCGTCGAGGTTGTTGCGGGCGGAAATCAGGCTGGCCTGAGCCTGGGCCAGGCGTCCCTCGACCTGGCTGGTGTCGGTGGTGGTGCCGGCACCGAGCTCTTCACGTCGACGAATGTCCGAGGCGATCCGCTGATGGGTATCGACGTTGCGTTGCGCGAGTTCGAGCAGACGTTGCGACTGCAGCACGTCGAGATAACTCTGGACCGTCACCAGACCAATCTGGTTGGCGGCGGCCGCCACCTGCCAGCGTTGATAATCGCTCTCGGCATCGGCCTGGCGAATGCGCTCGATCGTGGTATTGCCGTCCCAGATCAGCTGCGACAACGTGATCTGGGCGCGACGATAGTTATGGGGATCGCTGGACTGCGAAACCCCGTCGATCTCACTCTCGTTCTCGCCGTAGCCGACCCGCGTTTCCAGATCGACGGAGGGCAGGTAGGCACCCCGCTGCGCTCGCGCGTCATCCAGGTTCTGCTGATAGCGCGCCATCTCGGTACGCGTGGTGGGATATTCCATGACCGCCTGCGTTACCGCCTGGGTCAGCGTTTGCGCCTGGGCATTGCCGGCAAGCGCTGCCAGGCCGGCGGACAGAATCCATCGCTTCATCATGACGCCTTGTTCCCCTCGTTCTTGTCTCGCTGCGTACGGTTAGCGTTCACGCATCGCCCCCTGCTGTGCACGAAGTATCGGTTTCAGCAGGTATTGCAGGATGGTCTGTTCACCGGTGATCACATCTACCGTCGCCTGCATCCCGGGAATGATCGCCAGGTTATCGACGTTTTTCCCCAGGTGATTGCTGTCGGTACGCACAGTCACCTCGTAATAGGTATTGCCCTTGTCGTCTTCTTCGGTATCCGGGCTGATTCGCATGACCTGTCCTTTCATGCCCCCGTAGATGGTGAAGTCATAGGCGGAAAACTTCACCGTCGCCGGCTGTCCCACGCGAATGAAGCCGACGTCTCGCGGCGAAATCCTCGCCTCGACCAGTAGCTGCTCCTCGATCGGCACGATCTCCATCAGACTCGCGCCGGGTTCGATCACACCACCGATGGTATTGACGTTGATCGACTGCACGCTGCCCCGAACCGGAGAAACAATCAGCGTCCGGTCGACACGATCCTGCAGGCTGACCCGCCCCTGCTGGAGGCTGTCCAGCTTGTTGCGCGCTTCGGTCAGCGCATCGGCGCTGCGCGAACGGAACTGCGCGGCGACGTCGCGACGCTTGCTGATCGCCTCCTCCAGTTCCGACTGCTTGGAAGGGATCGACAGTTGGGCGGATTCCAGATCGCCACGCTGATCATTGACCTCGCGCTGCAGATTGAGCAGGTCGACCTGCGAGACGATGCCCTCTTTCACCAGCGGCGCGGTAATCCCGAGCTGCTGCCGAGAGAGCTGGTAGCTGCGCGACAACGAACCGACCCGCGCCCGGATCTCCTCAAGCTCTTGCTGGCGCTGCTGAATCTGGGCCGCGGCCTGGTCGAGCTGCGACTGCAGACCATTGATGCGTGCGCTGTAGGCACTCGCCGCCGCGGTGTAGATATCCTGATTGGTCGTCTGGAATTCATCACTGAGCGGGATCGGCTGACGGCTGATCGCGACCTGATCGCGCCACGCCGCGGCATCGGGATTGACCTCGACGGAGGAGAGTTCGGCCTGATACTGCGCCACCGTGGCCTGCAGCCCGGCCAGCGTGGAGTTACGCTCGGCCAGGTCGGAAGTCGCTCGGGTCGGATCGATGCGTGCCAGCGGCTGACCGGCATCGACCACATCGCCTTCGTCGACGTAGAGCTCCCGCACGATGCCGCCCTCCAGGTTCTGGATCGTCTGCAGACGGGAGGAGGGAACGACTTGCCCCGTGCCACGGGTCACGACCTCGATGCTGGAAAGCCCGGCCCAGACCAGAAAGGCGATGAAGGCGGCCAGCAGGATCCAGATGATGATGCGCGAGCGCCAAGGCGTCGCCAACAGGGTAGCGGCACTGGCGTCGTCGGCCAGTTCCAGTTCGCGCGCGCTGGGCCGCGGCCACTTGACGACGTTATCCGCGCTGGCCATGCCGCACCTCCTGCTGGCTGCCGCCCGGGGCTGCGTCAGGTATCGAGTCGGCACTCGGCGGCGCCTGTACGCGGCCTTCGTTGAGCGCCTTGAGCACCGTCGGCTTGGGCCCATCGGCGATCAGCCGACCGGAGTCGAGGACGATGATCCGGTCCGCCACGTCGAGCATCGAACTCTTGTGCGTCACCAGCACCAGTGTCTGGCTGCGTGGCAGGTCGCGCAGCGTGCGTCGCAGCATCGCTTCGGCACGGTTGTCCATGTGCGAGCCCGGCTCATCCAGCAGCAACAGAGAAGGGTTGGTCAGGATCGCTCGTGCCAGCATCACAGTCTGACGCTGGCCGCTGGAGAGCAGCCGGCCACCCTCGCCGATCTGACGATCGAGACCATCGGGATCGCGTCGGGTGAATTCGCTCACTCCGGCGATGTCCGCCGCCCGCTGCACCGACTCGTCGCTGGCGTAGGGTTGGCCGAGAATGATGTTGTCGCGAATCGAGCCGAAGAACAGCGCGCTATCCTGCCCGGCGAAGCCGATATGACGACGCACGTCGGCGGGATGAATCTGATTGATATCGAGACCGTCGATGCGCACGCTTCCCGCCGTCGAGCGGTAGAGTCCGCTCATCAACCGCTCGACCGTACTCTTGCCCGCCCCCATGCGGCCGATGATCGCGACACGTTCACCCGGCTCGATGGTGAACGAGACATCGGTCAACACTTCCGCTGACTGTTCGCCGTAACGGAAGCCGACGTGGTCAAACTCGATGCGCATGTTGAGTTTGTCGCGATGAACGTAGTTCTTGGCCTCGTCGACCTCGTCCGGCAGATGCATGATGTGGTCGATCGCCGCCATGGCGCTGCGGGTCTGGCCGAAGCGCGTGATCAGCAGCGCCATCTGCGCCAGCGGCTGCAGTGCACGTCCCGTCAGCATCACGGCCGCGATCAAGCCGCCCATCGAAAGCTGGGCGTTGCCGATCAGATAGACCCCGAGCACCACCAGCGCTACCGTCGATATCTGGTTGACGGACATCGTGAGCGACGACACCGAGGTCGACAGGTTGCGGCTTTTCACTCCCCATTTGGCGATCTCGCCGACGGCGCGCTCGTAGCGGCGCTGCGTCTCGCCCTGTGCATTGGCAAGCTTGATGCTTTCCAGTCCCGCCACGCTCTCGACAAGTCTTGCGTGCTTCTCGGTCGCCAGCCGCGAACCCAGCTCGATGGAGCGCTTGAGCGGCCATTGAATGATGATGCTGTAGCCGATGAGGATGAGCAGCGCCACGATCGGCACCCAGACCAGCGGCCCGCCGACGATCCAGACCACGATCAGAAACAGAATCGCGAACGGCAGATCGACCAGCGTGGTCATGGTCATCGAGGTGAAGAAATCGCGGACCGAATCGAACTCCTGCAAATGCTTGACGAAAGCACCCACCGAGACGGGGCGAGCTTCCATACGCAGGTTCATCACCTTGGCGAAGATCTTGGCCGACAGCAGCACCTCGGATTTCTTGCCGGCCGTATCCAGAAACCAGGAGCGCACCTGACGCATCAGCAGGTCGAAGCAGACGATGATCCCCATGCCGGTCGCCAGCACCCAGAGCGTATCGAAGGCCAGGTTCGGCACCACCTTGTCGTAGACATTCATGGTGAACAGCGGCGCTGCCAGCGCGAACAGGTTGATCAACAGCGAAGCGATCAGTACGTCTCGATAGATCGGCGTCGAAAGCTTGAGCGTCGACCAGAACCAGTGACCCTCGGCCAGCTTCACGGTTTCGGGAGCACGGTCATCGAAGCGGTGCTCTCGCCGGGCGTAGATCACCTGGCCGGTCGCCTGCTCGCACAGTGAGGCCATGTCGACGGTCTCGGTACCGTCTGCCTCGGGAATGTACACCGTCGCCTGCCGACGCTGTTCGTCGCGCGCCAGCATCACCACGGCACGCCGCCCGTGCAGGATCAGAATGCACGGCAGCAGGATATCGGCGACACGATCCGCCCGCTGACTCACCAGCTTGGCCGACAGTCCCGCCCGCTGGGCCGCCCGCGGCACCAAAGACAGCGTCAACCTGCCATCGTCGAGGGGCAGACCCGCACTGATGACATCGGCCGATCTCGGCGTGCCGTGGTGGCGGGAAAGAAACATCAACGCGCCAAGAAGCGGGTCGATCTCCTTCTCTCCCACCGGGTCGGGTCGAAGCGGTGTCGGTTCTTCAGCCAAACCTGCGGCCTCCTGTCAGTCGATGTTCAGCCTTTGCCTTACCCATCGAGGTTCGTCTTGAGATTGCCGTTGTCCAGCAACGTCCTGATGATATCGGTATCCGAGTTGCCAAGCGTGGTCATATCGACGTTGCCGAATTCGATCTTCTGCGTCACTGCACCATCCGGGCCGTCGGTCTTGATCTGCAGCGTAGAACCATTGTTGCTGCCCGCCGTCGTGCCTTTCTCGAAATGCAGATACTGCGAAGCCAACGAGGCCAGTACCGCATTGGAAAGACTACTCGAGCCGATGTCGAGCATGTCGGATAGATCGACCACATCGCCACCGGCACCGCTCTTGAAGTCGGTGACCCGATCGATGGCCGGTGTCGCCGAGGAGCCCTGATCGCCGCGCATCCAGGCAAAGGTATCGCTGCCGTCGCCGCCGGTCAGAATATCGTTGCCCTTTCCACCTTCGAGACGGTCGGCGCCAGCGCCGCCGTCGAGGGTATCGTTACCCACGCCACCGAACAGGCGATCACGACCGGCACCGCCACTGAGCGTATCGTTGCCCTCGCCGCCCCGCAGGATGTCGTCGCCCTCTCCGCCGGTGAGAATGTCATTTCCTTTTCCACCGATCAGGACATCGTCGCCCTTGCCACCGCTGATCACTGTCGCACTGTTGTTGGCCACCAGCGTATCGCCGCTGTCGGTACCTGTCAGCGACTGACCGCGCTGATAGTCGACGGTCACCGACGCGGTATCGGTGCCCCCCTGGCTGTCGGTGAGAGTGTAGCTGGAGGTCAGCGTTGGATTATTTGGATAACCAATCTGCATGGTGAGATCGTAGTTCTCGGCCCCCAGGCCAGGATTAAAGAGTGTTGCATTGGCATCCTGTACGTTTTGGACCGTGATGGTGTAGTTGCGATCAACACCACTGAGGTTTGTAAAAGTTCCGCCATCGGCAAGCGACGTATCGCTTCCGCCCTCTGCTCGATAAGAGAGTGCAACGCCTGCTGCTGCCGTAGTCGACAGTGTCATTGACTCGCCCGCACGCAGAGTCAAAGTCATGGTATCGCGAGCATTCGACCCGAAAGAGGGGAACAACAGTCCCGTCGCACCCGCCAGATAGCCGCGAACGATCGTCGTGGCGACATTGGCGGGCTGATTCGCGATCGAAAAGCTGTTCCGATTGAGCGCAAAATTGTCGCTGTTGGTAAACGACTGCGTCTGCACGCTCGCCGCGGTGAAATCGGCCGTGCGATCCTTCCAGCCGGTGGTCAGTGTCAGCCCCGTCGCGGTGGCGGTTGTATCCGCCTTGATGACATCGTTGGCCAGCAGGACATCGGCCCCGATCGTAAGACTCGGGCTCATGATATTGGTGATGATGCGATCATCCATCGCGACCGTCACACCGCTCTTGACGTTGATGTTCATGACCCCGCTGGCCGTATCACCGTCGCTGTCACTCAGCGTATAGAGAATCGAATCGACACCGTAGCTGCCGGACTTGGCGGTATAGCGATAGCTACCATCGTCCATATCCATGACCAGCTTGCTACCCAGCGCCGTGGTCACGCTCAGGGCATGCGTGCTGTTGTCGACACTGAAGACGGCCGTGCTCGAGGATGCGGTGACCGCACCGCTACTTTTGTCGAAGGAGTAGGTAACGCCATCGATCACCAGGCTCTTGATGTAACCACCGTCCCCACCAAACGAGGAGAGACCATGCGCGCTGCCACTGATCACCCCATCCTGCAGCAACGGCATTTCCACCGTACCGCTGACTACGCTAGCCAGCGTATCCAGGTTGGTGACCACTACCGCGTCGATATTTACTCCGCCCCGCCCGTCGTACGCCACGGGATCGAGATACGTTTGCTTGGCGTCCCCGCCGATCCCAAGAGCCAGCGAGTCGATGGCATTCTTGCTGAGAAACGCTTTCCAGGCGGACTCTTCTGAGCTGCTGATTCCGTCCCCCAACTCCGTTTCGGTGGAAGTGCCGGAATTGCCGTAAAAGTATCCGTACCGGTCGTAATAACCAGCGGACGGATTGTCGCTCGAGAGTGTCGGCGCCCCGTCGGAAAAGAAGTACGACACGTTCTGCACGTCACCTGTCAGCTTGCCACCGGTATTCCACGCCATTTGCGCGTTGCTCAACGCATAGTCGTAGTTGGTGCCTCCGCTCGTCGTGAGCGCGTCCACCACTTTTAGCGCGTCAGGCACCGTCAGCCAGCTGTACTTGGGCGACGTGTCCAGTTGGTCCGAGAACGTCGCGAGTGCCACTTTGACGTTCCCGATATCGTCATAGCGGGTCAGCATTTCCTTGATCGATTGCTGAAGCACTTGCAGCCGGGTCTGTTCGACCCCGCCAACCGTGACTTTCTCGCTCATGCTGGCAGACGTATCCACCACCAGCAGTACGTTAGTGCTGACGGCGCCTTGGACCAGGCTCAACGACTGAGATTTCGCCACCGGCGAATCATCCTCTACGGTCACGCCGATCGAGCTGTTGGCCGTCACGCGGCCATCGCTGACCTTCACACCGAGATTGAAACTCAGCGTGTCCTCGCCCGCTTTCGGATGATCGACACCCGCTTTCAGCGTTATCTGATACTGGCCATTGGCATCGATCGTCGCGCGGACAATCTCCTTGCCACCGGCAGAGCCGATCAAGGTACCGCTGTCGCTACCGCTCCAGGTGATCGCGACGCCACCCGAGGTCAACGCCGTGGTCGGCGCCGTCAACGCATAGGTGAGAGTATCGCTATCGGCATCCGTCGCAACGACTCTGCCAGTAGTGACGGCGGAGTCCGTGGTATCCGATGTTCCGGCAGTGTCCGGCACACCGCCTGGCAGCCCCTCCTCGGAAACCGTCGCAGCGTTACTCTGGCCAACGATGACGGGCGCGTCGTTTACCGGATAGATAGTGACGGGAATCGTTACGCTGGTAGTCGACGTATCTCGGTTGCTGCTCTCGGTTGATGTGACCGAGGCGACGAGATTGAACGACCCGTTATAGTCGGCGATCGGCTTGACCGTCAGCGTGTTGAGGTTCCAGCCACCGAGGTCGACACTGGTCTTGCCGCTGGTGGCGACGAACGTATTGGTGCCATCACTGATCGTGGCACCAACAGGAATGCCACTCAGGCGCACGCTGCCAAGCGTCTCGGAGCCATCGATATCGGTCAGCGCTGCCGCGATCTTCGACAGATGAACGACGCTATCCTCGTCGCCCTGGTTCATGGCGTAGAGCTGATAGTAGCCATTGCCCTTTCCATCGGAGCCCAACAGCCCTGAATGGTTGACGTTGGCCGTATCCAGCGCACTGACATCCTGCATCAGCACGTAGTTGCTCGCGTTTAGCGGGACCGACGCACCACCGTTGACGCCGACATTGAGCGAGTAGCTGCCGGCCCCCGCCTGGTTGTGGTGGTAGAGATCCAGCGTGTAGTAACCGCTTACCGTCGGCTTGTAGCTGCCGGAATAGTTGCCGGAACTGCCACCCCACGTCCCCTGTCCGACCACGTTTCCGCCGATCAGCACGCGGATACTGTCATCGCCAGTGCCGTTGAAGGCATAGGTTTTCCCAGCTTCCAGATAGATTAGTCCCGACAGATGCGTCCCAGTGCCAACGGCCACATTGGTATTGGCCGCAGCCGTGACATTGCCACTGCTGGCGGGTGTACCGGCGCGATCGATCGCGGCCTGCATGGCGGCCGGGTCGGCGCCATTGCCGTTGGTCCCGAGCGTCGTGATGGAGAAGGTGTCGCGCGTTAAACCAGCGCCAGCGGCAGTGTTACTGCCCAGGGTGATCGATGGCGCATCGGCGACCGCGGTGACATTGATCGTTGCCGTCGCCGGAGTCGAATCTTTGGCGCCGCTGCTGTCGATCGCCGCGTACTTGAGCGTGGTCGTGCCAGCCCAGTCTCCCGTCGGCTTGAAATAGACCGTCGCGCCATTGCTGCTGGCGGAGATCGAGGCACCGGGCGTCAGCGCTTGAGTTCCCGCCGCGTCACGATAGAAGGTACCGTTGGCGCCAAGGCTCGAGATCTCGAAACTGCCAATGTTGCCGTCCACATCGGTTCCGGCAAGATTGACCGCGATAAGTGATGACGGATCCTCCCTGCCAGTGACACTCACATCCAGCGTCTCCGGCAGCTCATTGGTGCCGACGATCGTCACGGCGATGGTTTTCGTGGTGCCATCCAACGTGGAGACAGTGAAATTCTCGACCTTGGTTTCGCCAGCTTTCAGGTATTGCACCGCACTATTGGCAACGCTGTAACTCCAGTTACCCCCGGCGGTGATGGCAAGCGTTCCCAGGGTGCCGGCGGCGGCATTGGCGCTACCCGGCACGAAGGCACTCTGGCCATTATCCGCATCGGTCACCGTCAACGCGCCGCTGGCGGTCAGGTTACCCGAGGTATTGACGTTGCTGTCTTCGGTCACCGAGCCGGTAGCGGTGCCGGTGATGACCGGGGCATCATTGGTGCCGGTCACCGTTACGGTCAGCGTCGAGGTGGCGGTGCCGCCCTGGCCATCGCTGACGGTGTAGCTGATCTGCGTATTGCCGGTCTGACCCGCGG
>NZ_PZJR01000017.1:0-133381 GCF_003206035.1 Salinicola sp. CPA57
GATATCGAAGGTGTCGAGAAGGTCGTTGAGCATGTTCTCTTCCTGATGACGGGACTCAGGTTTTCGTGTGGCCGGGCAATCGGCTAGCGATGACCCTACATGACGCCATTCGGTAGGATAACGCGGTATCTACCGGATGTTTGTAGGAGAATCGCCATAGATGACTTAAGACTTTTTGACGACGTCGTCACTGTCATCGCTCTCTTGTCGCCATCTTGAATTGCCCATTGCCGCGCGAGCTTGCTCCTCCATTCATTCGAGAGTCATGTTCTGCAATTGCAATGCAATAATTAGCCAGCTACATTTTTGCCATCATTCATTTCAGGAAACATTGTCCATGGCATCTCCCAAGCTGTTTGCGCCGCTCAAGCTCGCCGAGCTCGAACTGGCCAACCGCATCGTCATTTCACCGATGTGCCAGTATTCCGCCGACGTGCACGGCAACATGACCGACTGGCATACGATCCATCTCGGCAACCTGGCGCTCTCCGGTGCCGGACTGCTGATCGTCGAAGCCTCCTCTGTCGCCCCGGAAGGGCGCATCACCCCAGGCGACGTGGGCCTCTATTCGGACGATAACGAGCAGGCGATGGCGCGCATGCTCGAGTCCGTGCGTGGCCACTCGCCGATGCCGGTCGGTATCCAGCTCGGGCACGCCGGGCGCAAGGCCTCCTGTCAGGCGCCGTGGGAAGGTGGCGCGCAGCTGTCGCTCGAGCAGGGCGGCTGGCAGACCGTGGCGCCTTCCGAGGTCGCGTATCAGGACGATCAGCGTCCGCCGAAAGCGATGAGCCTCGACGATATCGAAGCGCTCAAGGACGGCTTCGTGACCTCGGCCAAGCGTGCCGATCGGCTGGGTTTCGATCTGATCGAGCTCCATGCGGCCCATGGTTATCTGCTGCATGAATTTCTGTCGCCGCTCTCCAACCAGCGCGATGACCAGTACGGTGGCAGCCTCGAAAACCGTATGCGGATCGTGCTGGAAATCTTCGACGCCGTCCGCGAGGTCTTCCCGCAGCAGAAGCCGGTGGGTATTCGTATCTCCGGCAGTGACTGGGTCGAGGGCGGCTGGGATCTGGCGCAGAGCGTGGAATTGGCCAAGGCGCTGGACGCCCGCGGCTGCAGCTTCATCGATTGCTCCGGTGGCGGTCTAGATCCGCGCCAGGCGCTCGATGTCGGTCCCAGCTATCAGGTGCCGTTCGCGCGGCGCATCAAGCAGGAGGTCGCCATGCCGGTCATCGCCGTCGGTCTGATCACCGAGCCGGAGCAGGCCGAAGGCATCGTGTTCAGCGGTGAAGCGGATGCCGTCGCGCTGGCACGCGGCATGCTCTTTGATCCGCGCTGGCCGTGGCACGCCGCCGCCAAGCTGGGTGCCAGCGTCCACGCTCCGAAGCAGTACCTGCGTAGCCAGCCCCACACGTTGAAAGGGCTGTTCGACGTCTGACGGCTTCCGGCGGAGGAAGTCCAAGGTGGAGCAACCGCTGTACCGGATCGCGATGCCGTGCTATCCATCGGGCGCGGTCATCGCCTTGCGCCGGTTCCGGCGGGGCCTGGCGAATGCGAGCTGGAGCTGGAGCAGGAGGATGGACGGGACATGAAGAAGAAGTGGCCTTCGCTGCCGGCACTGAGCGTCTTCGAATCGACGGTCCGCCTCGGTTCGATGACGGCGGCCGCGGAGGAGATGGGGCTCTCGCAGCCGGTCGTCTCGCAGCGTATCCGCGCGCTCGAAGACTCGCTTGGCGTATCGCTGTTCGATCGGCGGGGCGGGCGTCTGATGCCAACCCGACAGGGTGACGACTTCTACAAGTCGGTCGCGCAGGGCCTGCAAATCATCGATGACGCCTGTCGCCATGCCCGACGTGCGGGCCAGAAGGTGCGACCGTCGGTCTCCATCGCCGCCGGAGCCGGCTTCACCCATCTGTGTCTGCTGCCCCGGATGCCGGCATTGAAAGCGGCCTTTCCCGAGTTTCGCTTCAGCGTTCTGCCGATCGACCGCGACGACGATGCCGAGATGCAGTCGGCGGATATCGCCATCCGGTTCGGCCGCAGGCCGGTCAACGACGACGCGGTACGGGTAGCCGGCGAGAAGGTCTTTCCCGTCTGCTCGCCCGCCTACGCTGCGCGCTGCGGTGTCGAGCGGATTCAGTCCATCGACGACCTTGCCCGATTGGCGCTTCTGCATCAGGACGCCAGGGACCCGCGCTGGCTCGACTGGGCGCAGTGGGCCCGGGCTGTGGGGATCGAGATGCCGATGGATGAAGACTTCTTTGCCTATCGCAACTATCCGCTGGTCCTGAATGCGGCGCTGGAGGGCAGCGGCGTGGCGCTCGGATGGGAGTTCGTGGTCGAGAAGCATCTCGCCCGAGGGCAGCTTGTTGTCCTCGGGCCGGCCGTGACGCGGGAGGATCACGGCTACTGGATGGAGCTCAAGTACTCCGCCAATGCCGTGACGCAGCCGGTAAAGGCCTGGCTGATTAACGCACTTCAGAACACCACGGAGTGAATCCTGCGCCGAAACCGAAGGGGCCGCCGCCGTCAGGCGCCGGTCATCAGGCGCCTGTCATTAGAGCCAGGGGCTGCTCTTCGCCGATCACGTCAGGGTCGAAGGGGCGTCTTGCAAACACCCGGCGTAGAAGCGGCTCGAAGTGTTCGAGCGGCGGCGTCGGATAATCCGGATCGAAGGATGCCTGGTCATAGCGCTCGCAGAAGTCGACGCAGCTCTGATACCAGGGATGATCGATGAAGCGGTCCCGTTCGTTCGGGTCTTCGCCGTAGAAATGGGCGTAGTAGACCTGCTGGAACAGGCCGTGGTGGTGAATGATCCAGGTCACCTCACCGCGCACGTAGGGACGGATGATGGACGCGGCGAGCTGCGAGTGATTGTAGGGCGCCAGTTCATCGCCCAGATCATGGAGCAGGGCGCCAACGATGAGATCGTCGTCGGCGCCGTCGGCCTGCGCTCTCGCGGCGGACTGTAGCGAGTGTGTCAGACGAGAAACCTGGTATCCGCTCAGCGTGTTGTCCAGATTGCGTAGCGCGGCGAGCAGTCGGTCGACCAGTCCTTCATTGAATTGCGCTTCGAGTTTCTCGAGAAAAACGTACTCTTCGCGAGTGCCGTCCTTCATCTGACGAAACGAGACTTGTTGCATTCAGGCGATCTCCTCTTCGGTCTGGCGCAGTTTCGCCACGCTGGCATAACGTTCGCGCGGCCCGTCGATATCGAGGTAACAGCCCTGCAGATGGCGGAAGCCTTCATTGGTGTCGTAGCTGGTCCTGCCGTGCAGCACGCGGCTGTTGTCGAACAGCATCAGTTCCCCGGCAGCCAGCGCAAAGCGGATCTCGTAGCTTGGGTCCGTGAAAAGCGCCCCCAGGCGCTGCCTGGCAAGATGGAAAAGACGTGTACTCGCATCGTTCAGCAGCGGCAATTTATCCAGGCGTGGGCTGTAGTGAACGCCGGTTGGCCGGCCTTCGGCATCGGTCTGAATCATGCTGCGATGAGTCACGAGTTCCGTACCGGCATCGACGAACCGAAAGCGTACCGGCGTCTGCTTGAGCAGTTCATAGCCCTCCGGCATCTCGCGCTTCAACTGTTCCAGCCCCCTCAGGCTGTCGACGAGCGTGGACAACCCGCCGCTGGTTTCATTGACCAGGCAGTGCAGCAGCTGGATCCCGGGTACCGGATTGCGGTAGGGATTATCGGTATGCGGCCCCAACGCCACGCTGCGATAGGCCAGATCGTTGCCGCTGGGACGCGAGTAGACCTCGAAGTAGCGGCCGAAATTGGTCTCCTTCACGTAGCCGTACTTGGCGCCCACCTCGAGAATGCGCTCGGGGTCGGTCGGCACGTTGCGAAGGATGAGGTAACCGTAGCGCAGGTAGGCATCCAGCGAACGGCGAAAAGCGGCATCGTCTTCGATCACCGCTTCCCAGTCGTGACGCACCAGCGTTTGATCCAGCGTCGAGTCCCACGGCGTCGCTTCAGGGAACGGGCTCTCGTCCAGGGCCGCTTCCCGCAGCATGTCGAGATCGAAGACTTCCTGGTGTCCGTCGCTGAAGACAACTTCCACCTGGTCCTCTCCCTTCGCCGTCAGCGAGGTAATGGCCAGGTCGACGTCAATCGCATGGGAATCGAACAGACGCTGTTGCGTCATGGGTTCCAGCTGATCGGGAGCCTGGGTGCGCTCTCTCAGCCAGAGCGGGCTGAGTTCGTGGGTTTCACCGTCGCCTCGCAGCCGGAGCGCCGGCGGGTGATCGATGATGTCGAAACCGTTCTGTGCTGACATGTCTTCGAACCTCGTTTCGCTGAGCCAGGGGATGGGTGCCCACAGCATGAAACGCGGCATCGCCTGCCGGTAGAGGCTTTCTCTTATCGACGACATGCATTTATTTTATGGTCGAGCCGCCCGGACCGAAATCGAAGAATCGCGGCAGGGGCCGGGCGGCTGCGCTCAGACCGTATCCTCGATCCGCCAGTTGACCGGGACTTCGGCAACGCTGGCCGACGGCGGCAGTTCCAGCAGCAGGCGAACGATACGTGCCACGTCATTGGGCTGTGTGACCTCCTCGGCGTCGACATTGGCGCCAGCGGCCATGTCGGTGGCGACGAAGCCCGGGCAGATCGCGGTGGCGCGCACGCGGGTCTCAGCGCTGCAGTGGCGCAGCCCGTGAATGAACGCCTGCGCCGCGAACTTGCTCATGGCGTAGAGCCCCGACCCCGGCGAGCGCACCCGCTTTCCCGACAGCGACACGATCGACACCACCTTGCCCTGGTCGGCCTCGACCAGGTGCGGCCAGGCCTGCTGCGTCAGCAGCATCGGCGCCTTGGCGTTGACCGCCATGACCCGATCGAATTCGTCGCCTTCCGCGTCCAGCACCGAGGCGCGGCTGAGAATGCCGGCGTTGTTGACCAGCGCATCGATGCCGCCGAATACGCGCACGGTCTCCTCGACCCAGCTCCGGGCGCTTTGTGAGTCCAGCGCATCGTAGTGGCAGACCAGCCAGTCATTGCGCTCCGGGCGTTCGACGGGCTCGCTTCGGCAGCCGAGGCTGACGCGCCAGCCAGCAGCGTGAAGCGTCTCGGCGATGGCGGCGCCGATGCCGCGGTTGGCACCGCTGATCATGACCACGGGGGCATCGTTGGACATTTCCGGCTCCTGGAGTGGATACGAAAGGTGGTGGAACGGGTGGCGACCCGCTGACGAAGTCTCTGATGGCTCGATCAGCCTAGCGGGGCGGTTCGTATTTCGCGAGGGATCCGGCCCTCTCCGCTGCAGGGCGCCATGGCTCGAAATCGCGTTCCACCACGGCAATCGCATCATGGGCATGCAGGCTTTCGGCATGGACGATCTCGATGCGATAGCCCGTGACGTCGGGTTGGGCATCGCAGCCCTCGGCCAGACGTCGGGCGGCATCCTCGCAGAACATCAGGTTGGCGCCATTGCGCTCTGCAAAGGCCTGCTCGTCGATCCGTTTTACCAGTGTCTGAACCGGTGTCTGCAGCAAGCGCTCGAAAGTATCGATACGATCGGCAGCGGCGAATGCCGCCCGGGGACTTAGCGTGAGCGAGAGAGCGGCCCGGCTGCGCTGACTGTGCGGCGTGGGGAAAGCGCCCTGGTGCTCGATCCAGTCGGCGACGGTCCCGGCATCGATGTCGGCATGCCTCTGTTCTTCCACCCAATGGCGCCAGTCCCGGGCCATGGCGTGGCGCGCCAGCGCGGTCGAGCAGGGGCAGGTGGAGGCGTAGTCGATTGATAGCGTCAGTATGGTCTCAAGCGCTTCTCGGCTGCCTTTCAATTCCAGCCTGCACGGATAGTGACGCCATCCGCTCGCGTCGCTGAGCAGGGCCGGGCGTCGCAATGGCAGCTCGAAGTGCAGCGCCAGCATCAGGACCTGGCTGATGCCTTGCTGGCTATCCAGCAAGGCGTTACCCAGCGTCGTCAATCCGGCCGGTGTCAGCGGCGACTCGTCGAGTCGGTCCAGCAGCCGATAGAGCCGAGACATGTGAATGCCGCGCTGGCCGGCGGCGAGATCGACACTGACGTCGGCGGTGGCGGGCAGCCGAGTGCCATCCTCCCATTGCAGGCGGGTGGCGATGCCCTGCATGCCGACGTGTTGCAGGGCGCGGCAAGACGATGCCCTGGACGGTTCCGGTTCGCGCCCAGCGGCGACATCCGGTAGCGGCGGTACGGTGAGGTTCATGAGTGCTCATTGATATCATTAATGTTATTTTATAACATATCTTTTGACGTCGATGCGCACAACCTTCACTCGCCGCCGAGTTCGCGCATGACCTTGTAGAGCGCCGACTTCGCTTCGAAGCCGACGCCCGGAACCTCGGGCAGGGCAACGTAGCCATCTTCCACCTGGATGCCGTCGGCGAAACCGCCGAATGGCTGGAACACGTCCGGGTAGGATTCGTTGCCGCCCAGGTGCAGGCCGGCGGCGATATTGAGCGACATCTGGTGGCCGCCGTGGGGTACCACGCGGCGGCTGGACCAGCCCATCTCGGCCATGACATCGAGCGTACGCAGATACTCCACCAGCCCGTAGGAGAGCGCGCAGTCGAACTGCAGATAGTCGCGATCCGGGCGCATGCCGGCGTAGCGCAGCAGGTTGCGGGCATCCTGATGCGAGAACAGGTTTTCGCCGGTCGCCATGGGCAACTCGTAGTGGTTCGCCAGTTCCGCCTGCAAGGCGTAATCGAGCGGATCGCCGGCCTCTTCGTACCAGAACAGGTTGTAAGGCTTGAGCGCCTCGGCGTAGGCGATGGCCGTCGCCTGGTCGAAGCGCCCGTTGGCGTCGACCGCCAGGCGGCTGCCGTCTCCCACGACCTTCAGCACCGCGTCGATCCGGCGCAGGTCCTCGTCCAACGGGGCGGCACCGATCTTCATCTTGACCACGCTGTAGCCGCGATCGAGATAGCCCCGCATCTCCTCCTGCAGCTTCGAGTGGTCCTTGCCGGGGTAGTAGTAACCGCCGGCGGCGTAGACCCACACCTTGTCATCGGCCTGCCCATCACGGTAGCGCTCCGCCAGCAGCCGATAGAGCGGCTTGCCTTCGATCTTGGCCACGGCGTCCCAGACCGCCATGTCGATCGTGCCGACCGCCACCGAGCGCTCGCCGTGGCCGCCCGGCTTCTCGTTGGTCATCAAGGTCTTCCAGATGGCGAACGGGTCCAGGTTGTCGCGATCGTGATCGATCAGCGTCTCGGGATCGGCCTCCAGCACTCGCGCCAGAAAGCGATCGCGCATCAGCGCACCCTGGCCGTAGCGGCCGTTGGAGTTGAAGCCGTAACCGATGACCGGCTTGCCGTCGCGGATCACGTCGGTGACGACCGCAACGACCGAACAGGTCATCTTGGAGAAATCGATATAGGCATTGGCGATGGGGGAGGCGATCGATGCGGTCTGTTCACGGATGTCCACAATACGCATGGCGGAATACTCGACAGGGGATGGTGAAAGCCACGATAGCCCTGGCCTCGGCTCGCCAACCAATGCTATTAACGAGGTTAGTTATGCCGAAACGGCATTGCTATTGGCATCCGGTCACAGGAATCGACCCATGGAACTGGTCTGGCTCGAAGATTTCATTGCGCTGGCGGAGCACGGCAGCTTCGTGCGTGCCGCGGAGGCGCGCCATATCACCCAGCCGGCCTTTAGCCGACGGATACGGGCGCTGGAGGCGTGGATGGGCGTCACCCTGTTCGTGCGTACGCCACAGGGGACGTCGCTGACCGAGGCGGGGCGGGCGATGCAGGGCGGCGCTCTCGAGTCCGCCACCCGTCTGCATCGGTTGCGTGAAGAGGTTCGGGAGGTGGCGGGCAAGGCCGCCCGAACGCTGCAGTTCGCGGCGACACATTCGCTGTCGTTCACGTTCTTTCCGCGCTGGATCCGTCAGGTCGAGAAGGGGGCGCCGATCGAGGCGCTGCAGCTCCATACCGAGAGCATGGCGGAATGCGAGCAGAGGCTGACGCAGGGGCGGGTGCATTTCCTGCTCAGTCACCGTCACCCGGCGGTGCCCACGCGGCTCGATCCGGGCCGGTTCGAGAGTCGAAGGATCGCCAAGGACACCCTGGTACCGCTGATCGGTGCGGAATTGAGCAGAAAACTCGGCGAGGGCAAGGACGCAGCGGCGGGCCTCGATCCCGAATTCCTGCCGGCGGACGATCCCGCCGTTCCGTATCTGGCCTACACCGATGCGTCGGGATTGGGGCGCATCGTTTCCCACCGGCTGCGCAGCAATGCTGAATTCGCCCCACGAGCGCCGCTGTTCTCGAGCCACCTGGCGGCGGTATTGATGTCGATGGCGCTGGAGAACAAGGGCATGGCCTGGCTGCCGCTCATCCTGGCGGATTCGGAATGGCGCGAGGAGCAACTGGTCCGGGCGCTTGGACCGGCCTGGGACATCCCCGTCGAGATTCACGTGACCCGCGCCAAGGCGACACTGCCGGCTTTCGCCGAAGCGTTCTGGGAGCGTTTGACGACACGGGATTAGGACACGACATGAGACCGCCGCGACGCTTCCGAGCGCGCCCGCGTCGATCACTCTACTGACCGCCGATACGATCCAGCAACGCCATCTGCGCCGCGGGGATCTCCAGCGCGGCCGCCTGGATATTCTGCTGCAGATGCCCGGGCGATGAGGTGCCGGGGATCAGCAGAATGTTGGGCGAGCGCTTGAGCAGCCAGGCCAGCGCCACCTGCATCGGCGTGGCCTCGAGCGTCTTCGCCACGTCGGAGAGCGTGTCCGACTGCAGGGGCGTGAATCCGCCCAGCGGGAAGAACGGCACGTAGGGAATACCGTCCGCGGCGAGCTGATCGATCAGCAAATCATCGGCCCGATTGGCCAGGTTGTACTGGTTCTGCACGCAGACGATGGGCACGATCTTCTGTCCATCGGCGACCTGCCTGGCAGTGACGTTGCTCAGCCCGATGTGCTTGATCAGGCCGCGCTCGCGGAGTTCGGCGAGGGTCGTCAGCGGCGCCTCCAGCGAGCCTTCGGCCGGCCCGTGTACGTCCAGCATGCTGCGCAGGTTCACTACCTCCATCTGCTCCAGGCCCAGGTTGCGCAGATTGTCTTCCACCGCCTGTGTGAGTTCGGCAGGCGATAGGGCGGGCAACCAGCCACCGGTTTCATCGCGCCGGGCGCTGACCTTGGTGACGAGGCAGAGATCGCTCGGATAAGGATGCAGCGCCTGCCGGATCAACTGATTGGTGATGTGGGGGCCGTAGAAATCCGAGGTGTCGATATGATCGATGCCGGCAGCAATCGCGTCCTTCAGCACCTGCACGGCGCGCGCCGGATCCTTGGGCGGACCGAATACGCCGGGGCCGGCGAGCTGCATCGCTCCATAGCCCAGTCGTTTGACCTGACGATCGCCGAGGGTATAAGTACCGGCTTTGTCGATGAGGGGCATGCATTCACTCCTGTGTCGAATAGCGGATGTCGGACGGTTTTATCGTAGACCTCTCGGTGCTGTGCGACTATTCCAGCCAATCGATACAGGTCGTACGGAGAAATGCACAATGAGCGCCGATCTCGGTGATCTCCAAGCGGTGCTGGCCGTTGCCAAGGCCAAGGGGTTTCGGGAAGCGGCACGGCTCACCGCCACCAGCCCGTCGCGCTTGAGCGATGCGGTGCGCCGCGCCGAGACCGCCCTCGCTATTCGACTGTTCCATCGCACCACCCGGGCGGTGACGCTGACCGAGGCCGGCGCCGCGCTGGTCTCGCGGCTGGCACCGGCGATCGAGGAAGTGGAAAGCGCGCTGGACGCGGTCAACGGGTTCCGGGATCGCCCGGCCGGCACGTTGCGTCTCAACGTGCCGGTCAGCGCGGCGCGGTTGATTCTGCCATCGATCCTGCCCGACTTCCTCAAGGCCTATCCGGAGATCCGCGTGGAGATCACCGCCGACAGCGCGGCGACGGATACGCTGGCGGCAGGCTTCGATGCCGGCATTCGCTACGATGAACTGCTCGAGCAGGACATGATCGCCGTGCCCATCGGCCCACGAGAGCAACGTTTCGCGCTGGCCGCCTCGCCCGACTATCTGGCGCGCTGTGGCACGCCCGAACATCCCCGCGACCTGCTGCAGCACGCCTGCATTCGTGGCCGCTTCACCAACGGCAATCTGCCGCCGTGGGAGTTCGAGCGCGGGGAGGAGTCGATTCGCATCGAGCCCGCCGGGCCGTTGACGGTCAGCATCGGTGGTGGCGTGGACCTCGGTGTCGAAGCGGCGCTGCAAGGCGTCGGCCTGATCATGCTCTTCGAGCAGTGGCTGGAACCGTATCTCGCCAGTGGCGGGCTGGTACCGGTGCTCGAACCCTGGTGGCAAGGTTTCACCGGGCCTTATCTCTACTATTCGGATCGCCGGCTGGTGCCCGCGCCGCTGCGCGCCTTCATCGATTTCATTCGCGATCGCGGCTAGCGTTCTCGACGGCGCGATGACGTATCCTGCTCCTCTCCGTTGTCTCCGTGGAGCTTTTCATGCGCATGTCACCGCTGCCGCCGCTCAACGCCCTGATCGCCTTCGAGGCGGCTGTGCGGCACATGAGCTTTACCCGGGCCGCCGTCGAGCTGAACGTTTCCCAGAGCGCGGTGAGTCGGCAGATCGTTCACCTGGAGCAGTTCCTGGGACGCAAGCTTTTCATCCGCGAGCAGCGCCAGCTGGCGCTGACGCGCGCGGGGGAAACCTATGCGCTGCAGGTGCGCTCGATCCTGGACGACTGCGTCAATGCCACCGCCGAGGTGATGAAAAGTACCGGCGAGAGCGAGCTGACGGTGGCTTGCACCGCCGGCGTGGCGCAGTTCTGGATGGCACCCCGGTTGGGTCGGTTTCGGCGTCAATATCCCAATATCAAGCTGCGTCTGATCGTGCGCGATGGAGTGACGTCGCTGTCGTCCTTCGAGTTCGATATCGGGCTTTACTACTTGAAGCAGGCATCTCTGCCGGGATTTGAGACCACTTATCTGATCCCGGAGAAAGTCTTTCCGGTCTGTGCGCCCGGTTATCTCGACGCCTGCCGGGAGCGTCATGGCGTGGGGCCGGACTCGGGGTTGACGCCGGAGCAGTTGAGTGAGGAGACGCTGCTGGTGCTCGAGGATGCCCAGAGTCTGTGGATTTCCTGGCGTGACTGGTTTCGCTATCACCATTTGCCGACGGTGAGCCTGAACAACGCCATCGCCATCAATCACTACCCGCCACTGGTCGAAATGGCGGTACTTGGCGAAGGCATCGTGCTGGGTTGGCAACACGTCATCGACAGTCAGATCGACAGGGGGCGGCTGGTCCGCGCGACTGATCACTGGGCGAGTCACGGGGGCGGTTATTTTCTGATCACGCCGGACGAACGTCGGGAGAATGTCGCCACGCGCTGTTTCAAGCGCTGGCTGCTGGAGATGGCGCCGCAGGAAGGTTGATCGCCCGACGCAGGATCGATGCGCTGGCCGCATGCTGGCATGCATTTTTAACGCTTTTCAGGGGCTCGAAGCGCTGGTTAGGCTCAAGTCGTATTTGGATGACTATCACGACAGTACCTCCCAAGCACAATAATGCCTCCCGAGAGCCCAATCCATGACCGAACTTTCCTCCGCACTCCCGTCGCCAGCCGTTCTGTTCCGTAACGCCAATCTGGTCGATGGTTCGTCCCCCGAGCCGCGTGCCGGAGTACACGTTCTCGTCGAGAACGGCCGTATCGTCCAGGTCTCCGACACGCCGATCGAGGCGCCTGGTGATGCCCGCGTGATCGATCTCGAAGGGCGCACGCTGATGCCGGGCCTGATCGACTGTCACGTTCACGTCATTGCGACCACCGCCGATCTCGGGGCCAATGCGCTGCTGCCGGATTCCTTGATCGCTGCCCGCGCAACCCCGATCCTGAAGGGCATGCTGATGCGCGGCTTCACCACGGTCCGCGATGTCGGCGGCGCCGATCGCGGCATCCAGCAGGCGGTGGCGGAAGGCCACTTCGTCGGGCCACGCTTGGTGATCTGCGGCAAGGCACTCTCTCAGACCGGCGGGCACAACGACTATCGCGGCTTCTATGACGAGCGCGACGACCAGTACCAGACCCGGCGTCTCGGTTCGATGGGGCGTATCTGTGATGGCGTCGAATCGGTGCGCCGTGCCGTGCGTCAGGAGATCAAGTCCGGTGCGCAGTTCATCAAGGTGATGGCCAACGGTGGTGTCTCATCGCCCAGCGATCCGATCGAGTTTTTGAGCTTCTCGGTGGACGAACTCAGGACCATCGTCGAAGAGGCCAGCAACGCCCAGACCTACGTCAGCGCCCATCTTTACACCGATGAAGCGATTCGCCGCGCCGTCGAGGCCGGGGTGCGTTCCCTCGAACACTGCAATCTGATCGAGGCGGACACGGCCAGGCTGGCCGCCGAACGCGGTGCCATGGCCTGCCCTACGCTGGTCACCTACGAACGCCTCAAGATCGAAGGCGCCGACTACGGGCTCAAGCCCGAGTCGGTCGCCAAGATCGACGACGTCCGCCTGGCCGGGCTCGAGAGCCTGATCACCATGCACGAAGCGGGGCTGCCCATGGCCTACGGCACCGATCTGCTCGGCGAGATGCATCCGCACCAGTCGGAAGAGTTCGTGATCCGCTCTCAGGTGCTGCCGCCGCACGAGGTGATTCGCAGTGCCACTTCCACCGCGGCCAAGCTGCTGCGCATGGAAGGCGAGATCGGCTGCATCGCGCCGGGGGCGTGGGCGGACCTGATCGTGATCGACGGCAATCCGCTGGAAGACATGAGCCTGCTGACCGGCCAGGGCAAGCATCTGTCGCTGATCATGCAGGGCGGCCGCGCGATCAAGGATCGCCTTGGCCACTGATCCAGCCCGATCCGGAATCAACCACACCCCACAAAGATCACAACCCATAACAATCAAAACAGGAGACTGCGATCATGCAGGCATTCTTCGTCATCGCGTATATCGTATTGATGGTCGTCATCGGGCTTTATTTCTCGCGACGCAAGGTCCACGACGACACCGACTTCATCGTGGCCGGGCGTTCGCTCTCCACGCTGGTACTGACCGCGACGCTGCTGGCCACTTTCGTAGGGTCGGGCTCGATCGTCGGCGGTGCCAGCTTCGTGTTCCAGCACGGGCCGGGGGCGGCAATCTTCTTCTTCGCCGGGACGCCGATCGCCGCGCTGGTGGTCTACTTCCTGCTGGCGCAGAAGATGCGCCGCTCGCGGGCAACCACGATTCCCGGATTGATCGAGGAACGTTTCGGCCCCACGGCGCGCTCGATTGCCTCGCTGATCATCCTGCTGGCCTACGTCGGCATCGTTTCGTATCAGTTCACCGGGGCGGGGCAGGCGCTCAACCTGGCGTTCGGCCTGCCGGTGTGGCAGGGCGTGCTGATCGCGGCGGCGATCATGATTGGCCTGGCGACCATGGGCGGCCTGGTCTCGGTGGCGTACACCGACTACCTGAGTGCGGTGATCATCTTCGGCAGCATGCTGATCGCGGCGCCGATAGTGCTGACCCGGCTGGGCGGTCTCGGTGAGATGATGGACGCGCTGCCGGCCACGCACCACACCCTGTTGGGCGGGCTGTCGCCGTGGCAGGCGCTGGGCTACTTCCTGCCGCTGTTCCTGCTGATTCTGGGCGACCAGAATCTGTTCCAGCGCTTTGCCGCCGCGCGTGACCCGGCCACGGCCAAGAAAGCCGCCATGGGCCTGGTCATCGCGTCGATCGCGTGTACCTCGCTGATCGTACTGCTGGTCTGCGCCACACGCGTGATGTTCCCGGATATCACGCCATCCACGGCGATGATGACGCTGGCCCGGGAAGGGTTGCCCACGGTGGTCGGCGGCCTGTTGCTGGCGTCGCTCGTGGCGCTGCTGCTGACGACGGGGAACAGCTATCTGCTCTCCGCCTCGGCCAGTCTGACCCAGGACATCCTCGGTGGCCTATTGAAGCTCGATATCCCGGCGCGAAAGGCGCTGCTGGTCAACCGGCTGACCGTCGTCGGGTTGGGTATTCTGGCCTGGGTGCTGGGCGCCTTCTTCCCCAGCGTGCTGGCGATGCAGATGTACTCCTACGGCATGTACGGCGCCGCGATCACGCCGGTGTTCCTGGCGGCGCTGCTATGGCCGCGCGCCACGCCGGCCGGGGCGCTGTCGGCAATGATCGTCGGCGGCGTGGTGACGCTGGTGTGGGAGATCGCGCTGGGCAAGCCGATGGGCTGGAACAGCGTGCTGGTGGCGATGCCGCTGGCGGCGGTGACGCTGATCGGGGTGAGCCTGGCGAGCCGGCCGCGGGTGGCCGTCGAGTCGCCCTCCGTCTGAGGAAGGTGTCGCCGTTCGCATCGGAGACGGGGTAAGGCCAAAATGCCTTACCCCGCTTTCGTTTCTCGGCTTGCCACACGTCGTGTCGAAACGAGGAACGCGATCCCGAAGACGATCGAGAACAGCAGCACGATGGTCGGGGCCGGCGCGCTGTCGAGGAAGAACGAGAGATAGACGCCGAGAAAGGCGATGACGGCGGACATCACTGCCGACAGCAGCAGCATGGTGCTGAAGCGTCGGGTCAGCAGGAAGGCGATGGCGCCGGGGGCGATCAGCAGGGCAATGGCGAGAATGATCCCGGCGGCTTTCAAGGCGCCGACGATGGTCAGCGAGATCAGGCAGAGCAGGCCGTAGTGCAGCATCCGGGTTCGCAGACCGACCGCCCGGGCCTGGGTCGGGTCGAAGGCGTGGAGCAGGAAGTCCTTCCACTTGAGACCGATGACGCCGACGGTGATCAAGGCGATCAGCGCCGATTCCAAAATGTCGCGCCAGGCGACCCCCAGAATATCGCCGAACAGGATGTGATCGAGATGGACCGTC
This sequence comes from Salinicola sp. CPA57, assembly GCF_003206035.1. Taxonomy (NCBI): domain Bacteria; kingdom Pseudomonadati; phylum Pseudomonadota; class Gammaproteobacteria; order Oceanospirillales; family Halomonadaceae; genus Salinicola; species Salinicola sp. CPA57. The sequence goes on from NZ_PZJR01000017.1 coordinate 14,846, forward strand.
GACTGGATCTTGACGTAGAGCACCAGGCCGATGCCGAACATGCCGGAATAGACGATTCCCATCACCGTATCCTGCTTGATCCGGCTGTTTTCCTCGAGAAAGCCGGTGGCCACGGCGCAGAACATGCCGGCGACGAAGGCGCCGATGGCGTAGGGAATACCGATCAGATAGGCAATCACCACGCCCGGAAAGACGGCGTGGGAGATGGCATCCCCCATCAGCGACCAGCCCTTGAGCACCAGAAAGCAGGAGAGCAGGGCCATCGGCACGGTGACCAGCACGGCGATGACCATGGCGTTGACCATGAAGCCGAACTGGAACGGCATCAACAGGGTATCGAGCCAGTTCATCGGTGGGGCTCCGTGGAGTCGGTTGCCGAAGATCGCGTCGACGGCATCGGCTCTCGTGGCGCAGGCGCAGGCGCAGGCGCAGGCTCACGAGCCAGGGACGCCGCGGCACGGCGTCTTGCCGCCAGCATGCCGTGCTTGGGCGCGAACAGGAACGCCATCAGGAAAATCGATGTCTGCAGCACCACGATGATGCCGCCGGTGGCGCCATCGAGAAAATAGCTGGCGTAGGCGCCGAAGACGCTGGTCAGCGTGCCGATCGTCACCGCGATGATCAGCAGCCGCGGGAAGCGGTCGCTCAGCAGGTAGGCCGTGGCTCCCGGCGTGATGACCATGCAGATCACCAGAAACGCGCCCACCGTCTGCAACGCCGCGACGGTCGAGGCGGCCAGCAGGGTGAAGAACAGGATCTTGAGCGCGGTGGGGTTGAGCCCGATCGAGCGGGCGTGGCTCTCGTCGAAGAACGTCACCATCAGATCCTTCCACTTGGCCAGCAGGATGACCAGCGAGACCACGCCGATCGTCACCAGCTGCAGCGTATCGGTGGGCGTGATCGCCAGGATGTTGCCGAGCACGATGGTCTGGATGTTCACCGAGGTCGGCGACAGCGACACCATGAACAGCCCCAGTCCGAAGAACGAGCTGAAGATCAGACCGATGATCACGTCTTCTTTCAGCTTGCTGCGCTGGTTGAGAAACAGCATTGCCGCCGAGGCGAGTCCGCCGGCAAAGAAAGCACCGAGCGAAAACGGCAGTCCCAGCATGTAGGCGCCGGCGACGCCGGGCACGATCGAATGCGACAGCGCATCGCCGATCAGCGACCAGCCCTTGAGCATCAGGTAGCAGGAGAGAAACGCGCAGACGCCGCCGACCAGTGCCGACACCCACATCGCGTTGCGCATGTAGCCATAACCGAAGGGCTCGACTAGATAGCCGAACGGCATGAGGAGGTCCATCAGCGGGAGCCTCCCTTTCCGGTACTGCGGTGGCGCCGCGCGGCAATACCGTTCTGCAGCACCAGCGGGCGCTCGTCGTCGGTGAACACGCCCACGGCATGGGGTGGCACGCCGGGCTGCTGGGATTGATCGAGCACGAAATGGCGCAGCACCCCGCCGAAGGCGCGCTCCAGGTTGGGCTGGGTGAATATCTCGTCGGTGGGCCCATGGGCGAGCACCGTGCCCTTGATCATTATCGTGCGGTCGCAGAATTCCGGCACCGACCCGAGATTGTGGGTCGAGACCAGCATCACCCGCCCCTCGGCGCGCAGTTCGCGCAGCAGCCGTATGATCTGATCTTCGGTCTGGACGTCGACCCCGGTGAACGGCTCGTCGAGGAGGATCACCCGGCTATCCTGGGCCAGCGCACGGGCCAGGAACACGCGCTTTTTCTGGCCGCCGGAGAGTTCGCCGATCTGACGCTGGCGGAATTCGCTCATGCTGACGCGTTCCAGCGCGGTTTCGACCGCGTCGTGGTCGGCCCGCTTGGGAATTCGCAGCATCCCCATGTGGCCGTAGCGCCCCATCATCACCACGTCCTCGACCAGCACCGGGAAGTTCCAGTCGACCTCTTCCGACTGTGGCACGTAGGCGATCAGATTGCGCTTGAGCGCCGTTTTGGCCGGCAGGCCAAGCACCCGAATGTCGCCTCGAGCCAGACGCACGAACCCCATGATCGCCTTGAACAGTGTCGACTTGCCGGAACCGTTCACGCCCACCAGCGCGGTGATCGTACCGGTGGGGATCTCGAAGCTGGTGTCGCGCAGGGCGGTATGACCGTTGCGATAGATCACGGCAGCATCGGTCACGTGGATGCCGGCACCAGCTGTCTCGACGTCGGCCGATGGCGCCTCGGGGTTGGTCGATGTCGTGTTAGCCTCGATGGTTGTCATGATGACGCCCCCTGGGTCAGGCCTTTGACGATCGTCTCCGAAGTGACGCGCAGCAGATCGATATAGGTCGGTACCGGGCCGTCGGATTCGCTGAGCGAGTCGACGTAGAGCACGCCGCCGTAGTGGATGCCTGTCTCGCGGGCCACCTGCTGCGCCGGTTTGTCGGAGACGGTGCTCTCGCTGAAGATCGCCGGAATGTCGTTGGCGCGAATGACATCGATGACCTGGCGAACCTGCTGTGGCGTGCCCTGCTGATCGGCATTGATCGGCCACAGGTAGCGCTCGCGCAGGCCGAAATCCCGCGCCAGATAGGAGAACGCGCCTTCGCTCGTCACCAGCCAGCGATTTTCCTCGGGAATCTGCGCCAGCGACTCGCGGATGGGCGCAACGGCGGTCTCGATCTCATGCTTGTAGCGCTCGGCGTTGTTGCGGTAGGTCTCGGTGTTGGCGGGGTCGTGCTCGATGAACGCGTCGCGGATGTTGTCGACGTAGATCAAGGCGCTTGTCGGCGACATCCAGGCATGCGGGTTGGGCTTGCCGTCATACGGACCCTCGGCGATGCTGATCGGCTCGATGCCTTTCGATACCACCACACTGGGCACGTCCTTCAGATTGTGGAAGAAGCGCTCGAACCAGCGTTCCAGATCGAGCCCGTTCCACAGGATCATGTCCGCATCCTGGGCACGCAGGATGTCGCGCGGGGTCGGCGCATAGTTGTGGATCTCGGCGCCCGGCCGGGTAATCGGCTCCACCGTTGCGGCGTCTCCGGCCACGTGCTGCGCCATGTCCGCAATGACCGTAAAGGTGGTCACTGCCTTGAACTTGTTCTGGCTCACGTTTTGGCCGGTGTCCTGAGCGCTGGCGGGGAGAGCGAGCAAGATGCCGAGGGTCACGCTCGCGACACCGAGCAGTACCGAACGTTGTAAACCTCGCTTCATGGTCCATCTCCTGATTCTCGAGCTTTGGGTTCTCAGACACCCAGCGATTGTGCTCACCCACATGAGTGTCTGGGGCAGCTCTCTGTCAGCGCGCTGATTCATGGGATCGCAGAGCCCATGCTTCGACGGCAAACGATTAGCGACCCTGTCTAATTAACCACGGTTTAACTCTATTCCCAAGGTTGTTATTTGTAGCATCGGTTAAGGCTTGTCGTGAAGTCCTTTCGCCTCTTGCAAATACGAAAATCGAGCGGAGCGATGGAGCGCGTCCGTCTATCGTCTAGACTCGTGGCACATGAACTCAGGAGGCCGGCGATATGCCTGCAGCTAAAGTGTTGTTTTTGGTGACGATTATGCTGGGCGCTACCCTGGTGCTGGGCGGATGTTCGCCGATCCCCGATGCGCCAGGCCCAATCGGCATCCCCGGTATCTGACGCCTATCTGGCCGCTATCGATCAGGGAAAGGGAGGGCAGCGCCTGGTCACCGAGCGCGCTGATGCGACGCTTCGGGAGTGATGGGGATGATGGGAGCGATAGAAATGATCAGCTGCCGTTGACGAGTCTCTTGGCCAGCGCCCGACAATCCGCGAGATGCCAATCGGCGTCTCTCGTCTCCCGGGCCTGCGGCGCGTTGACCAGCACGGTTTGCGCGCCGGCTGCTCGCCCGCAGGCCATGTCGATATGGCTGTCGCCCACCATGACCAGAGCCGCCGGCGTGACATTCCAGCGTCGGATGAAGTGATCGAGGCCACCGGGATGGGGTTTGGGCGGTGCCTCGTCGCGTCCGAGCACATCGTCGGGGGCGAAGCAGTCGGCGAGCCCGATCGCTTCCAGCGTGATGTGAGCCAGCGCCTTGGCATTGCGGGTCAGAATGCCGAGCCGGCAGCCGCGCTCGCCTAGCGTCTGAATGAGTTCGATGGCGCCGGTGGCAGCAGTCGAACGCATCGCCAGCTCGCGCTCATGCTCTAACAGCCAGGCGTGCCTGGCATCACGTTCGGCCGCGGGCAGCGTTTCCAGGTGGTGGAGAATGTCGGCGCCCTCGGGGATTTCGAGATGACGGCGAATGGCGGGGAAGTCATGCACGCCAACGGTCAACGTGCCGTCCATGTCGAAGACCCAGTGGCGTATTTGAGTCAAGGTGGGAGAGGTCATATTGAGCGTGTCGCGTCTCAAAAGGCCATCTTGCCACGGGCGTAGCCGAATGTCCGTTGCGCCACTCCCGGTGTACGTGCGCAAGGTGTTAAGGCGTGAGCAGTTCGCCGATTTCGAGTACTTGAAACCAACGCTGTGTAACGTATGCGTGCCGGCCGCAGTGGCGCCAGCCGCGCTCGAACTCATCGCCACTCGCCTTGAGCACCGTCGTTTGGCTGAGGATGCCGGCTGTTGACCGTGGCTTCGTTTTTTGGGGCTTTATCATTGTTAGGGTCTATCGCTGCCGCGCTATTCGTCGAGGGCGTCGCTCAGGGTCTCCTCGAGCACCTCGCACAGACGGTCGACGTGCATGCGGGTGAAGACCAGCGGCGGGCGGATCTTCAGCACATTGGCCTGTGGCCCGGTGGCGCTGATCAGTACCTGGCGCTCGCGCAGGCCGTCGACCAGCGCCTGCGCGAGGGCGGCGTCCGGCGCGCCGTCGGCATCGAGCACTTCGACACCGGCCAGCAGCCCTGCACCGCGCACCGCGCCGAGGCGGTCCGTGGTGGCCGCGATCTGACCCAGGCCGGCATGCAGGTTTGCGCCCACCGCGGCGGCCTGTGCCACCAGATTCTCGTCGGCAATGACGCGCTGGACCGCCAGCGCGGCGGCGCAGGCCACGGGATTGCCGCCGAAGGTATTGAAATAGCGTGCCGTCTCCCCGAAGTGGTCCATTACATCGCGCCGGCCGACAACCCCTGCTACCGGGTGACCGTTGCCCAGCGGTTTGCCGAGCGTGACCAGATCGGCCCTGACACCATGGCGGGGGAAGCCCCACAGGACGCCGGTGCGGCCGAGCCCGGCCTGCACTTCGTCGGCGATATAGAGCCCGCCGGCGCGCCGGATCGTCTCTACCGCCGGGGCGAGAAACCCGACCGGATCGGTCACGATGCCGTCGCTGGAGAAGATACTGTCCAGCAGCAGCGCGGCGGGACGGATGCCGTGGGCGGCGAGATCGTCGATCGCGGCCTGCACGCCGTCGGCGAAGCGTGCGCCCATCGCCGCTGCGCCGTCACCGCGATTCACGGGCGCCGGCACGGTGCGCACGCGCGTGCCTAGTTTGACCTTGCTGCCGAGAGAGGGCGACGCCTCGGCGATCGCCTGGGTCACGCCGTGATAGGCCAGCTCGGTGACGATCAGTCCCTCGCCGCCGGTGAAGGCGCGGGCCATGCGCAGGGCGAGATCGTTGGCTTCACTGCCTGAACAGGTGAAGACCAGCTGTTCGAGGGGCGCCGGCAGCGAGTCGATCAGCCGTTCGGCGCAGTCGAGGATCGTCTCGTGCAGGTAGCGGGTATGGGTATTGAGCGTGGCCGCCTGGGTGGCGATGGCTTCCACGACCTTTGGGTGGCAGTGGCCGACACAGGCGACGTTGTTGTAGGCGTCCAGGTGCGCCGTGCCGTGGCGGTCGAAGAGCCACACGCCCTCACCGCGCACGGGATGGAACGGCCGCCGATAGAACAGGCGATAGGAGGCGCCGAGCAGTCGCTGGCGCCGCGCCAGCAGGAACGCTTCGACGGCATCGTCATCTTTCACGCTGGGCTCGTGCATGTTCATGCTCCCGTACCCGGTGAATTGAAGGTTGAATCGAGGGCTTCGTCCAGGCGGTGCTGAAAGGTCGCCGCGGACAGATTCAGACAGTGCTTCAGGGCCCGGCGGGAGGCCGCCGTATTGCGCAGCAGGTAGTCGGCGTTTTGCGGGTAGCGTCTGGCGCGATGGGTGGAGACGGTAATCGCCATCGCCAGCCGGGTCTCGATCAAGCCGCGCAGCAGTGCGCACTCCGCATCGTCGAGCGCTGAATGGGCATGATAGCCGGCGACCAGCGCCAGGGCTCCCGCCAGCGGATCGGAGACATCCTTTATCTGGTAGGCCGCGGCCACGGCGAGATCGACCACCCGTGGGGCGAACAGCATGTCGCCGAAATCGATGATCGCGGCGGGGTGCTCGGGCAGGGCGTCGTCTGCGGTCGGGGTGAACAGCACGTTGTGACCGTTGAGGTCGTTATGGATCGGCTGACGCGGCAGCGCCACCAGGCGCGGACGCAGCTGCTCGGCGAAGCGCTGGAGCAGGTTGCGGATGCGCTGGCGCGAGGCGTCATCGAGGCTATCGGTCTGAGGCAGCAGGTCGTCGGCGCGCTGCAGGTCCCATGGCATCGACAGCTCGCGAACCGGGTGGTCGAAGTCGGCCAGGGCGACGTCGATCCGCGCCAGCCAGCCGCCAAGCCTGGACTGGAAGCACCGGGAGGCCACGCGGTCGGCCAGCGGCGTGCCGGGCAGGAAGGTCGACAGACGCACGTGACTGACGCGGCCGTCATCGAGGCGCAGCGGTGGCGCCGGATCGCCATCGCGGTCACGCAGCACCCGCGGGACCGGCAGGGCCGGGTCGTGTTCGGCCAGGTGCATCAGCGCGCGGACCTGAAAATCGCTCACCGCCTGGCGCTCCGCCGGATGGGTGAACTTGAGCAGGTAGCGCTGGCCGTCGGTCGTCGCCGCGCGAAAATTGCAGTCGCGCTCGCCGCTGAGCGGCTCAAGGGTGGCAGCGAGGCCGAAGCGCTCGGCCAGCACCCGTTGGGCGGTCTCTGGCGACACCGTCAGGGCCGTGGCCGCGAGGACGTCCGTGGTGTCGTCTGTGTGACTCGTCATCATTCGAACCCCGACAGTGCGCTGACCAGGTTGTCGCCGAGGGCATCGGAGAGGTAGCCACCTTCCTGCACGATGACGGTGGGCAGGCCGAGCTGGGAGATCTGTCGGGTGATCCGCGCAAAGCCCTGCGTGGTCACAGCGACGCCCTGGTAGGGGTCGTGTTCGTAGATGTCGAGGCCGAGCGAGACGACGAGCGCGCCGGGGGCGAATTCGGCGATGCGCTCGCAGGCGCGGGTCAGTTGGCGCAGATAGCCATCGGTCTCGAGCCCCTGGGGCAGCGGCAGGTTGAGGTTGTAGCCCTCGCCGACATCGCGCCCGGTTTCATGCGCGTGACCGGTGAAAAAGGGCGTCATGAAGTGGGGGTCTGCATGCAGAGAGACCGTCAGCACATCGTCGCGGTCGTAGAAGATGCCCTGGGTGCCGTTACCGTGGTGAACGTCGATATCGAGTATCGCCACCCGCGCATGATGGCGGCGCAGTTCGCTGGCTGCGATGGCGGCGTTGTTGAGATAGCAGAAACCGTTGGCACGTTCTGCGTAGGCGTGGTGCCCCGGCGGGCGACACAGCGCATAGGCGAGGCGATGGCCTGACTGGACGTGGCGAGCCGCGCCCAGGGCGCACTGCGCGGCACCTCTCGCCGCACGCCAGGTGCCGGGCCCGATCGAGGCGGCCATATCGCCCAGGTGGAAGCCGACCCGCCCGACCAGATGATCCGGGTAGGTGCAGGGCTCGCCGGGAAAGGGGTGGACGTTGGCGACCACCTCCTCCGGGTTGCGGTCTTCCAGGGCCAGCCAGCGGGTGTGGACGTGTTCGAGGAAATCGAGATAGCGCGAGGTGTGCACGGTTGCCAGCCTGTCGTGGTCGACCTCCGCCTCCGCAGTGACGAGAGTATGGCCCGCGCTGACCGCAGAGCGCTGCAGGCGATCGGCCCGTTCCGGCTGCTCGTTGCTGCGGCGGACCTGACCGCGCACGACGAAGAACTGCGGGTCGTGATCGCGGTGAGCGTCACAGACGAATACATGCATAGTGGTCTCCCTTGTTGGAAGGTCTTCGATATCGGCGGCAGGTCTTCGCCACTGGCCAGACAGGCTGCTATATCGGCGTGCAGGCCAGTGCTGCGCGGCCAGAAACATCAGCCGTGCCCAGGGGCGCCGAGGTCACGGTCAGCCCTGGGTGCGTTCCCGAAACATCTCCACTACCCGCTGCTGGGCGACGCCGATGTGGTAATCCAGCGCCGCCTCGCCGGCATCGGGTGAGCGGGTGCGCAGCGCTTCCAGAATCGGCTCGTGGGTATCGGCGACGCGCATGGCGTCATCGTAGAGCTGACCGATCAGCAGAATGCAGAAGCGCATCTCGTGGCAAAGCTCGTCGAATACGCGCACCAGGCGCTGGTTACCGCTGAACTCGCACAGCATGCGGTGGAACGCGACATCCTCCTCGATCTGCTGAACGGCGGTGCCGTCGCGGGCCACCTGGCGCATCGTTTCGAGCTGATGGCTGAGCGCGGCTTCCATTTCGGCGGTCAACTTGCCGGCGAGCAGGCGAACGGCGTGGCGTTCGAGGCACAGGCGAAGGTCGTAGACGTCATCCAGCTCGTCGGCGTTGAAGGTGCGAACGAAGAATCCGCGCCGGGGTTGGGAGACCAGCATGCCACGACTTTCGAGCAGGCGTGCCGCTTCCCGCACCGGGGCGCGGCTGACACCGAAGTCGCGTGCCAGTTGCGCTTCGGACAGATGCACCCCGGGTGAGAACTCTCCCTTGAGCAGCGCTTCTGTCAGCATGTCGGCAATCTGATTGACCAGATCGCGCTGCTGAATGGTGGCGAATCCCTGTGTGGTCGTCGTCATGTCATCTCGTTTGGCTGGCGGTTGGCATCGTCCACAGACTCTGTGGCGATCTTAGCGAGTCGACTGTCGAGTGTCGACAGTTTGAAAATTGCCTGATAGGTTAATGACTGAATCCGCGGTCGCCGACGCTAACGGCATTGCCGCATGCCCCCACAGGAGATCGATGATGGATATGGCGACTGACGCTCACCAGGCCTCGAAACTGGCCGCACGTCGCGACCTGGCGGCAGCCTATCGGCTGATCGCGCATTTCGGCCTGGATGACAGTATCTATACGCATATCTCTGCGCGTGCCGAGGCGGGCAAGGAGAACTTCCTGATCAACCCTTACGGCTATCGCTTCGAGGAAGTGACCGCGGCCAACCTGGTGACCGTCGATCTCGAAGGCAACGTGATCGATGATCCGGAGCGTGCCGGCATCAACAAGGCCGGCTTCACGATCCACAGTGCGATCCACGAGGCGCGCCCGGACGTTCATTGTGTGCTGCATACCCACTCTGTGGCCGGTGTCGCCGTCTCGTGTCTGGAAGAGGGTTTGTTGCCCTTGAACCAGTGGTCGATGGAGTTCCACGGCCGCACCGCCTATCACGATTATGAAGGGATCGCGCTGGATCTGGCCGAACGCGAGCGACTGGTCGCGGATCTGGGTGACAAGCCGGTCATGGTGCTGCGCAACCATGGCATGCTGGTATGCGGCCGCACGGTCGGCGAGGCGTTCAAGCGCATGCATAACCTCGAGCGCAGCTGTCGCGCGCAGCTCGCGCTGATGGGCAGCGGCATGACGATTCGCCGCGTGGACGAGGCGCTGGCCGAGCACACCGCCCAGCAATACGAAAAATGGGATTCGGATCACGGCGTGACCGATCACGACCCGGAGTGGGAGGCCTACCTGCGCCTGTTAAAACGCATTCAGCCCGATTTCGAGGGCTGAAGTGTCGCCTGGCCGGACCTTCACTCGTCCGTCGCCGGTCAACGGGGCTGAAGACAAGCCGAAAACAAGACGCGGAGCGGTGACGCTGGACACATCACGCGAACATCGTTCTGCCAGTGGTTCGAAGATTCGACAAATCCAATAACGATGAGATCTGCCATGACCCTGCTATCGTCCGTGACCGGCCGTCTGACGGCGGCCGCATTATCACTTGCCCTCGCGGCGCCCGCCGTCGCCCAGGAAACGCCGCAATCCGGCGGTGTCGCCAACGTCGCCATCCAGCCCGAACCGCCGGGATTGATGCTGCCGCTGGTCCAGAACGCACCGACCCAACGGGTGGCCGGCAATATCTTCGAGGGGTTGCTGCGTTACGACGCCGACCTCAAGCCGATGCCTCAGCTGGCGACGTCCTGGGACATCAGCGACGACGGCCTGACTTACACCTTCCATCTGCATCCCGATGTGAAGTGGCACGACGGCGAAGCGTTCTCCGCTGCCGACGTGGTGTTCTCGGCTGATGTGTTCCTGCGTGAGACCAACCCGCGAACCCGGGCGATTCTCGATCACGTCGACAGTATCGAGGCGCCGGACGAGAAGACGGTGGTCTTCACGCTCAAGCAGCCGTTCCCGGCCTTCATCCAGGCGTTTGAGGTCGGCACCTTGCCGATGGTGCCCAGGCACATCTATGAAGGCACCGATTTCTACAACAATCCGGCCAACAATCATCCGATCGGCACCGGTCCGTTCGAGTTCGCCAAGTGGGATCGTGGCTCGGTGATCGAGCTGGACAAGAACCCGGACTACTACGAGGCCGGCAAGCCTTACCTCGACAAGATCTACTGGCACGTGATCCCGGATGCGGCGTCACGGGCGGCGGCGTATGAAAACGGCACGCTCAACGTCATGCCGGCGGGGTCGGTGGAGAATTTCGACATTCCGCGTCTGTCCGAGATGGATAACAGCTGCATGACGGAGGCGGGCAACGAGTACTTCAATCCGTTCGCCATGCTATGGCTCAACAATCGCGAAGGCCCGACCGCCGACAAGCGTTTCCGTCAGGCGGTGATGTACGCCATCGATCGCGACTTCGCCAAGAACGTGCTCTGGAATGGGCTGGGCAAGGTGCCCAACGGCCCGTTCAGCTCGACGCTGGCATCCCACGACGACGATCTCGAACCCTACCCCTACGACCCGGACAAGGCCGAAGCGCTGCTCGACGAGATGGGCTACGACGGCGAGCCGGTGAGGTTGTTGCCGCTGCCCTACGGTGAGACCTGGACCCGCTGGGCGGAAGCTGTGCGCCAGAACCTCGAGGACGTGGGCATCAACATCGAAACCGAATCCTCGGACGTGGCGGGCTGGAACCAGAAGATCAGCGACTGGGACTACGACATCGCCTTCACCTACCTGTTCCAGTATGGCGACCCGTCGCTGGGCATCGCGCGGACCTACCTCTCCAGCAATATCGCCAAGGGCTCGCCGTGGAACAACGTCGAGGGCTACGAGAATCCGCAGGTCGATAAGCTGTTTGCGGACGCCGCGGTGGAAAACGACCCCGACCAACGCCAGGCGATGTACGACCAGGTTCAGCAAATCCTCCACGATGACGTGCCGCTGGCATGGATCATGGAACTGGCGCAGCCGACCCTCTATCGCTGCAGCGTGCATGACCTGATCACTACCGGTATCGGGCTCAACGATGGATTCAAGAACGCCTGGATCGAGCAGTAAACGACCCCAACTTCGGTAGCAAGCGCCGGCGACTTTGGGTTGCCGGCGCTCGGCGAGGACGAGCCAATGCCCTATGTGTCTCTGATCCTGGGTCGCGTCGTCAAGGCGGTCATCGTGCTGCTGGCGATCCTGGTGTTCAATTTCTTCCTGATTCACGCCGCGCCCGGCGATCCCGCGGCAGTCATGGCCGGCGAGGCGGGCGCCACCGATCAGCAGTTCCTCGAGGATCTGCGCGAGCGCTTCGGTCTCGACCAGTCGCTGCCGGTTCAGCTGTGGCGCTACATGAGTGGCGTGCTGCAGCTTGATTTCGGCTACTCCTATCGCCAGCAGATGCCGGTGCTCGACCTGATCCTGGATCGATTGCCGGCGACATTATTGCTGACCGGGGCGGCGTTCGTGATCTCGCTGGCATTCGGCATCCTCGCCGGCACACTGGCGGCCATGCGCGCCAAGCGGCCATCGGGTTCAATCATCATGGGGCTGTCGCTGCTGTTCTACGCCACGCCGCTCTACTGGGTAGCGATGATGGCGGTGCTGGTCTTTTCGGTGACGCTCGACTGGCTGCCCGCCTACGGCTACTCGACGGTGGGCGCCGGCTATACCGGCCTGACTCACGTCGGCGATGTCGCGGTGCATCTGATTCTGCCGGCGCTGACGCTGGGGTTGTTCTTCATGGCGGTCTATACCCGGATGACGCGCACCTCGATGCTCAGCGTCTCGCAGCAGGACTTCGTCAAGACGGCGCGTGCCAAGGGGTTGGCGCCGGGGGTGATCCAGCGGCGTCATATCCTGCGCAACGCGCTATTGCCGATCATCACCCTGGCCGGCCTGCAGGCCGGGCAGATGGTCGGCGGCGCGGTACTCACCGAGACCGTGTTCGCCTGGCCCGGCATCGGCCGGCTGATGTACGAGGCGCTGATGCAGCGAGACTACAACCTGCTGCTGGGCATCTTCTTCTTCTGTGCGCTGCTGGTGATCCTGTTCAACATGCTGACTGACGTGATCTATCGGCTCGCCGATCCGCGCATCAAGCATAGTGCCGCATAAGGAGGCCGCATGAGTTTCTTCAAACGCTTTGCGCAGAACCGCGGCGCCCTGGTCGGGCTGGTGATTCTCGGTCTGGTGGTGTTGCTGGCCCTGCTGGCGCCGTTTCTGTATCCGGATTCGCCGTGGCGCATGGTGCAGCGGCCTTTTCTGGCCCCCGGCGAGGTATCCGGCTTCTGGCTGGGCACCGATGTGATGGGGCGTGACGTTGCCGCCGGGCTCGCTCACGGCGCCTGGGTGTCGCTGCTGATCGGGTTGATTTCCACCGTCGTGGCACTGGCGATCGGCGTGCCGCTCGGCGCGCTGGCCGGTTATTTCGGCGGCAGGGTCGATGATGCCTTGATGCGCTTCACCGAGTTTTTCCAGACCATCCCCAACTTTGCGCTGGCGATCGTGCTGGTGGCGATCATGGAGCCGAGCACGTTCTCGATCGTGCTGGCGATTGCCATCGTCAGTTGGCCGCCGGTGGCGCGCCTGGTACGCGGCGAGTTCCTGTCGATCAAGCATCGCGAGTACGTCGAGGCGGCCAGACTGGTCGGCCAGACCCATCGCGACATCATCATCAAGCAGATCCTGCCCAATACGCTGTCGCCGGTGATCGTGCTGGCCTCGCTGATGGTGGCAACGGCGATTCTGCTGGAATCCTCGCTGTCGTTTCTCGGTCTCGGCGATCCGGACACCATGTCCTGGGGCTACATGATCGGTGCGGCGCGCACGGTCATGCGTCAGGCCTGGTGGCTGTCGGTCATTCCGGGGGTGGCAATCCTGCTCACGGTGCTGGCGCTCAATCTGGTCGGCGAAGGGCTGGACGATGCGCTCAATCCGCAGCTCGCCAGAGCACGCTAGGAGGTCGAACATGAGTGAATCCATACGCGAGTCTGGCGCGCCCCTGTTGCGCATCGAGCGTCTGTCGCTGGCGCTGCCGGACGGCGCCGACCGGCTCTACGCCGTCGATAACGTCAGCTATGACCTGAGCGCCGGCGAGATTCTGTGCGTGGTCGGCGAATCCGGCTCCGGCAAGTCGATGACGGCCAATGCGGTCATGGGGCTGCTGCCGACCGGTGTCCACGTCTCCAAGGGGCGGGCGTTGTTCGACGGCCAGAACGTGCTGGCGATGGACGAGATCAGCCATCGCGCCCTGCGCGGGCGACGCATCGGCATGATCTTCCAGGAGCCGATGACGGCGCTCAATCCGCTGATGCGAGTCGGCGAGCAGATCGCCGAAGTGTTCGAGGCGCACGGCCTGTTGACTCCGAAAGCGCGCAAGGAAAGGGCGCTGGCGCTGCTCGAGGAGGTTCGCCTGCCCGACCCGACATCGGCGTTGCGTGCCTATCCGTTCGAGCTTTCCGGCGGTCAGCGTCAGCGGGTGATGATCGCCATGGCACTGGCTCTCGAGCCGGAGCTGCTGATTGCCGACGAACCGACCACGGCGCTGGATGTCACTACCCAGGCGCAGATCCTGCATCTGGTGAAGGATCTGCAGGCGCGTCGCGGCATGGCGGTGATGTTCATCACCCATGATTTCGGGGTGGTGGCGGAGATCGCCGATCGCGTCTGCGTCATGCGGGAAGGCAAGATCGTCGAGATGGGGATCGCCCGCGAGGTGCTCGAGAATCCGCAGCATGAATACACCCGGGCCTTGATCGAAGCCATTCCGGGAGATGCGATTCCGCCGCAGCGTGACGCCAGGGATTCGACGCCGCTGCTGTCGGTCAGTGGTCTCGACAAGGTTTATCGATCCAGCGGTGGCTGGTTCCAGCCCAAGCGGGAAGTCGTCGCGCTCGACGGCATCGACTTCTCGCTCGGCAAGGGCGAAACGCTGGGCATCGTCGGCGAATCGGGCTCCGGAAAATCGACGCTGGGACGCTGCATCGTCGGTCTGAACACGCCGGACAGCGGCGAAATTCGTCTCAACGGGGTGGAACTCAGCGCGTTGGAAGGCCGCGAGCTGCGCGAGCATCGACGTCGAATCCAGATGGTCTTTCAAGACCCGTACGCCTCGCTCAACCCGCGCATCCGCGTCGGCATGGCGATTGCCCAGGGACCGATCGCCAACGGCGTGCCCAAGGCCGAGGCGCTGGCACAGGCACAGGCGCTGTTGGCCACGGTGGGGCTCGATGGCGGCGCCGCCGAGCGCTATCCCCACGAGTTCTCCGGCGGGCAGCGTCAGCGCATCGGCATCGCCCGGGCACTGGCGCTGAACCCAGAACTGATCGTCGCCGACGAGGCCGTCTCGGCGCTGGATGTGTCGATCCAGGCGCAAGTGCTGAAGCTGCTCGACAACCTGAAGCGAGAGCTCGATCTCTCGCTACTGTTCATCACCCACGACCTGCGGGTGGCGGCCCAGATCTGCGATCGCCTGATCGTGATGCAGAAGGGGCGTATCGTCGAGCACGGTAGCGCCTTGGAGATATTTCTCTCGCCGCAACACCCCTACACCCGAGAGCTGTTGGAGGCGATACCGGGTCGCCGCGAGGCGCCTGAGCCGGCGACTGCCGGTGCGGTTTGAACCGATCAAAGACCAGTGGAAGACACGACGATGATGGAAACCGAACAGGACGGACGTGCGCCTGGACAACAGCACCGCGCACCAACCATGCAGGGGGTGCTGCTGGGCACGCCCGAGGTCATGACGCCTTATATCGCGGCCTTCGCGCAGGTGGCGCCGCATATCCGTCTGGCGCTGCCGCAGGACGTCGTCGACCCTGAAGCGGTGACGCTGGCACTGGCGTGGGATCCGGGCGCCGACGATTTTCGGCCTTACCCCAACCTGCGGCTGGTATCGTCTATCGCGGCCGGCGTCAACGGCATCCTGGCGAGTGAGAGCCTGCCTGGAGACGTGCCGCTGATGCGCATTGCCGGCGAGTCCCAGGCGCAGATGATGGCGGGTTTCGTGACCTGGCATGTGCTGTGGCACCACCGCCGCTTCGGCGACTATCTGGCCAATCAGCGTCAGCGACACTGGCAGCGGTTGCCTATGCGCGATGCCAGCGATGTCCGCATCGGCTTGCTGGGGGCGGGCAAGATGGGTAGCGCGGTGGCACGGGCGCTGATGGCGCTGGATTACGATGTGGCAATCTATTCGCGCAGCGGGCGCAATCTGCCGGCTGGCGCCGAAGGATTCAGCAGCACCGACGGTCTCGAACGGCTCGCGGCGCGCAGCGACATCCTGATCAACCTGCTGCCATTGACCGCTGAAACCCGCGGCATTCTGAACGCCGAGCTGTTTGCCCGGATGCCCGAAAGCGCGGCGCTGATCCATGTCGGTCGCGGCGAGCATCTCATCGAGGCCGACCTGCTCGCGGCACTGCAGAGGGGCCGGCTCGGCGGTGCTTCGCTGGACGTCTTCGCCGTCGAACCGCTGCCGCAGGATCACCCGTTCTGGCATCACGAAAAGATCGTGATCACGCCCCACGACGCCTGCGATTCGACGCCGAACCAGGTGGCTCAAGAGGTCTCTGAGGCGATGCAGCGCCTGGACGACGATCTGTTGCCCACGAGCGTGGTGGATCGAGAGGCAGGGTATTGATCGAACAAGGACAATCCATGAAGACCTTCTTTCACGACGATCAGCTGCTGCATCAACCGCAGACCTATTTTTCCCGCGGCAGGATGCGCCAACCCCAGGAAGTCCGCGATCGTGCCGGGCATCTGCTGACGGCGGCCAGGCGACTCGGCTTCGAGATTCAGACGCCTCCGGATCGTGGCGTCGCGCCGCTGCGTGCCGTGCATTCGCTGCCCTACCTGCGCTTTCTCGAGAGTGCCCATCGACGCTGGCACGATGTCAGCGAGAACGGAGGCGAAGATTGGGGCGAAGAGGTGATCTCCAGTATCTTCGTTCGCTCGCCCAATGCGCTGCGCGGGATTCTCGCCGAGGCCGCGCGCTATTTGGCGGATGGCAGCGCCCCGGTGGGCGAGCATACCTGGCAGGCGGCTTACTGGGCGGCCCAGAGCGCGGTGGCCGGCGCCGACGCCCTGCTCGCAGGTGACCGCTTCGCCTATACGCTGTCGCGCCCGCCAGGCCATCACTCGGGCATCGATTCCGCCGGTGGCTTCTGCTTTCTCAACAATGCCGCCATTGCCGCGCAGTATCTCACCTCACGCTATCCGCGCGTCGTCGTGCTCGACACCGACATGCACCACGGCCAGGGCGTGCAGGAGATCTTCTACGAGCGCGACGACGTCATGTACATCTCGATCCATGGTGACACCACCAACTTCTACCCGGCGGTCACCGGCTTCGAGAACGAACGCGGGCGCGGTGCGGGGCTGGGTTACAACCTCAACCTGCCGATGCCCCACGGCTCACCGGAAGCGATGTTCTTCGAGCGTCTCGAAGAGGCCTGCCAGGCGATTCGTCTGTTCGAACCGGATGCGCTGGTATTGGCACTGGGCTTCGATATCCACGAGAAGGACCCGCAGGCCAAGGTGTCGGTCTCCACGCCGGGATTCGGCAGGCTCGGTCGCGCGGTGGCGGGCTTGAACCTGCCCACGCTGGTGGTGCAGGAGGGCGGCTATTACCTGGAAGGGCTCGAAGCGAATGCGGTGAGCTTCTTCGAAGGGTTGTCGGGCCGGTGACAGATCGGCGTCTCAGGATAGTTGCCTAGAGGTTCTGCATTCGGAAATCCTTCGAACACCACCCACATCGATGACTCGCATACCGCTTATCGACGCCTTCAATTTCTCGTCACAATCGTGTGGTTATATCCTGTATGCCATCCCACCGGCACCACCACTCGAGGAGAAGCAGCGTGAAGATTTCAGGGCGCATCAAGGCGTTGATCATTATGGCCGTCGTTGTCTACGTGCTCGCGCACGTGGTCCGCGCCATGCTGATGACGCTGTTGCGCTCGAATCCGCTGCTGCATCCTTCACGGCGTTCGTCGCAACTGCCACCACGAACGCCGCGTCTCGAACGCGATGACGCGGAAACGTTGAAGCACTGCACGCGCTGCTGACGGGCAGCGAGGCTTTGATCTGACCCCCGGCTCATGGCCGGGGGAATCACTCCTGCCGGTCGCGGTAGTTATGGCTTTGCCTCGAGCCATCCATCGACCAACTCGCGGTTATCGGCAATCCACTGGGCCGCGCCCTTGTCAGGGTCTCCCGTGTTCTCGATTTCCAGCATCAACTGGGACAGCTGTTCCGGTGTCATGTGCCAGGCATCCAGCATCGCCTTGAGCTCGGGGTTGTCATCGCCGAAACCATGGTGCGATACCCACTTGATCTGCTCGCCGGCACTGAAGGTCTTCTTGGGGTCTTCAAGCACCTTGAGGTCGTACTCGGCAAACGCCCAATGCGGCTGCCACAGCGTCACGACGATAGGTTGCTTCTCGCGATACGCTTCCTTGAGCTGCGCCATCATGGCGGACTCACTACTACTGAGTTGGCGAAACGGCAACGCGTATTGTTCGATGGCAGTGTCGGCCTCATCGGCAATCGTCGAGCCTGGCTCGATGCCGAAGATCGTCGGCTCGCCCTGATACTCGAAATCCTCGGCATGACGCTCGAGATCGGCAACGGAATTGATATCGTCGACGTAGGATGGCACGACTAGCGCGTCGAGAGCATCGTCGTACCAAGTGTCGTGGAGATCGATGCGATCGCTGTAGGGTTCGACGAACGAATTGTCGCTCGGCAGCCACACTTCAAGCGAGATATCGATGTCGCCTTCGGCCAGGCCGCCGAACAGTATCGGCTTCGAGACTTCGTTGAGTGTGACGTCGTAACCCTTTTCGCCAAGCAGCTGTTGCCACATATGCGAAATTGCGATGTTTTCGGCCCAATTGTTGGTGCCGATGGTGACTGGCTTGCCCGCCGCGCCTGCGGGAGCTATGCCGATCATGGCGAGGCTGGCACCAGCCAGCAGTAATCTGATGGGAGACATTCGATATCCTTGTGAGGTTGTTGGCATTGTAGGCGTTGGTTCAACGTTATTCTTGTCGGTTGAGTCTCGCCCGCATAATGTATATACATTATGCGGGCGAGAGATGCTACTCATGAAGATAGTTGCCCATCCGATCCATCTGGAACGTGGGTCGCGAGAGAGGCGATTTCGCGGATGGCGGATGGGCACAGCAAAAAGGCGATGCGATCTTCGGCATGAATGACTATCAGAAAGAGCGGGTTGTTTACCCATCACATGACATGACAGCCTTGCCGTGGAAAAACGGCGGTGGCGTCACGCGAGAGGTCGCTCGTGACAGGGAGGGTCTGTCTCCAAACTGGCGAATGTCGATCGCCGATCTGGAGCATCCGGGTGCATTTTCCTGTTTTGAAGGACGCCAGCGTCACTTCGGCGTGCTTGGAGAGAGACCGGTCGTGCTGTCGTTTCCTGACCGTCAGGTCACGCTCGCAACCGGTGACGTGCTGATTTTTGAGGGAGACGAGCCCGTCGTGTGCGAGTTACCTGATGGGCCGAGTCGAGCCTTGAATCTCATGTTCGACGCAAAGCGATGGGATGGGCATTTGATGCTTTGCGAGCCTTGGGCATGGCCGCTGCACGAAAGCGGGGAGGCGCCTTGGGAGGAGTGTTGGTATATCCTGTCACGTGGGCGTTTGATGCTGGATCCGTCGACGCCCAATCCTGTCGTTGTCGGACCCGGCGATGCGCTGCGATACCCGCTGACCGAGTGCGGGCATGCGTTGCCGGGAAACCTTCGACCGATCGACGAGAGCGCCCATGGCCTCGTCGGTTTTGGGGTCCAGCTCAAGAGACATTCCACAGACCTTGATCCTGTCAGTTCTCTCCAGCGAATGTAGCTGTCAGTGATGACCCTCATTACAGGCTCTTGCCTACCACAAGGAGCAGGCGTGAATCGGCAGCCCCCACGCTATCAGATCATCAAGCAGTATTTACTGGAGCGCATTCAGAGCGGCGATTTCCCGGTAGATCATCAGATTCCACCAGAGGAAATGCTGGCAGCTACGTTTGGTGTCAGCCGGATGACGGCCAACAAGGCGATTCGCGATCTGGTTCAGGAAGGCTACCTGTGGCGTCAATCGGGCATCGGGACTTTCGTCGCCGACCGCCGCTCAGAGTCGCCGTTGGTCGAGATCAACAATATCGCTGACGAAGTTCGAGACCGCGGCCATACCTATTCCAGCCGGTTGATTGTGCTGGAAAGCGTGGTGGCAGACGACGAAATCGCCATGCGTATGGGGGTGAAAGTGGGGAGCTCGCTATTTCATTCCCGGCTGGTCCATCTCGAGGACGGCATGCCGATCCAGCTGGAAATCCGCTACGTCAATCCCCGCTGGGTGCCCGAGTATCTGAATGCTGACTTTCATCACCAGACGCCCAACGAGATCCTGGTCGCAGCCTGTCCGATCAGTGACATGGAGCATATCGTCGAAGCTGTGCTGTCGGATCCAATGACCTCGCATTATCTCGATGTGGATGCGAATGCTCCCTGCCTGAGCGTTCGTCGTCGTACGTGGTCGAAAGACCGTCTCATCAGTTATGCGCATCTATTGCACCCCGGGGATCGTTACAAGCTGCGGTCGATGGCCCACACCCCGGGGCGGTGACCTGGCGCGGAGTCGGTCGGCCCGCACGACGATCGGTGCGCCGAGCTCCGCCCGCGACGCCTGTCAGTCGACGATGGCGGCGACCATCAACCCTGCGGGAATGGCCAGGGCAAGGCTCAACAGTGTTCGTATCAACCAGATCATCACGATTCGGCCTACCGACAGCGGTATGCGCGTCGACAGAATGCAGGGTATTGAGGCCGAGAAGAAAAGGACCGAGGAGACCGAAACGACACCCGCGGTGAAGCGAGCCGGCAGCGAGGCATCGGTCATCAGCAGTGCGGGTAGAAACATCTCCGCCAGCCCAGAGGCCACTGCCTGGGATAGTTGGTGCGCTTCATCGATACCGAAGAGTGCGATCAAGGGATAGAAAATCATCCCCACCCATTCGAAGACCGGTGTGTACTTGGCCAGCAGCAGACCCAGCAGGCCTACCGATAGGATGGAAGGCAGGATGCTCATGGTCATCAACATACCTTCCCGCAGGTTGGTCATGACGCTATCGCCAAGTCTCGGTGCGCGTTCAGCGGCGCCCAAGCTCTCGCGCCAGGCTTGTTGCAGTCGTTGTCCTTGAGGGACATCGGTTTCCGCATCCTCTTTTTGGTCATCCATCATGGCCAGCGGCGGCAGGCGCACGCTGATGGCGGTGACGATAAAAGTGATCAGCAGCGTCAGCCAGAAATAGAGATTCCACATCGACATCAGGTTCAGCGTCTTGGCCACGATAATCATGAACGTTGCCGATACCGTCGAGAAGCCGGTGGCGATGATCGCGGCTTCCCGCGCGGAGTAGCGGCCTGCCAGATAGACCCGGTTGGTAATGAGCAGTCCTATCGAATAGCTGCCGACGAAAGAAGCCACGGCATCGATCGCCGAGCGCCCTGGCGTGCGCCAGATGGGCCGCATCAACGGTTGGCACAGTACACCGACACCTTCCATCAGCCCGTAGTTGATCAACAATGCCAGGAAAATCGCACCCATCGGCACGATGAGCCCGACCGAAATGACGAGTTTGTCGAACAGGAACGGCAGCATGTCCGGCGCGAACAGCGCCGCTGGCCCCCAGCCAGTGACGGCAATGATCGCCACGATCGCACCGATGATCTTGAACATCGTCAGCACGGTCTCGGTGTGACTGGTACGCCAACGCTGGGTCCATAGCGGGTAGATGGCGCCGGCCAGGATGACTGCCAGCGCGTAGAACGTCACGCCACTTCCCATCAACGCACGAAGGCCGGTTACGAGATGATCCAGCAGGATCGTACGTTTGCCATCCATCGATATGGGAACGAAAAACACTAGAATGCCGAGCGCGCTGGGAATGAAGAGCTTGAAAAGCTGCTTCGGCGTTGGGCTGGGTGAGCGTAAGGGATCTGGGGCTGATGATGGCATGGCGTATTCCTGAGGGCATTCTTGATTGTTGTCATCGATGAAGGCGTCAGTCGCGGCGTTGAAGCGCCTGCAATACGTCGCGAAGATCCCGCTGGTTATCATCGTCTCGGGCATGATGGCCGTTCTCGATCTGCCAGATACCGGCCACCATCACGTCTCGTATCTGCGCTTGGGACCCACCAAAGAGCCAACGCCCCATCCGGTTGCCGTCGCTGGTGGTGGCGAGGTAAGGGTCGTTTCCGTCCAGCACGATCCAGTCGGCGCGTTTGCCGGGCGCTAGCGCGCCAATCGGTTGTCCCGATGCCTGAGCGCCACCGGCGACTGCCTGGGTATATAGCCAGTCGCCGACGCTGCGCTGATGCTCACTCTGCAGCACGTTGCGACGCTGCGTTGTCAGACGTTGCCCATATTCCAGCAGACGCAACTCCTCGACGACGTTCAGGGATACATGACTATCCGAGCCGATGCCCCAGCGGCCACTCCGAGCGGCATACATCTCGCCGCGAAAGAATCCATCGCCAAGATTGGCCTCGGTGGTGGGGCAAAGTCCGGCGACGGCGCCGCTGTCGGCCAATCCGCGGACCTCGCTGTCGTCGAGATGCGTGGCATGAATCAAGCACCAGCGCTCGTCGATATCGACGTTGTCCAACAGCCACTGCACGGGACGCTGACCGGACCAGGCAAGACTGGCCTGGACCTCCTTCTGCTGTTCTGCCACGTGAATGTGACGGGGCCCAGTCGGGTTGGCGGCGAGTACTTCAGCGATCTCTTCAGGGGTTACCGCGCGCAACGAGTGCAGCGCCATGCCGAGAGTGTGACGCGAATCGGCCTGGCACCGCGTGTCCAGCTCATCCAGCAGGCGCAGGTAGGCATCGACGGTATGAACGAAGCGCCGCTGGCCTTGGGTTGGCGGCTTGCCGCCGAAGTCGCTGTGGGCATACATGACCGGCAGCAATGTCATGCCGATACCGCTGCTGGCCGACGCCTCCAGCAGTGCCTCGGACATGGCCTGGGAACCCGCATAGGGCTGGCCGGAGGGGGCATGATGCAGGTAATGAAATTCACTGACTTGGGTGTAGCCGCCCTTGAGCATCTCGACGTAAAGCGCACGGGCGATCACCGCCACCTGGTCTGGCGTGAGCCGGTCGACCAGCGCGTACATGTTGTCCCGCCAGCTCCAGAAGCTGTCTGGCCTGGCCGATCCCACCTCCGCCAGGCCGGCCATGGCACGTTGGAAGGCATGGGAGTGAAGATTGGGCATACCTGGAAGCACGGGCCCTTTCAGGCACTCGGCATCGTCGGCCGTGGCATCGCTCCCGATACTCTCGATCATCCCCTGATCATCGACACGGATTCGGACATGATGGTGCCACCCGTCAGGCAGAAGCGCGGCAGGGGCGAAGTAGGTTCTGGACATCGACGAGTTATCCTTGGATTTGGATTTTGTATATACATATATCGCGGCGGTGGTGACAGTTCAAGTGGGGGTTTTTATGCGCTATAAAGGTGCGTATAGCCGGTTGTTGCACTATTTTTGGGATTTTTGGCGTGTTCGAGCTGAAGGTTCGCCATAGCGACGCTAGTATTTGACAGCGTAATGTATATACATATTCAATAGGGTCATCCGCAACCGCGGCCATTCATTCTCGTTGCGTATCGATTGCTTGGAGTTCCCATGACTGATTTCCGTTTCCGCGACGTCGACATCCGTGCCCCACGCGGTTCGACAGTGACTGCCAAAAGCTGGCTGACCGAAGCGCCGATGCGCATGCTGATGAACAATCTCGATCCGGATGTGGCCGAAAACCCGAAAGAGCTGGTCGTCTACGGCGGTATCGGTCGTGCCGCGCGGGACTGGGAGTGCTATGACAAGATCGTTTCGACGCTGAAAACACTGGAAGTGGACGAGACGCTCCTGGTTCAGTCGGGCAAACCGGTCGGCGTCTTCAAGACTCACCTCGATGCGCCACGCGTTCTCATCGCCAACTCCAACCTGGTCCCACACTGGGCCGATTGGGAGCACTTCAACGAGCTCGATGCCAAGGGGTTGATGATGTACGGTCAGATGACCGCCGGATCATGGATCTACATCGGCTCTCAGGGAATCGTGCAAGGCACCTACGAGACATTCGTCGAGGCCGGACGTCAGCACTACGACGGCAAGCTCTCCGGGCGCTGGGTCCTGACGGCAGGGCTTGGCGGCATGGGCGGGGCGCAGCCACTGGCAGCGACGCTGGCCGGTGCCTGTTCGCTCAATATCGAGTGCCAGCAGTCGAGCATCGACTTTCGGCTGCGCACGCGCTATGTCGACGAACAGGCGGAAGATCTGGACGATGCCTTGGCCCGGATAGAGCGCTACACCGCCGAAGGCAAGGCGGTTTCCATCGCCTTGCACGGCAACGCCGCCGAGATTTTGCCTGAACTGGTTCGCCGTGGCGTGCGGCCAGATATGGTCACGGACCAGACCAGTGCCCACGATCCGCTCAACGGTTATCTGCCGGCCGGCTGGCGTTGGGAGGACTATCGAGCGCGCAGCAAGACCGAGCCGCAGGTGGTCATCGCAGCCGCCAAGGCGTCGATGGCGGAGCACGTGCGCGCCATGCTGGCGTTCGCCGAGCAGGGCGTGCCGACTTTCGATTACGGCAACAACATCCGACAGATGGCCCAGGATGAAGGTGTCTCCAATGCTTTCGACTTCCCGGGTTTCGTGCCGGCGTATATTCGCCCGCTGTTTTGCCGCGGCATCGGCCCGTTTCGTTGGGTGGCGCTGTCTGGTGACCCGGAAGACATCTACAAGACCGATGCCAAGGTCAAGGAACTGATCCCCGATGACGAGCATCTGCACCGGTGGCTCGACATGGCCCGCGAGCGCATTAGTTTCCAGGGACTACCTGCACGTATCTGCTGGGTGGGTCTGGGCCTGCGCGCGAAGCTGGGATTGGCGTTCAACGAAATGGTGCGTAGTGGCGAACTCTCCGCGCCCGTGGTCATTGGACGCGATCATCTCGACTCCGGTTCGGTGGCCAGTCCCAATCGGGAAACCGAAAGCATGAAGGATGGCTCTGACGCCGTCTCCGATTGGCCACTGCTCAACGCGCTGCTCAATACTGCCAGCGGGGCGACCTGGGTCTCTCTTCATCACGGCGGCGGTGTCGGCATGGGCTTCTCTCAGCACTCGGGCATGGTGATCGTCTGCGACGGTAGCGACGATGCCGCGCGTCGCATTGCCCGTGTCTTGCACAACGACCCCGCCACCGGCGTCATGCGCCACGCCGATGCGGGTTATGACGTCGCCATCGATTGCGCCAAGGCGCAAGGTCTCGATCTGCCGATGATCAAGTAGGCCATCGACTCCGGAAATCACCGGGGAGGCTCTCCCCGGTTTCATTGACGACATTGGTCGCGTGGTGGCGGTTTCACGCGGACCTTCAGCCTTTCGTGTCAGGGTATAAAAATGTCAAAACCCGCTCCAAGAAGTATCAAGCTCAGCGTGTTCATCCCGACGTTCTTGATCGTTGCCGTCGCCGCGATCATCGGTCTGGTCGACAACGAACTGCTGATCGACGTCACGCAGAAGATCTTCTATTTCACGCTGTCCGACTTTGCCTGGCTCTACCAACTGGTCGCCATGGCGGCTCTGGCTGTGGTTGGTTTCGTATTTTTCTCGAAGGTCGGGAATATTCGACTTGGCGGGCCGGAAGCCAAGCCAAAGTTTTCGTTGATGTCGACCTTCGCCATGGCGCTGACTGGCGGCATTGCGACGGGCGTGGTGACCTACGCCGTCAATGAACCCATCATCTATATGGGTAATGTCTATGGCGAAATCGATAATCAGGCCTTCGCGCCGGGCAGTGGCGAGTCCGCCGTGTTCGCGCTGGCGCGCAGTTTCCATAACTGGAGCTTCATTCCCTACGCCATGTATGCCGTGGTCGGCATGATGATTGCGTACATGCACTACAATCGCCGCCAACGATTTTCGATATCCGCGGCGATTTCGCCGATTATTGGCGATCATCACCGTCGCCCGGCAATCACCGCCATTATCGATATCGTGTCAGTGCTGGCGATTGCACTCGGTCTGGCGTCTTCGTTGGGTGCCGGCGTTGCCCTGATTGGCTCCGGGGTTCAGGAAGAGTATGGCGTCAGTGTCGGACCAACCGCCTGGTTGGTGCTGGTGGCCATCATTACGGTGATCTTCATCGCCTCTTCGGTGTCAGGACTCAAGCGCGGTATTCGCTATCTCTCCTCGCTCAATGCCTATCTCTACTACGGCATGCTGGCGCTGCTGCTGATCGTCGGGCCGGTGGTCTACATGTTGAACCTGTCGATGACCAGCATCGGTTACTGGTTCGACAACTTCTTCAGTTGGTCTTTCGACACCAAGGAACTGGGTGGGGAAGCGCTGGTGACCTGGTGGACAATGTACGACTGGTCGATCTGGATCGCCTACGCGCCGCTGATGGGGCTATTTCTGGCGCGCATCTCCTACGGACGCACGTTGCGAGAGTTCCTGATGATCAACTGGGTGCTGCCAGCCATTTTTGGCATCGTCTGGTTCACGGTCTGGGGTGGCAGCGCGATCAAGTGGCAGTTGGATGGCACGCTCGATCTGGCTGCGATCATCACGCAAGACGGGGCCGTGGCGGGCCTGTGGGGCTTTCTACACCAACTACCGCTGGCCTGGTTGTTGGTACCGGCAACGATCCTCGCGCTGATCCTGTCATTTGCCACGGCGGCGGATTCGATGTCGGCGACGATCGCGACGATTTGCACTCGAGGCATGACCGCCGACGATGAATCACCCACCTTTCAGAAAATTCTGTGGGGTGTGTCGATCAGCGTCATCGCTTACGTCATGGTGGCCTTTGGGGGCGGGGAACAGGGTGTCGATGGCATCAAGTATCTGGCGGCGGCCGGCGGATTCTTCGTGGTGTTCCTGTTCGTCCTCGTTCTGGCTTCGGGCGTCAAGGAGCTGATCTCCGGCCGCCAGGCCGCCATCGATGAGGCCCTGCGATGGGATGACGCTGCCGCGCTCCAGCGCGTTGACAAGGAGTGACACGATGACCGCGATCACGCTTGGCAACGAAGCGGTGTCCTGGCGCGCCATTGTGGACGTGGCCTGTCATGGTGCCGAGCTTCGGCTCTCGGAGGAACGCTGGAAGCGAGTTCGCGACGTTCGCCAGGCCGTCGAGGAGTTCGCTCGCGGGGAAACCCGTTACTACGGCATCAATACCGGGCTCGGGGCGCTCTGCCATGTGCGGCTCCAGCCGGATCAGCTTCAGCGGCTCTCCTATCACACCTTGATGAGCCATGCCTGCTGTGTGGGCGCGCCCTTACGCGACGATCAGGTTCGCGCGATCATGGCGACGGCCGTGGTCAACTACAGCCACGGTCATTCCGGGATCAGCCCGCAAATCGTCGAGCGGCTAATCGATTTTCTGAACCACCACGTAACGCCCGTGGTGCCGGGGCAGGGCTCGGTCGGTTATCTCACGCACATGGCCCACATCGGTCTCGCCATGATCGGTATAGGACAGGTGCGTTACCGTGGCGAGACGCTGAGCGCTGAAGCGGTGCTGTCGAGCATTGAAAAACCGCCGGTGACATTGGGCGCTAAAGATGGCCTGAGCCTGGTCAATGGCACACCGGCCATGACGGGCTTGGCCTGCCTGGCGCTGGATGGCGCCAATCGCTTGAGCGCCTGGGCTGATATCGGCGCGGCGATGAGTTTCGATGCGCTGGGTGGCCAACTCGAGGCATTCGATGCTGACGTGTTGGCACTCAAGCCGCAGCTGGGCATGCAGATATGCGGGCGTACGCTGCGTGAGCTCTTGCACGACAGCCAATGGCTCGCGACTCGCCGAGGCGGGCATCTGCAGGACGCCTTGAGTCTGCGTGCGATTCCGCAGGTGCATGGGGCCTGCCGCGACCAGCTGGCGCACGCTGCACAGCAGATCGATCGCGAGTTGAACAGCGCCACGGATAATCCACTGCTGCTGAAAAACGCCGACGGATACCGGGTCGTTTCCCAGGCCAACCCTCATGGCGAGTCCATCGCCCTGGCCTGCGATCAGTTAGCGATGGCGGTGGCGGAATGGAGCGCAATGTCCGAGCGACGTATCTACCGGCTCGTGACGCCCGAAGTGAGCAGTCTTCACAGTGGCCTGCCGCCATTTCTCTCGTCAGAGAGCGGGATGAAATCCGGCATGATGATCGCGCAGTACACGGCAGCTTCGCTCGCCGCCGACAACAAGCGACTCGCCCAGCCCGCGGTGATCGACAACTACCTCACTTCCGCTCTGCAAGAGGATCATCTCAGCCTCGGCGACAGCGCCGCGTTGAAGCTGGATGCCGCGATCGACAATGCCTTTCGAATCATCGCCATCGAGTGGCTGTGCGCGGCCCAGGCGTTCGATCTATTGCCCAGCGAGCGCTTTGCGACCGGCACCAGTGCCGCGTGGGGCTGGCTGCGCGGAATCGTTGGGATCTACGAAGAAGAGCATCCGCTCTCGATGGATATCGAGAGGATCTACGCGGCTATCCGTCGCGCGTCGATTCCTCCGGTGATCGCCTCGACGCTTGGCGGGTCACCGGAAGCCCGCGCCCTGACACTGACGTAATCTTTTGCCCACGACCGAAGGGATGCCATCGCCCATGAATCAGCTCTGGTCCCACTGTCACGCCATCACCATGGTTGGCGGACGCTACTCCCTCATCGAGGACGCGGCGCTTATCGTCGTCGATGGGCGTATCGACTGGATCGGTCGTGAAATCGACCTGCCCAAGCAGCACTTCGACGCAAGCCACGACCTCGGAGGACGCTGGCTGACCCCGGGGTTGATCGACTGCCACACACATCTGGTCTTCGGCGGCGATCGCAGTGGTGAGTTCGAACAGCGCCTGGAGGGTGCCGACTACGAGACGATCGCACGCCAGGGCGGCGGTATCGTCAGCAGTGTCAGAGCGACCCGGGAGTCCGATTTCGAGACGCTTTACGCACGCGCCGAAGCGCGAGCGCGCGTGCTGCTGGCGGAGGGGGTTACCACGCTCGAGATCAAGTCCGGCTACGGTCTCGATCTCGACAGCGAACGGCGCATGCTGCAGGTGGCGCGCGAGCTGGAACGGCGCTTGCCCGTCACGGTAAAGACGACCTGCCTCGCCGCCCACGCCCTGCCGCCGGAGTACGCCGAGCGTAGCGATGACTACATCGAGCTGGTGTGCGAGACGATCCTGCCGACACTGGCAACGGAGGGGCTGATCGACGCTGTCGACGGCTTCTGCGAAGGCATTGCGTTTTCTCCGGCCCAGATGCGGCGGGTATTCGATACGGCCCGCCATCTCGGCTTACCGGTGAAGCTGCATGCCGAGCAGCTGTCGCGTCTGGGTGGCTGCAGGCTGGCAGCCGAATTCGGTGCGTTATCGGCTGATCACGTCGAATATGCCAATGCCGAAGATGCGCGTGCCATGGCCGCCAGCGGCACTACTGCCGTATTGCTGCCCGGGGCGTTTCTGACGCTGCGCGAGACGCAATTGCCCCCGATCGACGCGTTTCGTGAGCACGGGGTCGCGATGGCGCTGGCCAGCGATCTCAACCCCGGCACGTCGCCGGTGCTGTCGCTGCGACTCATGATGAAT
Organism: Salinicola sp. CPA57; assembly: GCF_003206035.1. Taxonomy (NCBI): domain Bacteria; kingdom Pseudomonadati; phylum Pseudomonadota; class Gammaproteobacteria; order Oceanospirillales; family Halomonadaceae; genus Salinicola; species Salinicola sp. CPA57. The sequence goes on from NZ_PZJR01000017.1 coordinate 43,959, forward strand.
CTGGGTTGTACGCTGTTCCGCTTGACGCCCGAGGAGGCGCTGGCTGGCGTGACGTTGCATGCCGCCAAGGCACTCGGTATTGACGCAACCCACGGTTCGCTCGAGGTTGGCAAAGTGGCTGACGCCGTGGCGTGGGACGTCACCGGGCCGGCCGAACTCGCTTATTGGTTGGGGGGGCAACTGCCAGGCGTCCGCTTCCGCCACGGAGAGAGGATCACCGCATGAGCAGTTTCCATTTGACCCAGGGGGATACGCCAGTCTTGGTATCGATGCCCCACGCCGGAACGCATTTGACGCCACAAGTCGAGGTCGGGCTCAGCCACCGTGGGCTGTCGTTGATCGACACCGACTGGCATATCCCGCGGCTTTATGACTTTCTCGACGCGCAGGGCGTCGGTCGGCTACAAGCTAAATACTCCCGCTATGTCGTCGATCTGAACCGCTCGGCAGACGACAAACCGCTCTATGCGGGGGCGACCACTGGTCTGTTTCCTGAGGTCGATTTCGACGGCGAGCCGCTCTATCGGGCAGGGCATGCGCCTTCAAAAGACGCACGCGACTGGGCGCTCGACAACGTCTGGCGGCCTTATCATCTTGCCTTGAGTGAGGAGCTGGCGCGGCTTCGCCGGCGTTTCGGCTACGCGGTGCTGTTCGACGCCCATTCGATTCGCTCACAGGTAGCGAGACTTTTCGACGGCCAGCTTCCCGACATCAACCTGGGGACCAACGATGGCGGGAGTTGCGATGCAACCTTGAGCGATCGACTGGAGAGCGTCTGCGCCGCGCAGTCATCCTACTCGTGGGTCGTCAACGGACGCTTCAAGGGTGGCTTCATTACCCGACATTACGGAACTCCGAACAAGGATGTGCACGCCGTCCAGCTTGAACTTTCCCAAGTGACTTACATGGAAGAGCCTCGGGAGGGGGCGCTGGTCGACGCTTCGACGACGTTTCCCTATCGGGAACGAGAGGCCAAGCAGGTACAGGCGCTTTTGATAGCGTTGGTCGAAGAACTACTGGTATGGCGTCCACGCCGCGAGCCCGAGACCATCGGCTGATCCAATCGCCCACATCTTGTCGACGGCACCGCCCTTGGTCTTCGGTTCTTCGCCGACTCTGCTGCCAGTCACAAAAACGCCCGCACTCGAAAGAGCGCGGGCGTTGTCGTTTCTGCAAGGCATCGTTATGGAATGACGTTATCGACGCCATCCCATCGCGATCACTTGTTTGGCTGCTTGGTGACGCGAAGGTAGGGCTTCTTCTCGTCCCAGCCATTGGGGAAGAGTTCCTTGGCCTTCTCGTTGTCGATCGACGGCACGATGATGACGTCGTCGCCGTCCTGCCAGTTCACTGGCGTCGCCACCTTGTGGCTATCGGTCAGTTGCAGGCTGTCCAGCACGCGCAGAATCTCGGCGAAGTTGCGGCCGGTGCTGGGCGGATAGGTGATCGTCAGGCGCACCTTCTTGGCCGGGTCGATGATGAATACCGAACGCACGGTGTTGGTGCCGCTGGCATTGGGATGAATCATGCCGTAGGCCTCGCTCACCGAGCGGTCGGCGTCGGCCAGAAGCGGGAAGTTGAGCCCGCAACCCTGGGTCTCCTCGATGTCGCCGACCCAGCGAGTGTGGTCTTCCAGCGGATCGACCGAGAGACCGATCGCCTTGGTGTTACGCCGCTCGAACTCCGGCTTCAGACGCGAGACTTCACCCAGTTCGGTGGTGCAGACCGGGGTGAAGTCGGCCGGGTGGGAAAACAGAATGACCCAGTTGTCACCGGCCCAGTCGTGAAAGTGAATCGGACCGTCGGTGCTTTCCTGGGTGAAATCGGGGGCGGTATCGCCGAGTTGCAAAGCCATGACGCATTCTCCGTTTGCCAGTGGCGACTTCTGTTCGAAGCCTTGAGTCAGACACGTATCATGACGAACGCGAGCGGCGCTGTGAAACAATCGATGGCAATAACGACATGCCGACTGCGCTCGTGCGATGTGTCCGTGACGTTTCTACAACGTGGTAGCCATGGCCCGATATCTCAAGGGTAAGACCGCTTTGCGTTCCTGCAAGGCTATCTGGATCGGCTTGCGATGGCGGTGCTGATCCAGCGGCGGTCACCAGGTTCGGATCAATTCGCGGGTGCTGCGGCGCCCAGATAATGCTTGCGCCAGTAACGGACGTCCAGCGACGACACGCTGACGGTGCGACCGTTGCCGGGGGCATGGATCATCCGACGATCGCCCATGTAGATACCAACGTGAGTGGCGTGGCTACCGGAGCCGAAGAACAGCAGGTCGCCGGGACGGGCCACATCGATCTCGTCCAGGGCGTGGAACTGCTCGTTGGAGGTGCGTGGCAGCGAGATGCCGATCTTGCCGTAGGCCATCTGTACCAGTCCCGAGCAGTCATAGCCGCTGGGCGTCGTGCCGCCCCATCGGTAGGGCGTGCCGAGCGCATCCTTGGCGGCGGACATCACCAGGATGCGATCGATGGAGAGGTTGTTGCCATCGATGGCCGGGCCATCGTCGCGGGTGACGATCGCCTTCTGCGTGCTGCAGCCAGCGAGCAGCAGTAACAGCATCCCGGTGAATAACAGGCTTAGGCGAGACAGAGCCGGCGGCCGGCAAGCGCGGGTTCGCAGGGGGCGTGCTGTGACAGCGCATTGCGTCGTGAGGTGGGGGATCGTGCCTGTCGCCATGCCCGTGGGCCCTGTTTGCCGGTTTCAACCGAGTGTAGAGCAGAGTCCGGGTCGCGCAAAGTCGTTGGCCGGATCCGACGCCGACATGGCAGGCATCGACGCCGACGCTTGTGACGGCCGGCCGGTGCCCTCATCCTTCCCATCGATGCCTTCACTCACGACGCCGTCATCATCCCTCTCTTCAGTCCGTCTTTTCATCGTCAACCCAAGGAGTCTTCCATGACTATCGCCGAAGATCAGGTTGCCGGCGTGCAGGCCGCGCCGACGGAAACCCGAGGATTCGTGTTCAATCACACCATGTTGCGGGCCAAGGACCCAGAGGTGTCGCTCGCGTTCTATACCCGCGTGTTCGGCATGCGCCTGCTGCGCAAGCTCGATTTCCCCGAGATGCAGTTCACGCTCTATTTCCTGGCGCGGGTCGACGACGAAAGCGCCATCCCCGAGGACGACGGCGAGCGTACCGCCTACACCTTTGCCCAGAAGGGCGTGCTGGAACTGACCCATAACTGGGGCAGCGAAGACGATCCGGCACTGCAATATCACGACGGCAACGCCGAGCCCCAGGGTTTCGGACATATCTGCTTTTCGGTGCCGGATCTGGCAGCGGCAGAGCAGTGGTTCGGCGCCAACGCCGTCGAATTCAAGAAGCGTTCGGATCAGGGCAAGATGAAAAACGTGATCTTCGTCAAGGATCCCGACGGTTACTGGATCGAAGTCGTCCAGCCCTCGCTGTCGAAAGGGCTGGGAAGCTAGGGCATATCCCCCGGCGTCTCTCCACCCGGCAAGGCGTCGCTCGGGCGTTGGGGTGAGTCGCCTTGGGTCGACGCATAGGGTGAGCGGCGCAGACAGCTGGCATCGAGCTGCCCAAGCGTTGGCCGGCCGAGCTGGGCCATCACGTTGTGCAGCTGATCCTTGAGCAGATCGATGGCGTGGGCCGCGCCCGCTTCGCCGCCGAGCGCCAGGCCGTAGAGCGTGGCGCGTCCGCACAGCACGCCCTCGGCGCCCAGCGCGACCGCCTTGGCGATGTCGCTGCCGCGTCGAACGCCGCTATCCAGCAGCACGTGCATCGAATCGCCCACCGCGTCGACCACTTCGGGCAGGGCGTCCAGGGTCGCCGGGGCGCCGTCGAGCTGGCGTCCACCATGGTTGGTGACGACCACGCCGTCGGCGCCGATGCGTTTCGCCTCGCGCGCATCCTCGGCGTTGAGAATTCCCTTGATCAGCAGCTTGCCGGGCCAGCGCTTGCGGATATCGGCCAGCACTTCCCAGGTCAGCCGACGCGTCATGCGCTGATTGATATAGCCGGCGGCGCTGCCGGCGCTCTGCTGTTCCCTGGGCAGATATTTCATCAGGTTGCCCAGCGTCGGCAATCCCTGAGGCCAGAGCGCACGATAGGCCCACTGCGGATGCAGACCGGCGTCCAGCAGGTAGGGCCACGCCAGACGCCGCGGGTTGAGATAGCTTCGCGAATCCCACTCCCGACGTCCCAGCACCACGGTGTCCGTGGTGACCATCAGTACTTCGGCGCCGGCGTGTTTCGCCCGCTCGAGCATGTCATTGCGAACCGCTTCGTCGTCCAGCACGTAGAGCTGAAACCAGAGCCTCACCGCTGGCACCGCAGCGGCGATCTGCTCCAGACTGGCGCAGGAGACCGTGCTCAGGGTGAACGGGATGCCGCGACTGGCCGCAGCCTTCGCCAGCGCGATATCGCCGTCCCGCCACAGCATGCCGTTGTAGCCGGTAGGTGCGATCGCCAGGGGCAGTTCGGCGGGGCCATCCAGCAGCCGGGTGCGGCTGTTTCGGGTTTCGACATCGATCAGGGTGCGCGGCTGCCAGCCCCAGGCTGCGAAGGCACGGCGGTTGTCGCCGAGGGTGATCTCGTCTTCCGAGCCGCCGTGGACATACTCCCAGGCGAAGGCGGGAAGACGCTGGCGCGCCATCCAGGCGAGTTCATCGATACTGTGGGCGCGGCGCCAGGAATAGTGCGAGGAGTAGCGACGTTTCACGAGACCTCTCGATGTCGGCTGGGGGATCAAAGCGTTCCACTGCGATCGACGTTAGCACGCGTCTCGCCGGTCGACGATGCCACCAAGGGTGGGGTGAGAGGCGTCTCGCGCTTTGCTGACGGTCCGATAACGCTTGGGGAACCCATCCTTTGAGAAAACGTCTGATTCAGGATTCTCCGGGTGCAGCCTGATTCGTGATGATCGGGTATGCTTCCTTCTCGACTGCCGCCACACAAAGGATGGGTGTTCATGGATCGTAGAAGTGTGCTGAAAAGCGCGATTGCGTTGGCTGCCTGGTATGGCCTTCCCTCGGCACCGCTGTTCGCGGCGGCGCGTGCCGCCAGCGATATCGCCGATGGTGAAGCGTCGTCCTTCAGTTTCGATGGGTTGCAGGGCTTTGCCCGGGATCTGGCGGCCAAGGCCTACCAGAGCACTGTCGAAAAACTGCCGCCGACGCTGGCCAATCTGACGCCGCAGCAATACAACGCCATCGGCTACGATCCCGACCATTCGTTGTGGAACAGCATGAATGGGCCGCTCGATATCCAGTTTTTCCATGTCGGCATGGCGTTCAACCAGCCGGTGCGGATGTACTCGATCGATCCCGATACCCAGAAAGCCAAGGAAATCCACTTCCGCCCGGATCTGTTCGACTACTCAAAGGCCGATGTCGACGTCTCCCAGCTCGAAGGGCAGGGCGATCTCGGTTTTGCCGGCTTCCGGGTGTTCAAGGAGCCGTCGCTGACCAAGCGTGACATTGTCTCCTTCCTGGGGGCGAGCTATTTCCGGGCTGTCGATGACACCTATCAGTACGGGCTCTCCGCCCGCGGCGTGACGGTAAATACGTACAGCGACGGCAAGACCGAGGAGTTCCCGGCGTTCACCCGCTTCTGGTTCGAGACGCCGAAGCCCGGTGAGACCACGTTCACTGCCTATGCGCTGCTGGATTCCCCGAGTCTGGCGGGCGCCTATCGCTTCGTGATCCATTGCGAAGACGAGCGCGTGGTGATGGACATCGACAAGTATCTTTATCCGCGCGAGTCGATCGCCCAGCTCGGCATCACGCCGATGACCAGCATGTTCAGCTGCGGCACGCAGCAGCGCGACATGTGCCTGACCTTCCACCCGCAGATCCACGACTCCGACCGGCTGTCGATGTGGCTCGGCAATGGCGAGTGGGTGTGTCGCCCGCTCAACAATCCGCCGCGGGTCCAGTTCAACACCTTCGGTGACGACAATCCCAAGGGCTTCGGGCTGCTGCAGACGGATCACGACTTCAGCCACTACGAAGATATCGTCGGCAACTACCACAAGCGCCCCAGCCTGTGGGTCGAACCGAAAGGGCAATGGGGCAAGGGCGAGATCCAGATGCTCGAAATCCCCACGACCGGGGAGACCATGGATAACGTGGTGGCGTTCTGGAAACCCGAGCAGGCGATCGAGCCGGGCCAGGAACTCAATTACGGCTACAAGCTCTACTGGAGCGCGCAACCGCCGGTCAAGCCCGATCTGGCTCGTGTGCGCAAGACGTTCACCGGCATCGGCGGTTTCCCCGAAGGGTGGGCGCCGGGCGAGCACTATCCGAAGGTCTGGGCCAAACGCATTGCGGTGGATTTCATCGGCGGTGAGCTCAAGCACTTCTACGACAACGACATCGATATCAAGACCCAGCTCGACGTACCCGAAGGCGAGGTCAAGCAGCTCGATATTCTGTGGATCGAGGAGATCCAGGGTTTCCGTATCCAGTTCGACTGGTACCCGGTCAGCGATTCCACCGATCCGATCAACATGCGTCTGAATCTCGTCGCCGACAACAAGACGGTGAGCGAAACCTGGCTGTTCCAGTACTTCCCGACACCGCCGGAAGAACGGGAGTATCCCAAGCACCCTGCAGCAGTCTAGGTGCTGATTGGTAGACGATGCCCAATCGGATCACGAACGGGGCGGCCAGTTGGCCGCCCCGTTTCGTTTGCGGCAATCCGCTTTTTCCGAATTTCTCTGGCGTTCATCGACTGGGTCGATATCATCGTCGGCTTCGTCTGGCGGCAAGGCTCGGCAGACAGGGTTCACGGTTTGAAAAGAGGCGATACATGAATGCTGTGGTGCTGGCCATTCTGATCATGGTCACGTTGAGTCTGGCGCGGGTTTCGGTGGTGTTTGCATTGATCGTCGCAGCGCTCGCGGGCGGGCTCTATGCGGGAATGCCGCTGGACGGGATTCTCGACGCTTTCAACGGCGGACTGGGCAACGGCGCCACGGTGGCGATCTCCTACGCGGTGCTGGGGGCTTTCGCGGTGGCGCTGTCACGCTCGGGCATCACCCAGGCGCTGGCTCGACGCGCCGTTCAGCGATTTCATCTCGAAGGCGCCGGCAAGCGCCAGCGTCGCGTGGTGCTGGCGCTGTTGGGCTGTCTGCTGCTGGCGGCGATCAGTTCCCAGAACCTGATCCCGGTGCACATCGCCTTCATTCCGATCCTGGTGCCGCCGCTGCTGACGCTGATGAACCGGCTCAAGCTCGATCGTCGCGCCGTGGCCTGCGTGATCACCTTCGGCATCACCGCCCCCTACATGCTGCTGCCGGTGGGGTTCGGGGCGATCTTTCTCAACGATATTCTGCTCGGCAATCTCAACGCCAGCGGCGCGGAGTTCGGACTTCGGATCGAAGCGGCTCAGGTGCCGCTGGCCATGGCGATGCCGATCGGCGGCATGGCGCTGGGTCTCGTCGTTGCCGTCTTTTTCAGCTACCGCCGCCAACGACGCTATGAAGATCGGGCGCTGGTGGGGCAACGGGAGGATGACGAGTCCGCGCCGGCCGCCGACGCCGATGGGCGCCTGCGTGGCTGGCAGAAGGTCGTGCTGGCCGCCTCCCTGATCGGCACGGTGGTCGTTCAGCTGCTGACGGATTCGATGGTGCTGGGCGGGCTGTTCGGCTTCGCGCTGCTGTCGGTCAGCGGCGTGTTTCGGTGGCGAGAGCAGGATGACGTCTTTACCGAAGGCATGCGGATGATGGCGCAGGTCGGCTTCATCATGATCGCGGCGGCCGGGTTCGCCGGGGTGATGCAAGCGACCGGCTCGGTGGATAGCCTGGTGTCGAGCTCCGCGGCGATGATCGGCGATCACAAGGGCCTGGCGGCACTGATCATGCTGCTCGTCGGCCTGTTCATCACCATGGGCATCGGCTCGTCGTTCTCGACGATTCCCATCATCGCGTCGCTCTATGTGCCGCTGGCCCTGAGCTTCGGCTTTTCGCCACTGGCGACCACCGCGCTGGTCGGCACGGCGGCGGCATTGGGCGATGCCGGCTCGCCGGCCTCGGATTCCACCCTGGGTCCGACTGCCGGGCTCAACGCCGACGGCCAGCACGACCATATCTGGGACAGCGTGGTGCCGACCTTTCTGCATTACAACGTGCCGCTGCTGATCTTCGGCTGGATCGCGGCAATGACGCTCTAGTCGGGCAGGAGACGGTTACCGGTCGAGGCGCGACCGAGCCGAGACGTGTCGCGCGATCGCCCCGGGGGTCGTCCACCAAACCCGCTCGGCCTCGCGGTAGTCGGCCAGCTCGGCGAGCACCTCGCGCAACTGGCGCAGCCGAAACGGTTGCCCCACCAGCCAGGGGTGTAGCGCGATGCCCATCACCAGCGGCTGATGACGTGACTGCTCGCGAAGCTCGTGGAACTGGTCGTGGATCATGGACGCGAATTCGGCCATGCCGACCCGATGGGTGGAAATGGTGGGAATGTCGTTGAGCTCCTGCGGATAGGGGATCGACCACAGGTCGCCGTGAGTCGTCTGCATGGCGATCGGACGATCGTCGTGGGCCCAGTTGAGGGAGTAGCCAAATCCGGCTTCGCGCAGCAGATCGGGCGTCGATTCGCTCTCCGAAATCCATGGCGATAGCCATCCCTCGGGCGCTTGGCCGTAGCGCTCGGCCAGGCGCGTTCGGCAACGGCGGATCAGCTCGCGCTCTTCGTCGATGCCGAGCTGGCCCTGCCGCTCCGCATTGGTGTAGCCGTGGGCGATGATCTCGTCGCCCCGTCCCGCAAAGGCGTCCAGCAGCGCCGGACAGTGATCGAGAATCGCCGTATTGGCGATCACCCCCACCGGCAGGTTCAGCGATTCGAAGAGTTCGAGGCAGCGCCACGCGCCGACCCGGTTGCCATACTCGCGCCAGGCGTAATTGAGTACGTCGGGCTCGCCGGCCGGCGCGGGCGGTGCAATGCCGACACCGCGCCCCTCGCCGAACGCGTAATGCTCCAGATTGAAGCCGATATAGACAGCGAGGTCGGTCTCGCCCGGCCAGCGCCAGCCGTCGCGGTCGGTGATCGGGCGGTAGCCGAAGCGGTGATGGTGGTGTAGCGGTGAAAGCGTCATCCTTGTCTCTCCAAGTCGCGTGAGACCTCTAGCGTAGACACGAACGAGCACCGATGAGGCAATCACGCTTCATAGGCTGCTAAGCTAGAGACACCTTCATGACTCGTTAGGAAAGATGCATGAGCAAGAGCAGCGACAAGAATCCCAAGGCCGCGAAAGTCACCAGGACGACGAAACGGGACACGGCGCCGCTGAGTCCGGATGCGATGACGTTTCTGGAGCGTTACCTTAACAACGCCTCGCCCACCGGCTACGAGTGGGAGGGTCAGAAACTGTGGATGGAGTATCTGCGCCCCTACGTGGATGAGTTCATCACCGACACCTACGGCACCGCCGTCGGCGTGATCAACCCGGGTGCCGAGTACAAGGTGGTGATCGAAGGCCACGCCGACGAGATCTCCTGGTACGTCAACTACATCACCGACAACGGTCTGATCTACGTCATCCGCAACGGCGGCAGCGATCACCAGATCGCGCCGTCCAAGCGCGTCAACATCCATACCGATAATGGCATCGTGCATGGCGTGTTCGGCTGGCCGGCGATCCATACCCGCCGCCAGGGGCCGAAGGAGAAGCCGCCGGAACTCGACAACATCTTCATCGACGTCGGCTGCAGCACCAAGGATGAAGTCGAGGCGCTGGGTGTCCACGTCGGCTGCGTGATCACCTATCCGGACGAATTCTTCGTGCTCAACGGCGACAAGCTGGTCTGCCGGGCGATCGACAACCGCATCGGCGGATTCATGATCGCGGAAGTGGCGCGGCTGCTGAAGGCACGCAAGCAGAAGCTCGATTTCGGCCTCTACATCGTCAACGCGGTGCAGGAAGAAGTGGGCCTGCGCGGGGCGGAGATGATCGCCGAGCGACTCGATCCCAATGTCGCCATCGTCACCGATGTCAGCCACGACACCTCGACGCCGATGATCGAGCCCAAGCGCGAGGGTGCCAACAAGATCGGCGACGGCCCGGTGATCTGCTACGCCCCGGCGATCCAGAACAAGCTGCGCGAGCGGCTGATCAAGGTCGCCACCGAGCAGAAGATCCCGTTTCAGCGCCTGCCGCGTTCGCGGGCCACCGGCACCGATACCGATGCCTTCGCCTACAGCAATTCCGGTGTCGCTTCGGCACTGATCTCGCTGCCGCTGCGCTACATGCACACCACCGTCGAGATGGTCCACAAGCAGGATGTCGAAAACGTGATCGAGCTGATCTATCACACCCTGCTCGACATCAAGCCTGGCGAGACCTTCAGCTACTTCGATTGAGTGGCGTGATGCCGGCCCGGGCCCTAAAGGGCTCGGGCTGGCTTTTCGCGCAACATGCACGAAAGTGCGCACGTCGTTGTGCCAACCGCTTCCAGGCAGCGATCGGCTGGGGTCCGGCCTGACCTGAGTCCCGAACATGGTGCTTCTGTCGCCGGCGGGGCCGGGTCAAACCGAAGCACGATACCGTCGTAGACCAAAGCCTAATTGCAATCGATGAATTGACTTGTCTGGTTTGGTATGCCAAAGATATGCCAGCGCGACGCCACAATACAACCAGTCGCTTCGATCCAGGAAACTGCCCTGAGCAGTCGCCCACAACAACAACTCAGGAGTCGAGCATGAAACCGACCCGTTCTCATCTCGCCGCGCTCTGCACGGTAGCCATTCTCGGTGCCAATGCACTTGGCGCTCAAGCCGCAACCCAGCTGATGATCGTCACGCCCTGGCCGGAAGGAAATTTTCAGGTCAAGACGCTTAACCAGTTTGCCGAGGCGGTGAAGCAAGCGACCGATGGTGAAGTCGAGCTGGACATCCACTCCGGCGGCGATCTCGGCCTGAAAGGCCCGGAGCTGCTTTCGGCCGTGCGCGATGGCATCGTCCAGGGTGCCGACATGCTGCTGACGCAACAGGTCGGTGAAGCGCCACTGCTGGGCATCGAATCGGTACCGTATCTCACCCGTAATGCCGACGACGCGGCGCTGTTGCGAGACACTGCCTGGCCCTACTACGAAGCCATCGCCGCCGAGTACAACCAGAAGTTTCTCTACACCGTGCCCTGGCCGGGGCAGGGCGTCTTCACGCAGGCGCCGGTAGCGACCGTGGAAGATCTCCAGGGCGTCAAGCTGAGGACGGTCGACAAGAACGGCACCGAGTTCTTCGAGGCGCTGGGCGCGTCTCCAATACAGATGCCATGGGGCGAGGTGGTTCCCGCACTGGCCTCTGGTGCGATCGATGGCGTGACCACGTCGACGCCTTCCGGGGTCGATGGCAGCTTCTGGGAGTTCACCGACTACTTCAACAAGCTCGATTGGCAACTAGCGCCTGACGTTGTCTCCCTCAATCTCGATGTCTGGAACTCGCTGACGGACGAGCAGCAGCAAACGATAGAGTCGCTGGCGCAAGAAATGGAACCCGAGTTCCAGCAGATTTCTCAGGACGAGGACAAGCGCAACGCCCAGATTCTCGCCGATCACGGCATTCACATGTCTGCCCCCAGCGATGAACTCTCCCGGCAGCTCACCGAGGCCGCGCAGCCTCAGTGGCAACAATTTCGCGAATCGGCCGGCCCCAAGGCCGACGAGCTGATGACCCGCTATCTCGAGGCGCGCGACGCGAAATAATGCCACTTTCGTCATGACCGGCGGGGGGCGGTATTGCCGCCCGCCGGGGACGTCCGTTCTCTCTGGGGGTTTCGTCCCATGATCTCTCGTTTGTTGCGCCTGAGCGACCGCCTCACCTGGGCGGCTGCGGCGTTTTCCGCGCTGGCCATGGCGCTGCTGTTCATTCTGATGCTGGCGGAAATCGTCTCCCGGAACCTGTTGGGTAAAAGTCTTGGGTTCACCTGGGAAGTCAGCGGCTATCTACTCGGTCTGATCATCTTCATGGCGAGCAGCTGGACGCTGCGTACCGACAAGCACATTCGAATCACTCTGCTGCGCGAGCACTTGCCGAACGGCGGCATGCGCTGGCTGGATCTGCTGGCGACGCTCATCGGCGTGGTCATCGTCGGCTTTTTCACCGCGGCGTTCGTCGGCTTCTGTCTGCAGACCTGGCACAGCGGCACGGTTTCCAGCACGCCGCAGCAGATTCCGTTGATCTATCCGCGCGCGCTGATGGCGTTGGGTCTGGTCGTCTTCACGCTGACACTGATCGTGCGGGCGCTGGTGCTGATCGCTGCCCCCGGATTGCTGGAGCACACCCCCGAGGATTCGGCGATGCCGATGGAAGGTGAGTCATGACCGCGATCATGTTGACAGCGTTCACGCTGCTGGTGGCGCTGCTGGCCAGTGGTGTCTGGGTCGGGCTCGGGCTGGCGGGCGTCGGGATCGTTTCACTGGAGACGTTTCGTGGCTTCATGCCGGTGGAGAAACTGCTCGCGCAGACGGTCTGGAACACCGCCACCAGTGCAGAGCTGGTGGCGCTGCCGCTGTTCATCCTGATGGGAGAACTGCTGTTTCGAAGTCGCCTCACGCAACTGCTGTTCGATGGGCTGGCTCCTTGGGTCGATCGTATTCCCGGCCGGCTTTTACACACCAACGTGCTGGGCTGCACGCTGTTCGCGGCGATCTCCGGCTCCTCCGCGGCAACCACGGCGACGGTCGGCCGCATTACCTCGAACGAGCTGATGCGGCGTGGCTACGATGCGCGTATCGCGGCCGGGTCATTGGCGGGAGCGGGGACGCTCGGCTTTCTGATCCCGCCCAGTACCATCATGATCATTTACGGCGTGCTGGCGCAGGTGTCGATCCTCAAGATGTTCATCGCGGGGATCGTGCCGGGTTTGCTGCTGGCCTTGGCGTTCATGAGTTATCTGGGAGTCTACGCGCTGTCTCGCCCAGGCCAGTTGCCGCCGCGGCAGCGCGGTCTCAAATGGCAGGACTACTTGCGGGCTCTGGCCCAGCTGGGTCCGGTGGCGCTGCTGATCGCGTTTGTCATCGGCAGCATGCTCATCGGTATGGCAACACCGACCGAGGCGGGCGCCGTCGGGGTATTGGGCGCGCTGATCGTCTGCGTGCTGCAGCGCTGCCTGAATTGGAAAAGTCTGTGGAGCGCGCTGATGGGCGCGGCCCAGATCACCTCGATGATCGGTCTGATCATCGTCGGTGCCATGTTTCTGTCGGTGGCCATGGGTTTTCTCAACGTGCCGCGCACCATCGCCGATGCGATCGGCTCGCTGGGGCTGTCCCCACTGGCGCTGGTGGCGATGCTGCTGGTCTTCTACGTGATGCTGGGCATGCTGCTCGAAGGCATGTCGATCATCGTCATGACGCTGCCGATCACGCTGCCGCTGATCATTCAGGCGGGATTCGATCCGATCTGGTTTGGCGTGTTTCTGGTACTGGTGGTGGAGATGGCGCAGATTACACCGCCGGTCGGCTTCAACCTGTTCGTGATCAACGGTATCACGGGGATGAAGATTGGCCAGATTGCACGAGCCGTGCTGCCATTCTTCCTGATCATGGTCGCGTTCACGCTGCTGCTGGCCTTGGTGCCGGAGATCGTGACGTGGTTGCCGGATCATCTACAGACACGCGGTTGAGAACAGATCTTCGATTGCGCTAACAACGAGCTGAAATCGTGACGCCAACCTATCAAATCGTTCCGCTGGCCGATCAGGGCGTGTTGATCGACTGTGGCGAAACCATCGACATCGAGATCAACCGCTGGGTCGATGCGGCGGCGCGCGCCGTGCGTGTCGCCGGGATCGACGGGATCACCGGCATCGTGCCGACTTACCGCTCTCTGGCGATCGAGTACGACAGCGTGATGGTCACCCAGCGCGAGCTGATATCGCGGCTCGAACAACTCGTCGGCGCGTTGCGCGTGAGCCATCGGCGCTGCCGACGCTGGCGGATTCCGGTGACCTATGGTGGCGAGTTCGGCATCGACTTCGACGATTTCGCGCGGCGTCACGGTCTCGACCGCGAGGCACTCATCGCGCTGCACACGACGCCGGATTACCGCATCTTCATGATTGGCTTCATGCCCGGCTTCGCTTATCTGGGTGGCCTGAATGCCTGCCTCCACACACCGCGCCGCGACTCGCCCCGCACGCAAACGCCCGCCGGCAGTGTCAGCGTCGGCGGACAGCAGACAGCCGTCTCTTCCGTCGAAGCGCCAAGCGGCTGGCATCTTCTAGGCCGCACGCCGGTTCGTACCTTCGCTCCAGAGCGGCAGACCCCGGTACTCATGGAAGCGGGGGACAGTATCCGCTTCGAACCCATCGATAGTGAGCGCTTCACGGCACTTCGGAACGACCGCGACTGGCTGCCCGAGTGGGAGTGGATCGATGACGGCAGGCCGAGCCCATGAGTGACGATCGCGATAAGGCTGACGTGGCGTTCCGGGTCGCGTCACCCGGGATGATGACCACATTGCAGGACGGCGGGCGCCATGGTCAGGGGCACCTGGGCGTACCCCCGTCGGGAGCACTCGATACCATGAGCCTGGGGCTGGCCAACGCGCTGGTAGGCAACGTTTCGGAGGACGCTCCCCAGGCATCCGGTTCGCTGGAAATTACCTTGATGGGGCCGCGATTGCGGCTCGTGGGTGGCGACTGCGTGGTCGCGATCACCGGGGATGCGAAAATCACGGTCAACGATCGCCCTGTGGAGACGTTTCGCGCGCTAGCACTGCGCGAGGGTGACGAGTTGCAGATCCATCGCGTGCTCTCTGGCGCCCGGGCCTATCTGGCGGTGGGCGGTGGCTTTGCCGCGACGCCGTTTCTCGGTAGCGTATCGACGTTGGCGCGGGCCGGTGTCGGCGGCTTCGATGGCCGCGCTCTGAGGGCCGGTGATCGGCTGCCGCTACGTAACGCTGCCCGCGGTCAGGAGTGTGCGGGGCGGGTGGGGGAGCCGCATCTTCCGCAACGTGAAAAGCGGCCGATTCGCGTCGGGCTCGGCCCCCAGTCAGACTTCTTCAGCCGTGCCAAGATCGCCCGCTTCTTCTCGGCCGAGTGGACGATCTCTGCACTCGCTGATCGTATGGGCTATCGCCTGACGGGCCCCGCGCTCGCCAGCGCTCGCGGTCATAATATCGTCTCCGATGCACTGATGACCGGCAGTATTCAGATTCCCGGCGACGGCCAACCGATCATTGCCATGAACGATCGTGGCACTACCGGCGGTTATCCCAAGATTGCCACGGTGATTCGGGCGGATCTGGCGCGGCTCGGCCAGATGAAACCGGGAGATCGGCTACGGTTCGAAGCGATCGATCCCGCTCATGCCGAACACTTGTGGCGCGGACGGCAGGAGGCATTTCGGGCCTACCTGGCGCGACTTGCAATCTGAGTTACGTATACTCGAACCTCAACGACGTTAACCATTCACTGGCAGGGAATCGCGGCAATGCAAACGCTGGATATCGACCGCATACTGCAGGGAACGCGCATACAGAGTCTGGCGGGGCAAGCGTATCAGCAGCTGTTCGAGATGATCCAGCTAGGGCGTCTGCCTGCCGGCACGCTACTCCAGGAGCGCAGTCTGGCGGAGGCGCTGAACATTTCTCGTACACCGGTGCGAGAAGCGCTGAGCCGGCTGGAGCACGAGGGCTTTGCGATCCGCGTGGCGCGAGGCCAGCTGGCGGTCAAGGCGCCGTCGATTCATGAGTACATGGAGATATTGCGCGTGCGTGCGCTGCTCGAAGGCGAATCGGCCTGGCACGCCGCACAACGCCTTGGAGCCGAGGCCATCGAGGTGCTCACACAGCAAGTGACGGCGCTGCTGGAAACGCCGGCCGAGGCGCGTACCTCGGAGCAGTTGCATCGTGTCGACGACGCGCTGCACAACGGCATTGCACTGGCCAGTGACAATCAGTTGCTCGCCCGGATGGTCGCCGACCTGCGCCTGAAGACGCGGGTATTCGATCTGGCGCAGGTACCCGAGCGCTTCGAGCCCGGTTGTCGCGAACACCTCGCCATTCTCGAGCGGCTGCACGAGCGAGATGGTCAGGGCGCCAGGAAGGCGATGGAGACGCACATCGATAATGTGCGGCAGAGCATCATCAGTCGTCTGGCGCATATCTGAACCGAGTGCATATCTGAACCGAATAGTGGCGCCGACCCCGACATCACTCCTGAACCAACGCCACGAGCAGGCGTACGCCCTCGGCGAAATCCTCCAGTCGCATCGCTTCGTTCGGGTTGTGGCTGCCGTTCTGGTTACGAACGAACAGCATCTGCGCAGGCACGCCGGCATTGGCGAAGGTGGCGGCGTCGTGGCCGGCGCCGCTCGGCAGCGTCATGTGCGCCAGATCGATCGCCTCGGCCAGGATCTGGCACCGTTCGGTCAAGGCTGGGCTCATGGGCGCCGGGGTGCTGCCAGTTCGGACACCGAAGTCGAAGCGCACGCCGCGCTCGGCTTCAAGATGCCTGGCGCTGGCGAACAGCCTATGCTCCAGGCGTTCGAGGGTTTGCGGGCACTCGCTGCGGACATCGAGACAGAAGCCGATCTCGCCGGGAATCTTGCTGAACGCATGCTGAGCCGGTGGCGTCGCGATTTGGCCCACGGTGACGGTCGCTGAGAAGCCCTCGGCTTCCAGTGCGCTCCACTCGTGTTCCAGTGCTGTCGCCAGCGCGCAGAATGCCATCAGTGCGTCATGGCGATGCGCCCTGGCAACGGCGCCGGAGTGTCCCCACTCGCCGAGACAGCGCGCCTGGCGATAGCGGAAACTACCCGCAATGCCGGTGACGATACCGATGGGGATTCCGGCGTGTTCGAGCGTCGGTCCCTGTTCGATATGCAACTCGAGCATGGCATGAAGCCTGTCGAGATCGAGCCAGGCATCGCCCGCCGCCACGGCCTCGGGGTCGCCACCGCAGTCGCGCAGGTGTTCGGCCAGCGAGCGGCCGGTATCCGCCCGCGGTAACGACAGCGTCGTTGCATCGAGACGACCCAGAGCGGCGCGGCTACCGATGTAGGAGGCCGGAAACCAGGTGCTCTCCTCGGCGCGAAAGGCCGCGACGATCATGTCTCGCCGGGGCGTGATGCCGGTCGCTTGGAGTCTGGAGACGACCGTCAGCCCGGCGATCACACCGGCGGCGCCATCATAGTTGCCGCCTTGAGGCACGGAGTCGAGATGCGAGCCGATCAGCCACGCAGGTAGCGTCGGATCGCTACCGGGGAGGCGTGCGAAGTGATTGCCGGCGGCATCCTGGTGAAGTTCGAGCCCCAACGACTTCGCGGCTTCGATGAACCGTTCATGAGCGCGCTGTTCGCCGGGCCCGTACGCATCGCGCGTGATTCCAACCTCGTCGGCATAGGGCGCGGCCAGATCGGCAAACAGCCGTTCGGCCAGTGCCATATTGGCAACGTCTGCAGCGATCGGTGTCTGTTTCATGGGACGCTTCGGCCGTTGGGAGCGCCGTGGTTCGGAAGATCGTCTCGGCTCATGAGTTCACCTGGGCGGTCCATGCCGCGGGGTTGAGCACCTGAGCCGGGGTCTGTCCACGGCTGACATCGATGATATGCCTAGCCACGGCACGCGCCGTGCGCGACATGCTGGCGGCGGTGGAACCGCCGTTGTGAGGCGAGACCACCACACTGTCGAGCGCCAGCAGCGGATGATCGTAAGGCATCGGCTCCAGGGCAAAGACATCCAACCCGGCCCCGGCCAGCCGACCTTCGGCCAGAGCTTCGGCCAGGGCGATCTCGTCGACCGTGCCACCGCGTCCGGTATTGATCAATAGCGCCGAGGGTTTCATCCGAGCCAGCGCCTCGCGCCCGATCAGGTTACGGGTTCTTTCGTTGAGGCCGACGTGCACCGAGACGACATCCGCGCGAGTCAGTAGCGCTTCCAGCGAGTCCACTCGCTCGGCATCGACGTCGGCGAGCGCAGCGTCCGGCGCGTTAGGAGAGTAGGTGATCACGCGCATGCCCAGACCCTTGGCCATTCGCGCGGCACGTCGGCCGATATTGCCGAAACCGACCACGCCGAACGTCAGTCCGGCCAGCTCGATCATCGGTACGCTGTACTTGAACGCGAAGAAATCGCCTTCGCGCACGGTTCGATCGGCCAGCGGGACACGTCTGGCAACGGCGAACATCAGCGCGATGGCTTGCTCGGCGACGGCCTGGGCATTGCTTCCGGGCGTGTTGGCGACGATCACGCCGTGATCGGTGGCGGCGGCGATGTCGATCGCGTTGACCCCGACACCATGCACGCCGATAACGCCGAGTCTCGGCGCCTGGTCTAGCATCGCGCGGTTGACCTCGGCGCCACGCACGATCAGCGCATCGGCGTCACCCAGGATCGCGCTCAGCGTCGCTGGATCAGCGGCGGGTGCATCGATCACGGAAATACCCGCTTCGTGCAGTAGCTCGATACCATCTCGATGGATGGGCTGGGCGATGACGCAAGTAAAGGCGGTCAAGCGAAACTCCTCGAATTGCTATTGGACGAATCGAAACGCAACAGCGTGAATCCCGATTCCACGATGACGTTTATCCTAGTATGAACGTAGTGCATACTATTGGTATACCACGAGATGAAGCCACTCGATATCTGCGAGAAGAACTCGTGTGATGCCCTTTCAATAACAATATCCGGAGAGCGAGATGAGTACCTGCGTGGATTTGAACTGTGACATGGGCGAGAGCTTCGCCGCCTGGCGTATGGGCGACGATCTCGCGATGCTCGATATCGTGACCACCGCCAATATCGCCTGCGGCTTTCATGCCGGCGACCCGATGGTGATGCACGAAACATTGAGTCAGGCCCGGGAACGAGGCGTGCAGGTCGGCGCGCATCCGAGTTTCATGGATCTGGTCGGGTTCGGACGTCGCCGCATCGAGGGCGAAAGCCTGGCGGACCTGGAAAAGCAGCTGATCTACCAGATCGGCGCCATCCGCACCATGGCTGAGGTCGTGGGCCACCCCATTCGCCACGTCAAGACACATGGGGCGCTCGGCAACATGGCGGCCGAGGATCGGGAGATGTCACTTGCCGTCTCGCGGGCGATCGCCGCGGTCGATCCTGGCCTGATTCATCTTGCCATGCCGGGCATGCAGACCTCGCTCGCCGCCCAGGAACTAGGGCTCAGGGTGGGTAATGAAGTCTTCGCCGACCGCGCCTATGCCGACAATGGCAACCTGCTCTCGCGCAAGTTGCCTGGTGCGGTGATTCACGATCCCGAAGTGGCGGCCGATCGCGTACTGCGCATGATCGAAGAGCAAGCCGTCACCACGGTTTCCGGTAAGCGCATCGCGCTCGCCATCGACAGTGTCTGCGTGCATGGCGACACGCCCGGTGCCGTCGAGATGGCGGCAGTACTTCGGCGTCGGCTCGAGACTGCCTGTATCGAGATTCGACCGATGGCCGACATTGTTGCGTCGCGTGCATCGTCAGGAATTCAACAATGACCAGATTGGCCCAGCGTTTGTCCGTCGTTCAGCCCTCGGCGTCCATCGAAATCAGCGGTCTTGCCGCGAAGATGCGCGCAGAGGGCATCGATGTGGTCTCGCTTTCCCAGGGCGAGCCGGATTTCGAGACCCCCGCCGCCATTCGCGAAGCTGCCAAGGCGGCGCTCGACGCCGGCGCGACTCGCTACACCGACGTTGACGGTACCCCGGCGCTCAAGCAGGCGATCGTCGAGAAGTTCCGCCGCGATAACGGGCTCGCGTATCAAACCGACGAAATCAGTGTCGGCGCAGGCGGCAAGCAGGTGATCTTCAATGCATTGATGGCGCTGGTCGATCCGGGCGACGAGGTTATCTTCGCCGCACCACACTGGGTCTCGTATCCCGACATGGTGCGTCTGGCCGGCGGTACGCCAGTGGCGGTTCGATGTCCGGCGGAGAGTGGCTTCAAGCTGACGCCCGCGAAGCTCGAGGACGCGATCACGCCGAGAACGCGTGTGCTGATCCTCAATTCCCCCGGAAACCCCACCGGTGCCGGTTATACCCGTGACGAACTCGTCGCGCTGGCGGCGATGCTGCTGGATCATCCCGATATCGTCGTGCTGACCGACGACATCTACGAATATCTCGTCTACGACGATTTCGAGTTCTGCACCTTGGCCGAGGTTGAACCGCGCCTGAAGTCGCGCACGTTGACCATCAACGGCGTTTCCAAGGGCCATGCGATGACCGGCTGGCGGATCGGCTTCGGCGCCGGGCCGGCGGATCTGATCAAGGCCATGGCGGTGATGCAGTCTCAGACCACGTCTAACCCGGCGTCCGTCTCCCAGGCGGCGGCGGTCGTCGCATTGGGTCAGCCACTCGACGATATTCGCGCCCGCAACGTGATCTTTGCCGAGCGTCGCGACCTCTGTTTCGACGCGCTCAACGCCACCCGCGGGTTGACGTGCCGGATGCCGGAAGGGGCGTTCTATCTGTTCCCCAACTGCGAAGGACTGCTGGGTCGCCGGACGCCGACCGGCGAGACGATCGAAGACGATAAGGCACTGGCGCGGTATCTGCTCACCGCCGCACGGGTCGCGGTGGTGCCGGGCAGTGCCTTCGGCCTGCCGGGGCATTTCCGTATCTCGTTCGCCTCCGACACCGAGCGCCTGCTGGAAGCGTGTCGCCGGATCGACGAGGCGTGTCTGGCGCTGCAATAAGCACGGACGACAGCGATCTCCAGAGGTAGGGGGCTCGGTACTCACGAAAGCGGGCGGCAGAATCTTCTGCCGCTCCGCTCGTCGATCGTCAGGGATCCTGCTGGCTCTTTGGCTCCTTCTAGATACTGATCAAACCTTCCCACCACTGGCGAATCGGCTTCCACCAGTCGGGTGCGTCTTCGCGGTTGTGGCGGTCGCTGTCGAGATAGACGGTGGCGGTCAGGCCGGCGGAGAGCTTGGTGCCTTCGGGAATGTCGTCCAGCGCGATGCGCACGGGAATCCGCTGGGAAAGGCGAACCCAGTCGAACGAGGCGTTGACCGAGGCAAGGCCGTTGGCCTGGCTGCTCAGGCTGCTGTCGCTGATGCCTCGGGCGAAGCTGTCGACATGCCCCCAGATGGCCTCGCCGCCGGAGAGCAACTGAACGCGAACCGGTGCGCCGATATCGATGCTGTCGAGCTTGGTCTCCTCGAAATAGCCCAGCACGTAGAAGCTTTCTGCATCGACCAGCGTCATCGCGTCGGTCCCCACGCTCACGTATTGTCCGGGGCGCAGCAGCAGGTTGGTGACGTAGCCGTCGACCGGTGCACGGACGGTGGCGCGCTCCAGATCCAGCTTGGCCTGGTTGACCTCGACCTTTGCCTGCTCGACTCCGGCCTGGGCGGTGGCCAGCGAGAAGCGGGCGTTGTCCTTGTCCTCCTGGGAGACGTAATTCTTCAGGCGCTGGCGACGGCTGTTGGCCGCCTGCGCTTCGTCGCGTTGCTGTTCCAGCTGGTTGAGATTGGCGTGGGCTTCATCCAGCGCCAACTGATAGCGCTGCTGGTCGATGGTGAACAGCACGTCGCCTTTCTCCACCCGCTGGTTATCGTGCACGTCGAGACTGTCGACGAGTCCGGCGACATCGGTGCCAAGATTCACCACATCGGCACGCACGCGACCGTCGCGGGTCCACGGGTCATGCATGTAGTGATCCCAGAGCTGGGCGACGGCGACGATCGCCGCAATGACCAGAATCACGGTCAGCAGCAGGCGGAGCGTCTTGCGAAGTCCGGTAGGCCAATTCATCAAGGTATTTTCCTCATTCGGCGATCGGCAGCGAGCCCGTCAAGGCCAGTACCGACCACAGCAGCAAAGCGTAGATCGCGATATCCGCAAGCACCGGTTGCCAGAACCAGTGATAGAGCCCCAGGCGCACGAATAGGCGGCGCAAGATCAAGTAGAGCCCCAGCGCCACCAGCACCGGCACCGTCAACGGCGGTATCAGAAACCCCAGGAATGACCATTCAGTGAGCATGTCGGGGGTCTCCGGTCGGTGTCGTGGTCGCATCGATGTCATGCTTGGTGTGGGCTTCGAGCTCGACGCCCGGGGCCTCGCGCATCAAATGGCCCAGCATGGCAATTTCCCCGATGCTGGCGATCGGCAGGTGAGTTTCGCGATAGAGACGCTCGACCCAGGCGATCGCCTCATCGGCGAGCTGACGCCAGACGGCCGGGTCATGGCGATGGCGCGCCGCCACGCGGATGCCGATCTCGTCGAGCCAGGCTTCGATTTCCGACCGGTGGGGGCCGAGCGCACCGCGCAGACGCCGAATTCGCCACACGCAGAGCGCCAGGGCGTTCAAGTCGATGGCTTCGCGAACGACACTGTCACTGCCGCCCAGCGCGACCAGCCGACCCAGCCGGTCGTAAAGACGGCTCTCCAGGCGTGCGCGATTGGGGAGCGACTTCTCCCGCAGCAGCCGGCTCAGGCCGCCCCAGTAGGCCGCCATCAGTGTCTCGATGCGCTCGTTGGGCGAGCGCTGGCGGAACAGCGAATAGGTGATCATGGCGGCAACGGTGCCGATGATCGAAGCCAGCCCGCCATTGATGTAGCTCGAGGGGGAAAACGTATAGGTCGAATGCAGATTGAGCAGCGTCATCATGGTGATGGCGCCCGCCATGCCCATCAGCGACCAGCGCGGATGAGGCGTCATCAAGGTGCCGATGGCGACAGGGATGCCGATGGCAATGGCCAGCAGCGGGAAGCCGTTGATCACCGGCAGCACCAGAAAGAGCAGGACACCACCCAGGATGACCGCGGCGATCGACCCCCACAGGAATTGGCTCACCACGGCTGCCGGGTTCGGCGCCTTGGCGAACAGCATGGTGAAGACGCCCAGCAGCATCATGGCGAGATAGCCCGAATGCCAGCCGCTATGGATCCAGACCTGACCCAGCAGCTCGAAGGCGATGAACACGCGAAAGGCGTTGAAACGCGCCACGAAGTGCTCGTTGTGGGTGGTGCGTGAGCGGCGCTCGCGAGGCAACGTCTTGACCTTCGACGAGGTCGGGTCGTCGAGCGCATTGCGCAGCCGACGACCGTGCTGCAGTAGCCCAAGCACTTCGCCCAGGCGCTGCCTAACCAGCTCCGCCCGGGCGCGGGTGCGCGGCGCGACGGCATCATCGGCCCAGTCGAAATCGGCCAGCAACAGGCGTTCGGTCGGCTTGCCATCCGGTTCGGACTCGATGGCCTGCAGCAGTGGCAGCGCCTGCTGTCTCAATTCGGCCAGCCAGTATTCGCCGCGGTCGCATTCGTGCGGGCCGTCGCATTCCCTTAAATAGTCCAGCGCCGTTTCCAGCTCTCGCACGGCAGTGATCAGCGCCAGGCCGTCGCTGGCAAAACGGTCCAGCGCCGGGATGAAATGGCTCAGGCGGCGGGTTTCCAGGCGGGTGAGCCCGCGCAGTTTCTCGAACTGCTGGTAATGCTGGAACAGCCCTTTCAACTGCGCGTCGCGGCTTTCGCGAGGACGGCTTTCAGCGAGTGTGGCCAGCGTTTCGGTGGCGGCCTGGGAGAGGAACCGAGACAGCGCGCCCGGTAGCGCACGGCTGCCGAAGCGCGGGGCGATGACCACGTGCATCAGCAGGCCACAGCCGATGCCCAGCGCCGTTTCGCTGAACCGCCCCTGAGCCACCGACCAGATGTTTTCGATGCCGGTACCGATCGCCGTGAGCGACACCAATGTTGCGGTGTAGCCGCTCAGCATCATCACGTAGCCGATATGCTCATCCGGCTCGAGCATGACCCAGTAAATGCAAAACGCCAGCCACGCCCCGGCAAACAGCAGGTAGAGCATCGGCTGCTGACCGAACAGCGCGATCAGCACCAGACCGACGATCGCGCCAAACAGCGTGCCGAACAGTCGCGCCACGCTGCGCCCGATGATGATGCCGATCGGCGGCGTGCCGCCGGTGAACATGACCGGTTGCAGCGTCACGATCATGACTGCCAGAACGGCCCAGGCGGGCTGGTAGAGATCGAGACGCATCGACAGGAACAGCGCCAGCCAGACGGCCAGCACGGTTCTCAACGCCAGTAACCAGTGATCGGCAGGAATTCGAGTCATAAACGACCAAGACTCGTGAATGCGGACATCCACGAGTCACTGAATGGGAGCGCGGTGATGATATCAAAGCGCAGTAAAAGTTAGGCTGCGAATGATCTCATTGTCCTGGACGTATGTCTATAGCTACGTCTGAAAGCGTCAGAGGATTTGACACGGTGAAAGGTAGATAACGCAAAAGGCCACCGATCGGTGGCCATGGCTTCAACTGACGAATCTGGATACTGGTTGCTTCAGAAGCGGTAACCGATACCGCCCATGACCACGACGGGGTCGATATGCACGGTAGTGTCGTAATCTTTGCCGCCTATCGTCGCAGTGGTGTCTGAATCGATATCCAGATACCAGGCGGCCGCATTCAGCGACCAATGATCGCCGATCAGCAGATCGACACCCAACTGGGCAGCGGCGCCCCAGGAGTCGTCCATGTCCAGACTGCCGCCATCGACCTTCTCGTCGGAGAAGTGGGTATAGTTCAGGCCTGCGCCCACGTAAGGCTGAACCCGTGACTGGGTGCCGCCGAGCGGATAGTACTGCAGCGTCAGTGTCGGTGGCAGATGCTTGGTGGATGCCATTTCCGTCCCGTCCAGGCTGACGTCGTGTTTGAAGCGTTGGGCAGCGAGCAGTTCGACGCCCCAGTTGTCCAGGAAGCGATAACCGAGCGTGAAAGCGAAGCCGCTCTCGTCGTCGACATCGATCCTGTCGACGCCGATGGCATCGAAGTTGCCGTTATCGCTCTTGGGTGAAACCTTGGCGATGCCAAAGTGGGTGAACCAGTCGCCGGCGCCGTAAGCGAAGACGTTACCGGCGCTGAGCGAGGTCGCGATCGCCAGCCCGGCGATGCCGACGTGGCGTAGTCTGGAATGGCGCAGTCTTGAATGTCGTGGTCTGACTCGGCGTAGAAGCGTCGTGTTCATGAATGGCGTTCCCTGATCGATCCCTGGTGGGTTGCCACGACCGACTCAGGCCGTGACATCGGGATTAGCCTACGCCGGAATAACCACATTTTTAATGTGGTTATTTGTCGCAAAAGTATTCTTAATCAAAGAGAGAGGAAGAGAGGTTTTATCATCACGGCAGATGGCGTCGCCGCTTGAGGTCCACCGGCCACAGCGCGGCGAGCCTCTGAGCCAGCGGACGTTCGCAGGCCAGATGGATGCGCGGAAGCCCCAACCATCGGGTCAACGCTTCGAGCTGCTCCGTGAGTGCCTTTAATGCCGGCGCATCCAGCGTGATGTCCGGCTCCGGGTAAACTGCCAGCACCGTCAACTCGCCCTCCGCCCGGCGAGCGC
This sequence comes from Salinicola sp. CPA57, assembly GCF_003206035.1. Taxonomy (NCBI): domain Bacteria; kingdom Pseudomonadati; phylum Pseudomonadota; class Gammaproteobacteria; order Oceanospirillales; family Halomonadaceae; genus Salinicola; species Salinicola sp. CPA57. Next base: position 69,240 of record NZ_PZJR01000017.1, read on the forward strand.
GCAGATCGAGACGCGCCACGAGGCGGTCGCCATGAAGAAAGGGCATGACGTAGTAGCCGTAGACTCGCTTGGCCGGCGGCACGTAGAACTCAAGACGATAGCGGAAATCGAACAGGCGCTCGGTCCGTTCGCGATACCAGATCAGCGAATCGAACGGCGAGAGCAGGGCGGAGGCCTCGATCTGGCGGGGAATTCGTGGCTCGCCGACGACATAAGCCGGTTGGCGCCAGCTTTCCACCGATACCGGTGTCAAGGTGCCGTCCTCGATCAATGTCTGCAGCGCGGCACGCGTATCCTGCGGTGTCAGCCGGTAGTAGTCGCGCAGATCCTTCTCCGTCGCCACCCCGAGCGCGCTGGCGGATTGGCGCAGCAGCTGACGATGGGCCTCGAGTAGATCGGGCTCGGCCTGATTCAGTATCGTGGCGGGCAGCACTCTCTCGGGCAGATCGTAAAGCCGCTCGAAGCCTCGGCGGCGGGCCACGGTGACTTCGCCGGCGGCGAACAGCCACTCCAGCGCGTGCTTTTCGTCGCTCCAGTCCCACCACGGTCCGGCCGGGCCTTCCCGTGTATTCAGCGCGCCGGCGCCGAGCGGACCGTGATCGTGCACGCTGGCCAGGACGCGATCGATCACGTCCCGGCGTTCCTGGCCGAATCGTGCCAGATGCTTGTAGATGCCGACGCCATCCCGTGCGCGGCGCATGCGCCAGCGCATCGCGGGATAGAGCGAGATCGGCAGCAAGGAGGCTTCATGGCCCCAGTATTCGAACAGGGCCCGGTGCCGGTTGCGACTCCATGCCAGTTCGTCGAGCAGCGCGGTCGGGTAAGGGCCGAGGCGCGAGAAGAGCGGCAGATAGTGGGAGCGAGCCAGCGCGTTGACGGAATCGATCTGAAGTACGCCGAGGCGATCCAGCAGACGCTTGAGATGGCCCCGGTTGAAGGCATCGGGAGACCGAGACGTGAATCCCTGCGCTTTCAGGGCAAGGCGACGTGCCTGGGCGAGCGTGAGACGGCGTTGGAACGGGGGAATCACTGACGACATGCGAGGGACACTTTCTCGGCGAAAACGGCAAGGGAGGTTGCCGGGAAAGTGTCGTTCAAGCGGAGGCAATTGACCAGCGCCGGGACTGACCAGCGCCGACGCGGCGCTGGCTGGACAGATTCAGTCGTCGGCTTCCAGCGCGTCGAGCAGGGTGTCGACGTTGTGCTGGAACATGCCGAGATAGGTGCTGCCCTCGCCGTCCGGCGTCAGGGCGTCGGCGTAGAGGGTGCCGCCGATGGCGACGCCGGTCTCTTCATGCAGCTGATGGATCAGCGCCGGGTTGCTCATGTTTTCCAGGAACAGCGCCTTGGCGTGGCTGGACTCGATCTGCTGGATCAGATTGCCCATGTCGCTGGCGCTGGGCTCGGCCAGCGTGTTGATACCCACCGGCGAGAGCAGCTGGAGGCCGTAGGCATCGGCGAAGTAACCGAAGGCATCATGGCTGGTGATGATCAGCCGGTTGGCCTCGGGAATCTGCGACATGCGCTGCTTGGCCTCGGCGTCCAGCGCCTCCATCTTCTCGATGTACTGCTTGGCGTTGGTCTGGTAGTCGTCGGCATTATCGGGGTCGAGCTTGACCAGCGCTTCGCGGATGTTGCGGGCGTACTGTTCGCCGTTCTCGAGATCCTGCCAGGCGTGCGGATCGACATCGCCGTGATGATGATGGCCTTCCTCGCCGCCAGCGGCGTGATCATGATCGTCATGGTCATGGTCATGGTCATGGTCATGGTCATGGTCATGGTCGCCGTTTTCCTCTTCCTCATGACCCTCGAAAGGCCGCGTCTTGATGCCGTCGCTGGCGACGACGATGTCACCCTCATATTCGCTGGCGTCGATCAGCCGGTCGATCCAGCCTTCGAGCTGCAGGCCGTTGACCACGATCAGGTCCGCGTCGGCGAGAGACTGGGCATCGTCAGGCTTGGGTGAAAAGGCATGCACGTCGCCATCCGGACCGACCAGTGACTGGACATCGACATGATCGCCGCCGATGGTTTCGACCATATCGTCGAGGATGCTGAAACTGGTGACGACCTTGAGCGGATCCGCATGCGCGTAGATCGGCGTCAGGGCAGCAATGCTCAGGCTGCCGGCGAGCAGGCTCTTGAACAGCGCGGAAGAGATCGATTGGCGGGACATCGTGAATCCTCGTGAAGAGTGGAACGGGGTGCTGAATAGTGATTGGCGAGTGATGAGTGTCGATTCAGCCGTGGGCGTCCGGCGGCAGCATTGGCTGCACCCGGCGGCGCCAGCGGGCAAAGACGCTGTGATAACGCCCGAACAGCGCGGAAAGCAGGTAGATCACGCCGGCCAGCAGAATGATGCAGGGCCCGGAGGGCAAGCCGGCGTGGTAGGAGAGCAGCAGCCCGCCGACGCTCGAGGCCATGCCGATGGCGATCGCCAGCCCCATCAATCCCTCGAGCCGCTTCGACCAGAACCTTGCCGCCGTTGCCGGCAGCATCATCAGGCCAACCGCCATCAGCGTGCCCAGCGTCTGAAAACCGGCGGTGAGGTTGAGCACCATCAGGCCAAGAAACAGCCCGTGCACGGCGCCGCCGCGAATGCCCTGGCCGCGCAGGAACAGCGGGTCCAGGCACTCGACCACCAGGATGCGGAAGATCGCGGCGAGCACGATCAGGGTCAGACTCGACACGCTCACGATCAGCCATAGCGCAGTGCCGTTGACGGCCAGAATCGAGCCAAACAGCACGTGGGTCAGGTCGACACTGCTCCCGCGCATCGAGATCAACATCACCCCGGCGGCGAGCGAAATCAGATAGAAGCTGGCGATGGCCGAGTCTTCCCGGTGGCCAGTCAGGCGCGACACGCTGCCCGCCAGCCCCGCCACCAGCAGCCCGGCGAGCAGGCCGCCGAAGCTCATCGCCGGCAGCGAAAAACCCGCCAGCAGAAAGCCCACCGCAACGCCGGGCAGCACGGCGTGGGCCATGGCATCGCCGACCAGACTCATGCCGCGCAACGTCAGAAACACGCCCAGCGGCGGCGCCACCAGCGACAACGCCAGCCCGGCCACCAGCGCGCGACGCATGAAGCCGAAATCCAGCAGCGGAGAGAATAGCCAATCGATCATGTCAGCGTCTCCGCCGATGAAGAGGCGTCGCCGGCCCGAGAGGACGTCGACCAGGTGCCGTGCCCGCGATCCAGGCGCAGAATGCGATCGGCCAGTCGCGTCATCTGATCGTGATCGTGCAGCACGATGATGATCGCCGCGCCCTCGGCCGCCATGGTGCGCAGCACGTCGATCAACACCTCGACGGTCGCGGCATCGACATTGGCAAATGGCTCATCGAGCAACAGAAGTTGAGCTTCCTGCATCAGCGTACGGCCGAGCAGGGCACGCTGGCGCTGGCCCCCGGAAAGCTCGCCCAGCGGGCGGTGTTCGAACGCCTGCAGCCCCAGGCGCTGCATTACTGCCTGGCCCCGCCGATACTCCGCTGCGCCGTAACGCTTGAAGCTGCCATGGGTCGGCCAGCAGCCGCTCATCACCAGCTCCTCGACGCTCATGGGGAATGTCAGATCCAGCGCCAGCTGCTGCGGCAGCCACGCGCGCCGTGCATTGGGAACCTCGCAGCGAACGCGACCGCTGACCGGGCGAAGCTCGCCCATGATGCCCTGGACCAGCGTGCTCTTGCCGGCGCCGTTGGCGCCCACCAAGGCGGTAATCGTGCCGGCCTCGAAATGACCGTCGATATTCTCCAGCACCATCCGGTTGCCCTGCGCCAGCGACAGGGACTCCAGCGTCAGTAGCGTGTCGGGCTCTGCCATGGATCGTGTCTGCAACGGAGCCATCAACCCAACACCCCGCCCGCCCAACCGGCGATGAGCCACAGCACCGCCAGGGGAATGAGCGCGAGCAACACGCGCCGACCGGCGCCAAGCGACATCAAGGAAAAGTGGCACGGCCCATCGGGGCTATGCCGGTGACGATGTGACATGAACAGATCTACCTGAAGAAAACAGGCGGAAAGGTTATATCATAACAAAATGGCTGCCAAGCAGTTTTCCGATACCCATCAGCTACCTCGTCCATTGGCGGATCTTCTTGGAAGAAGTCTAGAGAATCAGCAGCTCAATCTCTTGCTGTTGATGGAAAAACTTGGCTAATTTGTAACCATCTGATAATTAAATTTTTTTGCGGATTTGGCATCAACGAAAATAGCAGAAATTTACCGGTAAAAATTTGCGACTCTATTTTGCTCTTTAAAAACAAATACCTAAAATTAGACCGTTCCCCGCAGGCGCGGGGATCAACCGTTCGCTTGGTCTGTTGCTTCTAATATTGTTCACCGTTCCCCGCAGGCGCGGGGATCAACCGGCCACGGACCAGCGACGACTGATGACTGAAACCCGTTCCCCGCAGGCGCGGGGATCAACCGTTGCTTGATAGCTTTAAAACATTGCTGGGCGACCGTTCCCCGCAGGCGCGGGGATCAACCGTCTTCCCTGTGCTTGTTCGTTTTCAGGTGCACCCGTTCCCCGCAGGCGCGGGGATCAACCGCAGCAATGCTCTTGGTGATGTTATGACCTAAGCCGTTCCCCGCAGGCGCGGGGATCAACCGGCCGTCTGTCATCTTGGGGAGCATGTCAATGGCCGTTCCCCGCAGGCGCGGGAATTCAATTCGTATAGATGCTAATACGGTCGTAAAGTCACTCCTCCAGCGCGTAATCGATCGTCGTCACCACGCGAACTCGCTTGATATCGGGGGTGTAGCTGTCGAGATCCTCGATGGAGAAGTAGCCTTGACTGGCACTGCGGATCGCGCCGACGCGGCTGCCGGAGTCTCTGGCGAATTGCTGGGCGACACCACGGGCATCCTTGGTGGCTTCGGCGACCATCTCCGGCTTGAGCTCATTGAGACCGGTGAACAGGAATTCGGTGCGGTAATCGTAGTTGGGTGACAGCACGACGCCGGCACGCACCAGTTCTCCGGTCTGGGGCATTGCTTTCTTGACGTCATCGACTGCCTGGGTTCGCAGCAGCACTGTGGCTTCGGCCTGATAACGCTCGTCGGGCCGGTCGGCACCGTAGAGGTTGGCGAATCGGTCGGTGACCTGGGGCGAGGTCACGGTGATGTTGTCGGTTTCGAAGCCTCGCTGCGTGAGAAACTCGCGAATGCGGCTCTCCTGACTCGTCAGTTCCTGCTGCAGCGTTTCCAGCTCGTTGGCGGTGACGGTGTAGTGCAATGGCCATAGCGCCATGTCCGCCGGCACCTCGCGCTCCGAAAGGCCTTTGACCGTGACGCTGCGGCCGGCATCGCGCCAGGTTTCGGCGGCATCTTCGATATAGCTGCCACCCCAGATCATGCCGATTGCCAGCAGGCCTCCCAGAATCACCGCGCTCCGTGTCGGTAGCATTGCTTCCCCCTGTTTCGGTACCCGTCTGCTGGCATTGTCGTCGTAGACGGTCATCGTAGCCGTTTATCAGCGCCGTGGGATAGTTCGCCGTCGCCCGGCAATCCGATAAATCGTTCCATCAATCTCGCTGATACTCGACTTCGGGTCAACTGATTAGCCAGCTAATAAGATGACTCCCATAATCCATTCATCGGTCAGGCCAAGGGGCCGGCCACTGAAACGAAGATGATTGGAGGTTCACCATGAAAACTCGCATTCTCGCCGCTATCGCACTGGCTGTTGCACTACCTGCTGCCGCTCAGGCCAACAGTGTCATGGAGCAACGGGCATTCGCTCAGCAGCATGAAGCGTTGAATACACAGACGACGTCCGGCTATCAGGCGCTGCCGACCGAGTACCGTGTGAACACCTTCACCAGCGGCTACAGCGTTGAAGCCGGTCGTGCGCTGGCGAGTGTCGAAGAGTCCACTCGTCACGGGACGCATCTCATTGGCGGCAACGGCGAACTCGCAGGCCAAGGCCATAGCGTTGCCGCTGCCCGGGCACTGCAGAACGTGAATGGCGCCGGCGATACCGGCCATGGCAACGTCGAAGTGACTTTTGCGAGCCTCGACTGATCGAGACCGCTGTTGCAGTTCGCGCCCGAGTCATCGGGCGCCCTGACAGAAATTGACACTCGAGCGGAATGACGCTCGAGTCGGCACGGCACTTCTGGTAATCCAAGGTTCCCCCGTACCTCCAACTTCCCCGGTCCATCCCCTGGACCGGGGCTTTTTGTGCCCGGTTTTCGGCATGCAGGCAGGCTTTGGCCCTGCCGCTGGCTGCGGTCAGTCGGCGTCTGAATTCTGCTGGCTCAGATGTTCCATGAAGCGCCGACGCCATTCGAGCAGGCTGTTGCGCCTGAGCACGCCAATCATCTGTCGGTAGCGTTCCTGGCGCTCATCGAGCGGCATGTTCAGCGCCTGTTCGATGGCGGCGGCGATGGCGTCCACGTCATACGGGTTGACCTGCAGTGCGCCGCTCAATTCGCTGGCGGCGCCGGCCAGCTCGCTGAGTACCAGCACGCCGGGATCTTCAGGGTCCTGGGCGGCAACGAACTCCTTGCAGACCAGATTCATGCCGTCGCGCAGCGGGGTCACCAGGCCGACCCGGGCAGAACGGAACAGGCCGATCAGCGCTTCGCGGGGGAAGGTCTGGTTGAGATAGTGCACCGGCATCCAGTCGAGATCGGCATAGGTGCCATTGATGTGCCCGGCCATCTCCTCGAGCTGACGGCGCAGATCGTCGTACTCGGGGATCGCGCTGCGCGAGGGGCTGGCGATCTGCATGAAAATCGTCTTCTGGCGGCGATGCTCGAATTGCGTGAGCAGCGCCTCGATGGCATTGAAGCGCTGCACCAGGCCCTTGGAGTAATCGAGCCGGTCGGCGCCGATGATCAGATCGCGCTCTCCGAGGTCCTCCTCGAGCTGACGCGCCTGTTCGTTGTCTCGGGAGTGCTCGGCTTCGGCGATGAGCTCGTCGACGTCGATGCCTACCGGATAGACGCCGGTACGGACCTGTCGGCCGTTGCACTCGATGGTGTCGCCGGCAATTTCGGCGCCGAAGGTTTCGATCACTGCCTGGCGGAACGCGTGCAGATCGTTGTCGGTCTGGAAGCCGAGCAGGTCGTAGTGCAGCAGGTCATCGAGCAGTCCCCGGTAGCCGGGCATCGCGCGCAGCAGATCGTAGCTGGGGAAGGGGATGTGGAGGTAGAACCCCATCGGGTCCTTGACGCCCTCCTTGCGCAGCGCCTTGCCCAGCGGCAGCAGGTGATAATCGTGTACCCAGATCAGCTCGCCGCCTTCGAGCAGGGTGCTCAGGGCGCCGGCGAAGCGCTCGTTGACGCGCTGATAGGCCTTGGCGTACTCCAGCTGGAAGTCCATGGCGCCCAGGTTGAAGTGAAAGACCGGCCAGAGAACTTCGTTGGAGAAGCCCAGGTAGTAGTTTTCATAGTCTTCTTTGGGCAGCGGCAGCGTGGCGTAGGTGATGTTTTCGCGCTGCACGGTGGTGAGCTCGCTGACGGCCGTTTCGCTGACCTCGCCGTCCCAGCCGAACCACAGCCCGCCATATTCGTCGAGGGCGCCGGTGATCGCCACGGCGAGGCCACCGGCTTCGGATTTGCCGGGTTCCGGGATGGATACACGGTTGGAAATGACGACGAGGCGGGTCATACGATCTCCTCCCAGCCAAGACTGAGGTGTGACGCCGAGTGGATCACTCGACCATGCGGCAGGCTGCGGGAAGTGGGTCCGCAGTTCGTGATCGGTCGTTTCGAAATCGGTGATGTCGAGATCGGTGGTGTCGAGATCGGTGGTGTCGAGATCGGGGCGGAGCCGCCTCTGGCGGTGAGCCGGGTCATCGATCGGTGCGCCGATCTCGCAACTGCCGGTGTGACCGGATGCGCGGGGTGGCGACGCGTCGTGACACGCCGCTCAGGAACCTTGCGTTGTCAGGCTCTCCAGCCATGTCAGTACCTCCTGTACTGATTCAAGATAGCAGGTCGCGGCAGTCTCACCCTGGCTGCCGACGCGCACGGAATGGCCATCGCGGGCGTTGACGACGCGAAAGGCATCCTCGTCGGTAACGTCGTCGCCGATAAAAACCGGCGTACGGGTCTGGAAGGCTGGTGTTTCGTCGAGCAGGCGGGCAACGGCAGTCCCCTTGTGGTATCCGCCGGGACGCAGCTCGAGCACGCACTTGCCGAGGATCAGCTCGAACGTGTCGCCAAGCGCTTGATGCTGGGCCTCGAAGAACTTGCGACACGTTTCAGCGAGTTCCGGGGCGCCGCGGTAGTGCAGGGTCAGCGTGACGCCCTTGTCCTCGTAATGAAGCCCGGGATGGGCCGCGACGAAGTCCGCCAGGGCGTCGCGGCACGATGCCAGTGGGGCGGGCTGGTCGATCGCCGTGTGGCGCGTACCGTCGGCCTCGCGCCATTCGAGCCCGTGAATGCCTGCCATCGGCAGGGAAACCGGTGCGAGCAGGCGTTCGAGCTGGTCCAGCGGCCGCCCGCTGACCACGGCCACCGCGCCGCCGAAAGTCTTGTCGAGTTCGCCGAGCAGCGCCTTCAGACGCGGCGATACGTGGACATCGTCGGGATGGGCTTCGAGCGACACCAGGGTGCCGTCGAAGTCGAGAAACAGCGCCCAGTCGCGGCGCGGCACGGGAAGCTGCGAAGACGGCGGCGAGGAGTAAGAAGGTGTTGGAGATTTGGGCATTGGCCTGCACACGCTCATCTGGATGAAGGGTCGACTGGCAACACCGGCTGCGTGCCGGCGTTGCCCTGGCATTGTCCGAGACGGACTTCCAGGTCGTAGACGGCTGGAAGCGTTAAGTCCCGTGTCTCAATCGTCGTCGTCGGCGGCTGCCTGAAACGCACGCTTGTCGTCGGGAAGGCGGACCATGTCGCCGACGCTGAGATCGCCATGAGTATCGTGACGGTCGCCGTCGTCGCCAACGAGCGCGGCGACTTCACCGATGGTCACGCCGTCCTTGTAGGCTTCTACCTTCACTCGCACGGTGGAGCCGTGGTAGCGAGCGGTCAGCATCATCCCCGGTTGCGGCGTGACGCGATGCTGTTCGTCCTTGGCATAGTGAGCGTCGACACTCGCGCCGCCCGGGGTGTCCCATTCAACATGCTTGTGCATAGTGATTCCTTAACATTGGTAAGCGTGCGTGTTCAGCGTAGCCGTTAATCGCGCTGTCTGTCGTTGCACGAAGGTGGCGGGGCGCCCCCGACGCCATGCATTACTATGAGCGGGACGGGCACGCCAAAAGGTGGAGACACGTACGGTTACGAAAGCTTGTGTTTTGGGCGGCGTGCCAGCAGAGTTAACATCGTCTTTCACGACCTGATAAAAGTCTTTCACGACTTAATAAAAGTCTTTCACGACTTAATAAAAGTCTTTCACGACCTGATAAAAGTCTTTCGCAACCCTACAAAGAGCGACAACAGCGATGAAGAAGACAGTACTTGCACTCGCCATTGCGGCGACCACGGCGTGCGCCGGTGTCGCGCAGGCGGATGTCAAAGTGGGATTTCTCGGGGGCTTCACTGGCGGTATCGAAAGCCTGACACCGCCGATTTTCGATGGCGCCAAGCTCGCCGTGCAGGAAGTCAATGACCAGGGCGGCCTGCTGGACGGCGAAGAGATGGTCATGCCCTCCGGCGACACGACCTGCTCGGATGCCTCGGCCGCCTCCAACGCCGCCGACCGTCTGGTGAATAGCGAGAAGGTGACCGCGATCGTGGGCGCGCTGTGTACCGGCGCTACCATCGCTGCAGCCAACAACGCCGCGATCCCCGGTAACGTGGTGATGGTCTCGCCGGCCTCCACGGCGCCGGCGGTGACCGATCTGGACGATAACGATCTGGTCTTCCGCACCGTGCCGTCCGATGCCTTCCAGGGCGAGCAGCTGGCCAAGTTGCTGCTCTCCAAGGGGATCGAGGATGTCGCCGTGACCTACGTCAACAATGACTACGGTCAGGGTCTCGACGAGGCTTTCACCAAGACCTTCGAAGCGGAAGGCGGTTCGATCTCCGCCAATCTGGCCCATGAAGACAACCGGGCGGACTATCGTTCGGAAGTCGGCAAGCTCTCTTCCGGCGGTTCACAGACACTGGTCGTGCTCGCCTATGCTGATACTTCCGGCCAGACGATTCTGCGTCAGGCTTATGAAAGCGGCGCTTTCACCCAGTACGCCGGTGGCGATGGCATGGTTGGCAACTCGTTGGTCGACGCTGTCGGTGCCGACGTGCTCGAGGGCATGATCGCGACGCGCCCGGGCTCTCCGGATGCGCCGGGTGGTGACGTCTTCAACGAGCTGGCCAAGAAAGCCGATATCGATCCGAGCGCGGTGTTTGCGGCGCAGTCCTACGATGCCGCCTTCCTGCTGGCGCTTGCCATCGAGAAGAACGGCAGCGCGGATCGCGAAGGCTTGTCCAAGGCGTTGCGTGACGTTGCCACCGCGCCCGGCGAGACGATCCTGCCGGGCGAGTGGGAGAAGGCCAAGAAGCTGATCAAGGAGGGCAAGGAGATCAACTACGAAGGCGCTTCCGGCAACCAGGAGTTCGATGACAACGGCGACGTGCCGGGTATCGTGGTCGAAATGGCCGTCGAGGATGGCAAGTTTGTGACCAAGGGGGCGGTTGGCGCAAGCGAATAGCGCCGTAGGACATCCGTGTTCAAGCCCGAATTCGCATCCGCGGATTCGGGTTTTCTTTCAGTCAATTAATTTAAGCCGTCATATATGACTCGGCGGCACCGGTATCCAGCCTTCACCCGCACGCCACGGTTGGAAGTCTTCGAGCTGCACCGCCTTGATGTGGTCAACAAATGGCGTGTATGCAATGGCACTGCTCGGGTCGACAGTGGAGGGGGATCGACGCGTCAGTTGTCTCAGGGCTTCCAGCAACTCATCACGCACCGGTAACGCTGTAATGATAATCAGACGGTTACCTTCAATCCGGTATAGGCTGGCATTTGCGGCACGCTGGGTATATCTCTCTTGGCCCCTACTGGTAATGCCGTGGTAGCGGTAGTGGCGTGCGTGAGCGCGCATCAGGGGCTTGAAGGCTGCGAGCACCCGATGTGCGGCCTCGGGATCATCAGTCAGTGTCACGGTGATCCGTGAGGCGGGGTAGCCAGTAATACGTCCGGCCAATGCCTGGGTTTCGGCATTGTTGGGCAACCATAGCTGCACGCCGATCACTGTGGCCACGCCAAGAAAGGGAGAGGCGTAAAGCGCCACCGTCATCACCTTGACGGCGCGACCGTGGGGGCCGCCGGTGTACGAGTGGCGGCGTAGCGTATAAAAGAAGCCGCTCAGGATGAGGCCCAACACTGCGAACATGCTGAAAAGCGGCAGGCTGTCCATCAGGTTTTGCAATACATAAAGAAACATGACGTGTGTCAGTCAGCGTTGATAGAGGCGGGGCGCCGGATTCTTCGGCGGTTTTACGTCCGGCGCACAAGAGGCAGTCATCATGCGCGATTGCTTCGAGAACCTGCCCGCCCGGCGGAGAGTCTAACACCGTCAGGATGCGCAGCCAGGCCTCGAAGCCCTGTGTTAGCAGCGTCTGGCTGTCGAGAGCGAGTCGCTTCATGAGGGGCCGGGGGTGGTTACCGGAGCGATCCAAACTCGTTAGGCATTATCGCATCGAGCCTAGGGTACTTCGATCCAGTCTCCCGACGCCGTCCTGGGCACGAAGTGGATCTGCTCGAAGCTGATTCGTTCGATGCTTGGGTCCCTTTCGACCTCGGCTCTCGCCCACGCTATCAGTCGCTGCGTGAGCGCCGTCGAAAGCGGGCGGGCGGTAATGAACACGATCTTGCGGCCATCGATGCGGTACCGGCTCGAGATCTGGGATTCCAGCGTGTATCGGGTGTGTGAGCGCAGACTGTGCTCGCGGTAGGCAATGCGCCGTTGATGCGTCTTCATGAAGGGCGTGAAAGCATCGACGAAATACTCGCGTTTGCTTCGATCCTCTGTGTTCAGTTCCACCGTGATGCGAGAAGCGGAGAAGCCGTTGACGGTCTTCATCGCCGCCGCCATTTTGGCCTTATCGGGAAAGTAGAGCACCAGTGCGAAAAGGCCTGCTGCGAAAAGGGCAAAACCGAACAGGTAGGTCGTCAAGAAGGTGTTGTGGAATCGTTTCGAGCCGGCCTTGATGCCACGTCGGCGAAGCCTGCCCCGAGCGATTCGCCAAATGATGAAGCTGACTAGGAGTGATCCGAGGATCAGACCCACGAAAGCGGCGGCGAACGATAATAGCCAAAGTAGTCCCATGCTGCGTGTCACTCGTGTCTCTATTGGTGGCGAAGGGCGGACGCCGCCGCTCTGGAAATGGCCCAGAACGGCGAGGGCTTCAATCGTGATGCGCGACCTTTTCCGGTATCAACCCGCGCGGGGCGAAGCGCAGTACCAGCAGGATCAGCAGGCCGATCACGAAGACTCTCGCCTGTAGCGCGCGACTGTCGAGATTGCCCGGCTGCCAGTCGAACCAGCTGTCGCCCAACGCCGTCACGGCGTGCATCAGTGCCAGCGCCAACGGGCCCGACATGATCCAGATCACGTAGACCAGCACGGCGCCGAACAGCGTGCCCAGGTTGTTGCCCGGGCCGCCGAGAATCACCATCACCAGCACCAGGAAAGTGTGGTTCAGCGGCAGGTAACCCTGCGGATCGAACAGCCCGTTGAAGCTGGTCAGCACCGCACCGCCGACCCCCATCAGGATACAGCCGAAGACGAAGATCTCCTGGCGCCGGCGGTTGATCGACTTGCCCATGGCCGCGGCGGAGACTTCGTTGTCGCGGATGGCTCGAATCATGCGGCCCCAGGGGGCGTGATAGGCGCGATGCAGCAGGAAGAAGATCACCGCGATCATCACCACGGTGACCGACAGGTAGAGCGCGCGAGCGGTCAGGAAGCCGACCTCGCCAGGATCCGGTACCGGCCACGGCAGCGGCGAAATGGTCGCGGTGCCGCGGGTGAGCCAGTCCGAATTCTTGAGGAACGCCTTGATGATCTCGGCGATACCCAGCGTGGCGATGACCAGATAGTCGCTGCGCAGCCCCAGACAGATATGGCCGATGACGTAACCGACACCACCGGCCAGCACGCCACCGACGATCCAGCCGAGCCAGACCGGCAAGCCCAGGCCGCCGATGAACTCCACCTGGGATTCGATATCGCCGGTGACGCTGCGCAGCCAACTGATCACGACCAGATAACCGATCAGCCCCGCGGCGATGGCCAGAATCGTGCGCAGCAGCTTGGGCAGCCCGATGCGATCCAGCCGGCTGATGCCGAAAACGATGGCCGTGACCACGACCATCGCCAGCAGCACCCAGCCCAGCCGGCCGGGGAGATCGCTGGCCCAGAACGCGGGATTGACCGGAATGCTGAAAAAGGTGGCCGAGAACCCGCCCAGCGCCACGAAGCCCATGATCCCGGCATTGAACTGGCCGGCGTAGCCCCACTGGATGGTCAGGCCGAGGGCCAGAATGGCATAGCAGGAGGCTTCCACCAGCATGCGCGTGGAGTAGGCCGGACCCATGGTCGCGAACACGGCGAGAACCACGAGGGCCAGGCCGCCGAACAGTGCGAGCTCGCGAACGGGGAGCGTGCGTGGCGCGGGCGCTTCCGGCGGCGTTGCACCTTGGGGTGCCGGTTGCTGAGGTGCAGGTCGTTGTGATGAAGAGGCCGTCATCAGATCACCTTCCCTTTGAAGATGCCGGTCGGGCGCCAGATCAGCACCGCGACCAGAATGAAGAAGGGCACGACGATTTTATACTCGGTACCCACCAGCGCCAGATTGTTCGGCAGCTCCAGCCAGGTCGGCAGGCTGTCCCGCACCGGCCTGAGCAGTACCGACCAGTTGAACACCGCCAGCGTCTCGGCGAAGCCGACCAGAAAGCCGCCGGCGATGGCGCCATACGGATGGCCGACCCCGCCGACGATGGCGGCAGCGAAGATCGGCAGCAGCAGGAAGAAGCTGAGATCCGGCTTGAAGGCGACATCCAGCGACAGCAGCGTACCGGCAATGGTGGCGAGCGAGCCGGCGATGATCCAGGTCAGGGTGATGATCAGCCTGGTATTGATACCGGAGGCGCGAGCTAGATCGGGGTTGTCCGACATCGCCCGCATCGCCTTGCCCAGCCGCGCCCGAGTCAGGAACAGATGCAGCCCGACCACGGCGACGATGGTGATCACGAACAGAATGATCTGCGGTTCGGTGAGAATGATCGGCCGGGTCACGCCGGGGACGTCGATACGGAATATCTCCTTGCGCGCATCGACGTAGAGATTCTGCGACCCGGTGCCGGCGAACAGCCGGATCAGCCCCTGCAGCATCAGCGTGACGCCTAGCGAGGCGATCACCATCACGATCGGTTTCACGCCATGGCTGCGCAGCGGCTGATAGAAGGCGCGATCGATGCCCACGGCCACCAGCGAAGTCAACGCCATCGCCACCGGCAGCATCACGATCGCGGTGGGTAACCCCAGGGGATCGCCGGCATGGGGAAAGGCCAGCGTCAGCAACAGCACGGCCAGGGTGCCGAGTGTCATCATGTCGGCATGGGCAAAGTGGGCGAAGCGCAGGATGCTGTAGATCAGCGTCACCCCGACGGCGCCGATGGCGTAGATGCAGCCGGTCACGCTGCCGGCGACCACCACGTAGTTGAAGAAATAGATCAGCTCATTCACGACAAAATCTCTCTGGAATACGGGCTCTCTCGAATACGGGCTCTCTCGAACACGGGCGCTTTTGAATAGGGCCACCGTGGCGGCGTCAGCCTCCGAGAAAACTCTTGGCCACCTGGGGATCGTTGAGCAGCGCCTCGCCGGTGTCGCTGAAGCGATTCTGTCCGGCCGCGAGCACGAAGCCCTTGTGCGCGATGCGCAGTGCCTGCTTGGCGTTCTGTTCGACCATCAGCACCCCGACGCCGGCGGCATTGATGGTCTTCACCCGATCGAATATCTCGTTCATGTAGCGCGGCGACAGCCCGGCGGTTGGCTCGTCGAGCAGCAGCACGCTGGGTTCGTTCATCAGCGCCCGGCCCATGGCCACCATCTGGCGCTGGCCACCGGAGAGCTCGCCGGCCGGCTGGCGGCGTTTTTCGAGCAGGGGAGGAAAGAATTCGTAGATCTGTGCCTTCAGGCGCGAGGCGGTGGCGGGCTTGAGAAACGCGCCCATCTCCAGGTTTTCCTCGACCGAGAGGCTGGGGAAGATGTTCTTCTCCTGCGGGACGAAGCCCATTCCCATCTCGACCAGCTTGTGCGGAGAGAGATTGGTGATAGCTTCGCCCCGCAGGCGGATCTCACCCTGCGTGATCGTCAACAGTCCGAAGACGGCCTTGAGCATGGTCGATTTACCGGCGCCGTTGGGCCCGACGATGACGCCGATTTCATCGGCCTCGATCGTCATGTTGACGCCGTTCAGGATGTTCATGCCGCCGTAGCCGCCATGAACGTCAACTGCTTCGAGTAGTGGCATTGATGTGCTCGTTTGTTATTGCTTGGCGAGTGATTGTCGCTGCTGATAGCGCTTCGGAGTCGTTTCGCCGTTCTGAAGCCCGGAACGGTCCGGTAACCTCACGCGGGTTCAGCGCCAAAGTAGGCTTCGATCACTTCCGGGTTGTTCTGGATATCGGTGATCGCGCCTTCCATCATCACCTGCCCCTGAGCCAGCACGATGACCGGGTCGCACAGCCGCGCGATCATGTCCATGTCGTGCTCGATGACCAGGAAGGTATAGCCCAGCTCGCGGTTGAGTCGCTCGATATTGCCCATCAGGTCGCCGAGCAGCGTGCGATTGACGCCAGCGGCGATCTCGTCGAGCAGCACGACTTCGGCGTCGGTCATCATGGTGCGACCGAGCTCGAGCAGCTTCTTCTGGCCGCCGGAAAGATTGCCGGCCAGCTCGTTGCGGACATGAGAGAGCCCGACGAAATCGAGCACTTCGAGCGCTCGCCGGCGAACTTCGGTCTCCTGGCGGCGCACTTCTCCGGGTTTCAACCAGGTGCTGAACAGGTTTTCGCCTTCCTGACGCGGCGGGACCATCATCAGGTTCTCGAGTGAAGTCAGGTGGCTGAATTCGTGGGCGATCTGAAACGTCCGCAGCAGCCCCTTGTGGAAGCGCTGGTTGGCGGACAGGTGAGTGATCGCCTGGCCGTTGAGCAGGACCTCGCCGCTGTCGGGCGCGAGGCTACCGGCGATGATATTGAACAGCGTGGATTTACCGGCACCGTTGGGACCGATCATGCCGGTGATCGAACCCTTGGCGACCTGAATGGAGCAGTCGTCGATGACCGTCAGGCCCCCGAACGACTTGCGAATGTTGCGGACATCGATGATCGGCATCATCGGGTTTCCCTCAGCGCGTTATTGCTATTGTCGAAGCGTGCACGCCGGTGGGCGGCGCTTGGGCGTCATGTACTGATGATGTTGCCGATTGTACAGCGGTGGTACGCCATGAGTAGTTTTTCTTAATCAACGTTTGAGAGTCCCAAACGACGACACCCGCCGGGAGGCGGGTGTCGTGGATCTTGCAGCGGCGCGTGATCAGCCTTTCTTGCCGGCTCGCTTGCGCTCGTTTTCGGTCAGGTGCTTCTTGCGCAGGCGGATGAATCCGGGCGTCACTTCCACCAGTTCATCGGAATCCAGGAATTCGATCGCCTGTTCGAGCGTGAACTTGATCGGTGGCGTCAGCACGATGTTTTCATCGTTACCCGTGGAGCGCATGTTATCGAGCTTCTTGCCCTTGGTCGGGTTGACCACCATGTCGTTGGCACGGTTGTTGATGCCGATCAGCATGCCTTCGTAGACTTCGGTGGCGTGATCGATGATCAGCTTGCCGCGCTCCTGCAATGCGTAAAGCGCATAGGCCAGTGCCTTGCCGCCGACCATGGAGACCAGCACCCCGTTGCGACGCTCGATGGAGGCGTCCGGCTTCAGCGGGCCATAATGATCGAAGCGGCTGGTCAGGATGCCGGTGCCGGAAGTCAGCGTCAGGAACTGACCACGGAAGCCGATCAGACCGCGCGCGGGGATGATGAAGTCCAGACGCACACGACCCTTGCCATCCGGGTTCATGTTGGTCATCTCGCCCTTGCGGTAGCCGAGCTCTTCCATCACCGAGCCCTGATGCTGCTCTTCGCAGTCGATGATGACTTCTTCGTATGGCTCCTGCTTGACGCCATCGATCTCGCGGATGATGACCTCGGGGCGGCCCACGGCCAGCTCGAAGCCTTCACGACGCATGGTCTCGATCAGCACCGAGAGGTGCAGCTCGCCACGTCCGGAGACCTTGAACTTCTCCGGCGTATCCGCCTGCTCGACGCGCAGCGCCACGTTGTGGATCAGCTCCTGGTCGAGACGATCCTTGATGTTGCGGCTGGTGACGTACTTGCCGTCCCTGCCCGCGAACGGGGAATCGTTGACCTGGAAGGTCATCGAGACGGTCGGTTCGTCGACGGAGAGCGGCGGCAACGCTTCGACGACGTTGACGTCGCACAGCGTGTCGGAGATCGCCAGGTTGTCGATACCGGTGATGCAGACGATGTCGCCGGCAGTGGCCTCGTTGGTCTGCACGCGCTCCAGACCCATATGCGTCATCACCTGGCCGATCTTGCCCTTACGGGTCGCGCCTTCCTTGGTGATGATGCTGATCTGCTGGCTCGGCTTGACGCTGCCGCGCTTGATGCGGCCGAGACCGATGACGCCGACGTAGCTGTTGTAGTCCAGCGCCGAAATCTGCATCTGGAACGGGCCGTCGAGTTCGACCTTGGGCGGCTCGACGATGTCGACGATCGACTGGAACATCGGCGTCATGTCTTCGGCCATCGAATCCGGCTCCATGCCGGCGATGCCGTTGAGCGCGGAGCAGTAGATGATCGGAAAGTCGAGCTGCTCGTCGGTGGCGCCGAGGTTGTCGAACAGATCGAAGATCTGGTCGACGACCCAATCCGGACGCGCGCCGGGGCGGTCGACCTTGTTGACCACGACGATCGGCTTGAGACCCTGGGCGAAGGCCTTCTGGGTCACGAAGCGCGTCTGCGGCATCGGGCCGTCTACGGCATCGACCAGCAGCAATACGGAATCCACCATGGACATGACGCGTTCGACTTCGCCACCGAAGTCGGCGTGTCCCGGGGTATCGACGATATTGATGTGGTAGTTGCGGCCTTTGCCGTCATCCCAGCGGATCGCGGTGTTCTTGGCCAGGATCGTGATGCCGCGTTCTTTCTCCTGATCATTGGAATCCATGATCCGGTCTTGGCCTTCGGCCTTGCGATCCAGCGTGCCGGACTGGCTCAGGAGCTTGTCGACCAGTGTCGTCTTGCCATGGTCGACGTGGGCGATAATGGCAATGTTCCTAATGCTCTCGATCCGAGCGTTAGAGGCGTTGTCACTCATGGGGCGGTTTCCATCGTAAAATGTGTGCGCCCATGTCTAAGTCGATGATCCACGCTCTAGCGCTGGATCGACGAGTCCCCTGGGCACTGAGTAGGAGGGTCGGGCGCGCATTGTACAGCCTAGCGCGCGACACTGGCTACTTTAGTCTACGGGCAGGGGGCAAGATCCATTGGGGGGTGACGAGAGCCCATCGGCCGCAGGTCAAAACGCTGTCGGTGCATGGGCTATCGGCGCAGTGCGGCCGCATCGCACAGGAGATGCCGTGACGGAGCCGATACTTGAGAACGCAGATAGAGAATGGCGAAAAACGGAAGGAGGGCATTGAAGGGCCGATGGACGACCTCGAGAGAGTGCGCGAGTGGGTGCGAGCCGACGCCTGGCGGATGAGCGCACTACGCCAGGCGCGCGCGTTGCGTCTGCCCGAGTGGTGGCTGGCCGCCGGATTCGTGCGCAACCTGGTGTGGGATCGGCTGCACGGCTATTCGGTGGCGTCGCCGCTGAACGATATCGATCTCGTCTACTTCGACCCTGCCGGCAGCAGCGAGTCTATCGATCGCGAGCGCGCGAGCCGGCTCAGGGATGCCTCTTCTCTGCCCTGGTCGGTCAAGAATCAGGCCCGAATGCATGAGCGCCATGGTCATCTTCCCTATGTCTCCATAGAAGAAGCGTTGAGTGTGTGGGTCGAGTGTGAAACGGCGGTGGGGGTGACGCTGGATGATGACGACTGTCTTCACCTGATCGCGCCATTGGGTTTGTCGTCGCTGCTGGCCGGACGCGTCACCCACAACCCGCGCCATGGCGACCCCGAGGTATTCCGGCGGCGCGTGGTTGCCAAGGGCTGGCGACGACAGTGGCCGCAGCTCGAGATCCAGGGTTTCGGGAAAGCGCGAAACGGCTGCTACTAGGCGATCAACAAGCCTGGCAAGAAATTGCCACATCAATATGGAATGAATATTCCGTGATACCAAAGTATAGAACGAATGGGTTGTGAAGAGGCGTTTATAAAATATATATTCTGTTGGTGCCTGCGTTGGCGAATCAACAGCGTCGGCGCCGGACACGATGGGTCACGAGAAAATCATGTCCATGTTTATCTTTTACAGCAAGATTGACGGAAACAGCACTGCCAGTCGGCAACATCGGGCCTGTACCGCGTGAGGCCCCAGACGGATAAATGAACTAATCGAAATGGATTAACGCTCACTTACTTTTCGGCCCTGTCCTGTTTTCAATGGGAAATGGCCCTATTTTATCGGTTATGCCGGAGGTCCTCATGAAGATAGGTATTGTCACCGACAGCCTCGCCAATCTCTCCGTGGATGAGCTGTTTGGCCTGTGTGCTCGGCAGGGCATTGAAGAAGTGGAATTCGCAATCGGCAACTGGTCGAATTCGCCTCATATCGATGCCAGTGCGCTGCTGGACAGTCAGCAACAGCGTCGTGAGCTCCAGGCTCGACTCGACGATCACGGATTACGTATCTCGGCGTTCAATGCCAACGGCAATCAGCTTCATCCCACTGATGGCAAACGTCAGGACGAAGTAGTGCGCCAGGCCATCCGGCTGGCAGAGCATTTTGGCCTGTCGAAGGTGAATCTGATGTCGGGCCTACCGGCCGGTGCGGCAGGTGATAGTACCCCAAACTGGATCACGAATTCATGGCCGCCCGAAACGCAGCGCACGCTCGATTATCAATGGAATCAAGTGGCCATTCCGTATTGGCAAGAGCTTGTAAAATATGCCAACGAACACGGCGTCCAACAGATCTGCATCGAGCCCCATGGCAATCAGCTGGTATACAACATGCCAACCTTTCTGCGCCTGCACGACGCCGTTGGCGATACCGTTGGTCTGAATTTCGATCCCAGCCACCAGTTCTGGATGGGTGGAGACCCGCTGGAAGTGGTGAAGCTCCACGCAAGCCATATTTATCATGTTCATGCCAAGGATACCTATCTGCATACTGGCAATCTGGCCATGAATACTTGTCTGGATCATCTTCCCATGGAGCAGTTTCAGGATCGCAGCTGGTCCTATGTGACACTGGGCTACGGTCACGGCGAGAGCTGGTGGCGCGAGTTCTGCTACTGGCTGCAGGCTGGTGGGTATCAGGACGGTGTGCTGAGCATCGAACACGAGGATATCAACCTGTCACGACAGGAAGGCGTGATCCGCTCCGTCGAACTGCTGAGACAATGTATGCCAACGGAAACCCCCGATTATGAGTTGCCGAGTTGAGATCGGCATGGCAAAACCAATGTCGGGAAGTAGAGCCATGATGGCGCGCTCAAGGTAGGCATTGTCGGTGTCGGCGATATCAGTCGTGTGTATATCGGGAATGTAAGGCATTTTCCAGAGATTGTGGAAGTTGCCGCATGTGCTGGCTTTGAGCGACCACCCCCATGCCTGAAGGCAGGGACGACAGCGTTTTTGCCCATTTCTGACGATCAGAGCCTCTGATGGATACCCGACAGGGCGCCTGATCAGCAACATCAGTCGACAAGGACACGAACGTAAAAAGGATACTGNNCAGTATCCTTTTTACATGCTGGCAGCATGTCAGCGCCCTTCGATGGTACTTCGATTCGCCCTTTTCTGACGCTCTGCAGCTCCCGTGGCCGTTCATTTTGTGTTCTTCCAGAGACCGAGTGATACCAAAGTATGGAACAAATGAATTGTATTGTATTTGTATGGAATATAAATTCCATAGTGCAGGATGATGACATCGATTCAACTTTTCTTTCCGTGTTCGCCATTTAGCCGACGCGATTTATCATGGGAGACGCTGTGCAATGGCTTCAGCCCCGAATTCCCGGTCCGCTACCCTGACCACACAGGATTTCCAGTCACAACATGCCAGCCGCAGCGACAGTGATGAAGACAGTCGCGAATTTGCCCGCGAACGGGTGCCAACGACCCGTCAGCTGAGCGGGAAGTATTTCCTTGGCGCTTACGCCGGTGAGCATGTGGCCGGTACCGAGTTTGTCATTGGCGCTTCTCTGGTCGCCCTTGGCGTCAACGCCGGCGATCTGCTGTGGGGACTGCTGCTCGGTAACCTGCTGGCCGTGTTGTCCTGGGCATGGGTCTGCAGTCCGGTCGCCACGCGCTCACGCATGACGCTCTACTGGTATCTTGAACGTCTGGCCGGCAAGCGGCTTTCCCGCTGCTATAACCTCATCAATGGCATTATCTTCGCCGTCACGGCAGGCGCGATGATGACCGTCTCGGCATCGGCATTTCGCGTTGTCACCAACATTGAACCGCAGACCACCTGGTATCCGCAGAGCATGAGCTTTGTCGCGCTGGTACTGTTTGTGGGAGCCATTACGGTCTGGATGACCCTCAAGGGCTTCAAGCTGATTGCCAATTTTTCCACCGTCTGCTCGCCGTGGATGGCAATCATGTTTCTTGTCAGTGGCATCATCTCCATAGCCACCCTGATGCAGATCGGTGCACTCGACGGGGTCACGAGCCTGTCAGGCGTGATCGACACCTTCGTGTGGACCGGCTCGACACCGGAGGGAGATCCCGGCATCTCGATGTGGGTGGTGGCCGCATGGGCGTGGGGGTGCAATCTGCCGATGCATCTGGGCATGAGCGACATGAGTATCCTGCGGTTTGCGCGCAAGTCGACGTATGGCTATTTCTCCGCTGCAGGCATGTTTATCGGTCATTACATGGCTTGGGTCTGCGCGGGTTTGATGGGCGCCACGGCGGCACTTCTGGCCCAAACTCAGGTCGTGGATCTTGATTCGGGAGAAGTCGCCTTTCGCATTCTGGGATACATGGGGCTGGCTGCCGTCGTGATAGCCGGCTGGACGACCTCGATTCCCAGTCTCTATCGCGCGGGCCTGGCGCTGCAATCGGTGTTCCCGCGTTACTCCTGGAGTCGTGTCACGCTGATTACCGGTATTCTGACCGCGCTGGTGGCCTGTTTCCCGTTCGTGTTCACCCAATGGCTGAATGTGCTGTCCTATTTCAGCATCCTGATCGCGCCGATCGGGGCCATCATCGCGGCCGAGCACTTTTTGCTGCCGCGCCTTGGCATGCGCCCGTTCTGGCGTGAACAGGTCGGTCAGAGAAACAATCTCCCGGCTCTTGGCGCCTGGGTGATCGGTATTGGCATCGCTGTTCTTCTGGGGGGTTCCGGCCTGTTGCACCTGTTTACGCTTTTCCTGCCGACCTGGTTTGCTGCACTGCTGGCCTACCCGGCCCTTTGCCGCTTTTACGGCGTGGCCCGCGAGAAGAACATCGATTTTTATTCCAGCGCCTACGGCGCGCCCATGGATCAGGCTTCACCGGTGAACTCGGCTCCCCGAAAACATCTTCGCAATCCCTGGTACCTGCTGGCGCTCGGCTGTCTTGTAGCAATTCTGGTCGCCGCGGGATGGGCTTGGAGTACACGCGATACCACGGCCCATCTGGATACCTTTCATTCGCTGATCGTGCTGCCCACGCTGATCTACTTTGTGGCTGCCCTTTTATGGATGCGTACCCGGCGTGGTCGATCAGCATGACATAGACGGGTCGTTCATGATGCTCCGGTGCAGACCCTTGCCTGTGACAGGCGGGCTGCCCGGGGCCTGCACGACCGATCAGACAGACCCTTTCGTTGACTGACAAGGAGTACGGACATGGTGGTACGCATTGGTGTGATCGGTACCGGCGCCATCGGGCGCGAACACATTCGTCGCATCAGCGAGCGTCTCAAGGGGGCAAGGGTCGTTGCCGTCAACGATGTCGATCGCCAACAGGCACAGGCCGTGGTTGAAACGCTGGGGCTGGAAGCAAGGATCCATGACGATGGCAACGCGCTTATCGCCTCATCCGAGGTTGATGCAGTCATTGTCAGTTCGTGGGGACCAACCCATGAGGCGTTCGTGCTGGCGGCCATTGCCGCCGGAAAGCCGGTATTTTGCGAAAAGCCGCTGGCCGTTACGGCGCAGGGTTGCCGACAGATCGTGGACGCCGAAATGGCGGCCGGTCGCAAGCTGGTTCAGGTAGGTTTCATGCGCCGCTTCGATTTCGCCTACCGCCAGCTCAAGCAGGTGCTGGACAGCGGTGATCTTGGTGAAGCACTGATTCTCAACTGTGCCCACCGCAATCCGGAGGCACCCGGTTTCAGCGGTGACATGGCACTGACCGATTCCTGTGTTCACGAGTTTGACGTACTGCGCTGGCTGCTGGATAACGACGACTATGTCAGCGCTCAGGTCATCACACCGCGCAGGACGCGGCTGAGCGAGGCCGAGCTTCAGGATCCTCACGTGATCCTGCTGAGAACGCGAAATGGGGTTCATATCTCGATCGAAAGTTTCGTCAACTGCCGCTATGGCTACGACATTCAGTGTCAGGTGGTCTGTGAGATGGGCACTGCCAGTCTGCCGGAACCTGCCAGTGTCCCGGTGCGACATGAGGCCAGACTGTCCCGTGAGGTTTTGACCAACTGGAAGGACCGTTTCCTGACCGCCTTTGACGTTGAATTTCAGGAATGGATCGATGCCACGGCGGCAGGCGAAATGCATGGTCCCAGCGCCTGGGATGGGTATGTGGTCGCCGTGACCAGTGATGCCTGTGTCAAGGCCAAACACTCCGGCCGCATCGAGCCAATCGAACTTCCCGAGCGTCCTGCGTTTTATCGTTCCTGACGTTTGAAGTTTTGTTGATCAAAAGGCCGGCTAAGTGAACCGTCCAACGTTGTGGGGTCAGTTCATCCCGTGATCGCTGGCCTTTTGCTGTCAGCACCAGCAGAAAAACGCAAGTGCGGTGCAAGTAGGTACAAGGCAACAAAAAGCCGAGGATCATCCATCTGGTGATCCTCGGCGTTGAAACAGCACAACAGCAGCAAACCGGCAGCACCGTGATCCAGGCCGCCGGCAGGTGAGGCTCAATGGGTCGGCATGGTGAAGCTATTGGTCTCTTCACGGATACCGTCGGGCCAGCGCTGGGTGATGGTCTTCATGCGGGTATAGAAACGAACGCCGTCGTTGCCATGCATGTGCAGCGGGCCAAACAGCGAGCGCTTCCAACCGCCAAAGCTGTGAAAGGCCATCGGCACCGGAATCGGCACGTTGACGCCGACCATGCCCACCTGAATCTGCTCGCAGAACTGGCGCGCAGCGTCACCATCCCGGGTGAAGATGGCCGTGCCGTTGCCGAATTCATGGGCGTTGATCATGGCCACGGCGTCATCGAAGCTTTCGGCGCGGCTGATGGCCAGCACCGGTCCGAATATCTCCTCGGCATGGATGCGCATGCCGGGTTTGACGTGGTCAAAGAGGGTGCCACCGATGAAATACCCCTGACCGGTGCCTTCCAGGGCTGCTTCACGGCCGTCCACGACCAGCTCGGCCCCTTCCTCGGCGCCCACGGCAATGTAGTCGCGCACCTTTGCCAGATGTTCACGAGTAATCAGCGGGCCCATGTCGTTTTCCTGACCGTCGACCAGCCCCGGGCCGACGCGCAGGGTTTCAAGCTTCTCGACCAGCTTGTCGCGCAGGCGATCGGCGGTCTCTTCACCCACCGGGACGGCGACCGAAATGGCCATGCAGCGCTCGCCGGCGCTGCCATAGGCGGCACCCATCAGGGCATCGACGGCCTGATCCAGGTCGGCATCCGGCATGATCACCATGTGGTTCTTGGCGCCGCCCAGCGCCTGAACGCGCTTGCCATGCTTTGAGGCGGTCGCGTAGATGTACTCGGCAACCGGGGTGGAGCCGACGAAACTGACGGCCTGGACGCGCTCGTCAGTGAGCAGCACATCCACGGACTCCTTGTCCCCGTTGACGACGTTGAAGACGCCTTCCGGCAGGCCGGCCTCGGTCAGGAGCTCGGCCAGACGCAGCGGGGTTGAGGGGTCCTTTTCGGAAGGCTTCATGATGAAGGTGTTGCCGCAGGCCAGCGCGATCGGGAACATCCACATCGGCACCATGGCCGGGAAATTGAACGGCGAAATACCGGCGCAGACCCCCACCGGCTGCATCAGCGAGTAGCTGTCGACGCCGGTGCCAACGTTCATCGAATGCTCGCCCTTTTGCAGATGCGGAATACCACAGGCGAATTCGACCACTTCCAGGCCGCGCGTCAGCTCGCCCTTGGCATCGGAGAGCACCTTGCCATGTTCGCTGGCGATCAGGCGTGCCAGCTCATCGGCATGCTCCTCGATCAACGCCTTGAAGCGAAACAGGATACGCGCGCGGCGCAGCGGAGTGACCTTCGACCAGTGTGTGAAGGCTTCCTCGGCGATGCCGATCGCTTTGCGGGTCTCATCGGCACTGGCAAGGGCCACCCGAGCGGACTGCTCCCCCGTGGCCGGATTGTAGACGGCGGCAAAGCGGTCGCTGCGGCCTTCTGTCAAAGTACCCTTGATGTAATGCGAGATCGTGTTCATGTGCTTACCTGTCTATCGTGGAGTGAATGGCGACCGATGCACTCGGCAGTGAGTCGGCGGCCACGCAGTGAGCTATTCGGTGATCTGAAACCCTGCCTGTTCGGCCACGGCCTTGAGGCCCTGATAGCCGCGCCGGGCATGGGTCATGGGGTGTGCGATACAGGGATCCTGTTCGGCCTCCACGACCAGCCAGCCTTCATAGCCCTGATCTTTCATGTGGCTCAGCGCGGGGGCAAAGTCGATGTCGCCATCGCCGGTAACGGCGAACAGCCCATCGAGTACGCCATCAAGAAAACTCTTGTCGCGATTGCGAATCTCCTTGAGCACGTCAAGGCGCACATCCTTGCAGTGGATATGATGGATGCGCGGACCATAGCGCCGGACGATGGCCAGCGGATCACCTCTGGCCACCACCAGATGGCCGAAATCCAGCAGCAGACCCACGGCGTCACTGGTGTTGTCCATTAACTGCTCGATATCGGCCTGGCTCTCGATCACGGTGCCCAGGTGATGGTGATAGACCAGTTGGATACCGTGCTCGCGCAGGTGAGCGCCTACCTGGTTCAGGCCATCGATCAGGCGTGGCCAGTCCGCTTTTTGAAGATGCGGGCGCTGCGAGACCGGGCGCATCTGGTCACCGTGGACGCAGCGGCTGACCTCACAGAACACCATGACCCGTGCACCGCACTGCTTCAAAAGCTGCAGGTGAGATTCGACGGCCGCCAGCTCTTCCTCGACGCTGCGCTCCAGCAGCCGGGAGGAGTACCAACCCGAGACAAGCGCCAGGTCGTGATCGTTGAGCACCTGATTGAGCGCCTGCGGTGTGCGGGGGAACTTCTGGCCCAGCTCAAAACCGGCAAAACCGGCTTCCCGGCCTTCGGCCAGACAGGTTTCGAGGGGCGTATCGCTACCCAGACTGGGAAGATCATCATTGGTCCAGGTCAATGGGTTGATGCCAAGACGTACCGTCATGTAGATGCTCCTGAAATATCCTTGCCCCGGAAGCGGTATTGGCTGGCGTTTCCGGCCCGATCGAGAATCAGAGGTTTTGCCACTGACGGGACTTCTGCTCGTCATAGCGTTGACGCGCCTCTTCCACCGCGGGACGCGTCGACACTTCAGCCACCGCAACATCCCACCAGGCGCCCCCTTCTCCGCTATCGACCAGTCCGTCGGTGTCGATGGTGATGATATAGCTGGTGTCCGAGGCTCTGGCGCGCGTCAGTGCAGCGTCAAGCTCGGCAATGTTGCCTGCCTTCTCCGAGCGCGCGCCGAGTGCGGCGGCGTGGGCGGCAAAATCGATGTCTGGCGCGCCACCCTCGGCGCTCAGGCAGTCATCGAGTCTGTTATTGAAGCCCGGCCCCCCGCATGCCTGCTGGAGGCGATGAATGCAGCCAAAACCGCGGTTGTCGAGAACGACCGCGATGATCTTCTGGCCCAGCATGACCGAGGTGGCGATCTCCGAGTTGAGCATCAGATAGGAGCCATCCCCCACCATGACGAAGACTTCGGCGTCGGGACTGGCCATCTTCGTCCCCAGACCGCCGGCCAGCTCGTAGCCCATGCAGGAATAGCCGTACTCGACGTGATAGCCGCGTGCGTGGCGGGTGCGCCACAGCTTGTGCAGCTCGCCGGGCAGCCCGCCTGCGGCGCTGACCACGATGTCGCGCTCACCGGCGGCTCGGTTGACCGCACCGATGACTTCGGCATCGGTCGGCAGAGAAGTGCCGCGATCGGTCGTTGCCACCTCGACGCTGTGATGCCACTGGCGACGCAGCTCTTCGGCGCGGTCAATCCAGGCGCCATCGGGTTGCCAGCCGCTCAATGCGCCTTCAAGTTCTGAAAGCGTCAGCAGGGCATCCCCCACCAGTGGCTGACCGCGGTGCTTGATGGCATCAAACGGCGCCACATTCAGGCAAAGAAGCTGTGCTTCGGGGTTGATCAGGGCGCGCGAGCCGGAGGTGAAATCGCCAAGGCGCGTTCCCACGGCGATGATCAGATCCGCCTCGGCGGCCAGCGTATTGGTCGAGGTGGCGCCCGTAACGCCAATGGCGCCCATGTTTCGGGCATGATCCCAGGGAAGTGCCCCCTTGCCGGCCTGGGTTTCACCAACCGGTAGTTGAAAGCGGGAGACCAGGGTTTCCAGCGCCTCACGTGCCTGGGCGTAATGCACGCCACCACCGGCCACGACCAGCGGTCGACGGGCCGTTCTGATCAGACTGACGGCCCGGGCCAGTTCATCCCGGTCGGCCGCCTGACGTCGCGGATAGTGGATCTTTTCGTCAAAGAAATGCTCCGGGTAGTCAAAGGCCATGGTCTGCACATCCTGAGGCATGGCCAGCGTGACCGGACCGCACTCCACCGGATCGGTCAGCACGCGCATGGCCTGTGGCAGTGCCGCAAGCAGCTGTTCCGGACGGGTAATGCGGTCAAAGAAACGACTGACCGGACGGAAGCAGTCATTGCTGGTAAGCGTTGAATCCTGAAAGCTTTCGAGTTGCTGGAGCACCGGGTCCGGCAGGCGGGTGGCAAAGGTATCGCCCGGCAGGAACAGGACCGGCAGGCGATTGACGTGCGCTACGGCAGCAGCGGTCACCATGTTGGTGGAACCTGGCCCGGCAGAGGCCGTACAGGCCATCATCCGGCGGCGATCCAGCGTTCTGGTATAGGCTATGGCGGCATGGCCCATGGCCTGTTCATTGTGAGCCCGCCAGGTCGGCAGCTGGTCGCGGAACTGATAGAGCGCCTCCCCCAGACCTGCCACATTGCCATGACCGAAGATGGCCCAGCAGCCGGCGAACAAAGAGGTGAGCTCACCGTCGATTTCGACCTTTTGTGCCGTTAGATAGCGGATGACGGCCTGTGCCATGGTCAGACGAACGGTTTTCATGACGATGCTTCCTCTGCAATGAACTGGTTTTCGCGCAGACGCTGCCACTCCTCGATCAGTTCGGCGTAGTTGCCGGCAACCCGGTCTATCAGCTCATGGTCATCGATCTCGCCGGCCAGCCAGTCGCGGCTGGATGCGGCAAACAGCGTGCGACCGACGGTAAAGCCCTTGCACTGATCGTGACGGGCCGCGGCGGCGAAGCCTTTTTTCATGTCGGCCATCGGGGCGTCCAGGCCCAGCAGCACGACGCCGCGGCAGTGCTTGTCCTGGGTATCAATCACGTTGCTGACGGCCTGCCAGGCAGCATCGTTCATGGACGGAAGTTTCCACCAGTCGGGACGAATCCCCAGGTTGTAAAGGCGCCTCAAGGAGCGGGCGAGCACCTGATCATCGTCTCCGTCGCGGGCTGGCGGAATGATTTCGATGAGCAGTTCAAGCTCCATGCGACAGGCGGTTTGATAGAGCTGTTGCAGGTGCGCTTCCTGATCCAGTCGCAGGGCCATGTCGTCATCGGGGTGATAGAACACCAGGCACTTGATGATGTGTTCGCGGGGCCAGTGACGCAGGTAAGAACCCAGATCGTCACCATGCTGAAAGCGCAGCGGACGCGAGCCGGGAAGCTCGACCGGCCGACCGATCCACCACTGACGGCCGGTGGCGTCGTTGAGGGCGTCCTGCCCGAAGACGTCATCGACCAGGATGGCAGGGTGGTCAAGTCCGGCCTGCTGCGCGCCCTGTTCGGCGGCACGAACCAGCAGTTGCTTGAGTCTCGGGAGGCGAGCGGGGTCGGCGCCGACCTCGTTGGACATGTCCGTCAGCTGGCGGCGATGATCGAAGGCCAGGCCGCAGACCTGTGGCCAGACCTTTGGTCTGCGGGTGGTCGCCCGGTGCAGATGATTGAGCTGTTTATCGCGATCGGGGCGCTTGAGCGTTTCACGCCGGCCCAGATAATCAAACAGTTCTTCTTCGGTCGGCATGGCTGGCGCGCACCCGTGACGTGATACGACGAGTGCGCCACAGGCGTTGGCATAGGTGGCGCTGGTGCGCCAGTCCTCACCTCTGAGCCAGCCGCGCAGCAGCCCGCTCATGAAAGCGTCGCCGGCGCCCAGCAGATTGAGCACCTCGACCTGTACGCCTTCGACCAGAATGCCATCTTCGATTCGAGCGGGAATGTCGCCTTCAAATATCACACAGCCCAGCGCTCCCAGCTTGCAGACCAGCGTGGCACTGGTTCTGTCGCGTACGGCGCGCAGGGCGGTGAGGGTGTCCGTGTATCCGCCGGCAATGTGGAACTCTTCTTCGGTCCCCACGATCAGGTCAAACTCACCGAGCCACTGCTGCAGGTGGCGAGTAACGTCTTCATCGGCCACGAAACGGGTTTCACCATCGCCCGGTTCGGTCAGTCCCCAGAGTACCGGGCGGTAGTCGATGTCCAGTGCCCGCTTGACGCCGTGATGGCGGGCGGCATCCAGCGCCTTGCGACAGGCCCGCTGGGTGGTCTCGGTGGAGAGATGTGTGCCCGTAATGACCAGCGCATTGGCCCGGGCGATAAATTCGGGGTCGATGGCATCGACGTCGATGGCCATGTCGGCGCAGTCGCGGCGATAGAACAGCAGGGGAAAGCTGTCG
The DNA here is from genome assembly GCF_003206035.1 of Salinicola sp. CPA57. NCBI lineage: Bacteria > Pseudomonadati > Pseudomonadota > Gammaproteobacteria > Oceanospirillales > Halomonadaceae > Salinicola > Salinicola sp. CPA57. The sequence goes on from NZ_PZJR01000017.1 coordinate 99,514, forward strand.
CGGTTCTTGATGGCCAGAATGGCCAGGCCCGTATGGCGTTCCCGGTCGGTCTGAAGGCCACTGACGTCGACACCGGTGCCGGCAAGCTCCTCACGCACGAAGTTCCCAAACTGCTCGTTGCCCACGCGCGACAGCATGGCGGAACGCAGGCCCAGCCGGGCGGTGCCGTAGGCCATGTTGCCAGAGCTGCCGCCCAGATACCTGGCAAAGCTTGTCACGTCTTCGAGGCGGCTGCCGATCTGCTGGGCATAAAGGTCGACGGCGACTCTTCCCAGACAGATCAGATCCAGTGAATGGGTATTATTCATGGCGTTTTCCTATTAAGACAGTATCTCGAACATCCATGTCGCGGCTTGTCCTGTTGATACCCAGATGTCTTCGGCGACCCGGGATAGGTGCTGATGATTCGATCATAGTGATTTCGGAATAAAAATTCCAATAGTACGATAGTTGGAATTAAGGTTCTTTTAACGCCATCCTGCCCTAGCATTAACGCGTCATGCAGGGATTTCCGGCTTTCCCTCAACGGCTCGCTAGAGCGCGCAGAGCATGATTGCTAGAATCAATAGCAATCGTTCCGTATTTCCTCTGGAAGGAATATCCGTTTCCCAGGCAGGGGCTTTGCAGATAGCCAGGCATTGCGAAACCGCGATATCGAACAACAAGGCTGACCATGACCCAGACACCGCAGGACTTTGCTGAATTCGAAAAACGCATTACCGAAGAGTACGTTTCCCTGAGCCGACGCCTGCAACAGACCGCACGCTTTTTGCTTGATCACCCTCAGGAGGTGGCCTTTGCGACCGTGGCCAGGCTTGCCGACAATGCCGGTGTGACGCCTTCAACGCTCATTCGCTTTGCCAACAGCTTCGGATTCAAGGGCTTTTCGGAGATGCAGAAGCTGTTTCGCACCCGGCTGGTCGAGGAGTTGCCCAACTATGCCGAGCGGATTCGTGCCGTCCGTACGGCAACTGGCGAGACGCCAGACAGTACCCAGCTTTTATGGGAGTTTGCCGAGGCCAATCGCGATGTGCTCGAGGCATTGCCCAGTCGTATTGACCCGCATGATCTCGAAGAGGCCCTGAACATTCTTGAAAAGGCACAGATCGTTCATGTGCTGGGGGCAAGGCGAAGCTTTGTGGTAGCCAGCTACATCAGCTATGCCCTGCATCACATCGACAAGCGGGCCTTTCTGATGAATGGTCTGGGCGGGATGTACGACGAGCAGATGAAAGCGGTAGGGGCGGACGATGCCCTGATAGTGGTAAGTTTCTCACCCTATGCTCAGGAGAGCCGCGACGCCGCACTTGAGGCCGAAGCGCGCGGTATTCCACTGGTGGTCATCACGGACTCCAACCTGAGTCCGCTGGCACGTCAGGCAGACGTTTGCCTGGTCGTTCATGAAGCGGAAGTGAAAAGCTTTCGAGGCCTTACCGGTTCTTTATGCCTGGCGCAGACGCTGGCCATTGCGCTGGGCGTGCGTCAGGAAAAATCTCGCGAAACCTCTAGCGACATTTGATAGGGCGCGCCAACAGGACCCCGGACGTTTTCCCGCTCTTTTCGAAATACCCGCTGCCCAGTCCACGGCCAACCAAGGCTTATCGATACCGTGTTGATATGCTGACCTGCTCGGACCGGTGACAGGCATCTGCTTCGGTCCGGCGCTGAAATCGGACAATTGCGTGGCCGGCCAATGTGCATGGCCGGCCACGTGACCTGACCACCTGATGGCAATTAACGGTATCCCTTTCGGGTCAGTTCGATGACCTGTTCGGCATTCTGCTGAGTAATGAAATTGGGGCCGGTCTGGATGTCTGTGGTTGGCAGAAGGCCATAGCGTTTATAAAGCGCCAGCGTGACCACCGGTAGGTAGCCCTGCAGGTACTGCTGCTGATCGATGGCAAAGAGAATATCGCCCTCCTTGACCGCCGTCAGCGTGGAAGCCGATAGATCGAAGGTCGCCAGTTTGATCTGGTCCAGAGCATTTTGCTCCTTCAACATGTTGAGCAGCGGATCAGTGGAAAGTGTTCCCAGGCTCATGATGCCATCGGTATCAGGGTGGCTGTTCAGATAGGCGAACACGGCGTTGGTTATTTCGGTAGGGTCCTGAGTAGTGGAGAGCTGGACACTGTTGTCACCAAAGCCATCGTTGAAGCCGCGGCAGCGATCATCAAGCTGGGACTGACCCGGTGCGAAGTTCAGACAGACCGGACGTTTGATACCGGCTTCCTTCATTCGCTCGCCGGCCAGCTTGCCCGAGCGATATTCACTCTGGCCGATATAGGCCAGCGCGCCCAGCTCGTGCGCGGCTTCTTCTCCGGAGTTGATGGCAATCACCGGAATGCCTGAATTGATTGCCTGCTTGATGGGCCTGGCAAAGGCGCTGGCGTCAGGAATGGTCAGGGCGATGCCATCGGGGCGAGCGGCCACGGCCTGCTCGATCATGCGCTGCATCTGGGCGGTGTCGTACTGATCGGGCGACTGATAGCGAATATTGACGTTCATGGCCTCGGCAGCATCCTCGAAGCCATTTTTCAAAACGGCCCCAAATGGGTCGGCCGCGACAATGTGGGTGATGGCAATGATGTTCACCGGTTTTTGCTGATCCTCTGCGCTGGCGGTGCCTGCACCGAAGGTCATGGCACCGAGCATGACGGCGCTGGCGAGAAATCCCGGACAAAGGGTCTTGAGCATTTTTTTCATGATGAGGCCTCACGGTTTGTTATTGCTGTAGAGCTGATGGTTGCTTCCGGGCACCGTTTGGAAGATGCCTGACGGTTCAACGAACGCTTTGATCAACTTCGGGATCAGCGATCGATGACTGTGTGCGCCTGTGCCGAAGGCGATTGCCGGTGAGGCGTTGTCGAACCGGCAGCCTCGTCCATCCGTCCATGGTCCTGATCGCTTCGCTGAAACTCGGCAAGTTCGGCATCAAGGCTTGCCATTTCGGCACCGCCGGCCATCATGTCGAGCACCTGTTCACGGGTAACCTCCGATTTACGAAAGGTGCCCAGACTCGTACCTCGCTTGAGCAGCGTAAAGACATCGCCGACCGGATAGGCATGATGCACGTTGTGCGTGATGAAAATGACGGCCAGACCTTCAGCCCGCGCCCTGGCGACATAGCGCAGTACGACCGAGGCCTGCTTGACCCCCAGTGCCGATGTTGGCTCATCAAGAATCAGCACCTTTGCACCGAAATACACCGCTCTGGCGATTGCCACACACTGACGCTCTCCTCCTGACAATGTGCCCACCGGCTGGCTCGGGTCACGGACATCAATACCGATTCTGGCCATCTCCTGCATGGCCACCTGATCCGCCCATTTCCAGTCGACCCGTTTGAACGGCCAGACTCCCTTTATCGGTTCACGACCCATGAAAAAATTCCGCGTGATCGACATCAATGGAATCATGGCCAGGTCCTGAAACACCGTAGCGATCCCGGCATCAAGGGCTGCGGCAGGATTGCGAAAGCGAACCGGCTTTCCATTGACCAGCATCTCCCCCTCGGTAGTCTTGTAGACGCCGGACAATGTCTTGATCAGAGTCGATTTGCCGGCACCGTTGTCGCCCAGAAGGCACATGACTTCACCGCTGCAGACCTTCATCGAGATATCGCGAAGGGCGACGACACTACCGAAGCGTTTGCCGACATGGCGCATTTCGATCATTGGCGTTTGCGAAGTCATCACCTGGCCTCCAGCGCCTTTTTGCGCACGTAGTTGTTGAACAGGACCGCGATCAGCAGCATCGCGCCAAGAAACACCTGGAACCAGTCGGTATTGGCGCCGGTATAGAAGATGCCCATCTGCACGGTGCCGAAGATCAGCGCGCCGAAGCTGGCACCGATGGCCGAGCCGTATCCGCCGGTCAGCAGAGCGCCACCGATAACGACGGCAATGATGGCTTGAAGCTCCTTGAGCATGCCGCGCATGCTGTCGGCAGAGCCGGTGTCCATGACCTGAAGACAGGCATAGATGGCCGCGCACAACGCGGTGAACATGAACAAAATGATTTTGACCCGCTTGACCGGTACGCCGACGTTACGGGCGGCATTGGGGTCGCCGCCGCAGGCAAAAATCCAGTTGCCAAAGCGGGTTCCCAGCAATATCCAGGTGGCCAGTACCGTCAATCCCAGCCACCAGACAATCGAGACAGGGATGCCATTGACGATCGGATTGCCGGCGAAGTTGGTGCCGATGACTCCGATATCGGCCAGCCATCTGAACAGCCCAGTGCCGACTTCACCGGAGAAAAGAGGCGCCAACCAGTCGTTTTGCATGGTGTCGTGTATGCCACCGATCTGGGTGCGGTCGGTAAACATTCTCGGCAGGCCGATCGCCAGACCGCGCAGAATGAACAAAAATCCCAGGGTGACAATGAAGGAGGGCAATCCGGTACGCATGACCAGCCAGCCATTAAGTGCTCCGACCAGCAGCGCCAGACTGAAACCAAACAGCAGTGCCGACCACAAAGGCCAGCCGTATTCGACGGCAGGGATGGCGATCAGCATACCGACGAACCCGATCATCGAGCCGATCGATAGATCAAACTCCCCTCCGATCATCAGCAGTGCTGCAGCGACAGCAATGATGCCCAGCTGAGCGGCAACCTCAAGAAAATTGATAACGCCTATCGCGCTGAACATGCCTGTACCGCCAGCGGCAAAGGCAAAAAACACCATGACCAAAATGGCGCCGGCAACGGCACCGAACTCGGGGCGGCCGAGAAACTTCTTTAAATGACCAACGCTCTGAACACGCTCATCGACTGGTTGATCAGTTGGAGAAATGGATCTGGCTTTCGTATCACTCATGTGAAACCTCCTCGGACATTGTGTCGCAAGCGCCAGTCGTTCATTCGTTGTTAACGGGCATCCGCGCAGATGGCCCCAGCGGGGCAGAAAAGGGTGACATGCCATTCGAACGGGACGACACGACAGGGCAGGTGAATCAAAGCCAGCGTGCAGGACGGTGACATCATGGGAATTGGCCTCTCGCGATGATGTGGTTGTTACCAAGCCAGCGTGGCGATTGTCAGAAACGACATTCATTGGGTCTGGTCGAAATTTATATTCCGGCTGGTGCAACCTTGCAAATTATTTATTCTATACTTTGGTATAAATGGAATTTTTATTTCATTTTGTTAGGCTTCCGACATCGGGCTCAACCGACCTTTGATGGCCGCCTGGGTATCTAGCAGACATTGTCACGGGTTCCGGTGTGCCCAATGCATATCCGGCCAACATGGTGCGACGCCCGCAGATGAAGCGGGTGACAAGGGCGCACGTGCTGACCGAAACAGAAGATCTCGGAGGTGATATGAGACTGGCATTGATCGGTGCAGGGCGAATCGGGAAGGTGCATGCCGCCACGATTGCCGGACATCCCGACATTACCCTGGCCGGCGTGAGCGATTTTCATCTGCCGTCCGCGCAGGCACTGGCAGAGCTCCATGGCAGCAAGGCGCTGTCGGCCGAATCGATATTTGATGACGACTCGATCGACGCCATCCTGATCGCCTCGAGTACCCCGACCCACGCCGACTATCTTGAACGCGCAGCGCGTGCGGGCAAGGCAGTGCTGTGTGAAAAGCCGATCGCGCTTGATCTGCCAAGAACGCGCGAGGCGCTGACGGTGCTGGCTTCCCATCCGGTAGTGTGCGCCCTGGGATTCAATCGTCGCCATGATCCTCAATTTGCCGCACTCAAGCAGGGCATTGTCGACGGTCGCATCGGTCAGCTTGAAACGCTGGCCATCACCAGTCGTGACCCATCACCCCCGCCGGCAGAGTATGTAGCAGCCTCGGGTGGCCTGTTTCGCGACATGACCATTCATGACTTTGACATGGCGCGATGGTTGCTCGATGAGCCGATCCACTTCGTCCATGCAGAAGGTAGCTGTCTGGTCGACCCGGCCATCGGGGAGGCAGGAGATATCGATACGGCGGTCATCACCCTGACCACGGCCAGCGGCCGACTTTGTCAGATCACCAACTCGCGTCGGGCCGTCTACGGCTACGACCAGCGCATCGAGGCGTTTGGCAGTCTCGGCATGCTCCAGGCACAGAACGAAACCGATACCCGGGTACGGTTTACCGGCGAGGCGGGGCAGGTCGAGGAGAAGCCCCAGCTGTTTTTCCTGGAACGCTACGCTCGGGCCTATCAGCATGAGCTGGACAACTTTTATACCAGCTGGCGTGACGGCACTGCGCCGATGGCAGGCGCAGACGATGGATTGCAGGCGCTGCGACTGGCAGAGGCCGCCGAGCGGTCATTGCGAGAAGGGCGTCGAATCTCGATGAGCGACATCGACTAGACCCCGCGACATTCATAACTGCGGACCCATCGCATCGGTGGGTTCCGAGCCAGCATGGGAGGTCATTATGACATTGCTTCGAATACGCCCCGGGGCGCCCGACCCGCAGGGCCGCATTCTTGAGGTCACACCCGAGTCGGCCGGTTGGGAACACATCGGGTTTCGAGTGCATCGACTGACAAGCGGTCAATGCCTTGAGGATCATACCGGATCGCGTGAGCATTGCCTGGTTGTGCTCAGCGGCCGAGCCAGCGTGTACAGCGGCGCGCAGCGCTGGGAAAACATCGGCCAGCGCATGGACATCTTCGAGCAGATACCGCCTTATGCGCTCTATCTGCCCGACGGTGCGGACTATCGCGTCGAGGCCATCACCGAGCTGGAAATTGCAGTGTGCAGTGCGCCGGGGGCCGGCGGTCATGCTGCCCGTCTGATCACGCCGGATCAGATCAAGCGCACTACCCGGGGAAAGGATAACAACGTGCGCCACGTTCACGATATCCTCCCCGAGACCGAGCCGGCTGACAGTCTGCTGGTCGTGGAGGTTTATACTCCCGCCGGCAACTGGTCGAGTTACCCACCGCACAAGCATGATGTCGATGATTTACCGCGGGAGTCGCAGTTGGAGGAAACCTACTATCATCGCATCAACCCCCCCCAGGGATTCGCCGTGCATCGAGTGTATACGGATGATCGCTCCCTTGATGAGACGATGCTGGTGGAAAACGGTGATTGCGTGATGGTACCGCGGGGCTATCACCCGGTCGGCGCACCCCACGGTTATCAGCTCTATTATCTCAATGTGATGGCGGGCCCCAAAAGGATCTGGAAGTTCCATAACGACCCGGATCACGAGTGGATGCTTGAAAAATAGAACCGACACAGAAGTGATTCCTGGCCAGCTTGCCGAAAAAGCCATGCATTTACAGAACCCGAATGCCAGCAAGGGCCACAGAATATTGACACCTTCCCTATGCGAAGTGGGTTTCTCCAGCATTTCTTGATGCAGAAGAGACCCTTTTTCAACTTGTCTTCGTCCCAAAAAGTTTTGGTCTTGACCCGATACCGATTATAAAGAGGTTGGTCGGTGAATCCTTCGCATCTGCAAAAGCATGCCTGCCTCTATATGTGGCCATGGAAAATCTCCCTGGCTTCTGTCTGAAAAGTTGGCTCTCATACACCGCTCGATGCAGGCCAATGTCACCATGGTCCTGAAGCTGCGGGCCAGCTTGTCATAACGAATATTCCACCGACGCTTTCCTCGTCGCGGACGCCCCATGGTCTATGGTGGAGAATATCCTCGAACATCTGTCAACGCGGGTCTGAAAGCTCGTAACGGCCTGCCATGACTCTCTCCTGTTCAGTGACAGGGACAGCGTAGCAACCCTGGCTTTTCAGACAGAGCCTAAGGGTGCAGGTTGCCCAATAGCCAATCGAACAGCCGGCCGGGACTGTTGGCAATCGGCTGCGTAATCACGAAACGTGGCAGGAGCACGGTATCGACCGGTGGCTCCAGCCAGCCCGCGCGGCGGGTCAACACGCGCTCGATATCCGCACTTGCCGCCAGCTGCATCAAGGCGTCGTCCGGGAACTCGTCGACAGCGGCGGCGATCGGCAACGGGTGGCGGCATAGAACCGAAAGCTGGTGACGACTTTCGCGTAGTCGAGCCAGTGCTCGGGCATCACGAGGTACCGATCGGGGCGGCATCAGGCTGCCGAAGCGAAACAGCCCGCCCTGCTCGAGACGACGGATGCTGAACGCATCCAGCGCTTCGTCGGTGAACGTCGTTTCGGTACCCAGGCCAGCCGCAACAGCGCATAGCGTGGCGGCCGACTCCGACTGATCGAGCTCATCGATGTAGTTCCTGATGGCTTGGCTGTAGCGTTCGTCTCGCTGGCCGGTGACGATCGGAGGCGCCGGCAGGCCAGCCTCGGCGAGCCGCCGATGGGCAGTGTCGGCCGTTTCTTCGCGCCACAGGGATTCGCTCAGCGCTTCGTGCCAAGTGCTCCAGGCCTGCTGGGTGACCGGACAGGGGAGAAAGACATTGGCCGGCAGGGCCAGCCGTTCCAGTATCGGCGAGACCTGCCTGAGGGTATCGCGCCAGCCGCCGTCGAACGTGAGCGCGACTCTCGGCAGTTGATCGTGGTGCAGTTGAAGCACGCTTTCGAGGCTGACGATCTGCGCGCTTTCGCTGAGACTTTCCAGCAGCTGCCGAAAACTGTCCGGGCCCAGGCACCAGTCTGCCCGATGAGGCAGGCGGGCTTCGGCTTCGTCATCCAGCACTCGGCGCAGCGCGAGTATCGCGCTTCGCCCCCACAGCGGTTCACTCAGGCTGAGACGCCAGTGACCGCGTAGGCGCTGTACCACATCCTGTGTGCGATCCAGCCTGGGCATGAGTCATTCCATTACTGAAGTCATTGAGCGCCACCAAGCAAGGCGTCCGTCGATAGTATTCGTTACGAGCGTATCCGTCGCTATCCGTTGAAAGAGTCCTGTGAACGAGTCCCGTGAAAGGGTCCTGTAAAAGGGTCCCTTGAAAGCGTTTGCAAGCAGAGCCTGCACCGAGTTGGAGTGCATTGAAACAGTATCCGTTGCCCGACGATGTTCGGCAAAGTTTCCGGCAATGCTCGCAAAGTGTTGTTTTGGTGCACACGATCAGTCTAGTGCACCAAATTGATGCCTATGAGAATTTTCAAGCATCCTTGGCCAGCGAATTTCCCCTCGTGCAGCAGTTTCGATTCCGCGGCAAGGTTTAAAAATCTCCGTCACATCATGTGGTTAATGAATCTGATCGTGGCTATGCCTCATTTTGGCACATTCTCTGCATGTCCATGTAAAAACGGTGTGCGCGTGGGCAAGAGCGCCGACTTCGTGCTACAAAACACGCATGCCAAAAAACGGTGTTGGATATTCGCCAACGAATCGAGCCATGGCTCACAGTGGAGGAAGACATGTCTGAGAAAACCCTCGCCCTCATCGAAGAACACGACGTCAAGTGGGTGGATCTGCGCTTTACCGATACCAAGGGCAAGGAGCAGCACGTCACCATTCCTGCCAGCGCCATCGATACGGAATTCTTCGAAGACGGCCAGATGTTCGACGGCTCTTCCATCGAAGGCTGGAAGGGCATCAACGAGTCCGACATGATTCTGCGCCCGGAAGACGGAACCGCATTCCTCGACCCGTTCACCGAAGACTCCACCCTGATTCTGCGCTGCGATATCATCGAGCCGGCGACCATGCAGGGTTACGAGCGTGATCCGCGCTCCATCGCCAAGCGCGCCGAAGCCTATCTGAACAGCACCGGTCTGGGCGACACCGCGTTCTTCGGTCCGGAACCCGAGTTCTTCATCTTCGACGAAGTGCATTGGAAGACCGATATCGAAGGCTCCATGTACAAGATCTCCTCCGAAGAGGGCGCCTGGTCCACCGATCGTCAGGTCGAGGGTGGCAACCTGGCACACCGTCCGCGCGTCAAGGGGGGCTACTTCCCGGTGCCGCCGGTCGACAGCTTCCACGACATTCGCAGCGCGATGTGCAACACGCTGCAGGCGATCGGCCAGAGCGTCGAAGTGCATCACCACGAAGTGGCCAACGCCGGTCAGAACGAAATCGGCGTCAAGTTCAACACGCTGGTGAAGAAGGCCGACGAAGTTCAGGAGATGAAGTACGTCATCCACAACGTCGCGCATGCCTACGGCAAGACGGCAACCTTCATGCCCAAGCCACTGGTCGGCGACAACGGTTCCGGGATGCACGTTCACCAGTCTTTCTGGAAGGACGGCACCAACCAGTTCGCGGGCGACGAGTACGCCGGCCTGTCCGAAATGGCACTGTATTACATTGGCGGTATCATCAAGCATGCGCGTGCGCTGAACGCCTTCACCAACGCTTCGACCAACTCCTACAAGCGTCTGGTGCCGGGCTTCGAAGCGCCGGTCATGCTGGCCTACAGTGCGCGTAACCGCTCTGCGTCCATTCGTATTCCGTACACCTCCAACCCCAAGGGCAAGCGCGTCGAGACCCGTTTCCCCGACCCGACTGCCAACCCGTACCTGGCGTTCTCTGCGATGCTGATGGCCGGTATCGACGGGATCAAGAACAAGATTCATCCTGGCGATGCCATGGACAAGAATTTGTACGATCTGCCGCCGGAAGAAGGCAAGAAGGTCCCGACCGTGGCGACCAGCCTCGATCAGGCCCTGGAAGCGCTCGACGCCGATCGTGCCTTCCTGACCGAAGGTGGCGTGTTCACCGACGACATGATCGATGCCTACATCGCGCTGAAGAACGAGGACGTCGAGCGTCTGCGCCTCGCGACGCATCCGGTCGAGTTCGATCTGTACTACAGCGTCTAAGCGTCGACACAGCGTCCAAGGTTCAAGCCCTGACCTGCGGCCTGACAGAGCCCCACTTCGGTGGGGCTTTTTCGTCACCGGGCCGATGACGATGGATGAATGGCGAGGAGTGGCGACGATGCAAACACGGGTGGTGGGGTGGATGATCTGGGGTACGGCGCTGTCGTTCGCCATGCCGGTCATGGCGGCCTCGGTCTATCGGCATGTCGATGCCGATGGCAACGTGGCCTACAGCGACGAGCCGAAAGCGGGCCAACGGATCGACCTCAAACCGATCACGGTGGTCGATCCCGTCGAGATCGAATCCGGCACGCACCCTCCCAAGCCAGCGGCGGCACCGACGCCGGCCATCGAGTACGACCGCTTCGCGATCACCAGCCCGGCCAACGGCCAGACGCTGCCGACCGGCCAGGCCGGTAACGTCCAGGTGAAGCTGGCGATCGAGCCCGCGCTGCAGCGAGACGATCGTGTTCAACTCCGGGTCGATGGCAAGATCAGCCAGTCACCGATGCACACCAGCGTCTTCGCGCTGAGCCAGCTCGACCGCGGCGAACATCAGCTTCAGGCCGAGCTGCTCGATGCCCAGGGCCGAGTACGCCTGTCGACGCCGACGGTAACGCTCTACGTGCAACGGGCCAGCGTCAACCTGCCGGCCAATCCCAATAACCCCAACCGCAAACGGTAATCCCGATCGGTGGGCGTTCTTCCAAGCGCGTGCACTATTTTGGTGAATGAAGTTCTGGTTCGATGAACGAAAGATCAGGCTCTCATCGAGCACTCCTACGGCAGCGGCTCGAATCTGGGAGTGGCGCGGTTTTTGCACTGTATAAGCACATACCGGATCACCACGATGGAACAACGCATGTATCAACGTTTGCTGGAGCACATGACGACGGCTGTCCTGTTACTCGACGAGAGTCTTCACGTGCGCTGGCTCAACCCTGCCGCCGAGGCGCTGCTGGCCGCGAGCCGCCCCCGGGTCGTCGGGCAATGGCTCGAGTGCCTGAACGGCGAGGATGGCAGCGTTCGCCAGGTGCTACACAAGGCGATGCAGGAATTTCATCCTTATACCCAGCGCGAAGCGGCATTGGTGCTGACCGCGGGTGACGTGATCACGGTGGATTTCACTGCGACACCGATCACCAGTCGCGAACTGCTGCTCGAGATCGAACCGCGGGACCGGCTGCTGCGAATCTCGCGGGAAGAGGCCCTGATGGCGCGTCAGGAGACGGTCAAGGTGCTGATGCGCGGTCTCGCCCACGAGGTCAAGAACCCGCTGGGTGGCATTCGGGGCGCCGCGCAGCTGCTGGAGCGGGATCTTCCCGATCCGCAACTCACCGAGTTCACCCGGATCATCGTCGAGGAAGCGGATCGGCTGCGAGATCTGGTCGACCGCATGCTGGGCCCCAATACGCTGGTGCACCACGAGCCGCTCAACGTGCACAAAGTGCTGGAGCGGGTGCGGGTGCTGCTCGAGGCGGAGCACCATCAGCTGAGTTTCGAGCGCAACTATGACCCCAGCATGCCGGACCTGATCGGTGACGAGCCGCAGTTGATCCAGGCCGTTCTGAATATCGCGCGCAATGCGGTTCAGGCCATGGAGGAGTCCGGCACGCTCGAACCGCGTCTGCTGTTGCGAACTCGGGTTCGTCGTCAGTTCACGTTGGGCGCCGAGCGCCACCGACTGGTTTGCGAAGTCGCGATCGTCGACAACGGCCCCGGAATCCCCGAGCACATTCGCGAGACTCTGTTCTTCCCGATGGTGTCCGGGCGTGCCGAGGGCAGCGGCCTGGGTCTGTCGATCGCGCAGTCGATTCTGCATCAGCACCAGGGCTTGATCGAATGCGAATCGCACCCGGGCGCGACGGAGTTCCGGTTGCTGATTCCTTTCGAGGCGCCGCAGTGAGTTGGACTGCGTTTCCACTTCGCACCCGGATGCCGTTGCCACCTCGGACACGCGGGCTGCCGACCCATGTTGTCGGGAGTTTCGAAGTACCGAAGTCATCGAAAGTATCGAAGTCATCGAAGTCATCGAAAATATCGAAAATATCGAAAATATCGAAAATATCGAAGTCATCGAAAGTATCGAAGTCGCCGAGAGCGCGATTCACCGTTCTGCTGGAGAACTGCCATGACTGAAATCGCCCGTATCGCGATCGTCGACGACGACCGTGCGATCCGCTGGGTTCTGGAAAGGGCCCTGGCGCAGCCGGATCTCGAGGTGCAGTCGTTCGAGCGGGCCGATGCCGCGCTCGAGTCGATCGAGCGACACCCACCGGACGTACTGCTGACCGACATTCGGATGCCGGGGCTCGACGGGCTCGACCTGATGGCCAAGGTTCGCGAGATGCATCCCGACCTGCCGGTCATCGTGATGACGGCGCACTCGGATCTGGACAGTGCCGTGGCGTCCTATCAGGGCGGGGCGTTCGAATATCTGCCCAAGCCGTTCGACGTCGACGATGCGCTGGCGCTGGTCCGGCGGGGCGTGGCTCATGCCCGCGAACGGCGCTCGCCAGCGGCGATGCCGGAGGGACTGTCCGCCGAGATCATTGGCGAGGCGCCGGCGATGCAGGAGGTGTTCCGGGCCATCGGTCGGCTATCGCAATCGCACATTACCGTACTGATCAACGGCGAATCGGGTACCGGCAAGGAGCGCGTCGCTCAGGCGCTGCATCAGCACAGCCCGCGCAGTGGACATCCGTTCATTGCGCTCAACATGGCGGCGATCCCCAAGGATCTGATGGAGTCGGAACTTTTCGGCCATGAGAAGGGCGCGTTCACCGGCGCCGCAGCCCAGCGTCGCGGGCGCTTCGAGCAGGCCGATGGTGGCACGCTGTTCCTCGATGAGATCGGTGACATGCCCGCCGACACCCAGACCCGTCTACTTCGCGTGCTGGCGGACGGCGAATTCTACCGGGTAGGCGGCCACGTGCCGGTGAAGGTCGATGTCAGGATCATTGCCGCGACCCACCAGAACCTGGAAAAATTGGTGATGGACGGCCGTTTTCGAGAGGATCTGTTCCACCGGCTCAACGTGATTCGCGTTCATCTGCCCCGACTGTCGGAGCGCCGGGAGGACATTCCCCGTCTGGCCCAGCATTTTCTGGCCGAGGCCGCCAAGGAACTCTCGGCCGAATCCAAGGTTCTGACCAAGGATGCCGAGACGCATCTGACCCGGTTACCCTGGCCCGGCAATGTTCGTCAGCTGGAAAATACCTGTCGTTGGCTCACGGTGATGGCCTCCGGGCGTGAAGTGCTGGTCGATGATCTGCCGCCGGAACTGCGTGACCTAGAGGGCAGCGAAGCGCCCAGCGGCGACTGGCGCAATGCGTTCCGGGAGTGGGCGGACCGGGCCTTGGCCTCGGGTCACACGCATCTGCTCGAAGAAGCCGTGCCGGATTTCGAGCGCATCCTGATCGAGACTGCCTTGAAACATACCGGCGGGCGCAAGGGCGAGGCTGCCGAATTGCTGGGGTGGGGACGCAACACCCTGACGCGCAAGGTCAAGGTACTGCTGCCGGCGCTGGCCGACGAATAGCGCTCGACATCGGGGGGATCGGAAACGTTCAGGCCGGCGTCGCTCGAATCATGAATCTCGAATGGCGGCCACTGCCCGGTGGGTCGCCGGGCGTTGCCTTGGTTCGTGTCACTGCTGAGGCTGGCGGTAACGCCGAGATCCAATTTCACCAACATGGGGAGCTCCATGCTCGACTCGACCCAATGGTGGCGTGGCAGCGTCATCTACCAGATCTATCCCAGAAGTTTCATGGACGCGCGCGGCGACGGGGTCGGCGATCTTCCCGGCATCACCGCCAAGCTGGACTACGTCGCCGAACTGGGCGTCGACGCCATCTGGATCTCGCCGTTCTTTCCGTCGCCGATGAAGGATTTCGGCTATGACGTGACCGACTATCGAGGTGTCGATCCGATGTTCGGCTCCTTCCACGACTTCCAGATGCTGCTCGAGCGTGCCCATGGCCTGGGCCTGAAAGTGATCATCGATCTGGTGCTGAGTCATACCTCGGATCAGCACCACTGGTTCATCCAGAGTCGCAGCTCGCGAGAGAATCAGAAATCCGACTGGTACGTCTGGGCCGATCCCAAGGCCGACGGCACGCCACCCAACAACTGGCTGTCGTTCTTCAGCGGCAGCGCCTGGACTTTCGATAGCCGGCGGCGCCAGTACTATCTGCACAACTTCCTGTCGTGTCAGCCGGACCTCAACTTTCACAACCCGGCGGTGCGCAAGGAGCAGCTCGACAACGCCCGCTTCTGGCTCGATCTCGGCGTCGACGGATTCCGCCTGGACACCTCGAACTTCTATTTTCACAGCCTGGCGCTGCAGAACAATCCGGCGCTCGGGAGCGGCGAGCTCAAGACGCCGAGTGTACCGGCATCGAACCCTTATTCGATGCAACGCCACCAGTTCGATATCAGTCAGCCGGAAAACATCGGGTTCCTGAACGAGCTGCGTGCACTGATGGACGAGTATCCCGGCACCATGACGGTGGGGGAGATCTCCGACGATCGGCCGCTGGAGCGGATGGTCGAGTACACCATCGGCGACGACCGTCTGCATATGGCCTATACCTTCGATCTGTTCGATGCCGAGTTCAGTGCTCAGCGATTGCGCGACATCATCGAACATTTCCAGTATTACGCCGGAGACGCCTGGCCATGCTGGGCGCTCTCCAACCATGACGTCCAGCGCGTCGTGTCGCGCTGGACCGAGCATGAGAATCTGGAGCAGCACGGGCCGCTGGTGGCCAAGGTCGCGACGGTCATGCTCTGTTCGCTCTACGGCAGTATCTGCCTCTATCAGGGCGAGGAGCTGGGGTTGCCGGAAGCCGACGTGCCCTACGAGCGGCTGGTCGATCCTTACGGTCTGGCGCTATGGCCGGAGTACAAGGGACGCGACGGCTGCCGCACGCCGATGCCCTGGACGAGCGGCGAGCTGGGTGGTTTTACCTCGATGGAGCCGTGGCTGCCGGTAGATGGGCACCATCGCCAGCTCTCGGTCGAGCGGCAGCTTGCCGACGCCGATAGCACCCTGCGGGTCACGCGGGAGTTTCTGCATTGGCGCAAATCGCAGTCGGCCATGGTCGACGGTACCCTGATCCTGAGCGATTTCGACGACGAGCTGCTGGGCTGGCTGCGCGTCTCCCATGATCAGGCGATTCTGGCGGTTTTCAATCTCACCAATGAATCGCGCGCGACCAGTCTGCCCGCCGGTGCCGGCGAGATCGTCTACCAGGCCGGTTTTACGCCCAAGCTGAGCGATGGCCGACTGACGTTGCCGGCTTACCAGGCGGCGTTCGTGCATATCGATCGCAGCAGCATCGACCCGCGGGCGCTGATCGAGCAGGAGCCCGATCCCGAGCGCAAGGGGTTCCTCAGCCGCCTGCTGGGATCGCTGATGCGCAACGAGGATGGCGAGTCTCACTGACGTGAGTTTCGCTTATTCCGACAGTGAGCTTTTGACTGACAGCGATACCGTTGACTGGCGAGAACACGGGGAGGCGTGGCGCCTCCTCGTGGCAGGGTTGTCCTGCCGGCCTTTCAGTCCTGGCTCCAGTAGGCGTTGGCGATCTCCAGCGTCAGTCGGATCTTCTCCCACTGGGCCTGCTCGGCGAGGTTGTTGCCCTCTTCGGTGGAGGCAAAACCACACTGTGGGCTCAGGCAGAGCTGACGCTTGTCGACGAACCGCGCTGCCTCATCGAGACGTGCGGTGATGGCGCGCGGGTCTTCGAGTTCACCCATCTTGGTCGTGATCAGCCCCAGTACGGCCTGCTGGCGACCCTCCGGAATGAAGCGCAGTGGATCGAAGCTGCCGGCACGGTCGCTGTCGTACTCGAGGAACCAGGCATCCACGTCGACCTTGCCGAATAGGGTCTCGGCGACCGGCTCGTAGCCTCCCTCGCTGATCCAGGTCGAGCGGAAGTTGCCGCGACAGACGTGGAGCGAGACGTACAGATCGTCCGGCTTGTCGGCCAGCGCATGATTGAGCATCTCGGCGTAGATCGCCTGCAGCCGGTCCGGGTCGTCGCCGCGATCCCGCGCCGCCTGCAGCTCCTTCTCGGAGCAGAGATAGGCCCATACCGTGTCATCCAGCTGCAGGTAACGACAGCCAGCGTCGTAGAACGCCCGGACGGCGCCGCGATAGGCATCGGCCGTGTCGGCGAAGAACGCGTCCAGGCTCGGATAGACGCCGCTGTCGATCTTCCTTCGACCGCCCCGGAAGTGCAGCACGCTGGGGCTCGGAATCGTCATCTTGGGCATGACGTTGGCGATGCTGGCCAGGTAGCGGAAGTGATCCAGCATCGGATGCGCTGGATTGAAGCCGACCTTGCCGTCTACGCGGATCTGCTTGGCGCCGGTCTGCACGCCCTGGAACTGGATGCCCTGGTCACCCTGATAGCCGGTGACGCCGTCGAGCTGCTCGAGAAAATCGAAATGCCACCAGGCGCGTCGGAACTCGCCGTCGGTCACGACCTGAAGACCGGCTGCCTCCTGCTGCGCGACCACCTCTCGAATCTGCCGATCTTCCACGCGTGCGAGGGCCGCGGCATCAATGTCGCCCTGGTGATATTTTGCCCGGGCGTCCTTCAGCGCCGCTGGACGAAGAAAGCTACCGACGATATCGGCTCGGAATGGGGGATGCGCTTGTGACATGAATCTTTCCTGTTGTCGTGCGGTGGCGCCTTGGGGCATGTCAGCGGCATGACCGGCGAGTAGGGATGCTGAGACCGCCAATGATGCGGGTTTCGGAGAAGGCGGGCCAATGAAGCCGACTCAGGATCGGGATGCACGGCATTCATTCCCGCTCCCGGCAACCTTCGCTGGCGGCGTCGTTTCTCAAACTTTAGTGGTAGGATTATCGCTCCAGGCCGACGCCTTCATCGCGACGTCACCGGCTATCGGCGGGAGTCTTTCTCGATGGCGCCCCTCGCGCCCGAGCGACTGAATTTTGAACGACTGAATTTTGAACGACAGTGAAAAAGAACAGGAGTGTTCCGTGACGACCCCCTCGCAACACGATTTACGTAATGAATTTCGTCGGCTGCTGGCCAGCGACGCCTGCTACTACACGGCATCGGTATTCGATCCTATGTCGGCTCGCATCGCCGCCGATCTCGACTTCGAGGTGGGCATTCTCGGGGGGTCGGTCGCCTCGCTGCAGGTGCTGGCGGCGCCCGATTTCGCCTTGATCACCTTGAGCGAGTTCGTCGAGCAGGCGACCCGCATCGGTCGCGTGGCCCGATTGCCGGTGATCGCCGATGCCGACCACGGCTACGGCAACGCCCTCAACGTCATGCGCACGATTACCGAACTCGAACGGGCCGGTATCGCGGCGTTGACCATCGAGGATACCCTGCTGCCGGCGCAGTACGGGCACAAGTCGACCGACCTGATCTCCGTCGAGGAGGGCGTCGGCAAGATGCGGGCAGCGCTCGAGGCGCGTATCGATCCTGCCCTGTCGATCATCGCGCGCACCCACGCCGGTCAGCTCGATGACGATGCCGCCGTGGCGCGCATTCGCGCCTACCAGGCCGCCGGCGTCGATGCCATCTGTCTGGTCGGCGTGCGCGACTTCGAGCATCTGGAAAAGCTGGCCGCGCCGCTGACGGTGCCGTTGATGCTGGTGACCTACGACAACCCGGCACTGCGTGACCGTGCGCGTCTGGCCAAGCTCGGGGTACGGATCGTGGTCAACGGTCACGCTGCCTATTTCGCGGCAATCAAGGCGACCTACGACTGTCTGCGCGAGCAGCGCGACATCGCTACCAACGATCTGGATGCTTCGCAGCTCTCGACGCGTTATTCCACGGTCGACGAATATCGGATCTGGGCGCGCGAATACATGGACGTCAAAGAGTAAGCACATTCAATATCTGCGCACGCGAATCGCGGTGTTGCCCGGAGCACGGAAATCTCGCCTAACCCCAAGTGATGTCTCGCCTTCCGTGCTCCAGGAGGCTAGCGCTTCATGGGACTCGGCGATTGACTCGGAAGTGGGTCGTTCAGGGCACTCGTCACTGGCCTGGACCTGTGGGTAGCGCTTTCCTTCGCTGGCGTCGGTAGGCATTCTGAGCTGCTTGTAGCAGCCTTTACTGATAACGGAGACCACGATGACCGCCATGCAATGGGAACGCCTGCTCGATCCCGTCCGCCTGCACGATGCCCGGACCTCGCGTGGTGAAGCCGGTCGCACGCCTTTCCATAAGGATTACGATCGCATCGTCTTCTCCGGCTCTTTCCGCCGTCTGGGACGCAAGACCCAGGTGCATCCGCTGACCGACAACGATCATATCCACACCCGCTTGACCCACTCGATCGAGGTCGGGTGCGTGGGCCGCAGTCTGGGAATGATCGTCGGCGAACAGCTGCGCGACAGCCTGCCGGCCCGGGTCACGCCCGCCGATCTCGGCGTCATCGTGCAGGCAGCCTGCCTGGGGCACGACATCGGCAATCCGCCGTTCGGTCATGCCGGCGAATACGCGATTCGCGACTGGTTCAAATGGGCGGAGGCTCAGGGTAACGGTCTGCTGGAAGGCCTCGACGAGGCTCAGCGCCGCGATCTGCTGACCTACGAGGGAAACGCGCAGGGCTTCCGGGTCGTGACCCAGATCGAGTACAACCAGTTCCGCGGCGGCATGCGGCTCTCCGCCGCGACGCTGGGCACGCTGCTCAAGTATCCGTGGACGGTCGAACACGGCGGTCAGATGGGCAAGTTCGGCTGCTACCAGTCCGAAAAGCATCTGCTGGTCGAAGTGGCCGAGTGTCTGGGGCTCAAGGCAGTCGACGGCTCCAAATGGTGCCGCCATCCGCTGGCCTATCTGGTCGAGGCGGCAGACGATATCTGCTATGCGTTGCTCGATCTCGAAGATGGCCTGGAGATGGGCATTCTGCGCTACGAGGAAGTCGCGCAGGTGCTGCTGCAGATCGCCGGCGAGCCGCCGGCCGGGTACGAGCAGATGGCAGCCGAGGGCGTCTCGCAACGTCGCCGCATCGCGGCGCTGCGCGGTGCGGCGATGGAGCGGGCGGTCAATGAAGTCGGCGATGTCTTCGTGCAGCACGAGAAGGCGCTGCTCAACGGCACGCTGGACGATGATCTGCTCGAACTGTGTCATCCGGATCTGAGCTGGGGTGTCTCCTCGGCCAAACAGCTGGCCCGCGAGCGTATCTTTCAGAACGAGCGCAAGGCCAAGCTCGAGATCGGGGCTTATACCACGCTCGGCATTCTGCTCGAGGCGTTCATCGGCGCGGCCCACGAGTTGCATCACACCGGGCACTCTTCCTTCAAGCACCAGCGCGTCCTTGCACTGATCGGCGAGAATACGCCCAAGCCGGGCTGGCCGCTTTACGACAGCTATCGCCGGATGCTCGATTTCATCGGCGGCATGACCGATCACTATGCGGTCGAGCTCGCCCAGGAAATGGGTGGACGCCTCAAGGCCGACTAGTCGTCTCTCGTCCAGTATTTCTCGTCCAGTACTTCCCGTCGATTATCTCTCTTGTTGATTCTTGTTGATTGTCTCTCTTGTTGATTGTCTCTCTTGTTGATTGTCTCTCTCCGGCGTCGGGCTCGTGTCCGGCGTCGTCGTTTCTGGGGCTCGAATGACGAGGGTCGCGTGAGAGCCTGGGGGTATGGCTGTTGAAACTCGTCGCATAACGCCGTATTTTAATTGAACGGTTAATTAATAAAAAAATGCCCTGGTCGGTTGTGTCATCGACCAGACAGCCATCGGCGTCTGCATGTGCCGGAACGGCGTGGAATCGAGGGAGAGTGCGAGTGGCAGGAAATAGCGCTCGCTTTTGCGTAGCGATGAATCATAGTTCAGTCATCGGTTCGGACTGACGGCGGGCGCGAAACCCGTGACCGCGACAGGGTGACGGCGTCTCCCTGACATGAAGCCGGCAAGGGGAGGCGAAACAGCAGTGAGGATGGATTGAGTTGACGCCTTCGTTGAAGGCAACGCTGGATTCAACGGCCGAAGTCGACTTAACTCAATCCGAGGCCACGAGGCCTCGCGGCGGGAACACGGAAACGAGTGGGAGGCCATTATCGCCTGGCGACCCCTGAAGCGCGGCACGATGCTTCCGGGCGCCTTCGTCACTCGTCAACGAAAACTATCTGAACATGATGGGAGCCGCATGAGTACAAGCCCCGATAATAATTCCAGTACCCAGGATCGACTGAATCCAGTCGTATTCTATGGGTCGGTCATTGGCATCGTCGCCTTCTCGGTGTGGGCGATGGTGGCTACCGAGCAAGCGAATGGCATCATCAACGCGATGCTGGGTTGGATCTCCAACACCTTCGGCTGGTACTACTTTCTGACAGTCGTCATCTATCTGGCGTTCGTGATCTTCGTGGGCTTTTCCCGCTTCGGCAATATTCGCCTTGGCCCCGAACATTCGCGACCCGACTTCAACATCTTTTCCTGGTCGGCGATGCTGTTCTCGGCCGGGATCGGAATCGGGGTCATCTTTTTCGCCCTGGCGGAACCCCTGACCCAGTTCTACAACGCGCCCAATGCCCCGAGTGATCAGGTCGCCGCCGCTCGCTATGCGATGCAGCTCACCTTTCTGCACTGGGGCTTGTCGGGCTGGGGTATCTATACCCTGGTCGGGATGTCGTTGGCCTTCTTCAGCTATCGCCACAATCTGCCGCTGACCATCAGCAGTGCGCTCTATCCCATCTTCGGCAAGAAGATCTATGGCCCCATCGGCCACGTGGTGGACATTGCCGCCGTACTGGGCACGGTATTCGGCATTGCGGCCAGCCTCGGGATCGGTGTCATCCAGCTCAACTACGGGCTGAACTTCATGTTCGGCATCGCGGAAAGTGCCTGGACCCAGACCATTCTGGTGCTGATGATCGTGCTGTTCGCCACGATCTCCGCGGTAACCGGTGTCGAGAAAGGCATTCGTCGTCTCTCCGAGTTCAACATTCTGCTGGCGATCGCGCTGCTGCTGTTCGTCCTGTTCGCCGGCAAGACGGTGTTCCTGCTCAACGCTCTGGTGATGAACGTCGGTGATTATCTGTCCAGTTTCGTCTCGATGTCGTTCAACACCTATGCGTTCGATCAGCCCACCGAATGGCTGAACGGCTGGACGCTGTTCTTCTGGGCCTGGTGGATTGCCTGGGGCCCGTTCGTCGGTTTGTTCCTGGCGCGCATTTCGCGGGGGCGCACCATCCGCACCTTCGTCGCCGGCACGCTGACACTGCCGATCGCGTTCATGATGATCTGGATGTCGATTCTGGGTAACAGTGCGCTCGACATGGCGATGAACGGCGCCACGGACTTCGGCCAGCAGGTCATGGATACGCCGCCGGCGGGGATCTACCTGTTCCTGCAGCAGTATCCGTTCCCGGTCTTCTCCACCATCGCCGTCAGCATTCTGGCGATCGTGTTCTTCGTCACCTCCGGTGACTCGGGCGCGCTGGTTCTGTCGAACTTCACGTCCAAGCTCAAGGACGTCAACAGCGATGCGCCGATCTGGATGCGCATCCTGTGGTCGGCGGTGATCGGGGTTCTGACCTTGTCGCTCTTGCTGGCCGGAGGGTTGTCGACGCTGCAGAGTGCCGTTGTCATTACCGGTTTGCCGTTCTCGATCGTGCTGTTTTTCATGATTGCCGGCCTTTACAAGGCGTTGAAGGTCGAAGCCTTCAAGGAAGATAGCCACCGCCTGAGTCTTTCCGGTTCGCTTTCGGGTCGCATGTCCTCAGGTAATCGCGACAGCAATCACGACTGGAAGACACGTCTCAAGCGTGCCATGTCGTTCCCCAATCGACAGCAGGCGCAGCAGTTCCTCGAAGAGACCGGGCGACCGGCGATGGACGCGGTGCGCGACGAGCTGGTGAAACAGGGCGTCAAGGTCGACATCAGCGACGGTACCCAGAATGACGATGACTATCTGTCGCTCTACGTCGATCTCGGCAGCGAGCAGAACTTCGCTTACCAGATCTGGACGCATCCGTTTTCCACGCCCTCCTTCGCGATGCGAACGCCGCGTAGCAGCAGTCGCTACTATCGTCTGGAGGTATATCTGCTGGAGGGGAGTCAGGGTTACGACCTGATGGGTTATACCCGTGAACAGGTCATCGACGACATTCTCGATCAGTACGAGCGTCATCTGCAGTTCCTGCATCTCAATCGCATGGAACCGGGCAGCGTCAACATGCCCGATAGTCCGGAACAGCCGCCAGGCTGATCTGACGCCACGCTCATTCTGTTCTAACTTGCCCCGGCCTCTGGCCGGGGTTTTTCATTTTGGCACGCCAAAAGCTCGCTCGGGGGCATCGCGGAGACGACGTGCTACGCTCAATTTTGTCGATAACAAAAACCGAGGGCACGAATGTGGGAGCTTTCACGTGGTGGGATACCGCTGTTCTGATCGTCTACGTCGTGGGGATTGCCTGGGTGGGCGCCCGTTTCGGCAAGGATCAGGAGAACACGCAGGACTACTTTCTGGGCGGTCGCAAGATCCCCGGCTGGGCCATCGGTCTTTCGGTCATGGCGACCCAGGCCAGTGCGATCACGTTCATCGGCGCGCCCGGCTGGGGTTTCGAGGGCGGCCTGGAGCGCCTGGCGACCTTCATCAACGTGCCCCTGGCGATGGCGGTGCTGATCGTGGTGCTGGTGCCGATCTTCCACCGCGCCGGCATCTACAGCATCTACGAGCTGCTCGAACGTCGCTTCGGCGCATTGACCCGGTCGCTGGCGGCGCTGCTGTTCCTGATCGCTCGCGGCCTCGCCACCGGGGTGGTGCTCTATGCGCCAGCGCTGGTGCTGTCGGTGGTCACCGGCTGGGACGTCAATCTGACGATCGTGCTGATGGCGGTCATCGCGGTCAGTTATACCGTACTCGGCGGCATCAGCGCGGTGATCTGGACCGACGTGATCCAGATGTTCGTGCTGTGGCTGGGGGCGATTCTGAGCATGGTGCTGCTGGTGTCGAGCCTGCCCGGCGGCTGGAGCGACGTGTTCGACTACGGTGCCGCCAATGGCATGTTCGATACCCTCGATCTGTCGATCGATCCTACCGTGACCTACTCGTTGTGGGCCGGATTGATCGGGGGCATCGTCATGCATATCGCCTATTTCGGTACCGATCAGAGCCAGATTCAGCGAGTGCTCACCAGCCCGACGATTGCCGAGGGGCAGCGTTCGCTGCTGATCGGCGGCTATCTGCTGGTGCCGCAGATGCTGTTGTTCCTGTTCATCGGCGTGATGCTGGCCGCGTACTATCAGCAGCACGGTCTGACCGCACCGGACAACCTCAATGAGCTGTTTCCGCGCTACGTGGTCAATGCCTTTCCCGTCGGAATTACCGGCCTGGTGATCGCCGGGGTCTTCGCGGCCGCGATGTCGAGCCTGGATTCGGCGCTCAATTCGCTATCCGCGGTGACGGTACGCGATTTCTACGCCCGCTACGTCAAGCCCGAGGCCGACGAAAAGCACTATCTTAAGGCATCGCGCTGGGCGACGGTCTTCTGGGGGCTCTACGCCACGGCATTCGCGTTCTTCGCGGGCAATCTCGGGCCGGTCATCGAAGCCGTCAATCGTATCGGCTCCTGGTTCTATGGGGCTCTGCTGGGAACGTTTCTGCTGGCCGTGCTCAGCCACCGCAGCAACGGGCGTGGCGCGGTAGCTGGCATCATTTTCGGCATGGCGGCCGTGTGGGCCGTGTCGCAGACCGATATCTCCTGGCTCTATCAGAACTTCGTGGGGCTGATCGTTTCGGTCGTCGTCGGCTATGGGGTGAGTCTGACGGCACCGGCGCCATCGGCGTCCCAACTGACGGATGTGTCGATCGACGAAACCGCACCCGACATGCAGGCGATTCTCAAGGGGCGCAGTGGCGGTGCCGCCGAGATTGGCGGTGATGCTCGCCTGACGCGGCGGCGCTGCCTCGGGCTGGTGGCATGGTTCTTCATCTCGCTCGCCGCGCTGGCGCTGCTGCAGTGGTGGGCCAATGGCTGAGCGAACGCGTGAACCGCAGCAGAAAGCGGGGGAGTCAATCGCGCGGTTGCCCCGACGGCTGAACGCAGCCGCCGCCGAGCCCCGACTGCGCCACTTCGGCGCCGGGCGGTTCGAGCCGGCGTGGCTGTCGCTATGGGCGCTGGCGATCGGGAGGGAAGCGGAGAAGCCGCTGGCCTGGCTGTTGGCGGCCGCGCATCTGCCAAGAGCCTTGCTGATAGCGGGGGAATTGAATCTCGCGCCGCCAGCGGACGACGGCGTTCTCTTGCTCGACGGAGGGCCGAGGCCGACGCTTTCGCAGTTCGAGCGTTGGTGGTTGTGGGAGCGGCTGGCTCGGCCACGGCGCTGGTCGCTACGTGTGCAGCCTTCGACGCTACGCGCCGTCGAGCTGCCGCTGTGGCTCGGCTATTCGCAAGGGCGGCTCGGCTATGGGAAGGAGCGTCAGGCTCGGCTGATCGTACTCAGCGGGCTGTCCGGCGAAGCGCTGGGAGCACTCAAGCCGGCGGTACTGTCGGGGTTGCGCGATCGAGCCGGCGCCGGGCCGGGCGTCACCCACCCGGCGGCGCCAAACGACGGCCCCGTACCCGGTTAGATCGCGTCGCCGCTACGCTCCATGGCGATCAGTTCCTCTCGACTGGGCAGACCTTCCATGTCGCCGATGACCTGAACCTGCCGGGCCCCGATCAGATTGCCGCGGTGCAGTGCCGCCCGCCAGTCCAGACCGTCGAGATACGCGCTGACGATGCCCACCGCGAAACCATCACCGGCGCCGACGGTATCGACGACCTGCTTGACCGGTGAGCCGTCGACGGTGCCTTCGCTGTCGGCCGTACGAAAGTAGCTGCCTTCCGGACCGAGCTTGATCACCACAACCTTGGCGCCCCGGTCGAGATAGTGACCGGCGATATCATGAGCGGTGTCGCGGCCGGTCAGCAGACGCCCTTCGCTCAGTCCCGGCATCACGATATCGGATTCGGCAGCCAGCGCGTTGAGGGTCTCGATCATCACCGTTTCGTTGGGCCACAGGCTGGGGCGCAGATTGGGATCGAACGAGACCGATACCCCGGCGCTGCGAGCCTGGCGCAGCAGATGAAACGACAACTCGCGCGCCGAATCGGAAATGGCCGGCGGAATCCCGGTAGCGTGCAGATGACGAGCGGACTCCAGCTCGACGTCGCGGCCATCGGCGATGCTCAGATGGCTGGCAGCGCTGCCGCGGCGGACGTATTCGACGTGCGGATCGGCACCGTCGACGGCACGGGCCTTGAACACCAGCCCGGTGGCATGAGTGTCGTCCCGCTGCACGTGGCGGCAGTCCAGCCCCTCGGCTTCCAGCGCTCGCTGCAGGAAGGTGCCGTTGTGATCCGCCCCGACGCGGCTGAGCCAACGCACGCCAAAGCCAAGCCGGGATAGCCCGATGGCCACATTGGTATCGGCGCCCGCCGTGCGCCGATGAAATCTTGTGACCTGGTCCAGCGGGCCATCATCGTCGGCGACGAAAAGCGCCATGGCCTCGCCAAACGTCAGTACGTCGTAGCGTGAGTCGTGGCCAGAATCATGGCGTGAGTCGTGGAGTGAGTCTGAGCGGGATTCGGAACGAGGCATGGCGTCTCCAGGCTTGTGCGAAAAAGTCTTGCAGGGAAGGACCGGCGCACGATCGCGCGGTGATCGTCAGTTGGCCGGCGGCTTGCTTTCCAGCCGCTGATAGCGCGCATTCAGAACATCCACCAGATGCTGGCGCTGGGTGTCATCGATGATGTCGCCGTCGCCGATACCCAGTTGCGTGGCGAGGTCGATGCCGTCCACCACGCGAATGTCGCGGCTGTCGCCGAGATGTTCGGTTTCGTCATCGATGACCCAGCCCGGGAGCACCAGGAAACCTCTTACCGGCACGCTCAGCTTGGCGTGGCGGGAAAGCCACTGGCGCAGCCATACCGTCGACAGTCGCGCCTTGCGCAGTACCTGGCGCTCGTTCCAGCCTCGGAAGCGCAGGCGTTCGCTTTCGACCGATACGGTATTGACAGGGCGGCCTTCGAGATCGAGCGGAAACTCGCGCGCCACGGTCTGGATCACGAACACGCCCTGCGGCGTCACCAGCACGTTATCGATGGTGTAACTGTCGGCCGGGAAGTCGTGGAAAACGAAGTAGGGTTTGGCCAACGGGCGAATCAGATGATCCAGCGCCTGACCCACTGCCAGTTCGCAGGCAAGGCTGCGCGTCAGGCGGCGGACACGCTGGACGTCACGCAGAATCAGAAAGCAGAACAGCATCGCCAGCAGGGTGCTGACGACGCCATACAGCGACCACTCCAGCCAGCTCTGCTCTTCGGCGAACAGCATTCGGCCCATGCCGTAGACGATCGGCATCAGGGTGAGCGTCGGCGCCAGCGTGGCGTCCAGGAAGAACACCATGCGCGCCTTTTCCAGGCGATCGCGGTGCGCCTGGGCGATCTCGTGGATCGGCTCGCCGTCATGCGGAGAGCGCAGGCCGACGGTCTGCACGTCGCGCAGGGTGATCGCCACCAGGGCGGCGGCGCCCAGCGGGGCCAGAAAGATCAGCGGCAGTACATACTCCAACCAGGCCATGAGCGGTTGTCCTTGCAGTGGCGTGGGCGGGAAGAGGCCATTCTAGCCGAGGTCGAGCGTCGTCTGCGATGTTGGAGCGCCGTCGATGCAGATCCGATTGCGCCCGGCATGCTTGGCCGAGTAAAGCGCCTGGTCCGCCTGCAGCAGCCATTGCTCGTGATTCCTCGTCAGCGGGCTCTTGGCGGCCAGGCCGATGCTGCAGGTGGGCATCCTGGAAAGCGGCGGTGGTGGCGGATAGTGTCTCAGCCGTTGCTGAAACCGCTGAATCGCGGTCCAGGCCTGATCCAGCGTGGTCGACGGCATCAGCAGGCCGAACTCTTCGCCACCGTAACGCCCGAGCAGCACGTCATCGCCAAACGACTGGCGGAGCAGCGAAGACAACGTGCGCAGGGTCTGGTCGCCGACACCATGACCATGCTCGTCGTTGATGCGCTTGAAATGGTCGAGGTCGAGCAGCGCGATCGTTGCGGGCGAATCGGTTGGCAGGTTTGCGGCTACCTGATCCTCCCAGAAGCGGCGATTGAACAGCCCGGTCAATCCATCGGAGCGGCTCAACTCGATCAATGCCGTCTTCTGGCGGCTGAGTCGGCGGGCCTGGAGATAGGTGATATAGCCGATCACAAGCGGGTAAGTGATGATCATCGGTAGACTGCAGAGCAGCACGGTTGCCGATGGTACGACGTTTGGAAAGCCCGGCGAGATCAACCACATCCCGATCAGCGTGCCCGTGGCCAGCAGGCCGAGACCACGCAACGCCATACGTGTCCCGCCAACCGCGATATTGTCGAGACAGATCATCGTCACTACCACAATGCTGGGGAGTACGTTGAAATGCATGGCTGCCACCCAGAAGCCGCCCAGCAAACTGTCGGCGCCGAGATTCTGACGTTCGGCATGATAGGGTGACTTGTGATACCTCGCTCGCCAGTAGGCGAGGTGGGACCAGAACAGGATCTGCAGTGACCATAGCGTCCAGACCCAGGACGGGGTCGGCAATTCATGGAGCGCGCTACCGATGCACAGGCCGCCGACCAGGAGCCCCAGGGTCCGCGGTGCGTAGATACGTTTAGCGAGACGGGTGCCCCTTAAACGCTTTTCGACCACGGGATCCAGGGGCGTATCGGGCATGTCGGCAGCCATCCAGCGTCGAGGACGCTTATCTTGTGTTAAGGAATCGTCACTTTCTTATCTAACATTGATCGGCAGAAAATAGTATGTCCAACGAATCCATTCCGGACGTCTCGGCACTGCTCGATTTCGTCGAGGGCCAACCGCGCCTGTTCGTGCTAACGGGTGCCGGGGTCAGTACCGACTGTGGCATTCCCGATTATCGCGATGTGCGAGGCGACTGGAAGCGGCCGCCCCCGGTCAGCCATCAGGCTTTCATGGGCAGCCACGCCGTACGGCAACGTTACTGGGCGCGCAGTCTGGTCGGTTTCCGGGCGCTGGCGTCCGCGCATCCCGGCCAGGCGCACAAGGCGCTGGCGGTACTCGAGCAGCAGTCGCGAATCGCTTCGCTGGTCACACAGAACGTCGATGGCCTGCATCAGCGAGCGGGCTCGCGACGCGTCATCGATCTCCACGGCCAGGCCGATGTGGTGAGGTGCATGAACTGTGACGCGACACTGATGCGCCATGCGTTGCATGACGAACTCGGGCGCCGCAACGCCGAGTGGCTGTCGTTGAGCGCCGAGGTGGGACCGGATGGTGATGCCGATCTCGATGGCCACGATTTTTCCACGTTCGAAGTGCCCGGCTGCGCTCGCTGCCGGGTCGGCATTCTCAAGCCGGATGTGGTGTTCTTTGGCGACAACGTGCCCAAGGCCCGGGTCGAGCGAGCTTTCGACGCGCTCGCGGATGCCTCGGCCATGCTGGTGATCGGGTCATCGCTGATGGTCTACTCGGGGTTTCGGTTCGCCCGGCAGGCGGCCAAGGCGGGCAAGCCGATCGCCTGCGTCAATCTCGGCACCACGCGGGCCGACGAACTGTTCGATCTCAAGCTCACGACATCGATCGGGCCGACGCTGACGGCCCTGATCGACGAACTGGAAACGGTATAGCGGCAGCGGCGGCAAAATGCCGGCAGCGCCGAAACGACAGAACCCGGCCAAGGCCGGGTTCCGAGTCGATGACAGGTGATTTACCGCCTATCGACGTGTCGGCGGCGCCATGAACTCGGGGCCGACCGGATCTTTGACATGGCGGGTCAGAATGGCATCGATGTCGGCCATGTCCTCGTCGCTCAGCTTCCAGCCGGTGATATCGCCCAGCGGCTCGACCTGTTC
The DNA here is from genome assembly GCF_003206035.1 of Salinicola sp. CPA57. Lineage (NCBI taxonomy): Bacteria > Pseudomonadati > Pseudomonadota > Gammaproteobacteria > Oceanospirillales > Halomonadaceae > Salinicola > Salinicola sp. CPA57. The sequence goes on from NZ_PZJR01000017.1 coordinate 129,052, forward strand.
CGGCTTGCGGGCGCCCCACAGGGCGACAATGTTGGGGGAGCGATCGAGAATCCAGCGGACGGCCAGCGCCAGCACGCTCTTGTCGTGGCGGCTGCGAGCCAGCTCGGTCAGCGCCTCGACCGCGGCCAGGTACTGCGCGAAGCGCGGCGACTGGAACTTGGGGTCCTTGTTGCGCAGATCGTCGCCGCTGAATGCATAGCCCTGGTGCATCTTGCCGGTGAGCAGACCGCGACACAGGGCGCCGTAGGTCAGCAGGGTCAGATCGTTGTTCTCGGCATAAGGCAGGATTTCACTGTCGATATCGCGCTCGAACAGGTTGTAGGGCGGCTGCAGCGTATGCAGCGGCGCGGCCTGGCGGAAGACGTCGCACTGTGCGGGAGAAAAGTTGCTGACACCGATCGCACGAATCTTGCCCGCACGATGGAAGCGTGCCATCGCCTCGGCGGTCTCCTGGATCTCGACCAGCGGATCTGGCCAGTGGATCTGGTAGAGGTCGATATGGTCGGTGTTCAGCCGACGCAGCGAGTCGTCGAGCTCTTTCTCCAGACGTTTCGCCGTGGCATTGCGTGCCACGGTAGCATCGTCGTACCACTCGAGGCCGGCCTTGGTCGCCAGCACCAGCTTGTCACGCTGATCCGACTGGGCGACGGCCTTGCCGACGACCTCTTCCGAATGGCCAAAACCGTAGGCCGGTGCGGTATCGATCAGGTTGACGCCACGATCGATGGCGGCGTGAATGGTGCGGATGGCGTTGGGATCGTCGGTACCGCCCCACTGGCGGCCGCCCATGGCCCAGGTGCCGAGTCCGATGCGGGACGTGACGATGTCGGTACCGGGTAGTGTCAGTGTTTCCATCCTGCCCTCCTTGGTGATGAATCGGATTGCACTACAGTGAATCGCTGGCCTGTCTTCGGCAAGTCGACCTTAGCGACGGGTTTCCCGGATTCGGGCTTCGACGGTTCGGCTTAGCGAGCGGTCGCCGCGCCGGTGGTGGTCACCGGAATGTCCGGCTCGGGGGCGTCACCATGGCCGAAGACCGATACCGGCTCCGGATTCAGATAGAGAATTCGGTCGTCGTCGCGAATCTGCGCGCTAAGGCGATAGAGATCGTCGGGGTCGATCGCCTCGGCGGCGTACTGCAGGGTGATCGGTATCGGAAGCTGTCCCAACTGCTCGTAACGGCTGCTGGCCAGCACGTCGCCGGTGGAAACGTCCTTCAACTGGACTTCGAGTGCTGCAGACTTGGGGAGCGTTATCGGTTTGTCGGATACCACCCGGGCGGCGAGCGTCTCGAACTGGGGCCCGCCGGCACACCCGGTCAGCATACCCAGTGGCAGCAGCGTCATGATCAGGACAAGCGGTCGCAGTGCTTTGAGCGAAGACATCGGGATCCCTAATCAAGGAAGAGGCGGAAACGGCAGAGGTGTGACACGCACAAGGGGGGAAAATTCCTGTCGTTGCGCGTGTCAGGGTAGAAGGGGACCGTGAGGGAGGACAGATCAACCTCCGGCCAGCTTGACCTTGAACCCGCGCGACTCCAGCTCGCGCTTGAGCACCTCGCGATGGTCGCCCTGAATCTCGATCATGCCATCCTTGAGCGCACCGCCGGTGCCGCAACGTTTCTTGAGCGTCTTGGCCAGGATTTTCAGCTCGTCGCTATTCAGTGGCACGCCCTGGATCGTCGTCACGCCCTTGCCCTTGCGGCCACTGGTTTCGCGACGAATGCGCACGATGCCGTCGAGGGAGGCGAGCCGCTCGGCCTCCTCGCGTTCGCGGCATTCGCACTCGGCCACGGGCCGGCGACAGTCGGGGCAGGTCTCGCCGTGTTCGGTCGAGTAGACCAGGCCGCTTAGCTGATCCTGCAATGAAGGCATGAGAACTCCGAATCGATACTCGAGCGATGGATGATAACTCGGCCGCCCGATGAGGAACGAACGTGCGAAGTAATCGAACGGGAATCGGTCGAGCTGAAATTGGCGATGGCGCAACGATCACGGCCCGAGCGGTTGGCCCGGGCAGTGATCATCTGGTCCGACGGAGCGCCGGTGGCCGGCCATCGAATCCCGGCACTCGGGGTTGATAGGCACCCGAAGCGCTAGAGGTTGCCGACGGCCAGGGCCGGCATCAGTCTATCGATCACGCCGGGAAGCTCGCGCATGTCGCGGATTCCGATCGCGCCGGCGGGAGTGGGCTCGAGATCGGCGAAGCGATTGATATGGACGACTCGCATGCCTGCTGCCAGCGCCGCACGAACGCCGACCTGGGCGTCGTCGATCACGATGCAGTCGGCGGGGTCGAAGCCCATGTCGCGCCCGGCATGAAGGAACAGGCCCGGTGCCGGCTTCCAGCTCCCCACGGTATAGGCGCTGTAGATATGATCGCCGAAGAAGCCGCGCAGGCCCGTGCTGTCCAGCGCCCGCCGAATCTTCGTCTCGGGGCCGTTGGACGCGACGCAGCGTGGCAGCGAACCCAGCGCATCGAGCGCTTCAGGAACGCCGGCGATCGGCTCGAGTTCGTCTGCCATGCGCTCGTACATCTCCTGGCGCATTGAAGTCTCGATATGTTGACGAACGGCTTCGTCGAGCGCCCCGTGCTCGCGCTCCAGATGCGAGACGATGCTGGCGAATCGCGCGCCGCGAAACGCCTTCATGTAATCGTCTGGCTGGAAGGGCAGGCCGGCCTGATTCAGGTATTTCGCCATGACTTCGGCAAGAAGCGGTTCACTATCGACCAGAGTGCCGTCGCAATCGAAAAGCAAGCAGAGGGGATCGGGCATGATGGGTCGCCTCGAGGGCGCTGTCAGTGGATATAGACGCAGACCGTCGGTGAATCGGTCTGCCGATGACTGGCTCCAGTTCTCGTTTCCGGTTCTGACGTTTCCAGTTCCGCTGTATCCAGTTGTTCCAATATCGGCCGCGGTATCGAAAAGTACAGGATTACGGAACACTGTTTCTAATCTATGTTGCAACTTTAGTCGCCCCGAACGAGATTGACAAGCCGAGGCAAGAGGCTCCCCAGAAATTGCACACTTTTTGATCGTCCGAACCCGGCCCGCTTCTGGGCCGAAAGTTTGAGGCGGGTGACGGGGTGGGGAGACGCTCGGAAAGACCCGGTCGCGGGTCAAGGCAAGGAAGCGATCGGCAGGCCGATCGCGATCCCGGGAGGAGGGTCAGGCGAAGCGTCCGGCCCAGGCTTGTTCGTTGAACGGGCTGAGTGGGCGCTTGCCGTCGAGCGCGAGCATGATGTTGTCCACGGCACGCTGCGCCATGGCCGTGCGGGTTTCATGGGTGGCGGAGCCGATATGCGGCAGCGCCACTACGTTGGGCATCTTCGGTAGTGGCGATTCGGCCTGCAGCGGTTCCTGCTCGAACACATCGAGGCCGGCGCCGCGGATCTGGCCGCTCTCGAGGGCCTTGATCATGGCCTGTTCGTCGACCACCTGCCCGCGGGAGATGTTGATGAAGATGGCGCTCTCCTTCATCAGCTCGAATTCGCGGGCGCCGATCAGCTGGCGGGTCTCCGGGGTCAGCGGGACGATGGCGCAGACGAAGTCGGACTGCTGCAGCAGTTCGTCCAGTTCGCAGTGGCGGGCGCCCAGTTCCGCGTCGAGCGCCGGCTTGGGCGAGGCCTTGGCGTAGAGGATCTTCATGCCGAAGCCGAGCGCACCGCGACGCGCCACGGCCTGACCGATACGCCCGAACCCGACCATGCCCAGCGTCTTGCCGTGCACGTCGCTGCCGAACTGGGCCGGTCCGATGCTCGCCTTCCAGTCGCCGCGCTTGACGTACTCGGCCAGCTCCACCACCCGCCGGGCACTCGCCATGATCAGCGAGAAGCCGGTATCGGCGGTAGTTTCGGTGAGCACGTCCGGGGTGTTGCAGAGCAGAATGCCGCGCTTCGTCAGTTCATCGACCGGATAGTTGTCGACGCCCACCGAAATGGTGGCGATCGCTTCCAGCTTGGGGGCGGCATCGAGCAGTTCCGGGGTCATGTTGACGCCTGCGCCGATCAGGCCGTGAGCTTCGCTCAGCGCATCGCGAAACGCCGGATCGTCGGGTGACCCCAGCTTGTCGAAATAATCGACGTGGAAGCGGTCACGTAGCTGATCGAGCTGCTGATCGTTGAGGCGACGGTACGCCAGGATGCGCTTGCTCATGAAGGACTCTCCATCTGAAAGGTCGGAGGATTCGCGGGCGATAACGGCATCGCCGACGAAACGAGGGACGCACGAGCTTAACCGACAAACCCTGCCCTAAGCGGCGGTGCTTCGACGAAAGTCTACGCTCTGTCTGAAAAATGCCTGCGCTCGCCCATCCGGCGTTAAAAATTG